>NZ_CP067073.1:0-1068678 GCF_020871915.1 Rhizobium sp. AB2/73 | reverse complement strand
CGATCCCTATACCGCCATGGATGCGGTCAAGGATCGCATCGCCATCCTTCATGCCAAGGATACCGCGATCGATGCGGCCGTTCAGCAGGCGGTCGGCTATCATGGCAAGGGGTGGTGGCAATACAAGTTGCCGGGCCATGGACTTCTCGACTGGCCGCGCTTCCTGCGTCAGGCGCGCGCCAACGGCTTTGACGGCACGCTCTCGATCGAGCACGAGGATGCGGCTTTCGGGTGGCCGGGCAAGGATCTTGCTCAACGCAAGGAAGGCGAGCGCCTCGGCCTTGCCTATCTCCGAAAGGTCTTAAACGGGCTTTGAAGCTATCCGGGAGGATGGAAATGGCACATGTCAGAGTGAACAACGCGCGCAAGGATTATGGCGCGTTCAAAGCGATCAAGGGCGTATCGGTCGATATCCGCGACGGCGAGTTCGTCGTGCTCGTCGGCCCCTCGGGCTGCGGAAAATCCACGCTGCTCAGAATGATCGCCGGCCTGGAGGGCATCACCTCGGGCGATATCCAGATCGGCAAGCATATCGTCAACGACCTCGCGCCGAAGGATCGCGATATCGCCATGGTCTTCCAGAACTACGCGCTTTATCCGCATATGACGGTCGCGAAGAACATGGGTTTCTCCCTGCGGCTGAAGCGAATGCCGAAGGCGGAAATCGATCAGCGCGTCGGCAATGCCGCGAAAATCCTCGGGCTTGAAAATCTTCTCGAGCGCTATCCGAAGCAACTTTCAGGCGGGCAGAGGCAACGCGTTGCCATGGGCCGCGCGATCGTGCGCGACCCCGCCGTCTTCCTCTTCGACGAGCCTCTATCGAATCTCGATGCGAAGCTTCGCGTTCAGATGCGATCCGAAATCAAGGAAATGCACCAGCGACTGCAAACCACCACTGTCTATGTCACCCATGACCAGATCGAAGCGATGACCATGGCCGACAAGATCGTCGTCATGAAGGACGGCCTGATCGAGCAATCCGGATCGCCGCTCGAGCTCTATGACCGACCGGCCAATCTCTTCGTCGCGGGCTTCATCGGCTCTCCCGCGATGAATTTCATCAAGGGCAGCATGACGAAAACCGGTTTCCGCACCACCGACGGGCTTATCCTGCCGAGCGAACAATATCCGCCGACTGCCGTAACCTATGGCATTCGTCCCGAGGATATCAAGCTGGTGGCCGACGGTATCGAGGTGGAGACAATCGTCGTCGAACCGACGGGATCCGAAACGATGGTGATTGTCCGCCTCGGCACGCAGACGGTCACCTGCGTCTTCCGTGAGCGGATCAGGGCCGCGCCAGGCGATACCTTGCGCATCGCTCCGGCTCATAACGCCGTCCATCTCTTCGACGAAAATGGGCAGCGTATCGCTGATGAAGGGAACTCGTAGCCGAATAGGAAGACAGCTTTACGACGGCTAGAAAAGCACAGAAAGCGTGATCGGCGTCTGGTTGTCACTGATTACGGTCGCGCTACTTACACGAACATGTGTCAAGACGACCAACGTCACTGAAACGGCCCGGGTGATTTCTTGAAATACGCGTTCCCAACACTTCTCGCCACCATCTAGTTCGGCCTTTTGTCATCAACCGCTTCTGCAAGCATGTCGCCGTCAAACCAAAGTGAGGCGGCGGCTTCGTATCAAGCGCTTGATGCGCTGGCCCGCCAGACCCGTGCGCAAGGTGATTTGCCACGATGGTCAATACCGGATCACGCCAGGGTCCTCGAACGCTTTTGGAACGTGAAGGCCACGCTGGGTGCCCCGCCTTACAGATCGTCTGATGTTCCGGCACTTTTGCCGATTGCTGATCGCGCAGGCGCGCTCTACAAGACCTACTTGCTGTTTACATCTCAGCGTGGAACTTTGCCCGATACGGCCGCCAATACGGCCAAGTATCAGGACGAGGTCTCTCGGGCCGCCGCTTATTTGTTAAAGGTTCAAGCAGCCGAGCTCGAGGCGATGGCCGACTTTGTCAGCACGCTTCCCGCCAGCGAAATGACCGCGCCACGCCGGACAGGATTGCAGCAAGTACGCCTCGGTATAAATGAAATGATCACGAGCGTGATCTTGATGGTACGCTCGCCGGGTCTGAACCCCGCCAACAGGGACATCCTGCTGGGTGCTCTCGCAGACAATGCCGCAGTCATGGCTGCCTCAACCCCTCGCGCCGACAGGGCGGCACTGGTCGCTCAAACAGAGGCAATCCTGCCGGCTTTAGCCGGCGCTGAACACGAGAAAGCGCTCGCGTTCAAATCGGCCTTCGAAAATGAGTGTGGAGTGCTTTGCACTCTCGAAACAAAATAGCCGTCAAAACCGAGTGAGCTGAAGGCAATGGCGACCTGCGCTACTCCCGACGTAAGCTCGTTCCTGAGGCACTCCCTGTGCTGCGGCAGGCCCAGCTTTGACGCTGGGCCTGTATGCATGCTGACTATGGTGTATCCGGCGTCGCCGTGGCAACGTTCGGCTCTTGCCCCTCCGCATCGGTCGATCTCTTGCCCTTGAAGACGCGGCGGACGGAGACGAAGAGCAGCGGGATGAAGAAGATGCCGAGGACGGTTGCCGAGATCATGCCGCCCATGACGCCGATGCCGATCGAGTTCTGGCTACCGGAACCGGCCCCGTTGGCGATCGCCAACGGCAGCACGCCGAGGATGAAGGCGAATGAGGTCATCAGGATCGGTCGCAGGCGTTGCCTCGCCGCCTCGAGCGTCGCATCGATCAGGTTCTTGCCCTGGTTCTGCTGCTCGATGGCGAATTCGACGATCAGGATGGCGTTCTTTGCCGCCAGACCGATTGTTGTCAGCAGGCCCACCTTGAAGTAGACGTCATTCGACTGACCGAAGATGGTTGCGGCCAGCAGCGCGCCGAAGATGCCGATCGGAACCGACAGCATGACGGCGAACGGTATCGACCAGCTCTCATAAAGGGCGGCGAGCGCCAGGAAAACGACCAGGATCGAAATCGCGTAGAGCTGGCTTGCCTGGTTGCCCGAAAGCTTTTCCTGAGCGGACAGGCTGGTCCAATCGTGGCTGAACCCCGGCGGCAGGCTCGCCATGATCTTGTCGATCTCGTTCATGGCGTCGCCCGAGGAGACGCCGGGCGCCGCGGCACCCTGGATTTCGACGGCAGAAGCACCATTATAGCGCTCCAGGCGTGGCGAACCATAGGTCCAGATACCTGAGGCGAAGGCCGAGAACGGCACCATGTCGCCACTGGAATTGCGCACATACCAGCGATCGAAATCCTCCGGCTGCATGCGGAACTTGCTGTCGGCCTGCACATAGACCCTCTTGACGCGGCCGCGGTCGATGAAGTCGTTGACATAGGTGCCGCCCCAGGCCGTCGACAATGTCGCGTTGATATCCGCCAGATCGACATTCAAGGCGCGAGCCTTTTCCTGATCGATATGGATCGAATATTGCGGCGTATCGTCCAGTCCGTTCGGGCGCGTGCCGCTCAGCTTCGCACTCCCCGACGCCGCACCCAAGAACTGGTTGCGGGCGGCGATCAATGCGGTGTGACCCGCGCCGTTGATATCCTTGATGTAGAAATCGAAGCCGCTGTTATTGCCGAAACCGGGGATTGCCGGCGGTGCCAGCGCGAAGACATTGCCGTCCTTGATCTTGGCAAAGGCGGCCATCGCGCGTCCGGCGATCGCCTGGGCGGAGGCTTGCGGCGTCCTGCGCTGATCGAAGTCCTTCAGATCCACGAAGGCGACGGCAACGTTCTGGCCCTGGCCGCTGAAATTGAAGCCGACGCTGCCAAAGACACCGTCGACATAGTCCTTCTCATTGTTGAGATAATAATTCATGACCTGATCGAGCACTTTACGGGTGCGTTCAGCGGTCGCGCCGGGGGGCAGCTGAATGCTGGTCAGAAGACGTCCCTGATCCTCTTCCGGAAGGAAGGAGCTAGGGAGACGATTGAACAGATAACCGACACCGACGCCGATCAGCACGAAGATGACGAGGAACACGGCACCGCGGCGGATCATGCCATGAATGGTGCGCTGATAACCTCTCGTTCCCCGCTCGAAATTGCGGTTGAACCAGCCGAACAGGCCGCGCTCACGCGTCCCATGCGCCGGCTTCTTGAGAATGGTGGCGCAAAGAGCTGGCGTGAGGATAAGAGCGACGATGACGGACAGTACCATCGCCGAGACGATCGTCACGGAAAACTGCCGGTAGATGACGCCGACCGAACCGGAGAAGAAGGCCATCGGGACGAACACGGCCGACAGGACCGTGGCGATGCCGATCAGCGCGCCGGTGATTTCCTGCATCGACTTGATCGTCGCCTCGCGTGGCGACAATCCCTCTTCCTCCATCACGCGCTCGACATTTTCGACGACGACGATGGCGTCGTCGACCAGAAGGCCGATCGCCAGCACCATGCCGAACATGGTCAATGTGTTGATGGAATAGCCGAACATTGCCAGCACGCCGAAGGTGCCGAGCAGGACGACCGGGACGGCGAGCGTCGGGATCAGCGTGGCGCGCAGGTTCTGCAGGAAGACGAACATGACGATGAAGACGAGCACGATGGCTTCGAACAGCGTCTTGACCACGTCCTCGATCGACAGCTTCACGAAGGGCGTCGTATCGTAGGGATAGACGATCTCCACGTTCGGCGGCAACGTGCTGCGCAAGCTATCGATCGTCGACTGGACCCTCGCCGCCGTATCGATGGCATTTGCATCCGTCGCCAGGCTGATGCCAAGGCCCGCGGCAGGCATGCCGTTATAGACACCCGACGTGACGTAGCTATCGGCGCCCAGCTGCACTGTAGCGACATCGTTGACGCGAACCATGGAACCGTCAGGCAGGCTCTTGAGGATGATGTTCTCGAATTCCTCGGGCGTCTGGAAACGGCTGCCAGCCGTGACCGTCGCATTGAGCTGCTGGCCGCCAAGCTGCGGCAGACCACCCAATTGACCGGACGAGACCTGTACGTTTTGCGCTTGGATGGCGGAGACGACGTCCGATGTCATCAGCTGGTATTTGACGAGCTTGTCCGGATCGACCCAGATGCGCATGGCATAGCGCGCACCGAAGAGCGTGGTGTCGCCAACGCCTGGAACGCGCTTCAAAGTATCGTTCAGGGTACTGTCGACATAGTCGGCTAGGTCGGTCGGCATAAGCTTGCGATCCGTCGACACAAACGCCGCAACGAGGAAGAAGCTGCTGGTCGATTTCGAAACGGTGATGCCGGTATTTTGAACGACTTGCGGCAGCTGGGCGGTGACGAGCTGCAGCTTGTTCTGCACCTGCATCTGCGCGACGTCGGGATTGGCCTTGTTGGTGAAAGTCAATGAGATCGAGGCTTGGCCCGTCGCCGTCGAGGTCGACGCCATATAGTCGAGATTGTCGATACCGGTCATGCCCTGCTCGATGACCTTGGTCACCGAGTTTTCGACGGTTGCGGCGTCAGCCCCTGAATAGGTGGCGGTGATGCGCACCGTCGTCGGTGCGATCTGCGGATATTGCGCGACCGACAGCGTGAGGATCGAAAGTGCGCCCGCCAGCATGATGACGATGGCGATCACCCAGGCAAAGACGGGACGGTCAATGAAGAAGCCAGACATGTTTTACCTCAATTCGTCGAACCGGTGACGGTGCTCTTGTCCGCGCCGTCGGCCTTGGCCTGCTGACCGGGTTGGGCTGTATCGGTCGCCGATGCCTGTTCAAGATTTCCGCTGGCATCGTCGACTGTCACCAGCGCGACGTTCACCTCCTGGCCGTCGCGCACGCGCTGTATGCCTTCGACAACGACTCGATCTCCCTCCTCTACTCCTTTGCCGACGAGCCAGCTGTTGCCGATGCTGCGCTGAACGGTCAGCACGCGCTGCTGGATTTTGCCGTCCGCGCTGACAAAGAAAGCGATCGGTTCGCCCTTCGTGTTGCGGGTCACGGCACGCTGCGGCACGAGGAAGCTGTTTTCGGCAACGCCTTCCTGAATGGTGGCGCGCACATACATGCCCGGCAGCAGAACCCGCTCCGGGTTGGGGAAGCTGGCGCGGACATTGAGTGTTCCGACAGTCTCGGCTACAGCCGCCTCCGCAAATTCCAGCGTGCCGCTTTCCTTATACTGCGTGCCGTCCTCCAAGGTCAGACGGACCGAAACATTCTCGCCGCTTGTCTTCAGGCGCCCCTCCTCCACGGCACGTCGGAATCGCAGGAGGTTCGTACTCGACTGCGTGACGTCAACATTGATCGGATCGAGCTGGCGGATGGTGGTCAGCGCGGTCGTTTGTTCGGCAGTCACGAGTGCGCCGACCGTCACCGTGGAGGCATCGACGCGGCCCGAAATCGGCGCACGGATCTTTGTATAATCAAGATTGATCCGTGCCGTCTCGAGCGCCGCCTTGGCAGAGGCGACATCGGCCTGTGCCTGTACCAGGGTTGACTTCGCATCGTCGAAATTCTGCTGGCTGACGGCGCTCCGCGCACTCAGGCCCGCGTAGCGGTCCAATTTGGCCTGGGCATTCGGCACGGCACCTTCCGCCTTCTGCAAGGCGGCGACCGCACTGTCATAGGATGCCTGGTAAGAAGACGGATCGATCTCGTAGAGCACATCGCCTTCCTTGACCTCGCTTCCTTCCTTGAAATTGCGGCTGCGAATGATGCCGCCGACTTGCGGCCGAACCTCGGCGACGAGATTGGCGCTGATGCGACCGGGTAGATCGGCGGTGATCGCGACCGATTGCGGATGCAATGTCATCGCACTGACCTCGGATTTCACCGTTCTTCCGCCATTCTGTGCCGCCGGCTGTTGGTTGCAGCCAGCCAACAATATGACCACGATTCCCGAAGCCACGGTCCGCGTTAGATGTCGTTTCATATATTCCTCGTTGCGTGCGGATCAAAATCTGAAGGGAAGGAGGGAATGGAAAGGCTGGTTTCCGGCGGCACGGCTCCGTGCGAACTCGCAACCAACCCGTCGCCTCTGGACATCATCGTCAAGTCTGCTTGCAGAGGGCGTAAGGCAGCTTGTCTGGCGCGATCAGGTAGCCTCCTGCCCGCGCTCCGCTTGAGTTGCGAATTGCATCCGCGACTACCGCCATGGCACCGCACGCGCTCAATCCGTTGATTATGGTGCAGGCATAGGATTGACCGTGATTCATGTTATTCACCGCTCTCGCTGAATGAACATGTTCTCACGAAGATCCGATTGATCTGTGCAAGAATCCGTACGTGGATCAAACGGATGGATAAGCATATTAGGGCCGGCATCAACGATCTCCGCCGTCATGCTGGTATGGGTATTCCATGGAGTGGATGGATAAGCCGCTGGCACGGAGATATCATACCTTCTAATTGAACCTGACATTCTGTCCATCCAATTGCGTGATTTGAAGCTGATGATCACCACATTAAGCCCTATCTAACATGCTCTTACAGGAGGACTACTCTCGATTTGTCACATAGCTTTGCCGGAAAATGGTCAAAGTGTGTCAATTGATGTCGACGTGGCCAAATCATGTCGCGATATATGGCTTGGATAGGGTGCTCTGCTTAATGTTGTCTATGCGCATTATTACAGTGTATATTGGCATTTCTGCATGCACGATCACCGGTTGACGACCGGTGTTTAACGATCAAGCATATTGCAATGAGATCGGAGATCTGTTGTGCATGACCGCTGGATTGCCGCTGACACATGCCTAGATATCACCTGAGAAGAAAGGCTTGTTGCAAGCGTTCAGCCGCGCTCATTGCAGTGATGCGGCGGAGGCCGTCTTGCGAATGGTGATTTCGATGCCACCCATGGACCTGCCATCATCAGTCACATCCGGTACACGTATGTAAAGGATCTCGGAATAGTTGCGGAACGTACCGCCGATCAGCTCATATATCGCAAGTGCTGTATTTTCCGGGAGCTCTTCGACCGATACGCTTTTACGTTGCTGCATGGGATTCTCTTTCAAAAGTCGGGGCGCCTTCAAGAGATAGAATAATTGCCAGCACTTTAGCCGCGATTTGTCGCAAAGATATCCCAGGAATTCGGGAAACTGTCACAAATGCGTGAGTGCTGCTGCCACGAGAGCAGATATCATCGTACGAATAGCCCATATTGTCCGCAGTAAGATGGTCTGTAAGACCAAAGGGCGGGAACCCCTCGCACGCCTGATGCTCCGGCAAAAGCGGCGGCAATCCGGACCCTGACTATGAGCAATCTCTCCTGCTCAGACAGTCAGATGGCGGCGGGCCTCTGGCGTATCCAGCGTCTCGGCCAGCCCCTCATGCACGATCTCGCCGCGATCCATGATGTAGACGTAGTCGGCGAGCTCGCGGCAGAAGTCGAGATATTGCTCGACCAGCAGGATCGCCATGCCGGTTGAATCCCTGAGATAGCGGATCGCCCGGCCAATATCCTTGATGATCGACGGCTGAATGCCCTCGGTCGGCTCGTCCAGCACGAGGATCTTCGGCCGCGTCACCATCGCCCGGCCGATCGCCAGTTGCTGCTGCTGGCCGCCGGAAAGATCGCCGCCGCGGCGCGAGAGCATGGACTTCAGCACCGGGAACAGGCTGTAGATATCATCGGGAATACTGCGGTCGCGGCGGGAAAGCGGCGCGTATCCGGTCTCGAGATTTTCCTTCACGGTCAAGAGCGGAAAAATCTCGCGTCCTTGCGGCACATAGCCGATGCCTTGCTTGGCGCGCGCGAATGGCGCCATGTCGTTCAACGTGACACCATTGAAGGCAACCGTGCCGGCCGACAAGGCATGCTGTCCGGTAACCGCACGCAATAGCGAGCTTTTGCCGACGCCGTTGCGCCCGAGGACGCAGGTGATCTTGCCCATCTCCGCCTTGATGGAGATGCCTCGCAGCGCCTGAGCGGCGCCATAATGCAGATTTGCGTTCTCGACTGTCAGCATTTCAATTCTCTTCCTTTTCCCTTACGGCCCCCTCACCCTAACCCTCTCCCCGAGGGGAGAGGGGATAACCTTTGTATCCCTGCCTGTAGGCTAGGCGGGATGAGCGGGACGATGCGTCTATCCCTTCTCCCCTCGGGGAGAAGGTGGCCGACAGGCCGGATGAGGGGCTGCCCCACATCCCAAAACCACTTACCGCCCCAGATAATTCTCGATCACCTTCGGATCGCTGCTGACGAAATCGATCGAGCCTTCCGCCAGAACGGAGCCTTCCGCCAGACATGTCACCTTGACGCCGAGATCCCGGATAAAGCCCATGTCGTGTTCGACCACGACGACCGAACGCGTCTTGGCGATCTCCTTCAAGAGCACGGCGGTTTCCGCCGTCTCGGCATCCGTCATGCCCGCCACCGGTTCGTCGACCAAGAGTAGCTTTGGCTCCTGTGCCAGCAACATGCCGATTTCCAGCCACTGCTTCTGGCCATGCGAGAGATTGGCCGCCAGCTCGTCGCGCCGGTGCGACAGCCGCACCGTCTCCAGGATTTCCTCGATACGATCGCGATCCGCGGGCGTCAGCCTATAGAATAGCGTCGCAAAGACGCCGCGATTGCGGTTGAGCGCCAGTTCGAGATTGTGCCAGACGGTATGGCTTTCGAAAACGGTCGGCTTCTGGAACTTCCGCCCGATGCCGAGCTGGGCGATATCGGCCTCATCCTTCTTCGTCAGGTCGACCTGGCCGTTGAAGAACACCTCGCCCTCGTCGGGCCGCGTCTTGCCGGTGATGATGTCCATCATCGTGGTCTTACCGGCGCCGTTAGGGCCGATGATGGCGCGAAGCTCGCCCGGCTCGATGACGATCGACAGCGAGTTCAAAGCCTTGAAGCCGTCAAAGGAAACGGAGACATTGTTGAGATAGAGCATGCTGTTGGGTTTGATATCAGGGATCATGGTCCTACTCCGCAGCCTGCACGGATGGGTCGGCGTCATCCTTCGCAGCCTTGGGCGGCGGGCTTGCCTGCTTGCGCGTCTTGCCGAAATGGTGCGCTATCGTTCCGACGATGCCCTTCGGCAGGAACAGCGTCACCGCGACGAACAGGCCGCCAAGCGCAAATAGCCAGAAATCGGGAAACAAGCCGGTGAAGATGGTCTTGCCGCCGTTGACGAGCACCGCGCCGATGATAGGCCCGATCAGGGTCGCTCTCCCGCCGACGGCCGTCCAGATGACGACTTCGATCGAATTCGCGGGGGCGAACTCGCCGGGATTGATGATGCCGATCTGCGGCACGTAAAGCGCGCCGGCAATGCCCGCCATCATGGCCGATACGACGAAGACGAAGAGCTTCATATGCTCGACACGATAGCCGAGGAAACGCGTACGGCTTTCGGCATCACGCACGCCCACAAGCACCTTGCCGAACTTCGAGCGGACGATAGCCGATGACAGCATCAATGCCAGCGCCAGGAACACGGCCGTGATGGCGAACAGCACCGCGCGCGTCCCATCGGCCTGAATATTGAAGCCGAGAATGTCCTTGAAATCGGTCAGGCCGTTATTGCCGCCGAAACCCATGTCGTTGCGGAAGAAGGCAAGCAGCAGCGCATAGGTCATGGCTTGCGTGATGATCGACAGATAGACGCCGTTGACGCGCGAGCGAAAGGCAAACCAGCCGAAGACGAAGGCCAGCAGGCCGGGTGCCGCGAGCACGATAAGCATGGCGAACCAGAACTGATCGAAGCCGTACCAGAACCAGGGCAGCTCCTTCCAATTCAGGAAGACCATGAAATCGGGCAGGATCGGATTGCCATAGGTACCGCGCGAACCAATCTGCCGCATCAGATACATGCCCATCGCATAGCCACCGAGCGCGAAGAAGGCACCGTGGCCGAGCGAGAGAATGCCGCAATAACCCCAGACCAGATCGAGCGCCAGGGCGAGCAGCGCATAGGTCAGATACTTGCCGAACAGCGACATCAGGTAGGTGGGTACATGCAATGCGCTCGTTTCCGGCAGAGCCAAATTCGACAGGGGGACGAGCACCGCGACGGCAAGCAGGATCGCGATGGCAATGCTGATACGGCGGTCGAGCGAGCGAAGAAGAAAGGCCGTGATCATGCTTCCACCGCCCTTCCCTTGAGGGCGAAGAGCCCGCGCGGACGTTTCTGAATAAAGAGGATGATGAGGACGAGGACGAGGATCTTGCCGAGCACCGCCCCCGCATAGGGCTCAAGGAACTTGTTGAGAATGCCGAGCGAGAAGGCGCCGACGAGCGTTCCCCAGAGATTGCCGACACCGCCGAACACCACGACCATGAAACTGTCGATGATGTAGCTCTGCCCGAGGTTCGGCGAGACATTGTCGATCTGTGAGAGCGCGACACCCGCCATGCCGGCGATGCCGGACCCCAGCGCGAAGGTGAAGGCGTCGACCCACGATGTGCGAATGCCCATGGACGACGCCATGCGCCGGTTCTGCGTCACCGCCCGCATCTGCAACCCGAAGGCCGAGCGCTTGAGGAGAAGCAGGAGCGCGACGAACACCCCAAGCGAAAAGACGATGATCCAGAGACGATTCCAGGTGATCGAGAGATAGCCAAGGTCGAAGGAGCCGGACATCCAGGAGGGGTTGCCGACTTCCTGATTGGTCGGCCCGAAGATCGAGCGCACCGCCTGCTGCAGGATCAGCGAAATGCCCCAGGTGGCGAGCAGCGTTTCCAGCGGCCGGCCGTAAAGGAAGCGGATGACGCCACGCTCGATGATGAGGCCGACGGCGCCGGTGACGATGAAGGCGACCGGCAGGGCGATCGCCAGCGACCAGTCGAAGAGTTCGGGATAGGAGGTGCGGATGATGCTTTGAACCACGAAGGTCGAGTAGGCGCCGAGCATCACCATCTCGCCATGGGCCATGTTGATGATGCCCATGACGCCGAACGTAATCGCAAGGCCGATGGCGGCCAGCAGTAGCACCGAGCCGAGGGAAAGGCCGTACCAGACATTCTGCACCGCATCCCAGAACTTCAATTGATCCTGGATGCCGGCAATGGCGGCAGCAATATCGGGCTTCAGGCTATCGTCGACGGAAACCGACGAGAGAATGCCGATGGCATCGCGGCCGCCTTCGTTCTTGATCGTCTCGATTGCCGCCTTTTTCTCTGCGATCGGGCGGTCCGAGCCAAGCACGGCAACCGCCTTTGCGCGTTCAAGCACACCGCGAATGTCGGCATCCTTCTCGGTCTGCAGCGCCGTCTCGACAGCGTCAAGCGAATCCGCACTCGGCGCCTTCGAAATGGATTGCGCCGCTTCGAGCCTCGTGGCGCGATCCGGGCTCATCAGCGTCAGACCGCCGAGAGCCGCGCGAACCGCACGGCGTAGATTGTTGTTGATCTTGATCTTGCCGAGATTGTCCTTGGCTTCCTGGCCGACCACTTGCCCGGTCAAGGGATCCACCAGATCCATCATGTCGCCGGAGGATTTGGCGATAAAAACCTGATTGTCGGATTTCCTGATATAGAGATCACCGTCGGAAAAGGCCTGCAATGCCGGCACGACCTTGGGGTCACCTGACTTCGCCAAGCTCTGGACGATATCCCCGGCCTTCTGGAAATTGGCCTGGCCGAGCGAATTGATGAGGCCGTGGGCGTCTTCCTGGGCGCGCAGACCCGTGGCCGTCAGCGCCAGCACCACACAGAAGCCGGCGACCAGCGCCAGGGCGATGCGGTAAACGAATTTGTCAAACATTGCGCTAGTCCCCTCAAGCTGCCGCGGCCAGAAAATCCTGCCCGCGGCGATCTTGCGTCGGCTGCTATCAGGAGCCCTTGCCGCCGCACTTGCCAGTGGTGACGTTGAAGTTGCCGCAGTTCAGCGGCATGCGCCAATCCGAGATCAGATCCTTACTGTCAGGCAGGTAGTCGGACCATTCCTTGCCGACCACCGCCGGGGTCTGCGAAACGACGTCGAACTGGCCGTTTTCCTGCACTTCGCCGATCAAGACCGGCTTGGTGATGTAATGGTTCGGCATCATGGTGGCGTAGCCGCCCGTCAGGTTTGGAACGCTCACGCCAACCAGAGCGTCGATCACCTTGTCGGGATCGGTCGTGCCGGCCTTCTCTACGGCCTTCACCCACATGTTGAAGCCGATATAGGCGGCTTCCATCGGGTCGTTGGTCACGCGTTTGTCGTTCTTGGTGTAGGCATGCCACTCCTTGATGAAGGCGGCATTGGCTGGGGTATCGACCGACTGGAAGTAGTTCCAGGCAGCCAGATGTCCGACGAGCGGCTTGGTGTCGACGCCGGCAAGCTCTTCTTCGCCGACCGAGAAGGCGACGACCGGAATATCTTCCGCCTTGACGCCCTGGTTGCCGAGTTCCTTGTAGAAGGGAACATTGGCGTCGCCGTTGATGGTGGAGACGACGGCCGTCTTCTTGCCGGCCGCGCCGAAAGCCTTGATCTTCGAGACTTCCGTCTGCCAGTCGGAGAAGCCGAACGGCGTGTAGTTGATGATGATGTCTTCGTCCTTGACGCCCTTGGACTTCAGATAGGCCTCGAGGATCTTGTTGGTCGTGCGCGGATAGACATAGTCGGTGCCTTCAAGCACCCAGCGCTGCACGCCTTCGTTCTTCATCAGGTAGTCGACGGCAGGAATTGCCTGCTGGTTCGGGGCGGCGCCGGTGTAAAAGACGTTACGCTCGGACTCTTCGCCTTCGAACTGCACCGGATAGAACAGGATTGAATTCAGTTCCTTGAAGACTGGCAGAACCGACTTGCGCGACACGGAAGTCCAGCAGCCGAATACGGCCGAGACCTTGTCTTTCTGGATTAGTTCGCGGGCCTTTTCGGCAAAGAGCGGCCAGTCGGACGCCGGGTCGACGACGACGGGCTCGAGCTTCTTGCCGAGAACGCCACCCTTCTTGTTCTGCTCGTCGATGAGCATCAGCATGGCATCCTTGAGCGTCGTTTCCGAGATCGCCATGGTACCGGACAGCGAATGCAGGACGCCAACCTTGATGGTGTCGTCGGCTGCGAAAGCGCCGTGGAATGCTGTCGTGGACATGATGGCGCCGAGCAGCGCGCCGGAGACGAGAGTCTTGAATTTCATCCGTGGTTCCCCTCTTTTGTCTGCCGCAACGGCCGGTAAACAAGGATTAACCGTTGCCTTCAGCGACTATCCGGCGCTCCTTCGGGAAACCACATACGTAAAATGACGTAGGCGCCGGGGCGAAATGTGCAGCTTTAGGCACACTCACGCCCTTAAGCACCACCTCGATCCATGTTACGACATCTCTGAACTGCCGGAGTGACGATGGCGGGACTGCTGAAGGGTAAGCATGGCTGCGCGGCAACGCATCATTCCAGTAAGACGCGAATATAACCGCTGGGTCGCGAACCAGACGCTGGAAGACTACGCCCTGCGTTTCACCGCCAAGAGCGCGCGGCAGTTTTCCTCGCAACGCATCTCGCAAACCGCGATCGGCGCCATTTCCTTCCTGGCGCTGGAGGCGATCGGCGGTACGATCACGCTCTCCTACGGCACCACCAACGCCTTCTACGCCATCATCGTCGCAAGCCTCGCCATGCTCGCCGTCGGCCTGCCGATCAGCCGCTATGCCATCCGTCACGGTGTCGATATCGATCTTCTGACGCGCGGCGCAAGCTTCGGCTACATCGGGTCGACCATCACCTCGCTGATCTATGCCAGCTTCACCTTCATGCTGTTCGCGATCGAAGCCTCGATCATGTCGGGAGCACTGGAGCTGACGCTCGGCATACCAGTGTGGATCGGCTATATCATAAGCGCCGTCATGGTGATTCCGCTCGTCACCCACGGTGTGCGTCTCATCAGCCGATTCCAGTTGCTGACGCAGCCCTTCTGGATCGTTCTCAACATCCTGCCCTTCGTCTTCATCGCCTTTGCCGACTGGGAAAAATTCGATCTCTGGCGGGCCTTTGCCGGCATCCATCATCCCGCGAGCCCGCCGGGCACCGCCGCCCCCTTCGACCTGATCGAGTTTGGCGCCGCTTCCGCCGTCATCTTGGCGCTGATGTCGCAGATCGGCGAACAGGCCGATTTCCTGCGCTTCCTGCCGCCGGACGGCCATCGCAAATGGCGCCATCGCCTGGCGATCTTCCTAGCCGGGCCTGGATGGGTCATCATCGGGGCGCCGAAGCTGCTCGCCGGCTCCTTTCTTGTCGTCCTGACGCTGACGTCGGGCGTGCCGGCCGATCGTGCCGCCGATCCCGCGCAGATGTATCTGACCGCCTTCGGCTACATGATCCCATGGCACAATGCCGCGCTGCTCCTGATGGCGGCGTTCGTCATGATTTCGCAGCTGAAGATCAACGTCATGAACGCCTATGCCGGCTCGCTCGCCTGGTCGAACTTCTTTTCGCGGCTGACGCACAGCCATCCAGGCCGCGTCATCTGGCTGGTCTTCAACGTCGCCATCGCCCTCTTGTTGATGGAGCTTGGCATCTACCGGCTGCTGGAGGAGACGCTTGGCATCTTCTCGATCATCGCCATGGCCTGGCTTTGCACCGTTTCCGCCGATCTTTTCATCAACAAGCCGCTGGGGCTTGCGCCTCCTGGCATCGAGTTCAAGCGCGCGCATCTCTATGACATCAATCCGGTCGGCCTTGGCGCCATGGCGCTTTCGGCAACCATCGCTCTCATCGCGCATTTCGGTGCCTTCGGCTCGATCGCCGCCTCGCTTGCACCCTATGTCACGCTGAGCGTGGCGTTCATCGCGTCACCTGCCATCGCCTGGATCACCGAGGGCAAATATTATCTCGCCCGCAAGCCGCGCCAGAGCTGGAAGAATCTAAGTACCATCACCTGCTCCGTCTGCGAGCATCCCTTCGAGCCGGAGGACATGGCCTGGTGTCCGGCCTATGCCGCGCCGATCTGCTCGCTCTGCTGTTCGCTTGACAGCCGCTGCCACGACATGTGCAAGCCGAAGGCGCGGCTCAATACACAGGTCGGCACGGTGGCGAAGACCTTGCTGCCGGAAAGTATCGTCGCCAAGCTCGCCACCCGTCTTGGCCGCTACGGCATTGCCGTCGCCGTGGCGCTGACCGCCATGGGCGCCATTCTTGCAATGATCGCGCATCAGGTGGGCGCAGCCTCTCCCGAGACCGCCGCGGTGGTCGACCGCACGATCCTCATCGTCTTCTTCGTCTTTGCCGTCATCGCCGGCGTCGCGTGCTGGTTCTATGTGCTTGCCCATGACAGCCGCGTGGTCGCCGAGGAGGAATCCTCGCGCCAGAACACGCTGCTCTTGAAGGAAATCGCCGCCCACAAGAAGACGGACGCCGCTCTGCAGGGCGCCAAGGAGGCGGCCGAGGCGGCAAACCGCGCCAAGAGCCGCTATGTGGTCGGCTTAAGCCACGAATTGCGCACGCCGCTCAACGCCGTGCTCGGTTACGCGCAGATCCTGGAGCGTGACGAGACCATTCCGGCCCCCAGGCAATCTTCTCTAAAAGTCATCCGCCGCAGTGCGGAGCATCTTTCCGGCCTGATCGACGGCCTGCTCGATATTTCGAAGATCGAGGCGGGCCGCCTGCAGGTCTATTCCAACGAGATCAATATCCAGGATTTCCTCGACCAGATCGTCGACATGTTCCAGCCTCAGGCGCAGGCCAAGGGGCTGAGCTTCATCCATGAGCGCTCCGCCGCGCTGCCCGACTATGTCCGCACCGACGAAAAGCGGCTGCGCCAGATCCTCGTCAACCTGCTTTCAAATGCCATCAAATTCACAGATGCAGGCAGCGTCCGCTTCGAAGTAACCTACCGCAACCAGGTCGCCACCTTCACGGTTTCCGATACCGGTCGCGGCATCGCGACAAAGGATATTACCCGTATCTACGAGCCTTTCCAGCGCGGCGAAGCTGACAGCGTCAGACCCATGCCGGGACTTGGCCTTGGTTTGACAATCACCCAGCTTCTGACGAATACGCTCGGTGGCGAGATTTCCGTTACGAGCGAGAAGGACGTCGGCTCGACCTTTCGGGTACGTCTGATGCTGTCGGCCGTGATCCGTCCGATGAAGCCGCCGGCGCAGGAGCAGCGTATTACAGGTTACGAAGGGCCGCGACGTACCGTCGTCGTCGTCGACGACAACGAGGATCACCGCGAACTGATGCGCGAGATCCTGTCGCCGCTCGATTTCATCGTGCTCACCGCCGCCGGCGGCCCGGACTGCCTGACGCTGATCGAGGGCATCAAGCCGGATATTTTCCTGGTCGATATCTCCATGCCCGGCATGAACGGCTGGCAGCTCGTTTCGCGGCTCAGGGAAAACGGCCAGACGGCGCCCATCCTCATGCTGTCGGCCAATATCGGTGATGCAGCCGCAGCGACCGACAGTGACGACAGCCACAACGACGCCATCTCCAAGCCGCTCGATATCCGCCAGCTGCGCGACAAGCTTGCGCTGCATCTCGGGCTGAAATGGCTCTATGCCGACGCCTCCGCCCCGGTCGCGTCAAAGCCGCCGCTGCCGTTGAAAAGCCCTGGCATCGAGCATGTCCGCGAGCTCAAACGGCTCGGCGAAATCGGTTATATCAGAGGCATCGAGGCGAAGCTTGCGGATCTCGCCAAGCTTGAGGAAAACAAACCCTTCACCGACGCCTTGCGTGCGCATGTCCAGGCTTTCGATCTCGATGGTTTTCTAAACGTGCTGCGCAGCTTCGACATCGAAAAGGTAGAACAGATTGGCTGAGCCCGCCCTTCCCCGCGACATAGTCTTGCTGGTGGATGATTCACCGGAGGCGCTCGGCTTCCTGACGGATGCGCTCGAGCAGTCCGGCTTCTCCGTGCTGATTGCCACCTCGGGATCCGCGGCACTCAACATTGTCGAGCGCATCACGCCGGATCTTATCCTTCTCGATGCCGTCATGCCGGCAATGGACGGTTTTGAGACCTGCCGCCGGCTGAAAGCCAATGCAGGCATTGCGCAGATTCCCGTCGTCTTCATGACCGGGCTCACTGAAACCGAACATGTGGTGCATGCGCTCGAATCGGGCGGCGTCGATTATCTGACAAAGCCGATCAATATCGACGAGCTGCGTGCCCGCATCCGCGTTCACCTGCGCAATGCCCGCTCCGCCCAGAGCGCCAGGGTGGCGCTCGATGCGGCGGGACGCCATCTCCTCGCCGTGAAGGGCAACGGCGCCATCCATTGGTCGACGCCGCAGGCAACCCGCCTGATCAACGCCGCCACCGGCAGCGATGACGGCCTCGAACTGGCATCCAAACATATCGCCGCCTTCATGCTCGAGCGCGAACGGCCCGGCACGGCACGTGACAATCTTCTTTCCATCAGCAATGGCCGTCAGGCCGCGTTGCAATTCACCTTCCTCGGTGCCATAGGCGCCGACGAATATCTCTTCCGCCTGACGGCCAGCAATCAGAGCGCCGATGACGAGACCTTGCGTCAGAGCTTCGCGTTGACGCAGCGCGAATCCGAGGTGCTGCTATGGCTTGCCAAGGGCAAGTCGAATCGCGACATCGGCGAGATCCTCGGCCTTTCGGCCCGCACGGTGAACAAGCATCTGGAACAAATCTATGTGAAGCTCGGTGTTGAAAACCGTGCATCCGCGGCCGTGAAGGCCGCCCATGTCCTACATCGGCCGTGAGGTCAATCCCCATCTGCAACGCGCAGGTGGACGAATTTCCTGCTGAGCGGAGCTCCATGATGCGTCTGGAGATTTGGAGCCGATAACAAACTCGCTTTCAAGAGAATCAATCAACTCATTGACTTGAAAAGTTTCTGGTGCAATCGGGGCAAGCAATATTGGCAATCGATATGGATCGCATGAGAGTGGGACAACTTGGAAACGAACCCGGATCCACTACAGTTCACCTCGCCCATAAGCGAGACGGAGGCCTCCCGATAAGCGCCGGGTTGCCAACGCGTACTGAGCGGGTTCTTCGCAGCAATCCCTTCTTTTCCTTGATGTAACGCTGACAGAACAGTGCGCCGAATTCGGCTTCGGCCTCGCCGGCTTCAACGCAAATTGCATCCCATTTTGCGCCCATCCAATGTGACGAAACCGTCCCAAGCTATCGCGTACATCGCTATCGCTCCGGTCGATGCGATACTATTCTTGGCAGCTTCAACACCGTCTTCGAGCTTGTCCATTGCAAACCGAGTGAGCTTTTTTTGCCCCGCCGAGTCCACAGTCATTGTGAACGGAACAAGCGGGCCGCCACCATCTTCAATGCTCGTGAATCCGTGGTCGATGGCAAGAAAGAAAAAGCCAGCGAAGTCTTGGGATGGATTGAAATCGTTCATGCCCTGCATTCCTGAAATTGGGTCGGCTGACAAATCGAACCAAGAAAGGTTCTATTGTTTGATCAATAAGCTACGCCGTGGCGCCGTGAAAACGCTGCTCGCCCCTCGGTCTCGGCTATTTCGCAAGTTGTATATATACCGTCACTGGGAAGCGTCGCCCAGCCTTCGGCTATGATCTTGCCCTCATAATGCGAAACATAATGGTACTGCTCTGCATAGGTATAAAGGCCATCTTCCCTCTGTAAGACAACTATTCGGCGTTTTGGATGGAGGGCGGCGTTTACTTCAGCAATGTCCAATTCTTTCTCTAGCTGCATTAAAGTCCCCGATGGGCTCTAGCTGTAACGAATTTGGGGCGCCGACTATGCGGCTTTCGGCCTGCCGTTCTGACGCGGCCGATAATGCGCATGCATCAAGAGCGGGTCGCGCTGGCTGGCCCGCAGCAGCATCTTGACAGCATGGCTGACCGGAGCGCCGGCACGGTAGTTCTTCCATGTGCGGAGCGTGACGCCAAGGAAGTCCGCCGCCTCGTTATTGGAAAGCCCTATTTCCTCCTGCCATTTCCGCAGATCCTCGGCATTAAAATCGCGCTGGTCTTCGGCGATCTGGAAAAGATGATAGGCGTCGATCGCCAAATCTTCGCCGGCCCATTCGACCGTCGCGCCGTAGTCCGTGACTTCGGCTGTTTTCCAGACATCAGGAGACTTCAAGGGGGCGAGCAATTCGCCGCCGGTCGCAATCCAGCCAACGAGGTTTGCGGAAGCCTCAGCTCCGCCCTTCCACTTGATTGCCAGCGTCATGTTTGACGCTGGCGTTACGCTTTCAATTCGCGGCATGTCCATGTCTGTTTCCCTTCCTCAAGCGATTGGAAAGCGGGGATTGGTCCGGTTCCACTCGGCAGCAATAGCCGCCTTGTTCTTTGCTGCCCATTCGAGAGCGATGTCTTGCGCCTTGCGTGCGAGCTTACCACGCAGGATTTCCAGTGTCGCGATCTCCACCAATGCATCCCCATCGGGGGTGATGATGTGGAAGTGCGGGGGCAGATGGTCGTTCGCATAAACTCGAATAATGATGTTTCCGATTTGAACCAGTTTGCCCATGTGCCCCTCACTTCGATGAGGTAAACATAGGGCATATTATGCACTATGTAAATATACATGGTGCAATTTTTACCCCAAATATGGAGTGAAGTTACGGATCACGCGAGGTTCTTCGCGCCAGTATGCGTTGCTGCAATATCAGCGCCTCAACAAGGCAAAGCGGGAAAAAAACAAGAGGCACGGCCCGCCTAGGCCGACGCTGCCGCTCTTCAGCCGAGTCTCTCGATTGGCAAATGCCGCTGTCGTTCCAGGCGTACGCAAAAAGGCAGCGGCACGGGCGCAAATTGATGCTTTCCACCGTTACCATCCTTGCCGTATCCGTTGAGTGACCAGGCGCTGACTAGAGGACATGGCAATGACGAAGCCCTTCTATTGGAATGAACTCAACACCTATGATTTCGCCGGTCTTTCACCCGACACCACCATCGCGATCCTGCCGATCGCCTCGACGGAGCAACACGGCCCACACCTGCCGATTGCGACGGATGTCGCGATCGCCGAGGGCATGCTGGCCGAGTTGAAGGTCCAGCGCCCCGACGATCTCGATTTCCTGGTCCTGCCGCTGCAGGAGATCGGCAAGGCCAACGAACACGTCTACGGCCCCGGCACGCTGTCGCTGAGCGCGGAGTTGCTGATCCCGGTCTGGACCGCAATCGGCGCGAAGGTCTCTGAAGCAGGCATCCGCAAGATGGCAATCGTCAACTCTCATGGCGGCAACGTCGATATCATGAGCATCGTCGCGCGCGAACTGCGCGTGCGTTACCAGATGGCCGTCGTCGCCACGCAATGGACCCGCTTCGGTACGCCTGATGGTATGATCGACGAGCACGAGCAGCGCTTCGGCATTCACGGCGGCGACGTCGAGACCTCGCTCATGCTTCATTTCCGGCCTGATCTGGTCCGGATGGACAAGGCGCAGAATTTTGCCTCCAAGGCGGAATGGATGAAGGAACATTCCAAGCATCTGCAGCCCTTGCCGCCGCATTCGCTCGCCTGGATCGCGCATGACCTCAATCCGAACGGCGTAGTCGGTAACGCGGCCAATGGCACGGCGGAAAAAGGCGCGCTCATCTGCCGACATGAGGTCGCCGGCTTCATAGAAATGCTGCGCGATCTGCGCGACTATCCGCTTGCCAACCTCTATTCGAAATAGGCATCCGCGCGGCGTCGCTCGGAGGACGGGATGATGTGTCCCTTCGCCTGCAGTTCCTCGACGATCCCGGCTAATTCAGCAAGCAGGTATTCGACGAAGAGGCTGGTGGCGGCGTCGAGCGGGGCTCGCGTGCGGGCGATCAGCTTCATCGGTTGAGGCCGCGAATGCGGCTCGGCGATCGGGCGGAATACCAGCTCTCCTCGGCGACACTCCGTCAGCACGTCGAGCGGATTGAGCAATGTCAGTCCTGCCCCACATTTTACCAGCTGCTTCAACATTTCCGACGCATTGCTCTCCAACACCGGCTCGACCTGCACGGAAAGGCGCGCCAGCATCAGATTGATGACCTCGCGCAGGCTCGTGCCGGGCTGGGCAAGCAATAGCCGCTCCTCCACGACATCGGCGAGATTGATGGGGCCAGGCCCGATCAGTGGATGGCCGGGCGGCAGGACGACGCCGATCGGTATGTCGAAATTGGCAAGAGAGCGAATGCCCGGCATGGCCGGAATGTTGAAGCCAAGTCCGAGATCCACTTCCCCCGAGACGACCGGCGCCATCGTCGTCGATCCGGCATCATTGCGCAGCTGGACGAAGACCCTGGGGTGCTCGGAAAGAAAACGCGCGATGATCTCGGGCAGCGGCCCTGACGCCAGACCCACGGTGGCGACGATACGAACCTTACCCGCCTGCTGCATCTTGAGGCTGCGAATGCGCCCCTCCAGCCGCTCGTAATTTTTCAATACCTCGCGAATGTGCTCGATGCAGAGTTCACCGGCCGCCGTCAGCCGCAGGCCACGCGGTAGGCGCTCGAAGAGCGGCGCTCCCATTTCCTCCTCCAGTGCCAGAATCTGACGATTGACCGCTGATGAGGCCACGTTGAGGCGCGCGGCAGCCTTACGGATCGAGCCGCAGCGGGCGATTTCATTGATGTAGAGAAGTCGTCTTGAGTGCAGCATGCGTGTTCCCATTGCTTATTTTTTGCCCAGGCCGCACAATTTAGGCACAAACCCGGCAACAGATGCCGAAAAGGCATCAATGCGCACGAATTTTGATGCTTTTCAAAGAGCAAGGCAACCGCTCAAATGCAGGAAATGGGCGCCAACAACGACGTCCCATGGCAGATAAAGGGAACAGTCAGCCATGTATAAAGCCTTGAAGACAAAAACATTCCTCGCCGCCATGGGGCTCGTCGCCGCGATCATGGCGGCCGAGCCGGCCAATGCGCTCGATAAAGTCACCTACGGCACCAACTGGCTTGCCCAAGCCGAGCACGGCGGCTTCTATCAGGCGGTCGCCGATGGCACCTATAAGAAATACGGCCTCGACGTCACCATCGTACAGGGTGGTCCCAACGCGGCCAATTCGGCATTGCTGATCTCCGGCAAGCTGGATTTCTACATGGGCGGCCCGCAGCAGGAGATCGATGCGGTCAAGCAGGGCATTCCAATCGTCGATGTCGCGGCTATCTTTCAGAAGGACCCGCAGGTGCTGATCGCCCATCCGGATGCCGGCGTGGAAAAATTCGAGGATCTGGCCAAGCTGCCGACGCTGTTCCTGAGTAAGGACGGCTACATCACCTATTTCGAGTGGATGAAGGCGAACTTCCCAGGCTTCAAGGACGAACAGTTCAAGCCTTACAATTTCAGCCCGGCGCCATTCCTGGCAGACAAGCAGTCCGCGCAGCAGGGCTACGTGACCTCCGAACCCTATGAAATCGAGAAGCAGGCCGGCTGGAAGCCGAAAGTCTTCCTGATCGCCGACGCCGGCTATTCGCCTTATTCGACGATGATCACCGCGCAAAAGGCACTGGTCGACAAGAACCCCGATCTCGTGCAGCGCTTCGTCAATGCCTCGATCGAGGGCTGGTACAATTACCTCTACGGCGACAACAAGGCGGCCAACGAGCTGATCAAGAAGGACAATCCCGATATGACGGATGGACAGATCGCTTATTCCATCGCCAAGATGAAGGAATATGGCATTGTGGAATCCGGCGATGCGCTCGACAAGGGCATCGGCTGCATCACCGAAGCTCATTACAAGAAGTTCTTCGACGAGATGGTGCAGATCAAGCTCTTCGATGCCGATATCGACTACAAGAAGGCGTTCGATACCCAGTTCGTCTGCAAGGGCGTCGGCATGTCGCTGAAGAAGTAAGCCTAGGCACCTCCCCCGCGCGGGGGAGGTCGCCGCAAAGCGGCGGGTGGGGGTGAGAACCCGAGATAGCACCGGATCACCCCGCCCCGGAGCTTCGCTCCGCCCCTCCCCCTCAAGGGGAAGGTGGATCAACAAAGAGCTGAACCATGCTAGTGTCCGAATCTACCAAACTCACCCAAACCGAGACACGCAAACGGCCGCTCGTCGTCATGGAGCAGGTCTCCAAGGTCTTCTCCAACGGTACGTTGGCGCTGTCGGGCATGTCGCTCAATGTTGAAAGCGGGGAATTCATCAGCCTGCTCGGCCCTTCCGGTTGCGGCAAGTCGACGGCCTTGCGTATCATCGCAGGCCTTGGCGGCGCCTCCAGTGGCAGGATCGATTGGCCCAGCTCGCGCATCAACGCCAAGGGTCTGCCGGAAGGAGATATCAGCTTCGTCTTCCAGGAGCCGACGCTACTTCCCTGGAAGACTGTATTTGGCAATGTCCATCTGCCGCTGAAGCTGCGGGGCGTGTCGAAAGCGACGGCGCACGATCAGATCATGGAGACGCTGGCAACCGTCGGCCTTCAGGATTTTGCGCAAGCCTATCCGCGCGAATTGTCCGGCGGCATGAAGATGCGGGTTTCGATCGCCCGCGCTTTGGTGACGAAGCCAAAGCTGCTGTTGATGGACGAGCCCTTTGCAGCACTCGACGAAATCACCCGCCAGAAGCTGAACGACGACGTTTTGCGCCTCTGGCAGACAACAGGGATTACCGTCATTTTCGTCACGCATTCCGTCTATGAATCCGCCTATCTCTCCAATCGTATCGTCGTCATGAAGGCGCGGCCGGGCCGCGTCCATAGCGATTTTCCGCTGAAAACCAGCGGCGAGCGCGATCCGCTTTATCGTTCATCTGAAGAATATCGGCAGGTATGCGAAAAAGTATCCCGTTCCCTGATCGAGGCCATCGGTTGGCCGGAGGCCCATTGATGAGTGACAGTACCAGCCTGCCCGCCACTCTGTCCGTTGAATCTGCCGATGCACCCGCGGCCTTTGCAGCCAAAAAGCGCAGTGTGGAACGCGCGCTTGGTATCTTCGTGCCCATCCTGACCGTCCTTGCGCTTCTTATCCTCTGGCAGCTTCTGGTCGTCGGCACCGGTATTCCGCAATATATTCTGCCGAGCCCGATCGCCGTCGCAAAAGCGCTCGTTTCCGACTGGGGCATCCTTTGGCCGGCTCTATGGGTGACGACCGAGATCACCTTCATATCCCTCGTCCTGGCGCTGATCGGCGGCGTCGGCTTCGCCATCTTCCTCGTGCAGTCCCGCTGGATCGAACTCGCCTTCTATCCGCTGGCCGTCATCTTGCAGGTGACGCCGATCGTCGCGATCGCGCCGCTGATCCTGATCTATGCGCCGACACGCGAAGCAGCGCTCTTAATTTGCGGCTTCCTCGTCGCCTTCTTTCCGATCCTCTCCAACATGGTGCAGGGATTGAAGAGCGTCGACCATAATCTGCTCAACCTTTTCGATCTCTACGGCGCCTCGCGCTGGCAGGCCTTGCTGCATCTGAAACTGCCCGCCGCTCAGCCTTATTTCATGACGGGCTTGAGGATCGGCGGCGGCCTATCACTGATCGCATCGGTGGTCGCGGAATTCGCCGCTGGCTCGGGAGGTCCGAACTCCGGTCTCGCCTTTCGACTGCTGGAAGCGCAATACCGACAGAACATGCCGCGGCTCTTCGCAGCCTTGCTTCTCCTGTCGGCGCTCGGCGTCGCGATCTTCGCCTTCACCTCCTTCATCTCATGGCTGAGCCTGCATCGCTGGCATGAGAGCAGCCTCAAGCGGGAGAACTGATGTCCCACGCCTTCATGTCGCCACCGAACGCAGCCCGCTTCGTGCTGAGCAATGCCACCGTTCCCGCCGTGACGCTCTCCGGCCTTAAGGCGCCCTCGAGCCAGGGACTGGTCAAGGTCGATATCGTCGTCGCCGATGGCCTTGTGAGCGACATCGTCGCGCCTGGAACCGCGCCGGCCGAGTATCCCCGAGTGGATATGCGCGACGGTATGATCTGGCCGACATTCGTCGATATGCACACCCATCTCGACAAGGGGCACATCTGGGAACGGCGGTCGAATCCGGACGGCAGTTTCATGGGTGCGCTCGATGCAGTGCGTACCGACCGCGAGGCTAACTGGTCGGCCGACGACGTGTGCAAGCGCATGGAATTCTCGCTACGCTCGGCTTATGCCCACGGCACCGGTCTGATCCGCACCCACCTCGATTCCTTGGCGCCGCAGCATCGCATCTCCTTCGAGGTCTTCGCCTCGGTCCGCGAGGCTTGGAAGGACAAGATCGCGCTACAGGCAGTCGCCCTCTTTCCGCTCGACAGCATGGTAGACGATGCCTTCTTTGCCGATCTGCTCCGTGTCATTCGCGACACCGGCGGCCTGATGGGCGGGGTGACGCAGTTGAACCCGGAACTCGACGCGCAGCTGGACAAGCTTATCCGCGCAGCCGCCGATAATGGCCTCGACATCGATTTGCATGTCGACGAGACCGAGGACAAGGAGGTGCTGACGCTGAAGGCCATCGCCGAGGCCGTGCTTCGCAACGGCTTTACCGGAAAGGTGACCGCCGGCCATTGCTGCTCGCTTGCCCGACAGGACGAGAATATTGCCCGCGCCACAATCGATCTCGTCGCCAAGGCCGGGATCTCCATCGTTTCGCTGCCGATGTGCAACATGTATCTGCAGGACCGTCATGCCGGGCGCACGCCGCGCTGGCGCGGCGTTACCCTGCTGCACGAGCTTGCCGCGGCCGGCGTGCCGACCGCCGTCGCCTCCGACAACACGCGCGATCCCTTTTATGCTTATGGCGATCTCGATCCGGTCGAGGTCTTCCGCGAGGCCGTGCGCATCCTACATCTCGACCATCCGCTGGATACGGCCGCGAGGGTCATCACCACCTCGCCCGCGGAGATACTTGGCCGCCCGGATATCGGGCGCATAGCCGTCGGCAGCCCGGCCGACCTCGTGCTTTTCAGCGCCCGACGCTGGAGCGAATTCCTTTCCCGTCCGCAGTCCGATCGCGTCGTCCTTCGCAAGGGCAAGGTGATCGATCGCAGCCTGCCGGATTATCGCGAACTCGACAGCGTCATTGGAGCCTGACATGCCGGATTATCAGCGCATCAAGAAAGAACTCGAAGGCATCGCCGTCGAAGACAACCCGGCGCTGGTGCGCCAGAAAAGCCGTGACTTCTACTGGTATTCGCCGATCTTGAAGGCCCAGCTCGACAATGTCACGGCCGATCTCGTCGTCACTCCGAAGACCGAGGAAGAGGTGATCCGCACGTTGAAGGTCGCCTACGCGCATGACGTTCCCGTCACGCCGCGCGGCGCCGGCACCGGCAATTACGGCCAGGCCATGCCGCTTTCCGGCGGCATCGTGCTCAATCTCGCCGCCATGAACAGGATCAAGGAGATCCATCCCGGCCGCGTCGTCTGCGAGCCCGGCATCGTCATTGCCGAACTCGACCGTCAGACCAAGGCCCATTCGGGCCAGGAGCTGCGCTTCCATCCCTCGACCGCACAGACGGCGACGATCGGCGGCTTCATCGCCGGCGGCTCGGGCGGTGTCGGCTCAATCACCTGGGGTGGCCTGCGCGATCTCGGCAACATCCTGCGCCTGCGTGTCGTGACGATGGAGGCGGAGCCCCGCACGCTCGATCTCACCGGCTGGGATCTGACCAAGGTCAGCCATGCCTATGGCACCAACGGCATCATCACCGAAATCGAAATGCCCTTGGCGCCGGCCTATGACTGGATCGACGTGCTGGTCGGCTATGACGACTTCATGGATGCCGTGCGCTTTTCAGACGCGCTTGCCAAATGCAACGGCATTCTGGTCAAGGAAATCGCCCCGATCGCCGCCCCCATTCCCTACGAATATTTCAGCCGCCACAAGCCTTATATCCGCCAAGGGCAGTCGATCGTGGCATTGATGATCGCACCGCATTCGATGGACCCATTCGTCGCCTTCACCATGCAGCAGAAGGGCGAGATCACCTTCCGCTCCGACAAGGTGGAGAGCATGAAGGGCATTCCGCACGCCTATGAGCTCGCCTGGAACCACACGACGCTGCGCGCCATCAAGGTCGATCCGTCGATCACCTATCTGCAGGTGCAGTATCCGGGGCCGGATCATGTCGCCAAGGTCCAGAAGATGGTGGAGATCTTTGGTGACGAGGTGCCCGGTCATCTCGAATTCATCAAGTTCGACGGGCAGATCCAATGCTCCGGACTGCCACTCGTACGCTACACTTCCGAGGCGCGGCTCGAAGAGATCATTAGGATTCACCAGGATCACGGTTGCCCTATCTTCAACCCGCATCGCTATACGCTGGAGGAAGGCGGCATGAAGCAGACCGATGCCGTCCAGCTTGCCTTCAAGAAGGAAACCGATCCGAAGGGCCTGCTCAATCCCGGCAAGATGATTGCCTGGGACGATCCGAATTTCGACTTCAAATCCGGCAGGAACTACCTCTTCCCCGGCCTTGCCGCGCTGATGGAGGCCTCATGAAGGTTCTCGTCCTCCATTCCCATCCGGTCGAGGAAAGTTTTGGCGGCGCGCTGCATCGCCAGACCATCGAGAGCCTGAAACGTGCTGGACATGACGTCGACGACTGCAACCTTTATGCCGAGGGCTTCGATCCCGTACTCTCGCGCCACGACCGGCTGATCTATCACGATTATCCCGAAAATACCGAGGCGCTGAAGCCTTATGTCGAGCGGCTGGAACGCACCGAGGCGCTAGTGATCGTCACTCCGGTCTGGAACTTCGGCTTTCCGGCTATCCTCAAGGGTTATTTCGATCGAGTCTGGCTCCCGGGCGTTTCCTTCGAACTCGTCAACGGCAAGGTGCGCTCAAAGCTGCAGCATATCCGCAAGCTCGGCGCCGTGCTGACTTACGGCGCCGATCCGTTTCGTGCCTTCATTGCCGGCAACCCGCCGAAGAAGATCGTCAAGCGCGTGCTGCGCGCGCAGATCAAGCCTTTCGCCCCGGTGATCTTCCTCGCCCATTACGACATGAACCGCTCGACGGAAGGTTCCCGCAGCCAATTTCTGACGAAGGTCGGCCGCGAGATGGAGCGATTTTGAGCCGACCTCAAGGGCGCCTAATCACGGCTGATCAATCCGTTTGTCACTGATGCTCGCCAAAAAGTGAGTCGCGATCTTTCGGATTCGCTTCTCGCGCTTTAAGTCTTTGATTTGGGCATGTCGTTATCGCAAAACCGCTACGCACTTTTGCGCGACATGCTTTAGATGCTTGCCGACTTGCGCAGCGGTGCGGCCAATTCCGCATCTCG
This sequence comes from Rhizobium sp. AB2/73, assembly GCF_020871915.1. Classification (NCBI taxonomy): domain Bacteria; kingdom Pseudomonadati; phylum Pseudomonadota; class Alphaproteobacteria; order Hyphomicrobiales; family Rhizobiaceae; genus Rhizobium; species Rhizobium sp. AB2/73. The sequence goes on along the minus strand of NZ_CP067073.1, from coordinate 1,039,753 downwards.
GCGTTTGACGGCCTCGATATCGCGATAGGCATTGGCCGGATGGGTCACCGGCAGATAACGCCCTTCGCCGAAGAGCTTTTCACGCAAGGTACCCGGACGATAGGCGGTCGGATACACGCCACGCTTCTGTAGTTCCGGAACGAGCAGATCGACCGCCGCCTCGAAGCTGTCCGGTGTCACCGCATAAGCGAGATTGAAGCCATCGATGTCCGTCTCTTCGACCCATTCCTGCAGGATGTCGGCGATAGTCGAGGGCGATCCGACGAATACGGGACCTGTTCCGCCGATTCCGCCCCATTTGGCGAGTTCCTCGACCGTCCAGGCCCGGTCTTTGCCGCCGAAGTTCTCGATCATCGAGACGATCGCGTTGGTCTCGACCTTCTTCAATTCGTCGGTCGGCGCATATTGACCGAAATCGATGCCGCTCCAGCCGGACATGAATACGAGCGAGCCGTCATAGGAGGCATAGCTCTGATACTCCTCGAAGAGCTGCTGGGCCTTTACATCGGTCTCCGCGATGATCAGTGTCGTGAGATTATAGATCAGCACCTTCCGTGGATCGCGGCCAGCAGCCGCAGCCCTCTGCCTTATATCGGCGACATAGGCGCGCAGCAGGCTCTTGGTCGGAGCCGCGACGAACACGCATTCAGCATGGCCGGCCGCGAAGGCCTTACCAGGCCCCGATGCGCCTGCCTGATAAAGCACGGGCGTCCGCTGCGGCGATGGCTCGCAGAGATGGTAGCCTGGGACATCGAAATACTTGCCTTTGTGGCCGATCTCGTGGACCTTGGTAGGATCGGTGAAAATGCCGCGCTCGGCATCGCGCAGCACGGCGCCCTCCTCCCAGCTTCCTTCGAAAAGCTTGTAGAGGACCTCCACATATTCGGCGGCGACCTCATAACGGTTGTCATGGGTCTTCAGGCCGCCCTGACCGACGTTCTTCGCGCCGCTTTCCAGATAGGAGGTCACGATATTCCAGCCGACACGGCCCTTTGTGTGATGATCGGCGGTGGCGAGCCGGCGGGCAAACGTGTAGGGATGCTCGAAAGAGGTGGAGGCGGTTATCCCTATACCGAGATGTTGGGTCGCAAGTGCGATCGGCGCCGCGAGCTGAATCGGATCATTGACCGGTATCTGCGCGGCCTGCTCGATTGCATGGTAATTCGAGCCCTTGTAGACATCGTAATAGCCGATGACGTCGGCGATGAATATGCCGTCGAAAATGCCACGCTCCAGCGTCCGCGCCAGATCCTGCCAGTAGTCCAAATCCTTGTATTTCCAAGATTTATCGCGCGGATGCCTCCATAGCCCGGGGGACTGGTGCGCCACGCAATTCATGTCGAACGCGTTGAATCGAATATGCCTTGTCATGTCAGCTCCGGACGAATGAGACCGGCAATCAAGCTAGCGGCGGCAATGCCGTTCGAAAAGTAAACGCATAATGTCTATATACTCTATGTAGAAATATTTTTCCCGTCGCTTGCCGGCAATCCGCTATTCAGTCCCTGGATTGGTAAGCGATTGGCTGGCTTGATCTAAAGAGCAGCGTTGTATGCAGACCATGTCGGTGGCGCGATCCGGAAGCCTCCGGCTCACACCTGGCCAATACCGCTCAATCCGATCAACGCGCCGATGCCAAGGACGATGAGCGGATGGACGCGCGTCGTCGAAAGAACAAATGCGCCGGCTGCCGCTATGGCCGCCAGAATCCAGCCCTGAGTTGATGCCTCGGTGATGACGGCCGCGCTGGCGGTGACGAGCCCGGCCGTCATCGGCACCAACCCGGCCTGGACGATCCTTCGCCACGGCCTGTCCTTGAAACGGTTCCAGAGATGGAGCACCAGATAGGTCAGCACCGAAGAGGGCCCAAACTTTGCCACCGAAGTCACCAGCACTCCAGCCCATCCGGCAACGTGCCAGCCGACCAGGGGCACGACCATCAGGTTCGGACCGGGAGCCGCCTGCGCCAAGGCGAACAGCGCGCCGAATTCCTGCGCCGTCATCCAATGCTGCACATCGACGACCTGCCGATGCATTTCGGGGAGAATGGAATTGCCGCCACCGAAGGCGAGCAGCGAAAGCTGGGTGAAGATGATTGCGAGAGCAAGCAGGGTCGTGGTCATGCTTCAAGCTTCCAGATGGCGATGATGCTCAGCGGCGCCAGAACCAGCATGGTTGGCAGCAAGGGCAGCCCGGCCACGGCGATGGCGGCAAAGCAAATAGCGGCAATGACCAAGGCCACTGGCCTGCGGCGCAGCGGCAACACGATCTTGACGGCCATCGAGATCAGCAGGCCCGCTGCTGCTGCGGCAAGACCGGCAAACATGTGCTGAATGCGCGGATCGCTATTGAACTGATCGTAAACGACGCCAAGGCTGATCACGATCGCCGTCGGCGCGACAATGAGGCCGAGGAGCGCCGAAAACGCGCCCGCCACGCCCTGAAACTTGGACCCGATCGCAACCGCCATATTGATGATATTGCCGCCGGGCAGGAACTGACACAGCCCGAGCAGTTCGGTGAACTCCTCTCCCGTCAGCCATTTGCGATCCTCGACCACCATGCGGCGTGCGAGCGGCAGAACCCCGCCAAAACCAATGAGGCCGAGTTTGAAAAAGCCGAGAAAGAGCTCCGCGGCCGTTGGTCCTTCGCGTTGAGCAGCACTGGAATGAGAAATGGCGTCCATGTCATGGCCTGTGTGTGTTTATACCGAACAGGCGGTCAAAATAGGCTTTTACCAGTCATGCGTCCAATATATGGATTAAACAGTATCCATATGTTTGAGATATGCCATGATCGAGCTTCGACATCTTCGCTATGCCGTAACCGTAGCCGATGAGGGCCATATGACCCGCGCTGCGGAAAGGCTCGGCATCCAGCAACCGCCGCTCAGCCAGCAGATAGCCAAGCTAGAGGCGATGGTTGGAGCTTCGCTGTTCAAGCGCCTGCCGAGAGGTGTCGAGCTGACGGATGCGGGGCGGACGTTCGTGGAGAGAGCCAGGACCATCCTCAACGATGTCGATCTTGCGATAGAGGCGACGAGACGCAACGCCCGCGGGGAGGAGGGAAGCCTCGCCATCGGCTTTACCAGTTCAGCGGCCTTTCATCCGCTGGTCAGCTCGGCCGTCCGCTCGCTCGGCGAGGCGTCGCCCGATGTCGCGCTCAAGCTTGAGGAAGCCAGTACGCCCGATCTGATCGCCATGCTGCATTCCGGTCTTCTTGACGTCGCGCTCGTCCGCTCTCCCGTTGCACAGTCGAGCGGGCTGATAATTTCCCGAATTCTCGATGAAGAGATGCTGGTCGCTCTTCCAGATCGTCATCCCCTTGTGATGGGGAAAGGAGAGAAGCCTCGCCGCGTTCGATTGTCGGAGCTCGCAAACGAAGCTTTCATACTTTACCGCCGTCCCTCGGGGCCGGGGCTATATGACAGTATCATAGCGGCCTGCCTTGCCGCGGGCTTCAGCCCAAAAGTACGTCATGAAGCTCCCCGGTTGCTGTCGACGCTCAGTCTGGTCGCCGCTGGTCTCGGAATCTCCATCATTCCGGGATCGATCGCGGGGCTGGAGACGAGCGGCATCGCCTATCTGAGGCTTGACCCAGGGGACAATCTCGTGGCGCCGCTTTATCTCGCGCGAAAGGATGAGCAGCCAAGTGGCGCGCTGCTGCTATTCGCCGACATCGTTCAGCACGAGAAAGCCTTGCTGAAATAAGCCGCTATCGTTCTATCACTCTGGCAGCCTAGAAGCTCAAAGTGGCATCTCTCCAAAGGCGAAATCCTCCGAGAAACGCATTTTCGTTCTCGCTGATACGGCAGCCAGGGGGCAGTTCCTTGAGCTTTTCGGCATTGCCGCCGCCGATAACGATTTCATGCGGCAGCAGCGCTGCCCTCAATCTCTCAATGACCTCCTCGACCGACTGCCGCCATTTTTTCTTGCCGTATTTTTCAAGGCCCCGTTCTCCGATGAAGTCTTCGAACGTGCCCCGCTTCTTGTAGGGCAAATGGGCGAGTTCCATGGGCAGGCAAACGTGATTGGCAACCATCGCCGAACCCAATCCGGTGCCGAGGCCGAGAAACAGCATATTGCCGTCCTTGTAGTTGCCGATCGCCTGCATCACGGCGTCATTGACGAGCCTGACGGGCTTGCCGAAAGCGGCGGAAAAGTCGAAATCCTGCCAGCCGCTGCCCAGATTATGCGGTTCCATGGCGGGTCTGTTGTTCGAAACCGGGCCTGGATATCCCATGCCGATAACATCATATCGCCAATCGCTCGTCAGGTCCTTGACGGCCTGGAACATCTGCTTCGCCGACATTGCAGGCCCCGAGACGGCTGCCCGGCGGTCGCTACCAGAGCTGAGACGCATTTTGACATGCGAACCGCCGAGATCGATCGCCAAGACGACAAGCTCTTCTGTCGCAGCTGGTGCGACGGCCTTCTTCAGTTTCACGTTCGTTTTGCGGCTCTCTAATACCTGACTCATATTCGTCCACTTTCTATCCGCACTGGCACAAATCCTTCTAGGACGCTTCAACGACCGAGACGGAAAAATCCTCTCCCTCCCAATGATCGGTGTCAGGCCAGTAAAAGGTAAAGGTAACCGATCCGCCTTTGGGCAGGTGTTCGCATGAAAGCTCGGCAACATGTATGCCGAAACCGTTCTGGCTCGTTTCGGTATCGGTGGCGCTAGCCCAACCGTCAAAACTCCAGCGGATGATCGCGCGCGCCATGACCTCGATCCACAGGCGTTTGCCAGCTGGAAGCTGCGACAGCTTGTTGTTGAAACGCCATGGCACGAAGGGTGCCGTCACCTTGTTGGTTACGTAACGCTCGATACCCTGCGGCGGCATGTCGAAAACAGCCCCATCTCTCAGCGAGCGCAGGAGCTTGATATGCTCGGCGTGAGCCCAGACGAGCGGCATGGCGCTGCCGGAGGGTTTTCCGAGCACAAGCCCCAGCTCCGGCACATCGGGCTGGTCCCACACCTGTTCCGGGAGCAACCCGCCCTGACCGGCGGACTGCTCGAGTGTCCTTAGCAATTCAAGAGCCACGTCCGGACGGCCGGCTGCAAGCTCATAATGGGCGCGTTCGCCCGCAAGCAGCGGCCATGGACGCCCAATGCCCGTGCCATCGAACGGCCTGCCGTCTTCGTGCTCGCCATATCCGTCGCCGGTATAGCGATACCATAGCGGCCCCTGCGGCAGATCACATTTGAGATGGGCATCGATAACCCTGACGGTATCAATTATGCGAGGATCGTCGGCGGCCCGCAATCCGAACCGCACCAGCGCCAAAGCATCGGGACTAACGACGCGGGTGGTCGGCAAGAAGGATTCAGCGGGCGGCCTGTTCTTGATCGGCACGAAACCATCGGCAGGCGAACTTCCGTCGGCAATTTCGGGCGGCGCAATGCGAACATAATAACCCTTGATTCCGAGAGCAGCGCTCTCCGCATCGCTGCTGACATAGGTCCAACGCTCGATCTGGTCGTTCCAAGCATCCGCGGTCTGTCGCAGATAATCCGCATTGTGCATTTGACCGGCAATTTCCAGAATATCGGCTGCAGCAAGCAGGGCGGCGATCTCGACCGCCAAAGTGAAGGGAGAAAAGCCGCCATCCTCTTCCCAACGGTCCTCGCCGGTGACGGGACCATTGACGACGACATAGCGCGCCGCGCTTTCGACCATCGGCACGTAAGACAATAGCAGATCGCCCGTAAGGACTCCTTCGCGACGCAGGGCATCGGCGAGCAGGATCGGGAAGGCGCATTCGTCCATCTGTATCCCGGTCCAGTAGGGCTCGCCGTCCAGCCAGCAGTTCTGCGGCCAATGTCCATCCTCTTCCTGGATGACGCGCAGATAGGCCAGAATGCGCAGCGCATCCTGCGCGGCGCCCGCAGCCAGAAAGCCACCGGCTGTCTCCACCAGGTCACGCGGCCATACCAGATGATAGCCGCCGAGGTCTTCGTCGCCCTTGGCAAAGCCCCATGGAATGGAAAGAGATGCAACAGCCGGTCCTTCGAAAGAAAGAGGCCGATGCGTCGCCAGCACGGCTGTCGAGATCCGATAACGATTGACTTCGGGCGGCGGCGCTCTCGGTTCGTCCAAAGCCAACAATCCGTCTTGCCATGTCCGCCAATCGGCAACATAGCTGCGCTCGGCGTTGTCGTAGCCGGCTTGCAAGCTGGCAAGGGCATTGTAGCCGGCTTCCTTGGCGTGACTTCCAAAACCGAGCGATACGATGACGGTGTCGCTGCCGCCGATCAGATCGATCTCACCGGTCAGCGCGACGTTGCCATCGGCGGCACGCGTAAAGGCCGGGTCCAATCGGGCCTCTTTCTGCAATTGCTGCCATCCGTCGGAAATACCGACATAGCCAGCGGATGCCGTCCGCCAACCACCGCTGACGCCAAGAGCCATCGAGACACCGCCCGTGCCCGTCGCAAAAAGCATCGGTGTGCCCTTGTAGTCCTCCACCCAGCCCGTATTGCCGTAACCGGCATTGACCAGATGTGGAGCGGCCAGCAGATAGAGACGATAATCGCCGATCGTGCCTTCCAGCGGCTCGAATGATATCTGCTGTAGCAGGCTGCTGCGCATGGGATTGACGATGATGCGCTTGATGATCCGATAACGGCCGTCGATTGCCGTATTGATCAACCGATAGGCCGGAACGCCATCCTCGACCGTGGTGACGACGCTCTCCGTGTCGCGCTTTTCCTCCGAAAAATAACCATCAGGACCTGTGACGATCAACCCGATGTCGCGGGTGCAAGCACTGTCGACGCGGGGATAATAGATTTCGTTGAGGATGCCATGGCTGAGGGTGAACCAGATGCGGCAGGCTGGCGAAAGGGCTGTGCCAACTCCGCTCTTCGCACTGGACGTCCAGCGAGGTTCGATACCGTTCACGCTGGGGCCGGAAGCATCGTAAGGCGCCATGCACTATCTCCTCTGTCGCTGCAATCTGCTCCCGCCAAAATGTTTCGGCAAGACGGAACCTATGCGCATTCAAGCCAATACGCCCAGGTTTTCGCCGCCATTGACAGCATCCATTCGTCCTGTATTCTGTTATAAAATTCTATATAACATAATTGTGGAACATAATTGGGAGTGTATCGATGAAGTTCAGACTCGGATTCCTGATTGCGGCTGCTTTGATTACGGCGCCCTCGCTGCTGATGGCCCAGGAAAAAGGTGGCGTCATCAATGTCGCGACGATCGGCGAGCCGCCAACGCTCGATCCCATGACCTCCACCGCCGATCTCGTCGGCATCGTTACCCAACATATCTTCGAAACGCTCTATACGTTCGACAAGGGCTGGAATGTCACGCCGCTTCTTGCCGAGAGCCTGCCCGAAATCAGCGCTGACGGCAAAACCTACACGATCAAGCTCAGGACCGGCATCAAGTTCCACGACGGCAGCGTCATGACATCCAACGATGTGGTCGCCTCGCTCAACCGCTGGACCAAGCTGGCGTCGCGCGGCAAACAGGCGGGCGGCTTCATCGAATCCATTACCGCGCAGGATCCGGCGACCGTCGTCATCAAGCTGAAGCAGCCCTACGCCCCCCTCACCTCGCTGCTTGCCTTCAACAACTCCGCCGCCATCATCATTCCAGCCAGCAAGCAGGCGGACACGATGACCGACTTCATCGGCACCGGTCCCTATATGCTGAAGGAGCGCAAGCCCGACCAGTATATCCAGCTGGTGCGCTTCGACGGCTACAAGCCGCGCAACGGAGAAAGCAACGGTTACGGGGGTACCCGCCATCAATATCTCGACGAAATCCGCTTCGTGCCGGTGCCCGACGCCAATACCCGCGTCGAAGCGGCCATTTCCGGCCAGTATGACTATATCGACAGCCTCCCGGTCGAATCCTTCGACAAGCTGAAATCCGCTTCGGCGACCCAACCGTTGCTCCTGAAGCCGTTCGGCTATCCGGTCTTTGTCTTCAACACCGCCGACGGCATCACGAAGAATGTCGCCATTCGCAAGGCGATCCGTCAGGCACTCAGCATGGAGGACATGCTGGCAGCCGCCTTTGGAAGCACGAATTTCTATACGGTCGACGGCAACATCTACCCTGCCCCCTTCACCTGGAGCACGGATGCCGGCGTCAAAGGGAATTACAATGTCGCCGATCCGGAGGGCGCGGCTGCGGCCGCCAAGGCGGCAGGCTACAAGGGTGAACCGATCCGTATCCTGACGAGCCGCCAGTACGAATTCCATTACAAGATGGCGCAGGTCGCGGCCGAATATCTGAAACAGGCGGGCTTCACGGTAGACCTTCAGGTGGTCGACTGGGCGACGCTGACCCAACGCCGTGCCGACAAGGCGCTGTGGGACATCTATATCAGCCACAGCCCCTTCCTTCCGGAACCGGCGCTGATCGGCACGCTGTCGCCGAGCTCGCCCGGCTGGTGGACGACGCCGACAAGCAAGGCCGCGATCGACGCATTCAACACGGAGGTCGATCCCAAGAAGCGCATCTCGCTTTGGGCGAACGTTCAAAAAACCATCTATGACGAAGCTCCCATGATGAAGATCGGCGATTTCAACGCCGTTGCGGCGATCTCCACCAAGCTTCAGGGAGTCGACCCCGCGCCGTGGCCCTACTTCTGGAACGCATCGATCAAGAAATAATCCTCCCAAGGCGCTCGGGCGCCGGTTGCGGCCGGCGCCCGGTCCCGTCCGTTTGCGGACTTGAAGCAACTCCAGGAAAGATGCGCAGCAGTTTTCCGTTCGGAGTTGCGAGAGAGCAAAGAAATGGAGTGGTTCCGCGATTCGAAGAAGGCGGAACCACTCCGGGGAACCGACCCAATGATACGCTACATCCTTCAGCGTCTTGCAGGCATGATCGTCGTGATGTTTCTTGTCGTCACGATCGTTTTCGTGATCGTGCGCGTAACGCCCGGCGATCCGGCCGCCGTCATGCTCGGCCCGGATGCGACCGCGCAGGATATTGCCGAACTGCGGACCCGGCTGGGCCTCGATCAATCCATATTCGTCCAATACCTGTTTTACGTGGGGCAATTGCTCAAGGGCGACCTGGGTCAATCGATCTTCCTGAATATCCCGGTTTCCTCAGCACTTCTCGAGCGTGCCGAGCCGACCTTTTTCCTGACTCTGTTCTCACTCCTGATCGCTGGCGTGATTGCGTTGCCGATCGGCATCTATGCCGCCTATAGGCGAGGATCGCTCGTCGATCAGGCTTCAATGGCGCTCGGCATGCTGGCGGCAAGCATTCCAAGCTTCTGGCTTGGCCTTATTCTGATGCAGATCTTCGCGGTTCGCCTGGGGATGTTTCCGGTTTCCGGCTATGGCGGACCGGGCACGAGCTTCCTTGATCGCATGCATCATCTGACATTGCCGGCCGTCGCACTCGGTCTCGTCTCCTCGGCCTTGATCCTGCGCTTCACCCGCGCATCGATGCTCGATGTGCTTGGAGACGACTATATTCGCACCGCCCGCGCCAAAGGACTGATCGAACGCCGCGTCGTCCTGAAACACGCGCTGAAGAATGCGCTCATACCAATCCTGACCGTTCTGGGGCTGACAGCCGCGGTCCTGATTTCCGGCGCTGTCGTCACCGAAACCGTCTTTGGTCTGCCCGGTGTCGGAAGCCTTGTCGTCTCGGCGGTGCTGCGCCGCGATTATCCGGTGATCCAGGGGGCCTTGCTCGTCATCGCAGGTCTTTACGTCCTGATCAATTTTGCGATCGACATGCTCTACCTGCTGGTTGATCCGAGGGTACGCTACTGATGGCCGATATCGCAACCGATACACCAAAGCAGGTGCCAAGCGAGCGAAGCAAGTTCCTTCGCCGGCTTCTGAAGCGCAAGACCGTCGCCGCCGGTCTCATCGTGCTGACGATCTTCGTCCTGCTCGCCGTGCTTGCGCCATGGATCGCGCCCTATTCGCCTTCGAAACTCTCGATCGTCAACAGACTGAAGCCACCAAGCGGGGTTTACTGGTTCGGCACCGACGAATTCGGCCGAGATATCTTCTCCCGCACCATCTATGCAGGACGGCTATCGCTGCTCGTCGGAGCAGCCGTCGTGGCGCTGTCGGCGGCGATCGGCGTCACTCTCGGCCTGCTCGCCGGCTTTTTCCAGAAGCTGGATACCCCAATCGCCCGCCTGATCGATGCGATGATGGCGTTTCCCGATATCCTGCTTGCCATCGCGCTTGTCGCCGCCCTCGGCCCGTCGTTGACGACGGTCATAGTCGCGCTATCGATCGTCTATTCGCCGCGGCTGGCCCGCATCGTCCGCGCCTCGACGCTTGTCATCCGCGAACTGCCTTATGTGGAGGCGGCCAGCGCTCTCGGCATCTCGACATTCCACATCATGACGCGGCATGTGCTTAGAAACCTTCTGTCGCCGATCCTGGTGCAGGGTTCGTTTCTCTTCGCCAGCGCCATGCTCGCCGAAGCCGGGCTTTCGTTTCTGGGCCTCGGCGTCAGCCCCGAAATCCCAACCTGGGGAACCATGATCGCCGCCGGCCGTCAATATATCGGCCAGGCCGACTGGATGACCTATTTCCCCGGCTTTGCCATCATTCTCTCCGTGCTCTCGCTGCAGATGGTCGGCGACGGCCTGCGGGACATGCTCGATCCAAGACTTCGAAAGGACCTGTAAATGACCGGTGAAAAAGCGGGCAAGCCGCTCCTCCTCACCAATGTGAAGCCCATGGCATTCGGCGGCCCCGCGATCGCTGGCGTCATCGACATTCTCGTCGGCGCCGACGGCAAGATCGCTGCCTTTGGCCCGCAACTTGCCGCTCCCGGCGATATCGAGCGCATCGACGGCAAGAGCGCCTGGATTTCTCCCGGCTGGATCGATCTGCACGTCCACATCTGGCATGGCGGCACCGACATCTCGATCCGCCCGTCCGAATGCGGCGCCGAGCGCGGCGTCACGACGTTGGTCGATGCAGGCTCGGCCGGCGAAGCCAATTTTCATGGTTTCCGCGAATATATCATCGAGCCCTCCAGGGAGCGCATCAAGGCCTTCCTCAATCTCGGCTCGATCGGCCTCGTTGCCTGCAATCGCGTTCCCGAATTGCGTGATATCAAGGATATCGACCTCGACCGCATCCTCGAATGCTATGCCGCAAACAGCGAGCACATCGTCGGCATCAAGGTGCGCGCCAGCCACGTCATCACCGGCTCCTGGGGGGTCACACCCGTCAAGCTCGGCAAGAAGATCGCCAAGATCCTGAAGGTGCCGATGATGGTGCATGTGGGCGAGCCGCCGGCGCTCTATGACGAAGTGCTCGAAATTCTCGGACCGGGCGATGTCGTCACCCACTGCTTCAACGGCAAGGCCGGGTCGAGCATCATGGAGGACGAGGACCTCTACAATCTCGCCGAGCGCTGCGCCGGCGAAGGCATCCGGCTCGATATCGGCCATGGAGGCGCCTCCTTCTCGTTCAAGGTCGCGGAAGCGGCGATCAAGCGCGGCCTACTGCCCTATTCGATCTCGACCGACCTGCACGGCCATTCCATGAACTTCCCGGTCTGGGATCTCGCAACCACCATGTCCAAGCTGCTCTCGGTCGGCATGCCATTCGACAAGGTGGTCGACGCCGTCACCCATGCGCCAGCCTCGGTCATCAAGCTTTCGATGGAAAGCCGGCTGTCGGTCGGCGAGCGCGCCGATTTCACCATATTCGATCTCGTGGATGCGGACCTCGAGGCGACCGATTCAAACGGCGACGTTTCACGCCTGCGGAAGCTGTTTGAGCCGCGCTACGCTGTCATCGGCGCGGAGGCGATCGCCGCCAGCCGCTACGTGCCCCGCGCGCGTAAGCTCGTCCGTCATAGCCACGGCTATTCGTGGCGGTAGTCGAAATATTAAGATCGAATGGCAGGAGCATACGTGAACACCTCCCCAACACACGCCGCTTCAGCAGCGCAAACACCTTACCAGCGACTGGCCGCGCTCGGCATCGCGCTGCCGCCGCCGCCGCCGCCGATCGCCAATTTCGTGACCCATGTCCGCGAAGGCAATGTGCTCTATCTTTCAGGTCAAGGGCCGCGGGAAGCAGACGGCCACCTCCATTCCGGCAAGGTCGGTGGTGACGTGGGCGTCGACCGGGCCTATCAGCATGCGCGGCTGACGGGCATCAATCTTCTTGCCGTCATGCACGGCGCGCTCGGCGATCTCTCCCGGGTGAAGCGAGTGGTAAAGCTGCTCGGCATGGTCAATGCCGTGCCGCATTTCGAGGATCATCCGAGCGTCATCAACGGCTGCTCGGACCTCTTCATCGAAGTCTTCGGCGAAGCGGGCCAACATGCCCGTTCGGCCGTCGGCTTCGGCTCGCTTCCCGGCAATATCACCGTCGAAATCGAAGCGATCGTATCGCTCAACGATTAGTTTTTACGCAATTCCGGACACAAAACCGCGTCGCGCTTTTGCTGGAATTGCTTTAAGGAGGACGAATTCAGTGGTTGCGCCAGCCCATCAGCTTTTCGATCCGCTCGGCGGCCGCGCGCACCTGCTCACCATAATGGCTGCCGTCGGACACGGCTTTCTGTTCGGGAAGCACGATCGAAATGGTCGCGACACATTGACCATCGCGGTCCACGACCGGCGATGCGATGCAGGCAACCGCATAATCGGACTCCGCCACCTGGATCGACAAGCGCTCCTCAAAGGCCTTGCCCGCGGCCTCGGAAAGCACGGCGGCATCGACCTCGGCCCGACCGGTCGGCGAGGTGCGGGCACAGCGCTTGAAAAGCTCGATCCTTTCGCCTTCCGGCAAATGCCCGACCAGCAGCCGACCCGAAGCAGTCCAGTTGAGCGGCACGCGCGTTCCGACGCGAGAGGCGACCTGAAAATGGCTCGGCCCGTCCGCCATCGCCAGCACCAGCATGCTGTCGCCGTCGCGGCCGCAGACTTGCACCGTCTCGCTCGCCTGCCGGCAAAGATCGTGCATTTCGCGGGTGGCGACGCTCATGAAATCGAGCGACCGGGCATAGGCGAGGCCATAGTGGTAAAGGCGCGCCCCGAGCCAGACGGAACCGTCGGCATTGCGGCCAAGCATGTTCTTTTCGACCAGATCGTCGATGATGACATAGACGGTCGAAAGAGGCGCCTTGATCGCCTTGGCGATCGCGTAGGCGCCAGCAGGCGCGCCGGTTTCATAGAGATAGTCAATGACCTGCAGCGCGCGGTCGATGCCGCTTACCCGCGAACGGCGCGCGCCTTTGATTTCCCCTTCTCCGATGGAATCGGCGTCTTCAGGGGGTGCGGCGGGTAGGGTCTTGGCGTCCAAGTCAACGCTCCTCGTGAGATTTCGAGAAGCTATTACATTACTATGGCATAGCTGTCGATGACAATCGGCAGTCGTCACTTTGGAGAGATAGAATGTCCGATGATATCCGTAGCAAGATCGGCCTGAGGCCCGTCATCAATGTATCAGGCACCATGACCAGCCTCGGCGCATCGATCGTCGTGCCCGAAGCCATTGCGGCGATGACGGCGATCCTCCCACAATTCGTCGAAATCAACGACCTCCAGCGCAAGGCCAGCGCCGTTATCGCCCGGCTGACGGGCGGGGAGGCGGGCTTCGTGACGGCATCCTGCTCCTCCGGCATCAGCCTCGCCGTCGCCGGCGCCATCACCGGCAACAACCTGCTTGCCATTGAGAAGCTGCCCGATGCCGCCCCGGACAAGAACGAAGTCCTCGTACAAACCGGCCATGTGGTGAGCTATGGCGCCCCCGTGGATCAGGCGATCCGCCTCGCCGGCGGCAAGGTCGTTCTGATCGGTCAAGCAACGTCGACACACCGCTTTCACATGGAAAATGCCATAAGCGAGAAGACGGCGGCAGCCGTCTATGTCGTATCCCATCATGTGGTCGATTACGGCTTGCTGCACCTGACCGAGTTCGTCGAGATCGCGCACGCCAAGGGCGTGCCCGTCATCGTCGATGCCGCTTCGGAGTACGACCTCAGGCTCTTCCTGGCGCAGGGCGCCGACATCGTGCTCTATTCCGGCCATAAGTTCCTCGGCGGCCCCACCTCCGGCATCGTCGCCGGCAAGAAGGAGCTGGTCCGCAACGCCTTCCTGCAGAACATGGGCATCGGCCGCGGCATGAAGGTCGGCAAGGAAAGCATCTATGGCGTGATGGCGGCACTGGAAGCCTGGGAAAAGCGCGACCATGCCGGCATCCGCGAACGCGAGACGGGCTATCTGAACCTGTGGAAGCGAACTCTCGACGGCCGCCCCGGCGTCACCGCCCTGATCGAGCCCGATCCCACCAACAACCCGCTCGACCGCATGCGGGTCATCATCTCGGCGCCGGAGGCGCATATCAGCGCCTGGGATCTTGCGGCAGCGCTTGCCCGCGGCAACCCGCCGGTAATCGTCCGCGACCATGAGGTGGAGCATCACTATTTCTATCTCGATCCATGCAACCTGCATCCCGGCCAGGAGACCATTGTCGCGACCCGGCTTGCCGAGGAGCTCGACAAGGCGCGCGCCTCCAACGAGATCATCGCGACGCCGATCGAGAACCGCAGCCGGCATCGCTTCGACGGCGTGCTGAACTGGCCGGACTGAGCTGTGACAGGGATCGCAAGAAGGGAACACGCATGAGCACGTCGCAGGCAAAGGCCGCGGAGGCCGCCGAACCCATCCTCTCCGTCGAAAACCTCACCACCTCGTTCCTGGTGGACGGCGCATGGAAACCCGTCGTGCGCAATGTTTCCTTCTCGGTCGCGCCAGGCGAGACGGTGGCGATCGTCGGCGAGAGCGGCTCGGGCAAGAGCGTCACCTCGCTCTCGATCATGCGGCTGCTACAGAGCGATTCGAGCCGCATCGAAGGCAAGATCCTGCTTGGCGGCCGCAACCTGCTTTCTCTTCCCGAACATGAGATGCGCAAGGTGCGCGGCAACGACGTGTCGATGATCTTCCAGGAGCCGATGACGTCGCTCAATCCGCTCTTCACCATCGGTAACCAGGTTTCGGAGGCCTTGCTCTGCCACAGGGACATGTCGGCTGCGGACGCCAAGGCCGAGACGATCCGGCTGCTCGAAAAGGTCCGCATTCCCTCGGCCGCCTCGCGCTTCGACGAATATCCGCACCGCTTTTCCGGCGGCATGCGCCAGCGCGTCATGATCGCCATGGCGCTCGCCTCGAAGCCGAGGCTGCTGATCGCCGACGAGCCGACGACGGCGCTCGACGTCACGATCCAGGGCCAGATCCTCGACCTCATCAAGATGCTGCAGGATGAAGAAGGAACTTCCGTCCTGTTCATCACGCATGACATGGGTGTGGTGGCGGAGATCGCCGATCGCACGGTCGTCATGTATCGCGGCGAGCAGGTGGAAACGGGCGCCACGGCCGATATCTTCCATCGCGGCCAGCATCCCTATACCCGCGCGCTGCTGTCGGCCGTGCCGGTGCTCGGTTCGATGCAATCCTATGAACGGCCGCTGCGCTTCCCCGTCGTCAATACGGCGACGGGAGAATCCGACACGCCCGCCGAGGTGCCCGATACGGTCGCAAAGGAAAAGCCGGTTCTGCAGGTGAAAAACCTCACCAAGCGCTTCGACATTCATTCGGGCCTCTTTGGAAAGCTCAAAGGCCGGGTGCATGCGGTCGAAAACGTCTCGTTCGATCTCTTTGCCGGCGAAACATTGTCGCTTGTCGGCGAATCCGGTTGCGGCAAGTCGACCACCGGACGCGCCATCATGCGGCTGATCGAACCGCAATCCGGTTCCGTCATCGTCGATGGCCACGACGTGCTCTCACTTGGCAAACGTGACATGCGCGAGATGCGCAAATCCGTGCAGATGATCTTCCAGGACCCCTTTGCCTCCCTTAACCCGCGCATGACCGTCGGGCAGGCGATCGCTGAGCCCTACCTCGAACACCGGATGGGAACGGCAAGGGAAGCGAAAGAGATCGTCGCCGATATGCTGCGCAAGGTGGGCCTGACCCCTGACATGGCAAGCCGCTATCCGCACGAATTCTCCGGCGGCCAGCGCCAGCGCATCTGCATCGCCCGCGCCCTGGCACTGCAGCCGAAAGTGATCGTCGCCGACGAAAGCGTGTCCGCGCTCGATGTGTCGATCAAGGCGCAGGTCATCAACCTGATGCTCGACCTGCAGCAGAGCCTCGACCTTTCCTTCCTGTTCATCTCCCACGACATGGCCGTGGTCGAGCGCGTCAGCCATCGCGTCGCCGTCATGTATCTCGGCGAAATCGTCGAGATCGGCCCGCGCGCGGCTGTTTTCGGCAATCCGCAGCACGACTACACGAAGAAGCTGATGGCGGCCGTTCCTGTGCCGGACCCCGATCGCCGACGCGAAAAACGCATGGCAGCCAGTGAGGAGTTGAAAAGCCCCATCCGGCCCGTCGATTATCTGGTCAAGCCGCGCGCGTATCGAACCGTCTCTTCCGGCCATCTGGTTGCCGTCTGATACCGCAAGCCGATCGACCGAAAGGTCCTTCGTCATCACCAACAGACGCCACCATCGGCGAAACCGCGTTTCATCCCCGCGCAGTTAAGGACGCTCTTGCAAAAGCGCGCCGCGTTGATTAAACGATTAATCAAGGAAACCGGAGCGCGCTCTTGGAGAGTCAGACCCGCCCTACCTCGATTCGGGAAATCGCAACCAAGCTGGGTGTCTCCACGGCAACGGTCTCGAATGCCCTGCGCGGTACGGGGCGGGTGTCATCAGCCCTTGCGGAGCAGATTCGCCTGGAAGCGGACAGGCTCGGCTATGTGCCTGACCATGCGGCCCGCGCTCTGCGCACCGGCAAGAGCAATACGGTCGGCCTGCTGGTTGCGAATATCGGCCAACCCTTGTTTCCCGCTTTTGCCCAGGCCATCGAGCGAGCCGCCAAGCGGCGCTGTCTTGCCGTTCTCATCGGCGACAGTCAGGGCGACCCGCAGCAGCAGGAATTCGAAATCAGGACCATGATCGCCCGCGGCATCGATGCACTGATTGTGATACCGACGCGCGGCACGACGATCGCGCCCACGGATGTGCCGGTGCCGGTCGCCGTCATCGACAGCGCCGCCACGGTCGGCAACATCGCTGCCAGCGATCATCGTGAAGGCGGGCGCCTGATCGCCCGCCATCTGCTCGAGCTTGGTCATGACAGCATCCTTATCCTCGCTGGTCCGGAAAATTCGCTGGTGGCGCGCGAGCGCGTCGAGGGAATGCGCGAAATCTTCCGCAAAGCCGGCGTCGAACTGGCATTACGACACAGCGATGCGACGTTCGAGGCCGGCAGCGCTCTCGGCCGCGAGCTCGATCTGCGGGATTTTACCGCCTGTGCCGCCGCCTATGACGCCATCGCCGTCGGCTTTGCCATTGCCGTCAAGGACAGGGGCTTCAGCATTCCGGAAGACATATCGCTCACCGGCTTCGATGATCTGATGTGGGCTCAAATCGTCTCTCCGCCGCTCACGACCGTCCGGCAGGATCTGGAAACCGTGGCGAACCATGCGCTCGCCTTCGTTGCCGGAGAAACCGACACCAGCGGAATATTCCCGACGGAACTCGTCTTGCGGCAATCCACCGCGCGCCCATCCGCTTTCGCCAAGGGAGGCAGACATGCCGAATGAACCCCACGACCTCCATTCATCCGAGCTGCGCGATCGCGCCGTCCGGGCGGCATTGGGCCTTGAGCCGTTCGATGTGCTGATCGGCGGCGGAACACTCGTCGATGTCGCGACCTCGGAAATGAGGCCGGCCGATATCGGCCTTGTCGGCCCCTTGATCGCAAGCGTCCATGCCTCGGGGACAAGGAACGACGCAAAGCAGACCATCGACGCTTCAGGGCGCTTCATCGCGCCCGGATTTATCGACACGCATATGCACGTCGAAAGCTCGATGGTGACGCCAAGGCGATACGCGGAAACTGTCGTCCCCCAGGGCACGACGACGGTCTGCTGGGACCCGCATGAAATCGGCAACGTCGCCGGCCTCGACGGTATTCGGTGGGCGCTCGAAGAAACACGGCAATCGCCGCTGCGCTTCCTGACCCTGGCGCCCTCCTGCGTCCCCTCGGCACCTGGCCTTGAGCTTGCCGGAGCGGAATTCCGCTCAGGCGAAATGACAACCATGCTGAGTTGGCCGGAGATTTCCGGTGTCGCCGAAGTGATGAACATGCGAGGGGTCCTTGAGCGCAGCGAGCCGATGCGCGGCATCCTCGATGCCGGACTTGCGAGCGGCAAGCGCGTCTGCGGCCATGCCCGCGGCCTCGAAGGCGCGGAACTGCAGGCCTTTGTTGCCGCAGGCATCCAATCCGATCACGAGCTCACCTCGGGCGAGGACTTGCTGGCGAAATTGCGGGCTGGCCTTACCATCGAGTTGCGCGGCTCCCATGACTATGTTCTGCCTGACGTCGTCGGCGTGCTGAAAAAGCTGCCGCATCTGCCGCAAACGCTGACGATCTGCACCGATGACGTCTTCCCCGACGACCTCGTGAATGAGGGAGCGATGTCATCCGTTCTCAGACGCCTGATCGGCTATGGAATGAAGCCGATCGATGCCATCCGCGCCGCCACGCTCAACGCCGCCATGTGGCTGAACCGCCATGATCTGGGATTGGTGGCACCCGGCCGCCGCGCTGACATCGTCATCCTCTCCGATCTCGAAAAGATTACGGTTGACCGCGTCTTTGCATCGGGACGCGAGGTCGCAGGAAGCGGCAGCCTCGTTGGAGCCAGCGAGTACACGCCCTCGGATGCCTATCGCGGCACCGTAAAGGTCGAAAGGCTTTCCGCCACGGATTTCGAGATCAAGCTGCCGGGCATGACTGATGCTCGCGTCAACACGATTGTCAGCCCACGATTCACGAAATGGGGAGAGGCAATCGTCAAGGTCGAAAATGACAAGCTCGTTCTGCCTGACAATATGCTGCTGATGGCTGTTATTCACCGCCACGGAAGAAAAGAGTCGACACCCGTCATCGGCATCCTGGAAGACTGGGGCCATTGGCGTGGTGCTTTGGCGACGACGATATCGCATGACAGCCATAATCTCACCGCCTTCGGCCGCGACCCCACGGATATGGCTGCGGCGGCCAATGCCGTCATCGACGCCGGCGGCGGCATGGCGACGGCGGCCGATGGCGAGGTGACGGCGGTGCTTCCCCTGCCCGTCTGCGGCTTGCTGTCGGATGCGCCCGCAAAGGAGGTGGCCGACGATTTTGCCAGGCTGCGCGCCGCGGCCGATGCGATAGCTGACTGGATGCCGCCCATTCGCACCTTCAAGGCGGTCGTCGGAGCAAGCCTTGCCTGTAACCCCGGCCCGCATGTCACCGATCTCGGGCTGACCGACGGAACCACCCAGGACATCAGACCGCTTCTGGCTGCAAGCCAAAACTGAGGTCACCAGCCAAACGGCGGTATTTGCCGACTTAGGAGATATAGCCAATGACCTCAACTACGAATGTCGGGCAGTCGGGTGATACGTCAGAGCCGCGGTGGAAGACCTACTTTCGCATGGGCGAGCGTAAGACCAACACGAAGACGGAAATCATTGCCGGGATGACGTCCTTCCTGGCAGCGGCCTATCTCCTCGTCGTGATCCCTTCCCTGCTTTCCGCCGGTGGCATCGACCGCGCCGCCGCAACGACGGCAACGATCCTCGTCATCATCGGCGCGACCCTGTTCATGGCGTTTTATGCCAATATGCCCTTCGTGGTGGGGCCGGGCATTGGCGGCTCGGTTCTGGTGGGGCCGACGATGGCAGCCGTGGAGCATATTCCCTGGCAGACTGGCCTTGCCATCTCCTTCTGGTCGAGTGTCGTCTTCGTTCTGCTGACCGTCCTCGGTGTACGCCAGGTCATCGCCCGCATGGTTCCGGCCCAGATCAAGCTCGGACTGGGCGCGGCGATCGGATTGTTCATCGCGCTTCTCGGCTTCAAGAATGCAGGTCTCGTCGATGTCAACGCCAAGAGCCACGCGCTCATGCTCGGTTCGTTCAACTCGGGACAGGCGATCATCGCCGTCTTCGGCATCTTCCTCGCCGTCTTCCTGCGCGGGCGCAAAGTGCCGGGACCAATCCTCTGGGCGATCCTGGGGAGCACACTGCTCGGCATTCCGCTCGGCGTGACCAAGGTGCCCGCCGCATTCTTCGGAGCGCCGCACGGCATCTCTGAGATCGGCCTTCAGCTCGATTTCCTTGGTGCGCTGAAGATCGAATATTTCCCCTATCTCTTCGCCTTCTTCGCATCCGAATTCTTCTCGACCCTGGGCACGACGCTCGCCGTCGGCGCCAAGGCCGGCCTGGTCGATGAAGAAGGCAACATGGCGGACCTGGGCAAGCCGTTCCTCGTCGATTCGATTGCCGCCACCATCAGTCCGCTGCTCGGCATTCCCTCCGCCACGGCGCTCGTCGAGAGCGCGACAGGCGCGGAAGCCGGCGGACGCACCGGTTTTGCTTCACTTGCAACCGCAGCCCTTTTCGCGCTCACTTTGCTTTTTACGCCGATCGCGCTGATGATCCCGGCGGCCGCCACGGCACCCGCCCTGATCCTCGTCGGCATGTCGATGTTCAGCGCGCTGAAGCGTGTCGACCTGGAGAATTTCTCCGACGGTCTCTCCGCCCTGATGATGGTCCTTCTGACCCTGGTCTCCAACAGCTTTGGAACCGGCATCGCCGGAGGACTGCTGTTCTACGTCATCGTCAAGGTCTTATCGGGAGAAGCAAGGCAGGTGTCCATCGGCATGTATCTTCTCGCCATCCCGCTTGCCTATTATTTCTGGACCGTGGCCGCTCACTGAGCGGCCACAAATCCATAAGTTGCGCACCCGCGATCCGGCATGAAACGGCGGGCCGGCGACGTGACCGGCGGTGGCCATCAATACGGTTTGGAACGTCCTCTATTCTGTCACATCCATGTCATGAAATGCGCCGACACCTCATCCCAGATCAAGAGCGGGTATCGACATGGATTATTTCAGACGTTTCAACTTTCTGTTCGCGACGCCAACCTTCGACAATGAGGACCTGGAAGGCGCCCGCTATAATCAGATCGTCGAGGAGATCGAACGCTCAGGTTTCGAGGTGGTGCGCGCGCGCAATCTCGAAGATGCCGAGATCGCCGTGCAGACCGACGCGGCGATCGGCTGCATGCTAGTGGACTGGGGCAAGAAGGGCCTCGAAGGCAAGACGGCCGCCCTCATCAACCTCATGCGCCGGCGCGGCCTGGAATTCCCGATCATCCTCCTGATCCGCCGCAAGCGCTTCGAGGATGTGCCGGTCGAGGTCCTCGATTTCATCGACGGTTACGTCTTCCTCTCCGAGGAAACGCCCGCCTTCATCGCGAAAAGCCTCATCAGCCGGCTCAAGCAATATGCCGAAACCCTGAAGACGCCGTTCTTCGGCGCGCTGGTCGATTATGCCGAGGAGGGCAATCACCTCTGGACCTGCCCCGGGCACAATGGCGGCATCTTCTACAGCCGCAGCCCCATCGGCCGGGTCTTCATGGAGCATCTCGGCGAAGCGGTGTTCCGCGACGACCTCGACAACTCCGTGCTCGATCTCGGCGACCTTCTGACCCACGAGGGACCGGCTCTCGCCGCGCAGAAGGAGGCGGCCAAGATCTTCGGCGCCGAAAAGACCTATTTCGTGCTGAACGGCACCTCCACGTCCAACAAGGTCGCGCTCTCGGCCCTCGTCACCGACGGCGATCTCGTGCTGTTCGATCGCAACAACCACAAGGCCGCCCATCACGGCGCCCTGATGATCTCGGGCGGCATTCCGATCTACCTGCCGACCAGACGCAATCTCTATGGCCTGATCGGTCCCATGGATTTCGCCACCATGGACGAGGACGCGCTGCGCGAGCGTATCCGCACCCATCCGCTGGTAAAAGATCCGGAAGCCTACAAGAAGCCGCGTCCGTTCCGCGTCGCGGTCGTGGAGCAATGCACCTATGACGGCACCATCCACAATGCCGAGATGATCCTCAAGCGCATCGGACATCTGTGCGACTACATCCTCTTCGACGAGGCATGGGCGGGCTTCATGAAGTTTCACCCGCTTTATGCCGGGCGCTTTGCCATGGGCCTTTCGGACCTCGGCCCCGATGCGCCCGGGATCATCGCCACGCAATCGACCCACAAGCAACTCGCAAGCTTCTCGCAGGCCTCGCAGATCCACATGAAGGATAGGCACATCACCGGCCAGAAACGCCGCGTGGAACATCGTCGCTTCAACGAAAGCTTCATGCAGCACGCCTCGACCTCGCCCTTCTATCCGTTGTTTGCCTCGCTCGACGTCGGCGCGCAGATGATGAAGGGCCGTTCGGGCGAAGTGCTTTGGGACGACACGATCCGCCTCGGCATCGAACTGCGCAAGAAAATCCGCGCCGTACGGCGTGAATTCGAGGAGAAGGAGCATCGTCCCGAACGCCGCTGGTTCTTCGAGCCCTTCGTGCCGGATCGGGTCGCGATTCCTGATGTGGCAAGCCCCGGCGCTGTGCACGATGTGCCTTGGGAGAGCGTCGCGACCGATCAGCTCGCCACCAATCCCGCCTTCTGGCACCTGACACCCGATGCGGCATGGCATGGCTTTTCCGGCATGGAGCCGGGTTTCGCCATGACCGACCCGAACAAGCTCACCCTGCTTACCCCCGGCTTTGATCGAGCAAGTGGAAAATATACGGAACACGGCATTCCAGCGCCTATCGTTGCGCAATATCTGCGCGAAAACCGGATCGTCGCGGAAAAGAACGACCTCAATTCGCTGCTCTTCCTGCTCACACCCGGTGTCGAAGCCAGCAAGGCCGGCACCCTGATCAGCGGCCTTGTCGCCTTTAAAAAGCTTCATGACGACAACGCGCTGCTGGAAGAGGCCATTCCGGAATTCTACCGCCGCCGCCCCGGTCGCTATGCGGGCGTGCGCCTGCGGGATCTTTGCGCTGACATGCACAATTTCTTCCGCCAGGCCGATGTGAGCGCCCTGCAGACGAAGCAGTTTTCCGCCGAACACCTGCCGCCGATCGCCATGTCGCCGCACGATGCCGCGCGCTGCCTGGTGCGCAACGATGTCGACTATCTGCCGATCGACGCCATTGCCGGCCGCATCGCGACCACACCCTTCGTCGTCTATCCCCCGGGGATTGCGACCATCGTGCCCGGCGAGCGCCTGACCGAACAGGCAAAGCCCATGATCGACTATCTCAAGATGTTCGAAACCTGCTTCAACACCTTCCCCGGCTTCGAGGTGGAGATCCAAGGCCTCTATCGCGAGGTCGATGCATCCGGCAAGATCCGCCTCTATACCTACGTTGTCGCGGAATAGGCTTGGAAATTCAGGTTCGGACATGAAGCAGGATAAAACAATCATCGTTCGCCCATCCCGGGAGAGCGACGTCGATGCCATGCTGGCTATCTATCGCCGCCATATTCACCGCGGAGTCGAAGCCGGTGTCGATGATGGCGATACGCCGCAGCCGGATGATCTGCGCGAACGGCGCAAGAATTTGAAGGACCGCCGCTTCCCGCATGTCGTTGCGATCGAGGGTGAGAAGGTCGTCGGCTATGCCTATGTGGTGCTTTTTCGCAAGCGCCCCGCCTATCGTTATACCGTCAAGCATTCGATCTATGTGCATCACGACCATGTCGGCCAGGGTGTCGGAAGCCTGCTCATGCGCGGACTGATCGACGCCTGCGCGGCGGCCGGCTTCCGGCAGATGATCGGCTATATCGACGCGGACAACGTCGCTTCGCTCGCCTTGCACGAACGCTTCGGCTTTATTCGGGTCGGTCTGCTGCCGGCTGTTGCCTATCGCTACGGCCGCTGGGCCGATACCGTAATGGTCCAGCGCTCGCTCGGTCCCGGCTCCACCACGCAGCCGCCTCCACCGCCGCTCTCCACCCGCTGAAGCAGAGCCGCTTATTGGCTGCCGCGCGCTTAGGCCGGATGCTGCGTTTGAGCTGGCCTGAAGCCCAAGACGAAATTCACAACCTTCGACGAGGACATTTCGCAGGGCTTGAGGGAGAGGTTTGCTCCGGAGAGCATGTACAGATTAAAGCTGACGACATCGGTCCCGCCAAGCTCTTCGCCATAGAGCCAGATCCGTTTCCCGTCGGCCGATCGCTTGACCGTCACACCCCAGGGGCGACCTTGAAAATGCCCCTCCGAATAGCCGTCAGGCAGCTTCGCGAGCGCATGTTCGAAGCCCGACAATTCAGCGGGCAGCAGTTGCGGCGCGCCGTCGATCATGGTGCCAGGCATTCGTCACATATGCCGCAGCCGTCTTCGTCCATCTTCCTTGCCGACCGCAGCCTGCGGCAGCACAGACATGCGGTGCCATCGGCTCGGGACTCCTCGTCATGCTCGGGCGGGAGGATCTCCATAAGCAGGTCGGAAAGCGGATCGGTGGCGATTTGGCCCATCTTGAGGCTCCGTATTGGGGGACGGACAAGAGATAAGAAGCCTTGCGCGCATCTCAAGGTAGCGTTTGCGGCATGCCTGGCATGCGGCAATTTCCTCACCTCTTCCTAGCAAGACAACCGAGCCGGTTTGATATCGTCATCGAGGATGATATGTTCCGCATTTGTTTCAGCTTCCGCAATAACGGACCGCTCTGAAGCTACTGTGTAATGACCGAGACCGCCATGAACGACACCAGCTCGACCACTGTCCGGAAGATCATCCATGTCGATATGGATGCATTCTATGCATCGGTCGAGCAGCGGGACAATCCGGAGCTGCGCGGCAAGCCGCTTGCGGTCGGCGGGTCGGCTGCACGCGGCGTCGTGGCGGCCGCAAGCTACGAGGCCCGCGCCTTCGGCGTTCATTCGGCGATGCCTTCGGTTACCGCAAAACGCAAATGTCCGGACCTGATTTTCGTGCCGCCGCGCTTTGATGTCTACAGGGCGGTGTCGCAGCAGATCCGCGAGATCTTTGCCGAATATACTTCGATGATCGAGCCGTTGTCGCTCGACGAAGCCTACCTCGACGTCACCCAGAACCACAAGGGCATGGAAATCGCCACCGAGATCGCGCTGGAGATCCGGGCCAAGATCAAGCAGGTCACCGGCCTCAATGCTTCGGCCGGCATTTCCTACAATAAGTTCCTCGCCAAAATGGCAAGCGACCTCAACAAGCCGAACGGCCAGGCTGTCATTACACCAAGGAATGGCCCGGCCTTCGTCGAAACGCTTCCCGTCAAGAAATTCCACGGCGTCGGGCCGGCGACCGCCGAGCGGATGCATAAATATGGCATCGAAACCGGGCTGGATCTGAAATCGAAATCGCTCGCCTTCCTGCAGGAGCATTTTGGAAAGGCAGGCCCTTATTTCTACGGTATCGCCCGCGGCATCGACGAGCGCCAGGTAAAGCCGGACCGGGTTCGCAAATCCATAGGCGCGGAAGACACATTCGTTGAGGATATCGACCATCTAGAGCTGGCAACGGCGGAACTGCGGCCGCTTGCGCAGAAGGTTTGGCGCTACTGCGAAGCAGGCGGTTTCAACGCCAAGACGGTGACCGTGAAGATCAAATATTCGGACTTTACCCAGGCGACACGCAGTCGGACAAGCTCCTCGCCGATCGCAGACGTCGGCGCTGTCCTCGAGACAGCGTCGGCGCTTCTGGCAAGCGTCTACCCGTTTGCGCGGCCGATCCGGCTGCTCGGTATCACGCTTTCGTCTTTGACGAACGAAAAGGCCGACGATGGGAGCTTACAGCCCCAGCTCGATCTCGGCATCTGAGGGATGCTGATCCTCAGCGGTCACAGTGGCGGTCTAATCTTTCCACCGAAAGCAACGGAAACGGACAACCGCGGCCATCAAAGCGAAAATCATCAAGGCCAGAGCCGCTCCTTCAGCCAGCGCGCCTTTTCACGCCGATATCGCAAGCGATGGTGGCGGCGCTCTGAATCGCCCTGCCAGAATTCGACCTCATGCGGCATGACGATGAAAAGCGCCCAATCTGCAGCGACAAGATCGGGCTCGTCCCGCAACCGCCGATGCTGCAGTGCCAATGCATCATCGAGCTCCTGCGACGAACCCAGAACCTCGCTCTGCCGCTCGGTCAGGGCAATGGCCTTGGCGCCCGGCGCGCGTCCACGGAAATCGGCATGGCACTCATGCGCCTCGGCCTGAAACGCCATGCCGCGCAATCGCACCTGCCGCCCGAGCCGCGGCCAATAGAAGGTGAGTGACACAGAGGGATTGGCGGCAATCTGCCGGCCCTTCGGCCCCCTGCCTGATGTTGCGAAGTGCCAGCCACGCTGGTCGAGGTTCTTCAGGATGAGAACACGAGCATCCGGTGCGCCATTCTCGTCGATCGTGGAAAGCACCATTGCATGCGGCTCCTTGATATCAGCCTCGATGGCATCGCGCAGCCAGTCGGAAAACAGGTCTCGCGGATTGTCAGGTGTCAGATCCGCCTCGAACGAGGGAAACGGTCCGGCCAAGGACTTGAGTATACGCAATTCGTCTCTCACGGCGCTCTCCTCATGGTCTGGCGATAATGAGACGCAGCGAGCCTTCGAAGAATGGCTGCGTGCGGAGGGCGCCATAACGACGATCCCAGGATCCGTCGGTGAGATCGCGGCCGAGCTCGGCGACAAAACGCTCGCCAACGGAGGCATCGACAAAGCTCCATGCCGAATTGGCAAGCCGCGCGCCAGGATCAAGCATTCGCTCCGGCCTGCCATAATAGGCCTCGCCGAAACCATCGACGCAATTCAGCGGGATCGGCACCGCCTTGATCTCCACATTGCCGCCGAGTGCGGTCGCGATCCTATCCATCTCCGGATAACGTCGTGCCTCGACCGCAATCATTTCAGGCCCATAGGTGTGTAGCCACGACCGTTCCAGCAGATGCGGATCGCAGCTCAACACCAGGACAGGGCCGCGGGTAACGCGCCGCATCTCGGCAAGCCCTCGGTCGAGATCAGACCATTGATGCACCGTGAAGGTCGCCATTGCCGCATCGAAACTCCGGTCGGCAAAAGGAAGATGTTCCGCCGTTCCGTCGATCGCGACCGGGAGATGCGCCGGCCGTTGGGCGCGCATGGACGCAGACGGCTCGACGGCCGTCACCTGCCGGTCGACCGGCTCATAGGAGCCTGCGCCGGCACCGACATTCAACACGGTTTTCGCATCGCCGAGAGCGGCGCGGATCAATTCGGCTATATGGGGGTCCGGCTGACGATAATTGGTATAGCCCGATCCGATCACGCCGTAATTCGCATCGCCCGCACTGCCGTCCTGATATCTGCCTTGCACTTCATGTCTCCATTGCTTCGTCGGACAAGGCTTCGCCGGACGTGAAAATGCCATTGCATCGTCGCGTCGTTGTTCGATGAATACGATGTCCATTTCTCTCGGCATCAAAAAACATGTTATTTTCTCGGAAGAAAAACGATATGTTCGAACAGCCAATGTTCGGAAAATGCACATGACTAGACGATTGCCCTCCCTGAATGCGCTGCGCGCCTTCGAAGCGGCCGGCCGGCTCGGCCGCATGACGCTTGCGGCAGACGAGCTCAATGTGACGCACAGCGCCGTCAGCAGGCAGATTCAGCATCTGGAGGAGGCACTTGGCGTTCACTTGTTCGAAGGACCGAAAAACCGGCTGAGATTGACTGAAGGCGGGATGACCCTGTTGACCGGCCTGACGGGCGCATTCGACCAGATGGATCTATCGGTGCGAGCCGTAGCCGATACGGAAGACGGTCAGCTCGACGTCTCCTGCCCCGGCACCTTTACGATGCGCTGGCTCATTCCCCGCCTCTATCGGTTTCAGGCGAAATACCCCAACATAGAAGTGCGCCTGTCCGCCTCTTCAAAGCCCGTCGATTTCAGCCGCGACGGCTTCGATGTGGCGATCCGGGTCGGAAGCGCGCCATGGCCGTCTGGCGCCGATGTGATTTTCCTGTTTCCGGAGCAAACCGGCGCGGTGCTCGCGCCATCGCTCTTTGACGCGTCGACACCAGAGTTCGATGGCCTTCCCCAGCTTCATACGCGCACAAGGCTGCGCGCATGGGGCGACTGGCTTGCCCGATCGGAAAGATCGGTCGCAACGGGACCGCGCGTCGAATACGAGCATTTCTACTTCATGCTGGAGGCTGCGAGCGCCGGCCTCGGTGTCTGCGTCGCCCCCTGGCCCTATGTCAGCGACGACATCCGTTTCGGCCGGCTGATGGCGCCATATGGCTTTCTGGAAAGCGGCCACGAATATATAGCGCTGCGCCGCGCCCGTCGGAACCGAAAATCCGTTCTCTTCTGTGAATGGCTGCAGAATGAGGCGGAGGTCTACACGCGCTCCAACAGGCCGCCGACTGGCTGATACTTGAAAAGACCGTGACCACCATCTGCCTTGGAGACTAACCGACCGGAGAAAACCGGCTTTGTTGAGAATCTCCCGCCCGGTCTCCGATAGCGGGAAGTCCCGCAGAGACCTTGTTTCATCATCAACGCCCTTACGAATTGCCATGCCGTATTCGATAAGCGGCTGAAACTCGTCGGGTATGTCGATGACGCTGAAAGCCGGATCCCCTGCCAGCAAACGCGCGTTCGAAGAATAGCTCATCATCAGATCGACGCCGTCGGCAATCAGATAGCCGCCGCGCTTGCCCGATAATCAGTTGCGCGGAACGGCTCCCTATCCCGTCGTTGGAGATGCGTCGCACCTTGCGCCGCGCGGGAGGCGATCCGCCACCGAGGTCGAAAGGCCGATCGGTTCGAGAAGATCGCCGACGCGATCCTTTGCCTGCGAGGCGCTTGCCAGCCCATGGGCAATCATCGATTCGGCGATGCCTGACCGATATGCAGGCGTGGATTGAGGCTTTCGAACGAGGCCTGGAAGATCAGGCCGGACTCGGGATGCAAACATTACCGGTAATCCTCAAGTCGAAGCTGCTCGGCCTTTCCTATTCCCATCATCTCGACCGGCTTCCTTCGATTCGTTTTCATCACATCGCGGTTGAAATCATTAACCGCCCAGCAAACACCTGTGGTTTGGAGATGCGCGGTGTTTTCTATTCCAATTTTTATGAGAAAAGTCAGCCGCCCGGCCAGCGCGTTACGGCAATGCTCGCTGTTATCGAACCAGGGCCGACTGGTGACGTTGTCCAGCACCTTCTGGAGTGTGGCGACTTGCTTTGGCGACAGGCTGCCTCCCATAAAGGTGGCGAAAACGTTCCATCATGCCTCCTTCGAGGACCACTGCTACTGCGACATCACAGATGGACTCGCTCTTGCAAGTGAAACTACTCTGATACTTTGCAGTCCGTTACTTCAACTCTGCGCGATGGGCCATCCTTGACGGGAAGCCGCCAGCCAAACCGGCCATTGCTTATGTCCGCTGCCGGCACGTTAGGCAGGCTGCCGTTTAAAGCCTACGTCCATTTTTGACAGTGCCGGGACGCGCAATGCCCGACGAACGGGCGGAAGTTGCCGGCCAGTCCATTCGTGGTGATCGATCCTTTGGGGTTCCGCCGGCTTTACCGCTCAGCAAGCCCGCCTGCGCTTCATCATCGCGTTCAGCTTCTCCGCCCCGGCTTCGTCGACGGGTGTGTAGACGATCATGCGATCCTCGTTGCTGGGCCTTGCCCACCAATTGTTGGATTGCAGCGGCAGGATCGTGCCATCAGCCAGCCGGAAACGCTTCACGGTATTCTCGATGCCTTTGAGCTGATAGCGATCCCACACGATGCGGAATTGATCCGAGGCGCTCATATAGCGTTCCAATTGCCGCTCCCAGCTCGGATCGTCGAGATGCTCCGCCATGGAGGCACGAAACAGCGCCGCCATATTGGCCAGCATCTCGTCGGGATCGGCCTGGCTTGCCCGCCAGGCAGGATTGACGAGGGACAGATAGATGCAGTTCCGGTCCTCGGGCGGAAGGGCATCGAGATCGACGCCGACGAGGCGACGATAGGCCTCGTTGAAGCCGCGTATATTGTAGCGTTTCGTCTGGATAAGAGCCGGATAGGGACAGAGATGATCGAGAATGCGCTGGCTTGCCTCGGTGAGCGGCTCGCAAACGCGCGGATTTTCGAGGCGAGGGGGAAGCGGCAGATTGGCCAGTCTGAAAAGGTGCTCCGTCTCCACTTCGTTGAATTCCAAAGCATGGGCGACGGAGAGAAGCACGCGCGGCGACACGCGGATCGGGCGCCCCTGCTCCAGCTTGGTGTACCAGGTGATGCCGATATCGGCACGTGACGCCACTTCTTCCCGCCGCAATCCGGGTGTACGAATCCGCCCTGCCCGACCGATTCCCAATCTTTGCGGGTCAAGGGACTCCCGCCGTCTTCGTAACATTTCGCCGAGTTCCTGCGCCCGCGAAAGCATTTGATTGGGAACAATATCGAGCGTGCCGTGCATTTCCATTCTCCAGCCTGACACTTCTTATACCAGTCTAAACAGGTATCTTGTACCAGTTTAACATGGGTGTAGAACGCTGTGGACTCAGTTTTGAAAATACTTTGAGGTCCCCCATGTCATCCGCACCAATCCGGCTTGGCCAGTTCGGCCTGCTGATCCTGCTGGCCGGGCAATTGCTGCTGCAGCTCGATTTTTCCATCATCAATGTCGGCCTCGCAGCCATCTCCGCATCCCTGCATGCCGGCGAGACCGAACTTGAACTTTTCGTTGCCGCCTATGGCGTGGCCTTTGCCGTCTGCCTGGCAATGGGTGCGCGCCTCGGCGACAATTTCGGCCGCCGGCGAATGTTCGGCCTGGCCGTCCTATTGTTCTGCCTCGCCTCTCTGCTCTGCGGGGTAGCGACATCGGTCGCCTTTCTCATCGTTGCGCGCGCGCTGCAGGGAATTGCGGCGGCACTCATGGTGCCGCAGGTGCTGGCGACCATCCATGTCAGCTTGACCGGACGCGATCACGCCCGCGCCGTCTCGCTCTATAGCGCGATCGGCGGCATCGCCTTCATCGTCGGCCAGGTTCTCGGCGGCTTCCTGATCTCGGCTGATATTGCCGGCTCCGGCTGGCGTAGCATCTTCCTCATCAATCTGCCTGTTTGCATCCTGATCCTGCTCTGCGTGTGGCGCCATGTTCCAGAAACGCGTGGGCAAGGCAGGGTTCCGGTCGACTGGTCGGGCATGATCACGCTGGCGCTGCTGACGCTCTCGGTCCTGCTGCCGACCGCGCTTGGCCCATCGCTCCACTGGAACTGGCTTTGCCTGCTCGGCTTCGTGCCAATCCTGCCGCTGGTGGCACTTCTTTGGCGCATCGAGCGCGCCAAGGAGGCGCGTGGCGCCTTCCCGATCCTGCCGCCGTCGCTCACGCGCATCTCCAGCATGCGCTTCGGAGGGCTGATCGCCATACTCTTCTTCACCTGCTGGAGCGGCTTCATGTTCGTCTTCGCCCTTACCTTGCAGGCGGGCGCCGGGCTGACGCCGCTGCAGTCAGGCAATGCCTTGATCGCGCTCGGCGGCTCCTATTTCGTCTCGGCCGCTTTCGTTACACCTCGCCTATCGAATATACGCCGGGAACTGATGCTGGCGATGGGCTGCGTGATTCAGATGAGCGGGCTTACGCTCCTCATCGTGACGCTCGAAACGGTCTGGCCGCGGCCGGGAGTCATCAACCTTATCCCATCCACGATCCTGATCGGCTTCGGTCAGGCGCTGATCGTCAACACCTTCTATCGGCTGGGGCTGGCGGACGTGCCGCATGAACATGCCGGCGCCGGCAGCGCGATGCTCGCAACAATGCAGCAGGTGTCGTTGGGTCTTGGGCCGGCGATCCTCGGGGCCGTATTTGCCCAGGTGCTGCAATATTCCAGTGCCTATCTCTCCGCCGGGGTCACGGCGATCGCCGTCGAGCTCGGGCTGATGGCCATCCTGCTGGCGGCCACGCTTCTGCGGCTGGCACGGCAGCGTAGCCGACCCGACGAGGACGCGGAGATCGACGACGCGCTCATCGTGGCGCCCGAATGATCGGAAGGTCCGGATCAGTCGATCCCATAGCAAAGTCCGGCCTGTGACCAGGCCGGACTTTCGAGCATGAATCTCGTCTTCGACCAGATGCCGTTATGCCGGCAGCTGGAAGAACCAATTGGCGATCAGCACGATGGCAAGACCGCCGGCAAGCGCCAGATAGGGTAGAATACCCGCCTTCCTGACACCCAGATCCTGGCCGACCAGACCAAGATCATCCATGGCGCCGACCGGGAACTTGCCGCCATCGCGAACATAATGCCTGTAGGCAAAGACCGGCAGGATGAGAGCCGCAAAGGCAAAGCCGATCCAGAGCGCATTGGCATAACCCCAGACCTTGGCACCGGCGCCAAGGAAGAGCGCATTGACGAAAGCAAGGACGGTATTGAGGCCGATGAGCCAGGACGGCGCCTTCCACGGACGCTCGACATGGCCGGAGTCCATGCGGTGGATCCAGCCCGAATTGAGGTTGAGGAAATTGAAGATGATATATCCGACATTGGAGACGGCGAGCACGAAGAAATAGCCGCTCGTGTCAGACGCGATGGCGAGAAGAAAGAGATTGAAGGCAAAGTCCGTCCACATCGCCCTCGTTGGTGCGCCGTTCTCGTTCACATGGTCGAGATATTTCGGCAGCCAACCGTCCTTTGAGCCCTGATAGAGGGTGCGCGAGGAGCCGGCCATCGCCGTCATGATCGCCAGGAACAGCGCCAGGATCATCAGGATGACGAGCAATTGCGTGACGATCCGGCCAGCGCCGATCAGGCCGCCGAGCGCTTCAGCGACGCCGGTGCCATCAACGATGCCGGGCGCCAGCATGCCGGCATGCCCGAGCACGCCCTGGAAAGCAAAGGGCACCAGGAAGAAGAAGATGCAGCAGGCAAGGCCCGAGTAGAAGATTGCCTTGAACGTATCCGTCTTCGGGTTCTTCAGTTCGCGCGTGTAGCACACCGCCGTTTCGAAGCCATAGGTCGACCAGGCGGCAATATAGAGGCCTCCGAGGAAAAGCGTCCAGCCGCCATTGCTCCAGGTTCCGTCGGTCGCGGCATAGGCAGCCGTCGGCGGCAGCAGGCCGGTGACGTTGGCCGAAAGGATTTGGCCGCTGACGATCGGATAGACACCGATGATGAGCAGCGGCACCAGCACGATGATCGCCAGCCACTTCTGCACGCTGGCCGTCTCGGAAATGCCGCGATGCTGGATCGCGAAAATGATCAGCATCAGGATACCGCCGATGAAGAAGGTGGCGTTGATATTAGCAGTCGCGAGGAAAGGAATGTTGAAGCTGACGAGGGACCAGTTGCGGATGGCCGGCGTAAAAGCTGCAACGCCATCGGCGCTGAGCAGCGCCTTTACCGCATCGTCGGGAGATGTACCGGCATCGGCCGCGATGTATTCTGCGACACGCGGGCTGTCGGCGGTGATCGATGTCGCATGGGCACTGATCCAGCTCAGCACAGCCTGCGAATCCGCCGCCGGAATGGGGAAGAAGGCATTGAGGATATAGCCAGCCGCGATGGCGCAGCCGAGAGACAGCACCGGCGACCAGGCGAACCAATTGCACCAGACCGAAAGCGGCGCGATGAATTTCGAATAGCGTAGCCAGGCGGTCGCGCCATAGACCGAGGCGCCGCCAGACTTGTTGCCGAACATGCCGGCAATCTCGGCATAGGTGAAGGATTGCAGGAAACCCATGATCATCGAGATGATCCACACGACGAAGGCAAGCTTGCCCGTCGTGCCGGCGATGCCGCCGATGGAGAAGAGAACAAGTGGCGGCACGCCCGCAGCCACCCAGAACGCGCCCTTCCAGTCCAGCGCGCGTATAAGCTTACCTTCGGTGCCGGCGGGAGCGCCGGCGTCCACGAAATCAGTCATTGGTGATATTCCCCATTTTGTTCCGGACGTATCTCTCGTACGTCTCCCTGAACGTGCCTCCCATGGCATTGCGGGGCTTGCTGGAGGTTTTCATGAGCCGAGTCTGCGCGCGGTTTCCAGATACATGCCCTTTATGCATAGTGAAGATATTTTCTTTTTAGTCAATATCCCTTTACTTTCGGATGGCATTTTGTCAGCATGATTCCCGTGTTTGACACGCCTCATTTCCCGAGAGGGTTTAATGCGAGAACTCCATCCGCCGACCGCCGGAATACGGCCGATCTCGGCGAGCGTCATCCGCTATCCAGGCATTCCAGCCTTACCGCAAGATACAGAACGCTATCGCTGCAAGGGCGGTGGGTCGCTGGTCGTGCGCGTCGAGCCCGGCGATCGGGTTTCGGTGACGGATAGCGAAGGTGGTCAGGTCTGCGAGCTCACCTTCCTCGACGAGAAGGGCCGCTTTCAATCCGCGGGATTGGGGTCGGCATTCACCGGCGAAGCGACCGGTCTGAAAGGCATTCTTTCCTCGGGAAATGAAAGTGCGGCTCGCGTCAGGACAGCGCTGGAGCGTCGCGGGGCCGATCTGGCCTCTGCGGCAGCGCTTCGCCTCTTCGGCGCATCGTCACCAGCCGGCAGCACCGCGGATTTCACCATCGCGACCAAAGGCCTGCTGATCGCCTGTGCGCCGGGAACGGCCATGTCGCCGGAGGCGCAGGATACGGCAACGCCCATCGAGCTCAGAATACGCCGCACGACCATCCTGCGAGACTATGCCTCCGCGTTACCCGAACCGCTTGCCGACCCGATCGAGGACATCCGCATCCAGGCGGCGACCGCTTCGGCCTATTTCGTCCGCGCCGGCGAATATATTCAGATCATCGACGTCCATGGCCGGCAATGCACCGATTTCCAGGCCTTTTCCGCCCGCAAGGTCGACAAGGGCCTCGACCTTGCGCTCGATTCAACCGTAACCCGCACCCTCCTCGGCCGCAGCTATCCAGCGCCCGGCCTTCCCTCCAAGGCCTTCGACCGTGATTTCGAGCCGTTGGTGGAGATCGTGCAGGACACGGTTGGCCGCCACGACGCCTTCGCAACGGCCTGCAACTCCCGCTACTACGACGACATGGGTTATCCCGGTCACGTGAACTGTACCGACAATTTCAACGCGGCGCTCGCGCCCTACGGTATTGCCGGCCGAAAGGGCTGGGAGGCGCTCAACTACTTCTACAACACCAATGTCGATCACAATAACCAGCTCTATCTCGACGAGCCCTGGTCCAGGCCCGGCGATTACGTCCTGATGCGCGCCCTGACGGATCTTGTCTGCGTCTCCTCATCCTGCCCCGATGACATCGACGCGGCCAATGGATGGGACCCGACCGACATTCATGTCCGCACCTTTTCCGGCAAAGAAAAATTCACACGAGCGGTGGCCTATCGCATGACCCCTGACGCCGACCCCGAACTGACGCGCGAAACCGCGTTCCACCCGCGCCTTTCCACCCTGACGCGCGACTACACCGAATATCGCGGCTTCTGGCTGCCGAACCGCTTCTCGTCGGAAGGACCGGTCGAGGAATACTGGGCCTGCCGCGAACGAGCCGTGGTGATGGACCTCTCACCGCTGCGCAAGTTCGAGGTGACGGGGCCGGATGCCGAGGAATTGCTGCAATATTGCCTGACGCGCGATGTGCGGAAGCTCTCGACCGGCCAGGTCGTCTATTCCGCCATGTGCTACGAACATGGCGGCATGATCGACGATGGCACGCTGTTCCGTCTTGGCGACAAGAACTTCCGCTGGATCGGCGGCGATGACTATAGCGGCATTTGGCTGCGCGAGCAGGCGGAGAAGAAAGGCTTCAAAGCCTGGGTCCGCTCATCCACCGACCAGATGCACAACATCGCCCTGCAAGGCCCGACGAGCCGCGATATCCTCAAGGAGATCATCTGGACGGCACCGCGCCAGCCGACGATCGGCGAGCTGGAATGGTTCCGCTTTACCGTCGGCCGCATCGGCCATTTCGAGGGAGCACCGATCGTCGTCTCACGCACCGGCTATACCGGCGAGCTCGGCTACGAAATCTTCTGCCACCCGAAGGATGCGGTAACAGTCTTTGACGCTGTCTGGAAAGCCGGTGAACCCCATGGTCTGAAGCCGATGGGCCTGGAGGCGCTTGATATGGTGCGCATCGAGGCGGGCTTGGTCTTCGCCCATCATGAATTCGACGACCAGACCGATCCCTTCGAGGCCGGCATCGGCTTCACCGTTCCGCTGAAATCCAAGCAGGATGATTTCATCGGGCGCGAAGCATTGGTGCGGCGAAAGGAAAATCCTCGCCATCTGATGGTCGGTCTGGACATTGAGGCCAATGAAGCCGTCGGACACGGCGATTGCATCCATATCGGCCGCGCGCAGATCGGCGTGATCACCAGCGCCACGCGGTCGCCAATCCTCGGCAAGACCATCGCTCTTGCCCGGGTCGACGTCACGCATGCCGCTGTCGGGACCAGGGTCGAGATCGGGAAGCTGGATGGCCAGCAGAAACGGCTTCCGGCTGTCATCGTGCCCCTCTCGCATTACGACCCGCAGAAGACGCGGCCGCGATCTTAATCCGACTTCTTCTGCGCGGCCGAGATCGCACGCGCCGCCTCTTCCGAGGAGTTGGCAAGCGTGCGCATCTCTGCCGCCAGCACCGCAAAACCCGATCCGGCCGTGCCTGCTCTCGCCGCCTCGATGCCGGCATTGACGGCTAGCAGCTTCAAGTAGCGCAGCGACTGCAGAATTTCGTTGGTCTTCGATGCCGTGACCCGCATGTCCGCGGTCTGCTCGTCGAGGCGCTGGTAGAGCGATTCGATATTCAGGATACTGCCTTCGAGATAAAGAAGCTCCCCGGCCTCGTCCCATACGCCGCCGCCCGTTTCCGTTACCCAGAGGAAATGGCCGTCGCGATGACGTATGCGATACTCCATCGTCCAGTCGGTGCGGCTCTCCAAAGCCTTGCCGACAAGCTCATCCATGAGCGGGATATCATCTTCGCACATGATCGAAGTGAAGGTTCGCGCGCGGTTGCCGATAATCTCGTCAGCGGGATAGCCGAAGATGCGCTCGATGCCGTCGGTCATCTCAAGCATCGTATAATTTTCGTCCGCCCTACAGCGATAAAGGAAACCGGCCATACGGCCGAGAACGCTTGTCTGAAAATCCATGGAAGCCATGCCCGAAAAGAAAGTTGCGGATGAACGCGTTTCGTCTCAACACATAAAAATCCGGCAAGGGCTGCTCGACGCCTCCCTTGCCGGTCAGGTGGGGAAGTGAGCGCGGATCAATTGCGCAGATATTCCTCCATGGAATCATCGAGCGCGTCGACCCAGGGCGTATGATGTGTCGGCGACATGGTGCCGGTCATCAGCGAGCGGTAGGCATTGTCGCGGAAGCCCATGATGTTTTCCGCCTTGTGATGCTCCCATTCCATGAAGGTCCTGTTCGTGCCTTCGATATCGAAGCTCGGATAATCGGTTTCGGAAAGCAGTTCCTTCACATAGTCGCCCTGATACCAGATCATTTGCTCGGCATCCTCGAGCGTTTCCTCACGGGCCCGCCACTTGTCGAAATTCGCCTGCAGTTCTTCCTCCGGTGGCAGCTTGATGCGGCCCATGATGACGTCGCGCGCCCACCAGGCCTGAACGTCGAACATGTTGAAGGTATAGAACTGGTCCTGCATGCCGATATAGAAGAGCTGCGGATTCCTGTCGAAGATCACGCCCTTGTAGAGGTGGTCGGCCCAGAGCCGGTTTGCCGTCTTCAGCCGCAGGTCATCCGGCAGGAAGGGGAAATGATGCTGATAGCCGGTGCAGAGGATCAGTGCGTCGACATCCTTCGATGAGCCGTCGAGGAAATAGGCCGTCTTGTTTTCAAGACGCGTCAGCAACGGCCGCTCCTCGAAATTCTCGGGCCATTTGAAGCCCATCGGCTTGGAGCGATAGCTCGTCGTGACCGACTTTGCCCCATATTTCCAGCATTGCGAGCCGATATCCTCGGCCGAATAGCTGCGGCCGACGATCAGCACGTCCTTGCCCTTGAACTCCAGCGCATCGCGAAAATCGTGGGCATGCAGCACGCGGCCGTTGAAGGTCTTCACCCCTTCGAAATAGGGCACGTTCGGTGTCGAGAAGTGGCCTGAGGCCACGACGACATAGTCGAACACCTCGTCATACATCCGGTCCTGGGGGCGATCATGCGCGGTTACCGTGAACTTCTTCGTCTCTTCATCGAAGCGCACCATGCGCACCGGCGTGCTGAAGCGCACCCATTTGCGCACGTCGGCCTTTTCGACGCGGCCCTTGATATAGTCCCAGAGCACGGCGCGCGGCGGATAGGAGGCGATCGGCTTGCCGAAATGCTCCTCGAAGGAATAATCGGCGAACTCCAGGCATTCCTTCGGGCCGTTCGACCAGAGATAACGATACATGCTGCCATGGACGGGCTCGCCATATTCATCGAGGCCCGTGCGCCAGGTATAGTTCCAAAGGCCGCCCCAATCCGCCTGCTTTTCGAAGCAGACGACTTCCGGGATATCAGCACCCTTCTTTGCGGCCGATTGAAAGGCCCTTAGCTGGGCAAGGCCCGAAGGGCCGGCACCGATAACGGCAACTCGTGTCATGTGGCATTCCCCTTCTCGATTATGTCGAAGTTCTTATCGCATGCAGTCGTTTCGCGCCGTGTCGGCATCAATCCGGAAAAATGCCGGGACCGGTCGGGGCGCCGTCGTCATATTTCGATAGCCAGTCGATCGTGGTCTGGCGGAAGCGCGTCAGGCCCTTGTAGTCGATGAGCTCCGGCGGCAGGGTTTTCAGCACGCGCGGGAAACGGCGCGCCCATTTCGGCACGGTCACGAGCTCATTCATGTTCATCAGATAGCAGCGTATGACGAAGAGAATGGCGTTCGAGCGCGGCAGGCGCCACAGGCTCTGCAATTCCACGCGCAGGTGCACCTTCTCGCCGACATTCTCGGGCGTCACGGTGGTGCGATCCGGACCCCATTTCGGGTAGTTTTCGGGGCTGGTATCGAGGCGCGGATTGATTGTCATCGTCCAGTTGAACCGGCGCGTCGGCTTGCCCTGCTGCAGGTTCAAAAGGAATTTCAGCGCGCGGTCGAAGACGCCGATCTGGTGGGCGAGCGGCACCGGCCCATGCCATTCCATGAAATTCATGCCGATATCGAAATCGAGCGACCAATCGGCCTGGGTCGTCACCATGCCGGCATCCATCCAGAGATTGTTGTCACGCTGGTCGACGATGCAGAAATCGCCCTGTGCCTGCCGGGTGATGTATTCGAAGGGTTCGTAAGGCAGCGTCGACGCATCTCCGAAGGTGAAGGTGTCGTCTATGCCCAGAGGACGGTTTATCCAGCGCCATTGGTCGCCATTCCTGGTGAGCGTGAAATGCTCGGGATAGCCGGCGGCCTGCTCTTCCATCAGCAGCTCCAGCGTATCCCATTGCGCCGTCATCATGTGCGGCAGCGCCTGATAGCGTAAGGGATCCTCTTTCAGCACCAGAGCCCGGTCGTGCATTTCGGCGACATAATGCTCATCGACATCGATAAGGTTTTCAAAGACCGTATTCTTCTGTCCCTTCACATGCGGTTCCATATTGACGGAATACATGTATTCGTCGCGATCGAAGGGGAATGGGAAACGCCTGATATTTTCGGGACTATTGCGATAGCTGAAATCGTCCCGGAATGTTTCGTGCTTGAAGGCGATTGCCATGTCCGTTCTCCTGGATATCGGCCGGATGCCTAAAGGTCGAGATGCAGCGCGCTTCCTTCGAACCGGGAGACGCAGATCATCACCTTGCGGCCGGAGGCCTTTTCTTCGTCCGTCAGATAGACGTCATTATGCAGAAGCTTGCCGTCGCAGACGGCAACAGCCGTCTCGCACTGCCCGCAGGCGCCGCCGCGACAGAGGAAAGGCGCATCGATGCCGGCAGCCTCGATCGCTTCCAGCATGCTTTCGTGATGGCCGACGTGAACGGTCTTGCCCGACCGCGTCAACATGATGGAGAAGGGCTTGCCGGGCTGCGACGACAGGAACCGTTCGGAATGCAGGTTCTGTTCCGGCCAGCCGGCCTCGATGCCCGTTTTCAACACGCCGTCGATCATGCCGGCCGGGCCGCACACATAGAGATGCGTGCCGAGCGGCTGGCTTTCGAGCAGACGGGCGACGGGGATGAAATTGCGATCGGCATTGCAATAGATCTTAACCCGCTGCGATCCATATTGCTCGACAAGCTCGCGGCAATAGGCGCCGCGATCGAGCGAACGCACGGCATAATGCAGCTCGAAATTCGCGCCCTCGCGCGCGAACTGCCGCATCATCGCGATGAAGGGCGTGATACCGATACCGCCGGCGATCAAAAGGTGCTTGCGCCCGCGCCAGTCCGGCTGAAAGAGATTGACGGGATAGCTGACCTTGAGCTCGTCACCCTCCCTCACCTTCTCATGCATGAAGGCGGAACCGCCACGCGAGTCCTCGACGCGCAGCACGCTGATCTCATAGGCCGAGCAATCATGCGGCGGCGACATCAGCGAATAGGCGTTGCGGCGAACATGACCCCCGTCGTTCATCGAGACGATGACATGGGCGCCGCCGGAAAAATAAGGCATCGGCGCGCCGTCGAGACGCTCGAAGCGGAAACGCTTGATGCGATCGGCGACCGGCGTCACCTTCGCGACACGAACCGGAATTTCCGTACCACCGCTCACAGGAACAACTCCTCGGGATCAGGAGCAGTGCCGG
The DNA here is from genome assembly GCF_020871915.1 of Rhizobium sp. AB2/73. Classification (NCBI taxonomy): domain Bacteria; kingdom Pseudomonadati; phylum Pseudomonadota; class Alphaproteobacteria; order Hyphomicrobiales; family Rhizobiaceae; genus Rhizobium; species Rhizobium sp. AB2/73. Next base: position 999,185 of record NZ_CP067073.1, on the reverse strand, counting down.
GCTCCTCTGCATCGATGTTGACGCCCTGAAAGGCGCCGAGGCGGCGCGAATAGTGGTCGCGCACCAATAGCGGAAGCCCGCAATGGCTGCAGGTAAAGGGACTGTGCGTGACATCGTCGGTGATGCCCTTGCAGTGGACGCATTGCACGCGACGAGCCAGCGAACCGCGATGCTCCGTGATGATCGAGGCATGATCCATGCCGTAGTCGAGCGCCACCATCATCGCCTGGCCGATAAAGCCCTCGGTGCCGGCGATATAGAGCCGCGTGCCCATATGCGCCGTTGCAAGGGAGCCCTTCAGACGGAAAAGCAATGTCGCGATCGTCGGCGCCGTGAAGAACATATCGGCGCCGAGCCCGCGCAGGGCTTCGTCATGACCCCTGCCTTGCGAGCCGCGCGCGACATAGAGGATTTCGCTGCGCGACAGGATGGTATCGTCAAGCCCGGCCATCTGGTCGAGGAGGGCATTGGCCCCCTCGCCTTCCAGCGCGAACAGATGCCGCCGGGCATGCGGCTGGATAGAGAGGCCCTTGTAGACCGGTCGGCTCTTGATGCCTTCGACAAGCATGAGCGCCTCCTTAACCGATAGCCGTCCTCTTCTTCTTTTCCGGATCGTCAAACGGCAGCGTATGGGCAATCGCGCTTGCCTTCAGGCTCTTGCCGCGTACTTCCAGCTTCGTGCCCTGCACGGCCTTGTCGACATCGAGGCGGGCGATCGCCATGGATTTCTTCGTCAGGGTCGAATAGCAGGGGCAGGTGATGACACCGACCTTTTTGCCCTCGGCATAGACCTCATCGCCGAGGTCGGCCGGACCGTCCGCATCGATCAGCATACCGAAGATCTTGAAGCGTTCCTTGCCCTTGAGACGGGCATGTTCCTCGGCGCCACGGAAACCGGTCTTGCCGGGGCTGACGGTGAAATCGAGGCCGAGCTCCCAGAGGCTGTCGCCGGGCGGCTGGTCGGCGAAAGGATACATCTGCGAGTTATCGTAGGGATAAAAGAGCAGATAGCTTTCGACGCGCAGCATGTCGAGGACGCTGAAGCAGCAGGGGATGATCCCCATCTCCTCGCCTTCCGCGACGATGCGATCCCAGACCATCGGCGCATCCTGGCCGCGCACAAAGATCTCATAACCGCGCTCGCCGGTATAGCCGGTGCGCGAGATCATCACGGGCGCACCGAACAGCGTCGTCTGCATGTGATGGAAGTATTTGAGATCTCGGATGCCAGGGACGTATTTGGCAAGGTAGTCAACAGCGACGGGACCCTGCAGCGACAGATCATGCAGATCGTCATCGAAAAGGACGGCGCAGTTGCGGCCTGCGGCCTGCTTGAGAACCTCCTCGTGGCCGGAGCCCGAGCCATGCACCAGCATCCAGGAATTCGGACCGGTGCGGTAGACGATGCAGTCGTCGGTGAAGTAGCCGCGATCGTTGAGCATCGCGGCATAGACCGAGCGGCCGGGATAGATCTTCGACATGTCGCGGGTGGTGATATAGTCGAGCACGGCAATGGCGTGCGGTCCAACTAGATGCACCTTCTTGAGGCCGGAAACGTCCATAATGCCGGCCTTGGTGCGGATCGCGACATGCTCCTGCGACATGTCCTTCTCGTAGGTCCAGGCGGTTCCCATGCCGCTCCAGTCTTCGAGTTTCGATCCAAGAGCACGGTGCCGGTCCGCCAAGGCGGAGAAACGCCATGATAATGCCATTTCGTTCCCTCTTTTTCTTCTATGGAATATTTATTTCCTGACTATAATCGTCTTTCGCGCCTTGGCAAGCCGATCCGGAGGCTTTTTCTTGGCTGTCCGGATGGTATTTCGCTCTTAAAACCTCGGCGGCTTCTTACCCGCGGCGCGATGGGCTGCAATGACGGTATTGGCCATCAGCATTGCGATGGTCATCGGTCCGACACCGCCGGGAACCGGCGTGATCGCGGCGGCAACATTCGAGGCTTCCGCATAGGCGACATCGCCCACCAGCCGGCTCTTGCCTTCGCCACGCTCCGGTGCCGCGACCCGGTTGATGCCGACATCGATGACAGTGGCGCCGGGCTTGATCCAGTCGGCCTTGACCATCTCGGGACGGCCGACGGCCGCCACCAGAATATCGGCGCCTTTGGCGACCGAGGCGAGATCCTTCGTGCGCGAATGCGCCGTCGTGACCGTCGCATTGGCATTGAGCAGCAATTGCGCCATCGGCTTGCCGAACAGGTTGGAGCGGCCGATGACGACGGCATTCAGACCCGACAGGTCCTCGCCATGCACCTGTCGCACCAAAAGCATGGCGCCGGCCGGCGTGCACGAGATCAGCCCGGTTTCGAGATCGCCGGTGGCCAGCTTGCCGGCATTGACGACATGCAGGCCATCGACATCCTTCTCCGGCCGGATCGACTGAATGATCGCATCGGCATTCAGATGCTTCGGCAGCGGCAGCTGCACGAGAATGCCGTGGATGGACGGATCGTCGTTCAGCGAGGCCACGAGCCTTGCCAGCTCTTCCTGCGTCGTTTCCGCCGACAGCGTGTGCTGGATGGACTTGAAGCCGCACTCCTTGGCCATCTTGCTCTTGGAGTTCACATAGGCGTGGCTAGCCGGATCGTCGCCGACGATGACGACCGCAAGCCCGGTCTTCACGCCGGCCTCCGCCTCAAGTCCCGCTGATGCCGCCTTCACGGCCTCGATCACCGAAGCTGCCGCTTGTTTCCCGTCGATCACTGTCGCGAGCGCCATCACTTACCCCATGCGCTCGGAGGCGTAGGATCCCGGGCTTGCCGGGAAGACGACGGTGCGGTTGCCGTTCAAGAAGGTGCGATAGTGGATATGGGCATGGATGGCGCGCGCCAGCACCTGGCTCTCCACATCGCGGCCGATCGAGACATAATCCTCGGCCGACTGCGCATGCGTGATGCGCGCCGTGTCCTGCTCGATGATCGGACCCTCGTCGAGATCGGCCGTCACGTAATGCGCCGTCGCCCCGATCAGCTTCACGCCGCGCTCATAGGCCTGCTTGTAGGGGTTGGCCCCCTTGAAGGACGGCAGGAAGGAATGGTGGATGTTGATGATGCGGCCAGACATCTTCCGGCACAGCGCATCCGACAGCACCTGCATGTAGCGGGCGAGCACGACGAGCTCGGTGCCGGTCTGCTCGACGATCTCCATCAGCTGGGCTTCGGCCTGCGGCTTGTTGTCCTTCGTCACCTTGATGTGGTGGAAGGGGATGTCGTGATTGACGACCACCTTCTGGTAATCGAAATGGTTGGAGACGACGCCGACGATGTCGATCGGCAATGCGCCGATCTTCCAGCGATAGAGCAGGTCGTTCAGGCAATGGCCGAAGCGCGACACCATCAACAGCACCTTCATGCGCTTCTTCTCGTCATGGATCTCCGCATCCATGGCGAACTTTTCGGCGATCGGCTTGAAGCCTTCGACGAGCGCTGCCTGGCCCACGCCTTCTTCCGAGATGAAGGAGACGCGCATGAAGAACTTGCCGGTATCGAGATCGTCGAACTGGCTGGAATCGACGATGTTGCAGCCCTGCCCGGCCAGATAGTTCGAGATCGCCGCAACGATCCCACGCGTCGATTGGCACGTCACTGTCAATACATAGGTTTTCATGCTGATCTTCCTCCGCCGTCCGCGGCCCAAATTCCGCCGTCGTGCCGGAGGAACGCACTCCGGCACCTGAGCCCTTAAGGGCCTCTTCTCACTCTGCACTCAGATATCGAGCGTGCTGTCGCGCTCCCATTGCGTGAAGTGCGAGCAGTAGGCGTTCCACTCCTGATGCTTGAGCTTCAGATAGGCTTCGGAGAATTCCGAACCGATCGCCTGCTTCAGCCCCTCGTCCTCGTCATAGGCACGCAGCGCATCGAGCAGATTGAGCGGCAGGCGCGGCGCATTCTTCACGAGATGACCCTCCGCATACATGTCGATATCGTGATGAGGCCCGGGATCGGCCATGCTGCGCAGGCCGTCGAGGCCGGCGGCGATGATGACCGCCTGCAGCAGGTAGGGATTGACGGCACCATCGGGCAGGCGCAACTCGAAACGGCCTGGACCCGGCACGCGCACCATATGGGTGCGGTTGTTGCCGGTCCATGTCACGGTATTGGGAGACCAGGTGGCACCCGATGTGGTGCGCGGCGCATTGATGCGCTTGTAGGAATTGACGGTCGGATTTGTGATCGCCGCCAGCGACGAGGCATGCTTCATGATGCCGCCGAGGAAATGCTTGCCCTCGGCCGACAGGCCGAATTCGGCCTCCCTGTCGGCAAAGACATTGATCCTGCCGTCATTATCCCATACGGAGATGTGGCAATGGCAGCCGTTGCCCGTCAGCCCCTTGAAAGGCTTCGGCATGAATGTCGCCCTGAGGCCATGCTTTTCGGCGATCGACTTGACCATGAATTTGAAGAAAGAGTGCTTGTCCGCCGTCTTCAGGGCATCGTCGAATTCCCAATTCATCTCGAATTGGCCGTTGGCATCCTCATGGTCGTTCTGATAGGCGCCCCAGCCAAGCTCCAGCATATAGTCGCAGATCTCGGAGATGACGTCATATCGCCGCATGACAGCCTGCTGGTCATAGCAGGGCTTTTCAGCCGTGTCGTATTCGTCCGATATCTTGGCGCCATCGGCGGTGATCAGGAAGAATTCGGCTTCGACGCCGGTCTTGACGCGCTTGCCCGCGGCTTCCGCTTCCTTCACGAGCTTCTTCAGCACGTTGCGCGGCGCCTGGGCGACCAGCTCACCCTCCATCATGCAATCGGCCGCGACCCAGGCAACATCCTTCTTCCACGGGAGCTGGATAACGGAGGAGGCATCGGGTACGGCAAAAAGATCGGGATGGGCGGGCGTCATGTCGAGCCAGGTGGCAAAACCGGCAAAGCCGGCGCCCTCCTCTTGCATCCCGGCAATCGCCTGCGCCGGCACCAGCTTGGCACGCTGGCCGGAAAAAAGATCCGTATAACTGATCATGAAATATTTGATGCCTTTGTCCTTTGCAAAGGCAGCAAGATCCAGTGTCATTCTCGTTCCCCTTTGGATTTCTTCGAGACACTTCGATGATGCATGCAGCGGCCGGACCTCTCAGCCCGGCCGGTATCTTAAAAGCCTCCCTTGCCCGGGTACCAGTTGGTGCCGGCGAGCGGAATCTGCGCCATGGCGGCGGCTTCCATCGTCAGCGCACAGAGATCCTCCGGCTCCAGGTTGTGCAGGTGATTCTTGCCGCAAGCACGTGCGATCGTCTGCGCTTCCAGCGTCATCACCTTGAGATAATTGGCGAGCCGCCGGCCGGCTGCAATCGGGTCGAGCCGGCTTGCGAGCTCAGGATCCTGGGTCGTGATACCGGCTGGGTCCTTGCCCTCGTGCCAGTCGTCATAGGCGCCGGCCGTCGTGCCGAGCTTCTGATATTCTTCTTCCCATTTGGGATCGTTGTCGCCGATCGCGACCAGCGCCGCCGTACCGATGGCAACTGCATCCGCGCCCAGCGCCAGTGCCTTCGCCACATCGGCCCCGGAACGAATTCCGCCTGAAATGATGAGCTGCACTTTGCGATGCATGCCGAGATCCTGCAGCGCCTGGACCGCAGGGCGGATACAGGCAAGCGTCGGCATGCCGACATTCTCGATGAAGACATCCTGCGTCGCGGCCGTGCCGCCCTGCATACCATCAAGCACGACGACGTCGGCACCGGCCTTGACCGCAAGAGCCGTATCGTAATAAGGGCGTGCACCGCCGACCTTCACATAGATGGGCTTTTCCCAATCGGTGATCTCGCGCAGCTCCATGATCTTGATTTCGAGATCGTCCGGACCGGTCCAATCCGGATGGCGGCAGGCCGAACGCTGATCGATACCTTTGGGAAGATTGCGCATATTGGCGACGCGATCGGAAATCTTCTGGCCGAGCAGCATGCCGCCGCCGCCGGGCTTGGCGCCTTGGCCCACAACGACTTCGATCGCATCGGCGCGGCGCAGATCCCTAGGGTTCATACCGTAGCGCGAGGGGAGGTACTGATAGACCAGCGTCTGCGAATGGCCGCGCTCCTCGTCCGTCATGCCGCCGTCGCCTGTCGTCGTCGACGTGCCTGCGATCGTCGCGCCGCGGCCGAGGGCTTCCTTGGCGTTGCCGGAAAGCGCACCAAAGCTCATGCCGGCAATGGTGATCGGGGTCTTCAGCGTGATCGGCTTCTTGGCGAAGCGGTTGCCGAGGACGACGGTCGTATCGCACTTCTCGCGATAGCCTTCGAGCGGATAGCGCGAGATCGAGGCACCGAGGAACAACAGGTCGTCGAAATGTGGCACCTTGCGCTTGGTGCCGGCGCCGCGAATGTCGTAAATGCCCGTCGCCGCCGCGCGACGGATTTCGGCGAGCGTATGATCGTCGAAGGTAGCGGACTTGCGAGGCGGCGTGTGCGGATTGTGGTAGCTCATGAGGTCCCCTTCGCCTTAGTACGCGTCGGCATTGTCGATATTGAAATTATAGAGCTTGCGCGCCGATCCATAGCGCTTGAATTCCTCCGGCCTGACGCCGCGCACGCCGGCCTTTTCCAGAAGCTCGGAGAGCTTCTGCAGGTGTTCCGGGCGCATCTCCTTTTCGATGCAATCGGAGCCGAGGCTTTTCACCGAACCGCGGACGAAGAGCTTGGCCTCATAGAGGCTGTCCCCCAGCGCATCGCCGGCGTCACCGAGCACGACCAGATGGCCGGATTGGCCCATGAAGGCCGACATATGGCCGATATCGCCGTAGACGACGATATCGATGCCCTTCATCGAGATGCCGCAGCGCGAGGCCGCATTGCCCTTGATGACAAGCAGGCCACCCTGCCCGGTCGCCCCGGCATACTGGCTGGCATCTCCTTCGATGACGACGGTGCCGGACATCATGTTTTCCGCAACGCCTGGGCCGGCCGAACCGTGGATGGTGACGTTGCCGCCATCATTCATGCCGGCGCAGTAATAGCCGACGGAGCCCTTGATATCGACGGTGACGGGCGCGTCGATACCTGCGGCAACAGCATGATGGCCGCGCGGATTGACGACTTCGAAAGCTGTATCGTTGGTGCCGGCGGCGAGGCCATGAAGGGCGCTGTTGAGTTCGCGCAGCGGCGTGACGGATAGGTCGAAAACTGGCATGTAAGATCTCTCTCGATTACGGCGCTTCTGATCAGGCAGCCTTTTCGTGATCCCAGAAATAGACGGTCGCCGGCTCCGGCTCCCAAATGCGGGCATCCTCGATGCCCGGTAGATTGACGAGCGCACGATATTCGGAGCCGAAGGCGACATACTGGTCCGTTTCGGCCATGACCGCCGGCTTGCAGGCGATGGGGTCGCGAACGACGCCGAAGCCGGACTTCGTGCCGACGACGAAGGTGAAGAAGCCGTCGAGATCGTCGACCGCGCTTTCGAGCGCCGCACCGAGATCCTTGCCCTTGGCCATCTCGGCCGTCAGATAGGCGGCCGCGACCTCGGTATCGTTTTCCGTCTCGAAGTTCATGCCCTCGCGCTTCAGCTCACGACGCAGATTGTTGTGGTTCGAGAGCGAACCGTTGTGAACCAGGCACTGATCCGAACCGGTGGAGAAGGGATGGGCGCCGAGCGTGGTCACGGCCGATTCCGTCGCCATACGGGTATGGCCGATGCCGTGCGTGCCTGACATGGCGGTGACGCCGAAGCGCGAGACCACATCCTTCGGCAGGCCGACCTCCTTGTAGATCTCGACGGTATCGCCGCTGCTCATGACCCGGATATTCGGGCGCAGACCCGCCAGTGCCACCCTGCCCTCTTCAAGCTTGTCCTTGGCAAGGGTGATGACCGCATGCGTGCTCTTGACCGCCACGGCCACGGGAATGTCGAGCGCCCGCCTCAGCTCATATTCCAATCCGTCGAAATCCTTGACCGGATCAGGTGACTGAACGGTGATCTTGGCCGAGCTGCCATTATCGTTGCCGTAAATCGCGATACCCGCACTATCAGGTCCGCGATCGGTCATCGTGATCAACATGGAAGACAGAAGCGCGCCGAGTTTCGGCTCCAGCGCCTTATCCTTCAAGAAAAGACCGACAATTCCGCACATGCCCAAAGCCTCCGTTTTCGCATCTGCAAAAATGGCTATCAGGTCCGTTGCGGTTTTTCAACTCAAAAGAATAAATTTTTCTTTTAAGGCAAGTCAGTCGGTCTTGCCGCGCTGTGGGTAACTGATGATCGAAAGGTATTTTGCCGGCAGTTTCACCAGCACCTCCGGGCCATGCGGCGCATCGGCATCGAAGAAGAGGCTATCGCCGGGCTGCATGGGATAAAGCTGGTCCCCATGGCGGTACATGACCTCGCCCTCGAGCATATAGAGGAACTCCATGCCCTCATGCTGGAACGTCGGGAAGACATCGGAATCCGCCGTCAGCGTGATGAGATAGGGCTCGACGATGACGCCGCTGGAATTGTTGTCGATATGGCCGAGCAAATTGTACTGATGGCCGGCGCGCGTGCCACGGCGTTCCAGCTCGACGCCCTGGCCGGCCTTGACGAAGACGGCGTTGCGCGGCTCTTCATAGCGGCGGAAGAAGGCGGTCAGCGGCACGCCGAGCGCGCGCGACAGCGATTGCAGCGTCGTCAGCGACGGCGAGATATTGCCGTTTTCGATCTTCGACAGCATGCCGAGCGAGATCCCCGTCGCGGCGGCGAGATCCGTCACAGTGATACCGAGCTTCTTGCGATAGGCGCGAACCTCGTGGCCGATCGCCATTTCGAGATTGTTTTCCTTCGGCTCGCGCACCGCATGCGGATTTTGGGAGAAGGCCGACCGTCCAGCATGGGATTGGTCGTCGGCCGATACAGTGTCTGCCTTGTTTTTCATTCCGTATCCTTTTTACCGGCAGGGCTTGCTGGAAAGAACTCTATCCTCTCAGTGAAATTTTCTCAACTATGACGAAAATCAGTCGCGGCGGGTTTCGCCGGGTGCCATGCCATAAAGCGAGCGATAGGCTCTGGAGAAATGCGCGCCGCTGGAAAAGCCGGTGGCGATGGCGATTTCGGAAATCGAAAGCGGGCTTTGCTCCAGAAGCCGCCGGGCATGCCGCAGGCGTATCAGCCGATATTGATCTAGGAATGTCGAGCCGAGATGACTAGCAAACAGCCGGTCAAGATGACGCGGCGTGACACCTGCAATCCGCGCCATGGCCGTGCGGTCGAGCGGCATCTCGATCGTTTCCTCCATTTTTGCAAGAACGCTGAGCAGACCCGGATGGTGAACGCCGTAGCGTTCTGCCAGCGAACCGCGTTGCGGCGCCGCTGGCTCGCCGACTTCGGTGTGCAGATACCAGTCGCTGACGCGCCGGGCGAAATCGGCGCCCATGTGCTCTGATATTAGCACATGCATCATGTCCAGCGGCGCGATGCCACCGCCGCAGGTGATGCGATTGCCATCGATGACGAAGCGCGCCTGGCGCGGCGTAAGCGCTGGAAAGGCTTCGAGCAGGGCGGGTGCATGTTCCCAGTGGATGGTAAAGTCGCGCTCGGCCAACAGACCGGCGGCGGCTAATAGATAGGGACCGCCGGAAATGCCGCCGATGCGCACGCCCTCGCGTGCGAGCTGGCGAAGGCAGGCGAGAACCGTGGGGTAGTGCCAATCGCGCGGTGAGCCGCCGGCGCAGACGAAAACCGTGCCAAGACCCGAGCCTCGACCGGGAAGAGGCCCGGCCGGCACCGGTACACCACCAGAGGATACCGCTGGGGTGCCGTCCGGCGAAAAGATCGACAATCGATAGATCTCGCGCCCGGCCAGAAGATTGGCCGCCCGCAGCGGCTCGCTCGCGGAAGCATAGGACATCAGCGCGAATCCCGGAATCAGGACGAAGCCGATGGACTGACTATTTCTTGCATCGATTGGCGCCATGTCCCTTTTCTATCGAAAGAGGTCCTAATTGGGCAAGTCGACATTTGCCACTCTGTCATCATGAGCGCAATTCACAGCGGATCGAACCATGCGCTATTCGGCTTTTTCTGTTTTCCTCAACGGCCTTCGCGGCAATACCGGCTGGGCGGCTGCCTGGCGCCAGCCGCAACCGAAACCGCATTATGACGTCATCATCGTCGGTGGCGGCGGCCATGGGCTGGCAACCGCCTATTATCTGGCCAAGACCTTCGGCATCACCAACGTCGCCGTTCTGGAAAAGGGCTATCTCGGCTCGGGCAATATCGGCCGCAACACCACGATCATCCGCTCGAACTACCTGTTGCCCGGCAACAATCCCTTCTACGAGCTGTCGATGAAGCTCTGGGAAGGGCTGGAGCAGGATTTCAATTTCAACGCCATGGTCTCGCAGCGCGGCGTCCTCAATCTATTTCATTCGGATGCTCAACGCGACGCCTATACCCGCCGCGGCAACGCCATGCGCCTGCACGGCGTCGACGCGGAATTGCTCGATCGCGAAGCCGTTCGCAAAAAGCTGCCCTTCCTGGATTTCGAAAACGCGCGCTTCCCGATCATGGGTGGCCTGTTGCAGGCGCGCGGCGGCACCGTGCGTCATGACGCAGTCGCCTGGGGCTATGCCCGCGGCGCCGACAGCCGTGGCGTTGACATCATCACCGGTTGTGAAGTCACGGGCATCCGCACGGATCAAGGCCGTGTGATGGGCGTCGAAACCACCAAGGGATTCATCGGCTGCGGCAAGCTGGCGCTGGCGGCAGCCGGCAATTCCACCGTCGTAGCCGACATGGCGGGCCTGCGGCTGCCGATCGAAAGCCATGTGCTTCAGGCCTTCGTCTCGGAGGGCTTGAAGCCGTTCATCGATTGCGTCGTCACCTTCGGCGCCGGCCATTTCTATGTCTCGCAGTCCGACAAGGGCGGTCTTGTCTTCGGCGGCGATATCGACGGATACAATTCCTACGCCCAGCGTGGCAATCTCGCGACCGTCGAACATGTCGCCGAAGCCGGCGTCGCGATGATCCCGGCGCTGACGCGCGTGCGCTACCTGCGCACATGGGGCGGCGTCATGGACATGAGTATGGACGGCTCCCCGATCATCGACCGGACCCACATCGACAATCTCTATCTGAACGCCGGCTGGTGCTATGGCGGCTTCAAGGCGACGCCGGCGTCGGGCTATTGCTACGCGCATTTGATCGCCCGCAACGAGCCGCATGAGACGGCGACGCAGCTGCGCCTCGATCGCTTTCGGCGCGGTTATCAGATCGATGAAAAAGGCGTCGGCGCCCAACCGAACCTGCATTGAGGACATGACGACATGGCAAGCCTGATTTCCTGCCCTCACTGCGGCGCCCGTCCCAAGGAAGAGTTCACCATAAAGGGGGATGCGAGCCTCGCCCGCCCGAAAGCCGACGCCAGCGCGGAAGACTGGTACGACTACGTCTATCTGCGCGACAATCCGAAGGGGCTTCACAAGGAGTATTGGCATCACTCATCCGGTTGCCGTCGCTGGCTGATCGTCGAGCGTGATACCGTCACCCATAAGGTTCATGGCGTCAGCGACGCGGCACTTGCCAAGCTTGGAGGCGGCGCATGAGCAGCTATCGTCTTTCCTCCGGCGGCCTGATCGATCGTTCGAAGACCGTCGCCTTCAGCTTCGATGGCCGGGATTTGAATGGTCATCCCGGCGACACGCTTGCCTCCGCCCTGCTCGCCAACGGCATCCAGCTTGTCGGCCGCAGCTTCAAATATCATCGCCCGCGCGGCATCCTGACGGCGGGTGCCGCCGAACCCAATGCGCTTGTCACGACCGGCACAGGCGGTCGTACCGAGGCAAACAGCCGCGCAACGATGATCGAACTTTATGATGGGCTCTCGGCGCGCAGCCAGAACCGCTGGCCGTCGCTCGGCTTCGATATCAGCGCCGTCAACGGCCTGCTGTCGCCTTTCCTCAGCGCCGGCTTCTACTACAAGACCTTCATGTGGCCCGCCGCCTTCTGGGAGAAGGTCTACGAACCGCTGATCCGCAAGGCCGCCGGTCTCGGCAAGGCGTCCTATGAGGCGGATCCCGATTCCTATGAGAAATGCTGGGCGCATTGCGATCTGCTCGTGATCGGCGCCGGGCCTGCAGGTCTTGCCGCGGCGCTGACGGCGGGACGCGCCGGCGCGCGCGTCATTCTCGCTGACGAAGGCTTCCTTCTCGGCGGCAGCTTACTCTTGGAGAGCAGCTCGTCCCTCAAGGACATGTTGGACGAACTGGACAGCCTGCCGAACGTTCAATGTCTGCCGCGAACGACAGTTATCGGCTGGTACGACGATAATGTCTTCGGGGCGGTCGAACGCGTTCAGAAGCATGTGGCGACGCCTGATCCGCGACGGCCGGTCGAGCGCCTGTGGCGTATCATCGCCAAGCAGGCGATCCTCGCGACCGGAGCGGAAGAGCGGCCAATCGTCTTCGGCGGCAACGACATTCCGGGCGTGATAATATCAAGCGCAATGCGCAGCTATCTGAATCGGCAGGCGGTTGCGCCTGGCAAGCGCGCGATAGTCTTCACGACCAACAGTTCCGGCTACCGCACCGCCGCCGAGCTCGAGGCAGCGGGCGTCGAGGTTACCGCCATCGTCGATAGTCGCACCGATGGCAACGATCTCTGGAACGGCAAGGCACAGGTCTTGGCCGGCGCTCGCGTCATCGACGCGCATGGCCGCAAGCAGCTGCGCCGGGTGACCGTCGCGAGCTCCTCCGGTGGCCGGGAAATCGAAGTCGACGCGCTTGCCATGTCCGGCGGCTGGAGCCCGATCATTCACCTTGCCTGCCATCGCGGCGCCAAGCCGGTCTGGTCGGAAAAGCACGGAGCCTTCCTCGCGCCCGAAAGACAGGAGGGCTTGTTGGTTGCTGGCGGCGCCGCCGGCCTTGCCTCCACGGATAGCTGCCTTGGCGATGGAGCGATCAAAGCCGCCGAAGCGCTGGAAGCAATCGGCTTTGGCAAGATCGTCCCGGCCTTTGCGTCAATGGAGGAAGCAACGCCTGCTGCCAAGCCGCTCTGGTTTGTCAAAGGTGGCAGGGGCAAGGCCTTCGTTGACTATCAGAACGACGTGCACATCAAGGATCTCGGCCTTGCCGTTCGCGAGGGTTATGGCGATGTGGAGCTTGCCAAGCGCTATACGACAAACGGCATGGCGACCGACCAGGGCAAGCTTTCCAACATCAATGCCATCGGCATCCTGGCCGAGGCCCGCGGCGTATCGCCGGCCGAGGTCGGCACCACGACATTCAGGCCCTACTACACGCCGGTTTCCTTCGGTGCTTTGACAGGTAATTCGCGGGCTAAGCATTTTCAGCCGGCGCGAAAATCCCCCTTGCACGAATGGGCGAAGAAGAATGGTGCAGTCTTCGTCGAGACCGGCCTCTGGTACCGCTCATCCTGGTTTCCGCGTGACGGCGAAAAGACCTGGCGTGAAAGCGTCGATCGCGAAGTGCTGAACATCCGCAGGAATGCCGGCATCTGCGATGTCTCCACGCTCGGCAAGATCGAGATCTTCGGCAAGGATGCCGCCACCTTCCTCGACCGTATCTATTGCAACGGTTTCGCCAAGCTTTCCGTCGGCAAGGCGCGCTACGGCATCATGCTGCGCGAAGACGGCATGATCTATGATGACGGCACCACCAGCCGGTTGAGCGAAGACCATTTTTTCATGACCACGACGACAGCGCTTGCCGCCGGCGTGCTCACCCACTTGGAGTTCTGTGCCCAGACGCTCTGGCCCGAGCTGGAGGTCTATTTCGCGTCGTCAACCGATCAGTGGGCGCAGATGGCGGTCGCCGGACCGAAGTCGCGGTCGATCCTCTCCGAGATCGTCGACGAGGACATTTCCAACACCGCCTTCCCGTTCATGAGCGCGCGCGCAGTCTCATTGTTCGGCGGCAAGCTTGAGGGTCGCCTCTTCCGCATATCTTTTTCCGGCGAGCTCGCCTACGAGCTCGGCGTGCCGGCGGCCTATGGCGAATTCGTCGCCGACGCCATCATGGAGGCGGGTCAAAAACATGAAATTTGCGCCTATGGCGCCGAGGCGCTTGGCGTCATGCGTATCGAGAAGGGTCATGTCACCCATGCCGAGATCAACGGCACGGTAACACCAGGCGATCTTGGCTTTGCCCGTATGGTTTCGGGGGCGAAGCCTGATTTCATCGGCAAGGCGATGCTCGCGCGCGAGGGTCTCCAGGCCGCCGATCGGCCTCGCCTCGTCGGTGTCAAACCGGTGAACCCGGCAACAAGCTTCCGTACCGGCGCCCATATCCTTGCGGACGGTGCGGCGACGACACTCGAAAACGACCAAGGCTATGTGACATCGAGCGCCTTTTCCCCCAGTCTCGGCCATACGATCGGGCTCGCTCTCATTAAGAACGGTCCGGAGCGCATCGGCGAGAAGGTCGTCGTCTGGAACGGGCTTAGAAACGAATACACGGATGCAATGATCTGCAGCCCGGTCTTCTTCGACCCTCAGAATGAGAAACTCCATGCCTGATTTGCCGATATCAAAGCCGGTCCTTGCCGGAAAGGCCGTCCTGCGAGGCGAGACCATCCGGCTTGAAGCCCTGCCCGAGGGGCATCTTCTGCATGTGCTGGGCACGACCACGAGCGAAGAGCTTTTGGCCCATCTTCCTGTGGCCGGCCTCAAGCGGAGTTCCGTACGCCCGTCGGGATACCGGCAATGGTTCATCGCCGGTAACGAGCAGCTCGTTCAATCCCAAAAGCGGGCTCTCGCCGATGCCCTCGCCGACCGCGCCTTCATCTGCGACCAAAGCCATGGCCGTATCCGCATCCTCGTTTCGGGCCAGGACGCGCCCCGGATACTCAACAAAGGTACGGCCGTCGATCTGCATCCATCGAGCTTCCCGGAGGGGCGCAGTGCCATGACGCTTTTCGGTCATATCTCGGTGCAGCTTACGCGCACCGGCATGAACGATTTCGAGCTGACTGTGCTGCGCAGCTTTGCGGAATCGCTTTATGAGGAACTCGAGGCTCTGGCTCGAGCTCAGGGTGCCGAACAGCTCTCGCTCTGAACCACATCCAAAGAGTTTTGGCACGGACATAGTTGGGCAAGGCTATCTTGCCCGCAACTGTCATGCGCGCAGGGCGCGAGGTGCGCCTCAAACACAACGTTAGTAAGAAAAACTTATAATTAGGCCCCTGTTAACCATCTTGAGCTTAGAGATTGTTGATCCAGAGGCACGTCCGCCTTCCCCTGTTTTGCGAATAAATCGTTCATGTCGATCATCCACGCCCTCGGCGCAAATAGCGGTCGCCTCATCAGAATCACCTTTGGTCCGGGCGGACGCGAACGCCCGCCAGTACGCGCAACGGGCAAAGCCAAACTCGCCAAAGCTCGCATCATGATGCTCGCAGGTGGGCTGCTCGTCTGTTATGTGGCGATCTTTGCCAGGCTTGCCTATTTCGATATGGAGCCGAGGACCGACACGTCGGCGATTCCGCCGGATCATGTCAGCGCCGCGCGCCCGGATATCGTCGACAGAAACGGCGAATTGCTCGCAACCGATATTCGCACAGTCTCGATGTTTGCCGAGCCCAACCGCGTGATCGATCCGGACGAGGCAGTGGAAAAAATCGCCTCGATCTTTCCCGATATCGACCGCAAATCACTTTATAGGAAGCTTGCCGACCGCCGCTCGCATTTTGCGTGGCTGCGTCGGCAGCTGACGCCGAAGGAACAGAGCGAAATCCTGGCGCTCGGCATTCCGGCGATCGGCTTTCGGCCTGAGGTCAAGCGTTTCTATCCGGGCGGGCGAACCGCCGCGCATATTCTCGGCTATGTGGATATCGATAATCATGGCGTTGCCGGCATGGAGAAATACCTCGACATGCAGGGTCTGTCGGATCTCGCGTCCACGGGCCTGACGAGCCGCGACCAATTGGAGCCAGTGCGACTTTCGATCGACCTGCGCGTCCAGAACATCGTCCATGACGTGGTGTCGGATGCAATCGGTCGATACCAGAGTCAGGCAGCCGGCGCAGTCATTCTCGACATTCACACCGGTGAAGTCCTGGCTATGGCCTCCGCCCCCGATTTCGATCCGAACGATCCGCAGGCTGATGTCAAAGGCTGGCTGAACCGCATGTCGAACGGCACCGACGAGATGGGCTCGGTGTTCAAGACCTTCTCGATCGCGATGGCCATCGACACGGGCATGGTCAAGCTGACGGATACTTTCGACGCCAGCGCCCCTCTGCATTACGGCGGCTTCACCATCCATGACGATCGCGACGTGCCGCGGCGTGTCCTCTCGATCCCGGAAATCTTCCGCTATTCCTCCAACATCGGCACGGCCAAGATGATGGACAAGGTGGGCATGACCATCCAGAAGAGCTATCTGACCCGCTTCGGGCTGTTGACGAAGATGCAGACCGAACTGCCCGAGGTGAAGGCGCCCAGTCAGCCAAAGGTGTGGAAGAAGCTCAACTCCATGACCATTGCCTTCGGCCACGGCGTTGCCACCACGCCGATGCAGACGGCCGTCGCTGGTGCAGCCCTCATTGACGGCGGCAAGCTGATCGAACCCTCCTTTCTTCCGCGCACGCAGGAAGAGGCGGAGAAGACCGAGACGATGATCGTCAAGAAGAGCACCAGCGACACGATCCGCTACCTCTTCCAATTGAACGGTGAGCAAGGGTCTGGCAAACCTGCCGACGTCCCCGGCTATCATGTCGGCGGAAAGACGGGCACCGCAAACAAGGTCATTCACGGCGTTTATTCGCACAAGCTCAGCTTCAACTCGTTCCTGGCGGCGTTCCCAATGAATAACCCGAAATACGTAGTGCTGGCCTTCGTCGACCAGCCTCTGACGGGCGAACACAATCTGACCTTCGCGACCAACACGGCGGCACCCATGGTCCATGACATCATCAGTCACGCCGCGCCGCTGCTCGGCGTCGAGCCCGATTTCGGGTCGAACTTGCTCGCCGCCTACTGAAGATTAGAGCAGTTCCAGAAAGGTGCGCGGCGGATTTCCGTCCTGAATTGCTTGAAAACAAAGAGCTGGAACGGATTCGAAGAATTCGTCAAACGCCGCTGTAGCCGCAACCGCGTAAGAAAAAGTGGTGGCCTCGCGTGCATGATCCTCCATCTGGGACTTCACGGGCGTCAGATCGGCGTGAAACAGCGAGAGCATTGGTGCGTGGATCGTTGCTGGCACCGGGCCCCCTAAATCCGCGCAGCTTCATCGACCAAAGACAAACGGCTTCGGGCGCCGGCCGAAAGCGCGGGCGCCTCAATCTACCCGTCAACTTGACTAACTGGATCCTCACGTCAGTACTGCCCGTATCAATCATCCCAAGCCGGTGATTTTTCCGGGTTTATCCGGCGATAGCCGCGATCCAGCTGACGCAGCTCCAGCACGTCCTAATTGCTAAGCAGTACTTGCAACGCCTTCATATTGGCGCGCAAATTGGCCGAATTGCCCGAAGCAGGCATAACGATGTGACCCTCAGCCATAGGAAGGCCAACGCTACGGCGGATATCGGGCCATGGGCAATGGCGATCCGCTTCAAAACATTGTCGGAACGAACTTCTCTTTGGCTAAGGGCTGATAAGCAGTCAATTGCAGGCCGACCTTCGGGAATAGTTGCGCAAGTTCGGCGCCTGCAAATACGGATGAATCTCGACCTGATTGGTGGCAATGGCACCTGCGCCCAGGAGCACCCTTGTCTTTTCCAGTAGCGCAATTGGAAAATTGGAGACGCCAATCAGCCGAGCATACCCTTCCTGCTGTGCTTCTGCCAATGCAGTCATATAGTCATCGAATGAGACCGCGTTGCCAAATGAGGGCCAGTGGGTCAACGCAAGTCCACGTGATCGAGGCCGATCGCCTTTAGGCTCTTTCTCACCGAAGGCATGAACTTTGCCTTGCCGAGATTGAAATCGGCGACCTTGGTGGTGACAAAAAATCGGTCCTCGCCAGACCGGACCGGCGCATCGCTTCGCCAACCGCGCTTTCGGTATCGTAGGTCTGAACGGTATCCAAATGTCGGTAGCCTATCTCGATCGCTTCGATCATCGCTGAGATACCGTCGCTGCCTCTCCTGCCATAAGTACCAAGGCCGAGCGGGGGAATAGATCTATCATTCGTCATGTCATCATCCCTTGGTTGCGCCGGCCGTCAGACCGCCGACGAACAGGTTTTGGAAGAAGAGAAAAAGCACGGCGATCGGAACGGTCATCACCATGGATGCCGCCATGACGCCGCCCCAATCGGTGTTGAATTCGGTCGAGAACTCTGCAAGCCCAATCGGCAGAGTTTTGACCGACGAGTCGGTTGCAAAGCACAGTGCGAAGATAAATTCGTTCCAGGTTGTGACAAAGGCATAGACTACGACGGCGACCAGCCCGGGGGTCGACAATGGCAGCGTGATCCGGAACAGAATGCCGAGGCGCGAGGCGCCATCGATTGTCGCTGCCTCTTCAAGCTCGACCGGCAGCGCCTTGAAATAGCTGGTCAGCATCCACACGCTGAGCGGCAGTGTAATGATCATATAGACCAGGATCAGTCCCCAATAGGTGTTGACGAGATGCAGATATCGCAGCGTGATGAATAGTGGCACGATGATCGCCGCCGTCGGCAGCAATTGTCCAATCAGGACCAATGACTGCAGCAGGCGCTTGCCGCGGAAATCGAAGCGCGCAAATCCATAAGATGCGAAGATCGCCAGGATCAACGCCAGCCCGGTCGAACCGACCGAGATGATGACGCTGTTCAAGAAATAGCGGGGAATATTCGAGTTGAAAACAACGTTGATATAGTTGCCGATCGTAGGAACCGAGGGCAGCCAGTGCGGCGGCACGGTGTAGAGTTCCGGCAGCGTCTTGATGGAAGACAGCGCCATCCAGGCGAAGGGAAACAGGCAGATAAAGGCCAGCACGAGGCAGGAGGAAGCGATTGCCAGGGAGCTGAAGCGGATTTTCATCGTGCCTCGCCCTCAGCGGCCGAGGACACTCTCAGATAAAGCGCGACCACAGTTCCGGCGACGACGACGAAGATTACGGAAAGCGCGGCTGCCTGATTGAACTGAAAGCTCTCAAAGGCGAGGCGGAAGATCTGGATCGGCGTAATCAGCGTCTTATTGGCGGGCCCGCCCTTGGTAATCGCATAGATCAGCGTGATGGAGTTCAGCCCCCATATGACGAGAAGCAACGTCACCGCCACGATGACGGAGCGCACTTGCGGCAGCGTGATGTACCAGACCTCCTCGCAAAACCCCGCTCCATCCACCTTTGCAGCCTCATAAAGCTCTCTCGGGATCGCCTGCAATCCCGCGAGCACCATGATTGCGACAAAGGGGAAGAGCTTCCAGACATTGATTGCGATCAGCACCGGCATGACAGTGTTGCCGTTCGTCAGCCAGCTGATCGGCGCAGGAAAGAACCCAGTACCCGTCATCATATAATTGATGATGCCGAATTCAGTGTGGAACATCCACGCCCAGGTCGTGGCGGCAACGATGCCCGGCACGACCCAGGGGATGAGCGTAATCGAGCGCAACAGGGCGCGGCCCGTGAAATGCTGGTTCAGCAGGATCGCTACAGCCGTGCCCAGCATGACCTGAAAGATGATGGATCCGCCGACAAAATAGATGAGATTGACGAAGGCCTGCCGCGTGACCGGCGCGCGCAACACGTTGGTAAAGTTTCGCACCGTCAGCGCGCCGTGCACATCGGTCGCGCTGAGAAATACTGTATAGGCGACGGGATAGGCGATCAACATGGCCAGCACGATCATGGCGGGAAGAACGAACAAAAGACCGGTAGACTGGCGATCCATTAATCACCTTTTTCTCTCATCCGACCACGGCAAGCTCAATTATCGAGCAGGGCTTCAATCTCATTATTGGCCTGATCCATCGAGGCTCTTGGATCCTGATCGCCAGACAATATGCGCTGAACGCCATCAAACAGCGTCTGTGAGATCTCCACCCAATGAGGCGTATTCGGCGCGGGCCGGCCATAGGGCAGCATTGCGGCGAATTGTTTCAGCATCGGGTCCTGGAAGCGCGGCAAGTTCAGCGCCGATGCTCTGGCAGGGAAGGTGTCGGTGAAGAAACCCTGATTGTCCGATCTATTCAGAAATTGAATGAGCTTTTTCGCATCGTCCGAGTTTTTAGCGTCCTTGGGGACGACATAGCTCCAGCCGCCGATGACGGCCGCCGTCTGCCGGCCATCGGGATGGGGCGTTGCCATAGCGCCAAGCTTCAGATCGGGCCTCCCCTTCATGATCGGCGCGATATCAAACTGTCCCGTCTGGTACATGGATATCTTGCCGGCAATGAACAGTTGCCGATTGGCGATGCCATCGTTCTGGAGCGTCGAGTCCGGCGAATACTTGTTCTTGTAGAAATCCGTATAGAACTTAACGGCCGCGACTGCTTCCGGCGAGTTGACGACAGCACGTTTGCCATCGGTGCTGATAATGTCGCCACCGTTCATCCAGATCAGCGGCAGCAGGCGCGTGATCGTGTTTCCGACCTCCCCGCCTCCGGTGATCGCCATGCCGAATTTGCCGCCCGTCGTCATCCTCCCGGCGGCGTCCATCCATTGATCCCAGGTCTGCGGTGGATTGGCGGGATCGAGACCGGCGGCCTTGAAGTCGTCGAGATTATAAAGAAGACCAACGCATTCGATGCGGTAGGGAATTCCGTAAAGCTTGCCTTCATAGGTGTCGTAGTTAATCGACGCCTTGTTGTAGTCGTCCTTATCCTGGATGACGTCGTCGAGCGGCTGCACCAGATCGGATTGAGCATAGCCCTGGACCCAGGGGTGCTGCACCTCGATAACATCGGGTGTGGCTCCCGATTGCAATGCTGTCAGGATGCGTTGCGGCAGACCGTTGGCGGTGGTGATCTCCATTTTGATGGTAATGCCGGGGTTGGCCTTCTGGAAGTCCGCCGCTAACTTCTCGGCGCGAGCCTGACCCCAGTTGGGCGTCCACCAGACAACTTCGCCGGCAAAGGCGCCGCTGGCCGTCAATGCAAATACCAAGACCGTGGCGGGCGCGGCCGCTATCCTCGAACTCTTCATCGCTTGCTCCTCCGTCGCGCGGTTTCAACGCCGCGCCTGTCTCCTTAATTCACCTCTATCCTGCGCAAGGATCGGGCGGCTCCTCTTTTCGGCCCAGGCGCGGTGAGCTCCGTTGGTCGCGACATCAGATCGCCGCTTGCGTCACCCCCCTTATTCACATGCGAATTACACAATTTCCCATATAACTTCGCGCGGTGCCCGCCGCTGTCAATCGCGGGGAAAGGTCGCCGCGCCCGTCGCAACACCGCTGTTATTCAGGCTGCCGTCGAAAAGTGGCACATTAAGAGGTTTATAGGGATAGCGGGCGCAGGCCTCCTCAATGAGCTCCACACCGAGGCCAGGTGCTGTCGGCGCAAGAATCGAACCGTTCTCGAATTGCAGCGTTTCGCGGACAAGCTCCTTGCGCCACGCCACGTCGACGGAGACGGTTTCGAATATGGAGAAATTCGGGATCGCGACCGACATATGCAGCGTCATCGCATTCATAACCGGCCCAACGGGATTATGCGGAGCAACAGGGATCAGATGATGATGCGCCATGTGCGAGATGCGCTTTGTCTCGCCGAGACCGCCCGCATGCGAGACGTCTGGTTGGAGAACATCGACGGCTTTCTTGCTGAGCGCTTCCAGAAATTTTACCGGTTCGAACCAGCGCTCGCCGGCGGCGATCGGCACAGGGCTTGCGGCGCGGACATCGACCAACGCGTCGATGCTTTCGGGCGGCGTCGGCTCCTCGATCCAGCGCAGATCATAGGATGCGAGTTCACGACACATGGCAATCGCTGTCGGCACGTTCAGCCGGCCGTGGACGTCGAGCATGAGATCGACATCAGGGCCAACCGCATCGCGCACCGCGGCTACGATATCAATCGTCTGACGACGCTGTTGCCTGTCCATTTCCAAATCGGCGGTATCGAAGGGATCCCATTTCAGGGCGCGATAGCCCATCGCGACGGCCTTGCGGGCGTTTTCGGCATATTGTTCGGGCGTCACCGCGCCGAAGAACCAGTGATTGGCATAGCAGGCGACGTGGTCACGGTATTTCCCGCCAAGCAGTTCGAAGACCGGTATACCGAGCGCCTTGCCCTTGATGTCGAGCAGCGCCGCCTCGACGGCGCCGAGCGCGGTACGAAAGACGGCGCCCGTACGCCAGTAGGAGTCGCGATGCAACTGCTCGATCGTGGCGTCGATCGCGAAGGGATCGCGGCCGATCAGAACGCGCTCCAGCTCTTCCAGCGCCGAGACGATGGTTAGCGTCTTCCATTCAAGCGTCGCCTCGCCCACGCCCTCGTAGCCCTCGTCCGTATAAAGCTTCACGAAGACGAAGTTGGTGCGCGAGACATTGGCAGTGAAAACTTTCTGCGCCGTGATCTTCATGCGTCCTCCCAGCCGATCATGCCGTGCTCACAGCCGCCCATATTTCGCATAGATATCGGCGACATCACCCCCGGCAAGGATTTCGTTGCGGGAGCGATTCTCGATCGTCGTCACCTCTTCCGCCTTGGCCAGAACGATATCCACCTTATCGGCGGGAATGACGACCACGCCGTCCATGTCTCCGAACAACCAGTCGCCAGGATTGACCCGAATCTGCGTCGTCAGCGTACCCGCCACGGCAATCGGAACCTCAATGCCGCCGATGCGCGTGCGGCCGCGGGACTCGATCGGCGAGAGATAACGGGTAAAGACCGACCAGTCCTTCATGCCCATCAGAATATTGCCGTCGCGAATGCCGCCATCGACCACGACGCCGACGGCGCCGCGCGCCTTTGAGGCAGTACTCATCAGCTCGCCCCAATGCCCGGCCTTGCGCTCACCGGCCGTTGATATAAGCACAACACAGCCCTGATACATACGGCGGAAGAAGGTAAAGCTTTTAACTTCCTCGAGATCATATTCATCGTCGCTGCGCATATCCGCTGTCACGGCGACCGTGAAAGCGGGGCCGGCGATCCGCATCGAACGATCCAGTGCGCGAATGCCGAGATCCAGGCACTGATTGGGCAAGCCCATCTCATCCATGATGTCGTAGACTGCGGCCGTATAGAGTTTCTTGAACCGCTCGGCCCTGCCGGCGATTTCGCGAGCTTGCTTGTCCATGGCTTTCCTTCCGCTGGGCGGACCGCGCCGACAAGCCCGCCTGAATTAATCGATCTTTGTCAATCAATTCACATTTGAACATCATCTGTTCACATTTGCATGGTAGTGGGATAAATGGAGGATTGTCAATCTCCTTCGGCAGATGGGACGGAATGAGTGTACCGTGGACGAAGCCGCGCCCGTCTTCGATCGCCCGGTCCCGATGGTCTCGGCTGCCAGCATGCTTTCGTCGCAGGCACGGATACCGCGCGCCTGCAGGAATTCCGCACCGCGGCGATCGAACCTCCCGCCCAGCCAGCGAAGCGACGCCGATCTAAAACCGCTTTTAGGGAGGATTAGGAATGAAGATCGTTGATCTCAAATGTGCCGTCATCGGCAAGAGCCCGGTCGTGCGTGTCATCACCGACGAGGGCATTTGCGGCTATGGCCAGGCGGAAACCTGGAAACCCTACCTGAAGACCCATATCCTCGCATTTCGCGAGGCGCTGGTGGGCGAGGATCCGACAGACATTGAGCGCATCATGTTGAAGATCCGCCAGCGCGGCGGCTTCAAGCCTTGGGGATCGGCGGTCAGCGTCATCGAGATGGCGCTCTGGGATACGGCCGGTAAGGCCGCCGGACTCCCGGTCTACAAGCTGCTTGGCGGCAAGGTTCGCGACCGCATTCGCGTCTATAACGGCGCGATCCGCTTTCCGCTGGTCGGCTATCGCCCGGAGGATTATGCCGACGATCTTAAGAAGATGATGGCCCTGCCTGAGGGCTTCACCATCATCAAGCAGCCGATCGGCTTTCATTCGCCCATGAAACGCGAAGTTCCGAACTTCTATTACGGCGAACCATCGGACGGTCCTTTTCACGGCGCCTTGGATCGCGGTCCGATCACCGAAAAAGGGCTTCGCCATCTTGTGGATTGCGTGGCCGCGATGAAGCAGGTCGCGGGCGACGCGATAGGACTCGCCCTCGACTGCGGGCCGGGTTGGCTACTGCCGGACGCCATTCGTCTGGCGCGGATGGTGGAACCCTATCACCTGATGTGGCTGGAGGATCTCATCTCCGGTGACTATACGCCCTGGGTCAATGCCGGCGTCTATCGCGAATTAACACGCATCAGCACGACACCGATCCATACCGGCGAGCAGATCTATCTGCGGCAGAATTTCAAGGAGCTGATCGAGACCCATGCGGTCAATATTATCGGGCCGGATCCCGCCGATGTCGGCGGCATCGCCGAGCTGAAATGGATCTGCGAATACGCCGACCTCCACTCGATCCTGATGGCGCCACATGGCACCGCCAACGGTCTGCTCGGCCTTGGCGCGCTGATCCAGGTCTGTGCCACGCTACCGAACAATTTCATCGCTTTCGAATACACGACCGGAGACCCGGACTGGTGGTATGACATCGTGGAGGGCCTGCCGCGGACCATTGTCCGCGATGGCGTCGTCGACGTCTTGGAGCGTCCCGGCATGGGAATCGATCTCGTGCCGGAGAAGGCAAAGCGCTATTTGGGACCGGATGATCTGAGCTTCTTCGATTGAAGTCATGCAACACCCAAGGAGGCACGGCTAGCCGAAACCGTTTGACATCGGAAGTTTTCGATTCCTATATTTGGTCCGTTATGAACAAGATATAGTTCATATAAAAACTGATTGTGACGTTTCAGAGGAGTGAAGCGCTTGCAGTCGTAGGAGGAGGCTCATGGGAATCCGATGGAGCCGCGCCACCCCGCATCTGGCCGTTGCGCCGGCGGTGCTGTTGACGCTTGTCTTTTTCATTGGTTCGATCGGCTGGACCGTTTATCTCTCGTTCACCGCGAGCCGGCGTTTTCCAGACTACGAACTGGTCGGTTGGAAACAATATTGGCGGCTGTTTCACGACGCCTCTTGGCTGCTGTCGCTGCAAAACCTTCTCATCTTCGCGCTCGGCAGCCTGCTTTCAATCGTCGTGGGCTTCGTACTGGCGGCACTGATCGATAAAGAAGTCCATGGAGAAGGCATCTTCCGTACGGTCTTTCTCTACCCTCTCGCCGTTTCGTTGATCGTGACGGGCCTCGTCTGGCGCTGGCTTTTCAACCCCGGTCTCGGCGTGGAAAACGTGCTTCATTCGCTCGGCTGGCAGAGCGCATCATTCAACTGGCTTGCGAGCCAGGATACGGTCATGTTCGGCGTCATTCTCGCCGCCATCTGGCAATCGACGGGCTTCTTCATGGCACTCATGTTGTCAGGCCTCAAATCCATCAACACGGAAATCTGGCAGGCGGCGAGACTCGATGGCGTACCTTTCTGGCGGCTCTATATCGAGGTCATCATCCCCACGATGAAGCTCACCTTCCTGACCTGTATCATTCTGCTCTGCATCGGAGTCGTGAAAGCCTATGACATCATTGTCGCCATGACCAATGCGGGACCAGGCGGCGCCTCCATCATGCCTGCCTATTTCGTTATCGACGCCTACTGGCAAAAGCAGAATCTCGGCTTCGCCTCGGCGGGCGCCACCGTCATGCTCCTGACGACGCTCGTCCTCTTTCTGCCCCTCGTCATCATCACCGTTATCCGACAGAGGAACGCGACATGACGGCCATTTCCGTGGAATCGCAGTCTGACCGCCAGGCGAAGGCACGGCGCCGTCCACTCGTCCGGCCGCATCGCATCGTCATCTTCGTCTTCCTGCTGATGGCCGCAGCCTTCTTTGCAGTGCCGCTCTACGTCATCGTCGTCACGTCCTTCAAGACCATGGACCAGATCCGCGAAGGCCAGATCTTCTCCTGGCCGCACCCCTGGGCGGTGGACGCCTGGGTCTATGCCTGGACACAGGCCTGCTCCGGCATGAATTGTAACGGGGTGCGCGTCGGCTTCGTCAATTCGCTCTATATTCTCACGCCGAGCCTGGTGCTGACGATCTCGCTTTCGGTCATCACTGGCTACGGACTCGCGCTCTGGAACGTCAAATGGGCGAACGGCTTCCTGTTTGTGCTCTTCATCTGCGCCTTTGTGCCCTTCCAGATCATCATGTATCCGCTGATCAAGATCGCCGGCATGCTGCACATCTATGGCACGACCTTTGGCATCGCCGTCATCCATAGCGTCCTGTCACTCCCCTTCTTGACGCTGATCTTCCGCAATTATTTCCGCGGAATGCCACCGCAGATCATCGCAGCGGCGATGATTGATTCCGGCTCCTTCTGGCGAATCTTCTTCGAAATCGTGCTGCCCATGTCCGGCAACATCATGATCGTCGTTTTGATCTTGATGATCACGGGCATTTGGAACGACTTCCTGGTGGGCCTGACTTTTGGGGCGCAGGATGCGCAGCCGATGACAGTCGTGCTCAACAACATCACGGTCACGACAACAGGCGCCAAAAACTATGCGGTAGACATGGCCTCGGCTCTGCTGACGGCCCTGCCGCCACTGGCCATCTATTTCGTTCTCGGCAAGTTTTTCGTGCAGGGCATCACGGCCGGCGCCATCAAGGGATGAAAGCATGCCATCCATCTCATTCAACAATATCGTCAAGAAGTTTGGCGCACTCACAGTCGTCGAGAATCTCAACCTCAGTATCGGCGACGGGGATTTTCTCGTGCTTCTTGGACCGTCCGGCTGCGGCAAGACCACACTTCTCAATCTGCTGGCCGGCCTGCTCGAAATCGACAGCGGTCAGATATTCATCGGCGAACGCGATGTCAGCCATCTGGACCCGAAAGACCGGGGCCTTGCCATGGTTTTTCAGTCCTACGCGCTCTATCCGACCAAGACGGTCCGCGGAAACATGAACTTCGGTCTTTCCTCGCGCGGCATCACGAGGGCGGAAGCGGATCAGCGCATCGCCTGGGCGGCCGAGCTTTTGCAGATCGAGCACCTTCTCGATCGCAAGCCCTCCCAGCTCTCCGGCGGTCAGCGCCAGCGCGTCGCAATCGGGCGGGCTCTCGTCAAGCAATACGGCGTTTGTTTGTTCGATGAACCACTCTCCAATCTCGACGCCAAGCTGCGCAACGAAATGCGGATCGAGATCAAGAAGCTGCACAACCAGCTTAAAAACACCGTTGTGTACGTGACGCATGATCAGGTCGAAGCTATGACCATGGCGACGAAAATCGCGGTGATGGATAAGGGCGTCATCCAGCAGTTCGGGACGCCGGACGAAATCTATAACGAACCCGCCAACTTATTTGTAGCCGATTTCGTCGGCTCGCCGGCTATGAACCTGCTCGACTGTACCATAAAAAACAACGGACGCGGTTTCGTGGCAGCCGATGAAACAAACACCGTCGAAATCGACCTTGGGCAATACAAATGGAAGAACCGGCCAATCGACGGCGCGACGGTCAAGATCGGCTTCCGCGCTGAGGACCTTCTGACCGAGGAGCGTGGCGATGCCGGCGATGCCATCCGCTTCGATTGTCCGGTCGAATATTTCGAAAAGTCCGGCCCCGACGCCTTCGTTTTCTTGACCTTTTCCGGCCGGAATATCGCCGTCCGCATCGACGGTCGCAGCGCCAACCGCTATCGCGCAAGCCAAGTACTGCCGATCTACCTGCCGCTCGACAAACTGAACGTTTTCGACGCACCGAGCGGCCAACGGCTTTAGTCAAAGTCCCGGCGCGGGAATTTCAAAGGGAGGAATGACGCATGAGAAGAATAAATTTTGTAGCGGGAGTGTCCCTGCTGATCACCGCCGCCGCTTTTGGGGGCACCGCGCGTGCGGATGAGGTCGTTGTCTATCATACCTGGTCGAAGCCTTCCGAGATCGCGGCACTCGGCGTGCTGCGCGATGCCTGGGCCAAGGACGGGCACCAATGGAAGGACCTTTCCATCGCGCATGATTCCGGCACCAATGTCAGCCTGATGAACATGATCGCCGGCGGCAATCCGCCGGCGATCTTCATGAATTCCGATCCAGGCATCTACCGTGATCTGAACAAGCAGAATCTCGGCGTGCCGCTGAACAAGCTCTTCGACAGCATCGGTGCGACGAAGAACTTCCCGCCTTCGGTGCTGAAGAACATCACTGTCGACGGGCAAATCATGAAAGCGCCGGCGACCGTGCACATCGATGGCATGATTTATTATAACAAGCATGTCGCCGATGCAGTCGGCATCGATCCGAAATCCTGGACGTCGCTCGATGATCTGTTCGCCGCCTTCGATAAGGTGAAGGCCGCCGGTTATATCCCAATCGCCCAAGGCGGAGACCAATTCCAGAAGGCCTATCTGCTCCAGGCATTGATCGCGGCTGAGGAGGGCCTCGATATCTATAATCGCTTCTACGGCGAAAAGCCCGACAAGAGCGTACTCGACACATCGGAAATGCGGGCCGCACTGAAGCGATTTCGCCAGATCGCCGATCATACCGATCCCGGTTCGCCAAACCGTCAGTGGAACGACACGACGAACCTCGTTATAACAGGCAAAGCGCTGCTACAGATCCACGGCGACTGGATGAAGGGCGAATTCTTGGCGGCGAACAAGAAGCTTGGCACCGATTTTGACTGCATGAACATTCCAGGCACCAAGGCTGTGGTCGTGACAGTCGACGCCTGGGGCTTCCTCAACACCAACAATGCGGAGACTGCCAAGGCGCAGGAAGATTTCGCCAAGCTTGATGTCGACCCTAAACTCAACGCAGAATTCGTTCTCAAGAAGGGCGCAAGCCCTGTGCGCATCGATGCCGATACCACCAATCTCGATGCGTGCAACAAACTCGTATTGGATACGCTGAAAGACCCTAACAAGCAGGTCTCTAATCCCTTCAATACAGCCGATGCCGATTGGTACCGGACGATATGGGAGCAGGCCGACAAATACTGGAGCGACCCGAAGCGTACGGACGAAGAATTCATCCACGCTCTGCAGGATGCCTATGATCAGATCTTCTGATCGTAAGCCTTCCCAGCTCTCGTCAGAAAAAGGCCGCCCGGCAAGGGCGGTCACTCCCCTATCATCGTCAAGCAGCTTCCGTGCGCAGTCTTTCGATCGCCCTCAATTGAATACAGTCAGGTGCCATTTCCATGATCTCGATCTGCGTGCCGTCGGGATCTTCGATCCACCCGCCGCGATTGCCATCGACGCCGCGGTTGGTCGATCGCGGCTGGCTCGGTTGGATGCCGGCCTTTGCAAGCTCCGCGAATGTCTTGTCGATGTCGCCGACCGTAAGGCAGATATGGAAAATGCCAATCATATCCGGGCCGGTTTGTGGCCGTTTCACGCCTTTTGGGAAAAGTTCAAGATACTGGTCGTCGTTGATCCTGAGATAGACGATCCACGCCTCTCCCTGCTCATTGAGCAGGCGTGTCATTTCGCGAAAGCCAAGCTTTTGGTAGAAGGAAAGCGACTTGTCGAGATCGCTCACGCGCAGGGCGATATGCCCGAGATGTCTGAACAGATCCATGGCTCATGCCTGTCCATTGATGCGGCGAATGGCCGCCGTCTGCATGGCGTTGGCGCCAAGTTGCATAAGCTCGATTCGATTGCCTTCAGGATCGGCGATCCAAGCCTGGTAGTTTTGGTCGACGCCGAGCTTCTTTTCGGCCGTGAGCGTCACTCCGCGCGCCGTGATTTCGGCTATCGCCGCATCAATATCGTCGACTTCGAGGCAGAGGTGATTGTAACCAACATTGGCGAAGGGCGGTGCGCTATCGCCCACGCCATCGGGAAAGAGTTCAATGAACTGCGTATCCGTAATGCGCAGATAGACAATCCAGAGGCGGCCGTCCCGCTCCAGCCGGAACATCTCCTCGAAACCGAGCTTGTTGACGTAAAAGTCCATCGAACGCTCGATGTTCTTTACGCTAACGGCAATATGACCAATCGCTTTCACATTCTTCATTTCACATCCTCCTCGTTGAAAACCTCTCCGCCTGCGACGGCTGCCATGTCGGCGAACAGCCGTGCGCTTACCCAACCAGGGCAAACAGAAAATCGAAAAGCGCCGACTGACTTGTTTATATTTGAACTGATACGAGTTCATTTGTGAATTTAGCGGGAATTTGTCGCGGGAGTCAACCGAGGCGAACCGCGATTGCGCGAAAAGCAAGCATTGCTTATTGAATTAGGAGCTTTACTCGAAGAGGCCGCCGAAGGTTGCGAATGAACAAGATCAGTGAAGACGCCGCACAGAAATATCGTATTCCGGTCATCGAACAGATGGTGGAAGTCTTCGCGCTATTGGAACGCACCCCGGAAGGCGCGACGATCCGTGATGTCGTCAAGGCCGTGAAGCTGTCGCGCACGACGGTCTACCGTATGTTGAACACGCTGAGCGCCCATGACTTCGTCCATCGCTCGCCTGCCGGCAGCTATACACTCGGCCGGCGGCTGCTGACGCTTGCCGCCCATGTCGCGCCGAATGTCGCGAGCTACGATCTCCTGGCGATTGCACAGCCGCATCTCAACAGGATTTCGGAGTTGACTGGCGAAGGTAGTAAGCTCACGGCACCCTCAGGCGACAGTGTTCTCGTCGTTGCGGCTGCGCAAGGGCATGGCCAATACGCACTGACCGCAGTGGCGGGCCAGCGGCTCCCTTTTCATGCTGGTGCTGCTGGCAAGGTCCTTCTCGCCTTCGCCGCACAGGAGGATGTCAATCGCCGGCTGACAAAACTCGAGCGTTTCACCAGTCATACGATTTCCGATCCGGACCGCATGCTGGAAGAACTGGAGCACATCCGCACCACTGGCTGGGCGCGGGATATAGGCGAGCAGATGTCCGGTGTTCATGCCATTGCTGCCCCTATACGCGACCATGAAAATACGGTCATCGCGGCGGTCAGCGTTCCATTCGTCGCTGGTGTCGATGAGAAAAGGATCGAGGAAATCAAGCGCGCGGTGCTGTCGACGGCGGAGGCGATCACCAGAGAGATCGCGCAGGCAAAACCTTCAGCCCTGTGAGCCGAAATCATTGTCTCGGCACAATTCCAAAAGGAACAATAAGGTCTATCGGTTTTGAAAGAACGTGAACTTGCGGCCCTCTTCGTCGATCAGCGGATATGTCGCAATAACCGAACAATGTATCACGGAACTGACGCGATCGTTCCAAGGAGCAGTTAAGTTTTGTTTGCGCTCAGATTCGATCTGCACGAATGCAGGCTGTGGCCACGCGCTTGCAAGGAAACTTCTAATACCTCTGCGCATCACATGTAATCTTGCTCACAAGAGTGACTGCGTTCGGTCGAAGGCCTTCAGCGCTATAAGCCGAGTCTGACCGTTCACGCTGTACCACCTATACTGACCGGATCAGCAACGCAAGCGTGGGTGTCGGTTCCGCTGGTGTGGCTAACGCCGAGTAGTTTTCAAGCTCTTGATGGGAGCAGAACCTTTGACCCCGTCATTCTTCGTCCGCAGCAGCTGAAGAGATCAGAACAAATATCGCAATCCGCATTCGCCCAATCGACACCAAGACATGCGGTGACCGCTAAACCGAGCTTACGACGCCATAACGAAATAGACTACGGGCCGTATCGATGATGGTTTCCTCCTCGGGGCGAGGACGCCATCCCAGCACTCGCATAGCCTTATCGCTGGTGCTCTTGGGAACGGGGGCGCTCGCTACCTTTTCCATCTCCGGTGTTTGCACCATTGGAGTGAGCTCGCCCAACTTCTCCCTGAGGGTCTTCCCGATATCGAAGAGCGTGACGACGTCGCCGCTCACACCGATGAACCGCTGTCCCCTAGCCGCCTCCGCCGTCATCGCGAGGATGTGGAGGTCCGCCAGGTCACGGACGTCGACCATGCCGAAGCTCAAGCCAGGCAGGGGCGGAGCGCCTTCGAGTAACCGTTTGAAGGCGATCGAAGCAGAAATGTCCGGCCCTAGAACACGCCCTAAAATGTCCACCGGGTTGACGTCCGAAATTTCCAGAGAGCCGCCTTCCCTGTCGATGAAGTCCCAGGCGGCTCGCTCGGCAAGGACCTTGGATTTGATATAGGGCTGCACATCTGGTCCGTCCAGTCGTCCTCGTCAAAGACCCTGTCGTAGCTGGCATGGCCGTAGCCGATGGCTGCAAATGAAGAGGTCAACACGACACGCTTCACGCCGGCGTCTCTGGCGGCGCGCAAAACGCGCAACGTACCGTCACGCGCCGGAACGATCAGTTCATCCTCGTTATCGGGAACTTGCTGTGGAAACGGCGAAGCCACATGTAGCACATAGTCGCATCCGGTAATCGCAGCGGCCCAGCCACGATCATCGGTTAGATCGGTCTGGCTGAAAGAAAGCTCCTGGTCGGATTCGACACCGCCATCGCGCACCATCGACCGAACTTCGGCTTCGCGGCGGGCGCTCCGTATTGTCGTGCGAACCTGATGACCTTCCTTCAAAAGCTTTGCAACGACGTGGCTTCCTACTCTGGTTGTTTGCTTTACCGCAACATCGAGCTGTTATATGAACTTATCAAGTAGGATGGATTTTCGGACCCAGTATGAAAAATCAGACCATCGAACCGCGTGTCTACGACGAAGACGAATGCGCCGGATGCACGGGCCCGGAACCGATCGATATCCTGCGCTTCCAGCGAGCCATTCGCGCCATTACCGGCAAGTGGAAGATCGAAATCGTCTGCATCCTGGTCGAAGGGCCGCTCCGGTTCGGCGAATTGCGCCGACGGCTACCGGGGGTGACCCAGCATATGCTGACCGAACAGCTGCGAGATCTCGCCAACAACGGCATCGTGATCCGCAACGCCTTCGCGGAGATTCCGCCGCGCGTGGAATATGAGCTATCGCAGGCCGGGATCGACCTGATGCCGATGCTGCGCGAGATGCGCGACTGGATGCTCAAATATGAGCATCAATTGACGGCCCCCTGACCGGCTACCGGGGAAAGGCTGGAAGTCGCAGTGTCGCAGCGGACCCTCAATCGTCGAAGGGCGCGTTCAGGACGAGATCTACCACCGAGGAAGCCTTGTAGCCCCGGACGAACCGCTCCCCGAAATCGCGAGCGAAGTTGTCATAAGTCGCCTCCGGGTTCTTCTCTGCTATACAGCAAAAGCACTTCGTCATCTTCTGCTTCACTCCGAGCCGCGGGAATTCCGCCAGAATGCTTGCCATCTCCTCGGCGGGAAGGACGTCATAGCGCCAACCGATGACATCCAGGCCTATAGCGGCGGTGCAGAGCAGCGACCTCGGGCTCCTTGTAAAGGCCGATCGAAGGTGTCGAGTTGAGAGCGACGCTGTCCCAGATCAATTGCACGCGGCGACCATCGACACCGCTCTCAGTCGCGAAGGTCCGCGCGAGGTCCGCCCCTTCCACGTCGAAGCGGCAAGGGCGGCGAAGCGCTCGTTCAATGTGATGTCGTGCAGAAGCGTCCCGACCGCGACGACTTCGGCATCGTGCTCAATACCTTCGATCTGCCCCAGCCGCGTCGCAAAAAGCCAGGAGCGGACCACGTGGTTGAACAGATAAGGCTCGCATTTGTCTCGCGCGTACCCGATCGCGCTGGTCACGAGCGTCGTGTCGGGGATAGACACCCCTGCAAGCATCCGGCTGGACATTTCGGTTATGATAGCTCCGGTTCTTGGTGAGGCGGCGCCCGCTGGCACGAAAAACAGGGTGGCGCGTCACTTCCGATCCGGGATCGTCAGCACCTTTTCGTCGGTATTGACGACAAACACCGCCAGCAGTTTCGACGGCTCCGTATCGCTGGCATTTGCACTGACGCCGTGATGGTCGCCCGGCGATTCCGTGAAGCTTTCGCCGGCCTTGAAGGTTCGAACCGGCCCGCCGTTGATTTGGCTCTTCACCGCGCCTTCCAGCACAGTCGCGTAGATGATTGCCGATTTCGCGTGTGTATGGGCCGGTGAGTAGCCACCCGGGCCATATTCGACGAGGACGCCACGAATACTCTTACCGGGCACGTCAGGAAGCGCATGCTCATAGACAAGCGTGATCTTTGCGTTCTTTGCTCCCGGTACATCGTCGGCAAAAGCCGGGCCAGCTTGGGCGGCAGCCACGAGCAAGGGGAAAAGATAGTGTTTCATGGATGTCTCCTCGGAGGTTGGAACATCAGGCGGGGTGGTGGGCGCGCAGCCAGTCGTCGAGCGAGATGCCACCGAGTCTAGCCTCGCCAAGAGGCACCAGCGACGTCTCCACGACCGTGCCGCCGAAATATCTGGCCTGCGGATCGCTTACGACGCTTCGGCTGTCCCCGATCGCCTCGAGATAGCGCGCGATGATCCGGTCGAACGGCGCCCGATCGGGACCCGCAACGTCGAAATGCTCGCCTCGCGGAGCGCCGGTTGCAGTTTCCGCCACGATCGCGGCCACGTCATCCGCTGCGATCGGCTGGAACAGACCGCGCGGCAGGCGCACGGTCCCGTTGACAACGCTGGTATCTGCGATGGCGCCGAGGAACTCCATGAATTGAGTGGCGCGCACGATGCTGTAAGGGACGCCCGAGCCTTCGATCAGCTTCTCCTGCGCGACCTTGGCCTGGAAATAGCCATTGTCGGGCATGCGGTCGGTGCCGACGATCGACAGAGCCACGTGGTGGCGCACACCAGCCGAGCGTTCGGCGGCGAGTAGATTGCGGCCGGAGGTCTCGAAGAAGGCAAGCACCGCTTGTGGCTCGAACGAAGGCGAGTTGGCCACATCGATCACCACCTCCGCGCCGGCGAGGGCTTCTGCAAGTCCCTCGCCGGTGAGGGTGTTGACGCCTGTGCTGGGCGAGGCGGCGAACACTCCATGACCCGCTTCGCGCAGGAGAGTGACGGTACGCGACCCGATCAGTCCGCTACCGCCGATAACGACGATCTTCATGCAAATTGTCTCCATTGAAACGCGGGCAAGAAGCCGACGCGCAGGGCGCCTGCTTTGGGATCTTAGGCCTTCACAAAGGCGAGGAGGTCCGGGTTCACCACATCGGCATGGGTGGTGCACATCCCGTGCGGGAATTTCTCGTAGACCTTGAGCGTGCTGTTCTTCAGGAGCTTTGCCGATAGAAGCGCAGAATCCGCGATCGGTACGATCTGATCGTCGTAGCCATGCATGACCAGGGTCGGCACGGTGATGATCTTCAGGTCTTCCGTAAAATCGGTCTCGGAGAAGGCCTTGATGCCGTCATAATGCGCCTTGGCGCCGCCCATCATGCCCTGTCGCCACCAATTGTTGATGACGGCCTGGATCGGCTGCCCGCCGGGGCGGTTGAAGCTGTAGAAGGGTCCGGACGGCAGATCGACGTAGAATTTCGAACGGTTGTCGGCCAGCGCCTTGCGCAGCCCATCGAACACCTCGATCGGCAGACCGCCCGGATTGGCTGCCGTCTTCACCATGATCGGAGGAACCGCGCCGATGATGATCAACTTGGCGACCCTGCCTTGCGGTTGCCCGTGCTGGGCCACGTAATGCGTTGCCTCGCCACCGCCGGTGGAGTGGCCGATATGCACGACATTCCTGAGGTCGAGATGCTCGACGACCGCTGCTGCGTCGGCGGCATAATGGTCCATGTCGTGGCCCTCGCTCACCTGTGCCGAGCGCCCGTGCCCGCGTCGGTCGTGCGCCACCACGCGATAACCGTTCTGCAGGAAGAACAGCATCTGCGTGTCCCAGTCATCGGACGACAGCGGCCAGCCATGGTGGAACATGATGGGCGGGGCGGTCTTCGGACCCCAGTCCTTGTAGAAGATCTCGACGCCATCGCGTGTGGTGACGGTGGCCATGTTTTGGTTCCTTTCAAAGATTGAGTTTTGGGCTGGGGTTGGTTGGGCTGCGGTCGGCGAGCTCGGCAATAGGGCTAATGTCGTCGCTCCGAGCCCAAGGGCAAGTAGCTCGCGACGGCCGGGATCGGCCAGTTCATGTGATTTCGTTTCTGTCATCGATTATCCCCGTATCCGTTCATGGCGGACGATTGTTCTCCGGCTTGCGCCGATGGAAGGGTCATCATTTTGCTTTGGCGGCTAGAACGCCAGTGAATCTACAATCAATTTCCAGGAATGCCCTCAAATCTCGCCACTAAAATCTGTTCTTAATTGAATCATATCTACATAAGTCTCCATTAATCGGCAAAACTGAGAATTTGTATTATATGTATACTCAGTACACCCGGGGCGACGATCCGCATCCTTGAGTATTTTTTACAAAGCAGCAAGTAGGACGGATATTGTGACTTGGTCTGGAGAACCAAACCATTGGCGGGTAGACCAGTGGTCACGCCATGCGATTTCTCGAAAACAGCTCCTCGTACTCACGGCCTCGCCGCTCCTTTTCGCTCACGGCAGAGCCATCCCGGTCATCTGCTCTAAGATCCGCCAGAGGCGCTCGGCAAGCTCGGTATCTGCCGCCCAAGGCTTCACGCCCGGCTGGCCGGGATCATCGGTGCGCAAGGCCGCCATGTCGCAATCCTCCCAATAGACTCCGCCCATGGCGTTCAGCATCGGGCTTGTAGCGCACCAGACGCTGATCGAAGCGCCCTGATGGACGGTCTTCATGCCGCGGGCGGGGTCGATCCGCGGACGCCCATCGCTGTCGATCGCATCGAAGCCGGCGATCTCCTCCGCGCTCAGATAGCGCGCGAGATCGGTCAGAATCTGCCCGGGATGAAGAAAATGGGCGCGGACGCCGTCCCGTTGACCGCGTTCCTGCTACATCCGACAGGCTCGGGGAAGACGCGACGCCAACGGAGCGCACGGCACGAGAGCCAGCGGTCGTTTAGCCTGCTCAAGCTGCGAGCCGCGCATCTACTTGACCCCCTTTACGCTTCGAACCGATTTGAACCGATCGCATCACCGGCGACATAAAAATGGCGTCGTCGCATCGACGGGTGCAAGACGATAGGCTTTGCAATGACTCATCTCTCGGATAATTTGAATCCATGAAAAGACCTTACTTTATGGAAGCGTTGAGGCGGATAAATCTTCTGGAAACCTTGGCTCCATTCGACCCCCATGTCGCGGGTACGCCGCCACTCGGCCTCGATCTGCCCACCAGCGATATAGACGTCCTCTGCTATGCTCCAGATCCACAAGTATTCACCCAAACCGTTTGGGACGCCTATTCCACGTGCGATGGATTTTCTGTCCGGCAGTGGACCGGTAGAGAAAGGCCGATCATCGCCGTGTTTGCAGCCGCTGATTGGACGTTCGAACTGTTTGGTCAAGCTCTGCCGGTGCCCGAGCAGCATGGGTGGAAGCATTTTCAGGTCGAGCATAGGCTCCTTGGTATCGGCGGAAGCCGCTTCCGCGCGGCCGTCATGCAGCTTCGCGACGGCGGCATGAAAACCGAGCCCGCATTTGCAGCTACGCTCAGCCTCGAGACGTGCGATCCTTATGAGGCGCTGTTCGAGATGGCGGGTTGGCCTGACGAGGCTTTGGCCGCTTTGCTGCAGGAGCGTGGATTCTAGACGGCGCGGAAGTCCCTGCACGGTTCCGCAGGCATATAGTCGACGGCCGCCGTGGCGTCCGGGTCGACACCAGCCGAGATAGCGATTTAGGTTTCTTAGGCTCCCGGATCTAGAGATGATTCCGTGTCCTGGATTCGTGGAACTGCAGGAGAGCTCGGGTTGGTGCAGTTGAGGGATACGAACTCCGGAATAGTCACAGGAAACTTTCTGTCAGGGGACAATATCGTTTTGACCTTACACTCGAAGCTGGTGACGAGGCGCCGACCGGCAAGGGTGAGTTGCGAACAACCCCGCGGCTGTCATAGCTCGTCCCCGCTTGACCACACCGGTGCAAGCGGAAGTCGGCTGCCAATATTATTTGCTGCCCTCGACGGAAGCCGTAAAGGCGGCAAGATCCTTGTTAAAACGCGCCGCTTCTTCGAGGAAAGGCGCATGGCCGGAATTTTCGTAGATCTTCGACTCGATCTGGCCATTCAGAGACTTTGCACGTGCGATGCTCGCCTCGGGCCGCACCAAGTCGTCTTTGCCGCCATAGATCAATAGAACAGGCACTTTTGCCTTGGGGAGGCCTTTTTCTGCCTTCACCGTCATCGAGGGGACCGTGCGGGTCATCACCCACGACGCCATCGCGGCGTTTGAAAGCAGGCGTTCAAATGTTGCTCGGTCCGGCTGCGTCTGAAAGCAGAGGGCAAGAAAGGTGCGCACGGTGTCGAGATGTGTTCGCAGATCCTCAGACCTCAGCCCTGCATAGACCTCCGGGTGCGGTGTGATGAGGTCCGGCTTGAGCTCAATAACACCGTCGACATAAACGACACCACCAATCCCGGCGTCGCCATGAGCGGCGAGATAGTTTGAGAGAACTACGCCACCTAGAGACCAGCCGACGAGGACGGGTTTCTTGGCTTTACTTCGCTTCAGCACCGCAGCGAGATCGTCTGCCCAGCGACCGCCATCCTTGTAAGCGTCCGCGCTATCCGGCTTCCCCGAACGGCCATGACCCCTGAGATCGTATGTGATGATCCGAAATTTCTGCAGGTCGGGACTGGACGTTTGCTTATCCCAGTTGATGCGACTGCCGAGCAGACCATGGATGAACACGATTGGCCAACCCTGCGGATTTCCGGTTTCCTCGACAGCGATCACCACGCCATCGGATGATTTGACGGTGTATTCCTTGCCGGCAGCCGCAGCTGCGGACGCCGTCGCCACGAGTAAGACGACGGCGAACATGCTTTTCATCGCCCTCGTAAGAGAATTTCCGGTCATCGATTTTACCTTTGTTTGTTGGATCGTGTAATATTTAGCGATCACTACAAACTAGCGACTTGACCTCCCCGGTCAAGCAATATTTAGTGATCACTATGGATAAGGAAATCAGAAAGCGGCGTGGCGGACCGCGCACATTCAACCGTGAACAGGCGGTCGACATCGCTATGCGGCTGTTCTGGCAGCACGGTTATGAAGGTGTTTCGCTCAATGACTTGACGGCCGCGATCGGCGTCGCGCCGCCGAGTCTCTATGCTGCGTTCGGCAGCAAGGCCCAGCTCTATCGTGAGGCCTTGGATCATTATTCCGCAGTGTCGAGCACGATGAACCTTGATTCGGCGTCAACGCTTGATGAAACGGTGGCAACGATATTGCGTCAAGCCGCCGACGCCGTAACCGATCCCGCCGGAGAAAGAGGATGCATGGTCTCGAGCGGCATGCTGCAGTGTGCCGAAGAACACGCCTCTCTCGCGCGGGTTTTGTCCGACCGCCGAGACGCTATGCGGGAAGCTATTGCTGACGCATTGGGACGCTGGCTCGATCCGGCCCGATCCCGCTCCCTCGCTCGCTTTCTGGTGGCCGTGCTTCAGGGCATGTCCGTCCAGGCTCGAGACGGGGCGACGCGTGCGGAACTCGAAGAGGTCATTAAAGAAGCTTTGCAGGTCTCTCAAGCACGCTAGGCCATGTTGACAAAGTGGGGCACGATACATGGAAACGGCTGGTCCGTTGCCGCGCGGATTTTTGCTGCAAGGGTGATGAAGCGTGAATGCTCTCCGGCAGAATGAGCAAGCAGCTAATGGTTGCTTGAACTCTGAGCATCCCGCTCTTGAAGGGGTACGGATCGGCGATTCTTTGATTGCAGAGTGCTTTCTCCAAAACTCGCTTATTTAAGGCCGCTTACCTTAGTCTGGCACTTATTTAAGTGAGGTGGCGCTTGCTTAAAGAGCGATCAAAAATCATACTCTGGCCATGTCATTGTGATGGAATGCATCACTTCACAGTCCGCCGGCCACGATGCCGCCAGAAGCAAACACGATCAAATTGGGGGTGGCGTTCGTCATAAAGTAAGATCATGGACAAAAAGCAAAACAATGCCTATCTTATCGCTAGGTAATACCTGGTAATACGAGGCTGCCATGGCTACTTCTCTCAAGATTGATGACGAGCTAAAGAACCGAGTTCAGAACCTCGCCAGCCAAAGACGGCGCTCGGCACACTGGATCATCCTCGAAGCCATTCAGCAGTATGTCGAACGTGAGGAAGCGCGCGAAAACTTCAAACAGGAGGCTTTGGCATCCTGGGCGGCCTATCAGGAGACCGGCCGACATCTTACCGGACAGGAGGTACGCACTTGGCTGGACACCTGGGGCACCGATGCGGAAGAGACGGTACCTGAGTGCCACGAGTGATCGTTACCGAAGGTGCGGCACAGGGTTTGGAGCGCTGCAGGCGATTTCTGGCGGCTAAGGCGCCGACTGCCGCAAGTCGGGCGGGCCGGGCTATCGAACGCCAGTTCCTGTTACTGGAATCAACGCCTCTTATTGGCCGCCCGCTTCCGGACGACGCGCAATTGCGTGAACTGGTGATTCCCTTTGGGGACTCCGGCTACGTCGCGCTTTACCGACATGAGCCTGATGGCGATATCGTGTTTGTCCTCGCTTTCCGACATCAGAAAGAGGCTGGCTACTGACACCACTACCCGTATAGCTCTGCGTGTCGAAATAGATTTCAGAACACGGCACTACCAGGCATCTTCTCCGAGCGTGACGGTCCTTTTGTCACCGCCCAGGATTTGAAGACACCATCGAGTTCCGGTGCGCCGTAATCTGACGATCCAGAACTATCCCTCCGGACATATGATCTATCTCGACAGTGCTTCACGAACGGCCATGAAAGCCGATCTCGCTGCCATGTATGACCGTGCCGCACGCGCCGTGCGCGTCTGCGCGCCAGGGCAGAGCTGTCGCATTTAGTGCCCAATATCATCCGGCCCTATTTCAAGCTACCTGGCATGGGCACCGGCGCCTTCCGTCCGGCCGCGGCAGGCGCGGAGCCCTGGGAAGTGTCGGATCTGTGCCGGGCCTATTCCTGGCCGAGCGACCTCGCCGGCGGCGGCGTGATTGCGATCATCGAGTTCAGCGGCGGTTGGGTCCAGAAGGATATCGACACTTATTTCCGCTCGACGGGCCTGCCGGTGCCGAACATCGTCGACGTGCCGATCGGACCCGGCCACAATGATCCGAACAAGCACTCGGGTGACCCTGCCGCCGATCCCGACCGCGAGGTTGCACTCGACATCGAAGTCGCAGCCGCCGCATATTCCGTCGCCACCGGCGAAGCCGCAAGCATCCGGATCTACTGGGCGGACGCCAACGACTGGGGCTCGATGGCGACCGCCATCACCGCGGCTGCGGCCGACGGCTGTGACGTCTGCTCGATCTCCTGGGGTTCAGACGAGGCCAACTGGAAGGCGGCGGCCGCGGCAGCGGGCATCGACTATCCCGACAGACTTAGCACGTCGGCGGAGGCAGCCGCGAAGACCGGCATAATCATCTTCGCGGCTTCGGGCGACAATGATTCGTCTGACGGCGGGGCGGACTCGGCCAATGTCGATCTCCCATCCTCCTGTCCGTTCGTGGTTGGCTGCGGCGGTACCATGAAGCCTCACGCCAATGCGGAAGAGACCGTATGGAACGACGACCCCGGTAATCCAAATGGCTCGGGGACAGGCGGCGGCTTTTCCAAGCTGTTCCAGCCAATGCCGACATGGCAGGCGGGGGCGCCGCACGGACCGGGGCGCATGATACCTAACGTCTCGGCTAATGCCGCGCCATCTACGGGATACAATATCTTCGTCCACGGCCCACAAGAAGTAATCGGCGGCACCAGCGCCGTGGCACCGCTTTATGCCGGGCTGTTTGCCGCCTTCGGCCGCAAGCTCGGCTTCGTGACGCCGCAGCTTTGGCTCAACCACACATGCTTCAACGACATCACTCAAGGCGACAACGGTTATTTTCGCGCTCGCATCGGCCCTGACCCGTGCAGCGGCATCGGAACCCCCATTGCGGGCAAACTAGCCACGCTGTTCAAAGCGCCGAACAAACTGCCAGCGCGCGCACCGCGCGGCCAACGCCGAGATCCTGCGAGGAGTGAATTGCGCTCTTGATGGGATCTGAACCGACTACACCTTGTTCAAAATTCTAATGACTGACAATTCTGACCTCGGCACATAACTTCGGATTATGGTGCTTCGTCACGGCCGGCGCGATCACTAATGCCGGACGACCATCGCGGGCACTCTCATTCCACATAACCTAGGTTTCGCGACAGTGATGTTCGTAGGATCGAAAGCCATCTAAAAACGGTGTATCCGCAAACCAAAAAGCTTTTCAGAGACGACGACCACGACCACCGTCATAGCGATAGACAACGTCGATACTGCCGCCGCCTCCGGGGTAAAGTTTGTTCTGAGATAATCGTAGATCTGGATCGGAAGCGTGGCCGTTCCGACATTCTTCAACATGAACGATATAGTGAAGAGGTCAAACGAGATGATGAACGCGAACAGGCAGCCGCCGATGACGCCGGGCTTGATCAACGGCAGCATGATGCGTCTGAAGCGCGTGAATGGCCCGGCACCGAGGCTGCGGGCGGCAAGGCTCCACGACGGTTCATAGGCTTCCATCGCCGCAGACACGTTGATGAAGACGAAGGGTAGCGTCATGAGCACATGCCCGATCAGCATGCCGGCCATTGTCGTCGTGCCGATGCCGATCGCGTAGACAAAGAACAGAAGCGAGATCGCCGTCAGAACCTCCGGCAAGAGCAGTGGCAACAGCATCGCAAGCCGGACACTCTCCTTCCATCGCCCGGCATGCTGCACGTAGAACATTGCAGCCATCGTGCCGATGACACCTGAAATCAGGGTCGACACGGCCGCGATCCAAAGCGAGGTTCGGATGGCACGCCAGAAGACATCGTTGTGGAAGAAGACGACATACCACCGAAATGAGAGACCCTGCGGCGGAAAGGTCAGAAATGCCCCCGCGTTGAAGGAGGCACCGACGACCACGAGAATGGGCAGCAGTAGAAAGCCGTAGATGATGAGGCAATAGCCATTCAACATATGTTTGGACATCAACTCATCTTCCATTTCATGCGGGTAAGCCGCGCGAAGATCACGACGATCACCGCTCCGGCAAGGGAAAGCGTCAGCGCCATGGCGGAGCCGAACGGCCACTGGAACGTGTCGATCAGCGCGTCGACGACGCTGACTGCCATTGTCTTCACCCTCAGGCCACCGATCAGGGCGGGAGTCACATAGGCACTCATTGAAAGCACGAACACCAGAATGCAGCCCGCCTGGATACCCGGCACGGCCAGCGGCAGGATTACGCGCCTGAAGACCGTCAGCTTTCCGGCGCCAAGAGACCGTGCGGCCGACTTCAACGACGGGTCGATCCCCTGCAGCGCGCTCATCAACGGCAGGATCATGAAGGGCAGGAAGACGTGGACGAGCGCAATGACGATGCCGAGTGCGTTGTACATCAGCCCGATCGGACGCTCGATCAGGCCCAAATTCATCAGCGTCTTGTTGATGATGCCGTTATTCCCAAGAAGGATCGTCCACCCGTAACTGCGGATAACAATGCCGACGAGAAGCGGCGACAGCACGAGCCCATAGGCAAGGCCGCGAAACCGCATCTTCTCGCGCGACAGCTGCCAGGCAACCGGAAAACCGAGAATGAGGCAAGCAAGGGTCGTGACCAGACCGATCAAGAGCGTGTTCGCCACCTGCCGCATGTAGAACGCATCGGTCGCCAGCCTCAGGTAATTGCCGATCGTGAATCCAGGCGCATAGGGCGAGCCGTTGGCCGGGTTGCGCAGGCTCATCACCACAATATTGAGATAAGGCAGAACAAGAAACAGCCCGAGGAGCAATGCCGAGGGCGCGATCAGGAGAAGCGGATAGGAGGATCTGGTACGGCGTATCATGCGATCGTTCCCGGCACCCAGAAACGCTCACTGTCAACCTTCACCGTCACGCGATCACCCGGCTGGAAGCGGCTTCGCGGGAAGGTCTGGACGCTCAACGTTTCGCCGCCTTCGAGCACCAGCCGATAGTCGATCAGACTGCCAGAATAATAGCTCTGCGAAACCGTTGCGATGATGCCCGAGCCATCGCCCCCCGCGGCCGCAAGTTCGATGGCCTCCGGCCGCAGCAATACGGGGATGAAACCGTCGTTTAACGGCAGGGTACCCTTGACATTCGCCGTTCCAAGTGCGGTTTCGACGACCGACGTACCGTCATCGGTC
Organism: Rhizobium sp. AB2/73; assembly: GCF_020871915.1. Taxonomy (NCBI): domain Bacteria; kingdom Pseudomonadati; phylum Pseudomonadota; class Alphaproteobacteria; order Hyphomicrobiales; family Rhizobiaceae; genus Rhizobium; species Rhizobium sp. AB2/73. Next base: position 955,169 of record NZ_CP067073.1, on the reverse strand, counting down.
CTGCCCTTCAGGCGGCCGGGCAATGTATTCACCTGTCCGACGAACTGCGCGACTTCCAGGCTTGCCGGTCGATCATAAACATCAGACGGGGCGCCATACTGCGCAATCTGCCCGCCGAACATCACGACGATCCTGTCCGACATCGTCATTGCTTCGGCCTGATCATGGGTTACATAGACGGTGGTGATGCCCACGCGCTGCTGCAGGTCGCGTATGAAGACCCGCATCTCGTCGCGAAGCTTGGCATCGAGATTGGCAAGCGGCTCATCAAGCAACAGGATACGCGGTTCGATGACCAGCGCGCGGGCAAGCGCCACGCGCTGCTGCTGTCCGCCGGACAATTGGCGCGGATAGCGGTCGGCATATCCGGATAGCTGCACCATATCCAGAACCCTGGCCGTGCGGATCGCGATTTCTGGCCGCGAAATCCTGCGCATTTCCAGCCCGAAGGCGAGGTTTTGCGCCACGGTCATATGCGGGAAGAGCGCATAGTTCTGGAACACCATGCCGATATCGCGCTTTTCAGCCGGCACATGGGAGACATCCTGTCCATCGAAGCGAATGGCGCCGGATGTGACATCCTCGAAACCGGCAATCATCTTCAGCGTCGTCGTCTTGCCGCATCCCGAAGGCCCGAGCAGCGAGATGAATTCCCCCTGCCCTATCTTGACGGAAATGCCGTTGACGGCGCGCGAGGCTCCGTAATGCTTGGTCAGCCCTTCGATGCTCACCTCGGTCATGATCGATCTTCCAGATTGTCTGTGCGGCGTACCGCAAATCTCGCTGCGTCAGGGAAGAATGCTGGACCGCCCCAACAAGGCGATCCTTTGTGGCCTGATGAAGAAGACAAAGATCATTTCATGATCTTGGCCCAGGTCTCGGCAAAGCCTGCCTGCTTCTCGTTCATGAAGTCCCAGTCCCAGGTGAGAATCTTGTCCATCACTTCACCGGAAATCGGCACGTCCTTTTTCAGATCGTCAGGGACGACAACCTTCGCATTGGTTGGCGAGACGAAGAACTGCTTCATCAGCGGCAGCTGGCCGTCAGGTGACAGAAGGAAGTTGGCGTACTGGTAGGCCAGATCCTTCTCGGGGCCGTTTGCGAGAATGTTGAGGGTCTGATCGAACATCAAAAGCCCCTCTTCCGGCACGATGACGTCAATTGGAAGACCCTGGCCGCGCAGACGCGCCACTTCGCCGAAATCAAAGGGAGCGACGACGAATTCTCCGGACGCGATGCCGGTGGAAAGGTTGAAATCGGCCTGGATGACCGGGCCAAGCTTTTCCAGCGCCTTGAAGCCGGCATCTGCATCATATTGATCCTTGCCGAAGATCTTGGAAGCCAGCATCAGTTCCATCTTGCCGGCCGTATTGGCAAAATTGTAGAGTCCGATGCGCCCCTTGAACTCCGGGTTGTCCCAGAGATCCTTCCAGGCTTTCGGTGGCGTCTGGACCATGTCCGTGCGATAGGCGAGGCCGATCGGCGATACCATGGCCACGGCACCCCAGCCGTCGGTCTTCTTGGCAAGCGGATAGAGGTCGGCATAGTTTGGCAACTTCGCCAGATCGAGCTTTTCGAAGAAGCCTTCCTTGCGCAGGCTCGATGCGAATGCCTCATTGGTCATCAGGATCGAATATGGCGGCTTCTGCGGCCCTGCCGCCCGCAGGTTGGCGCTCCAGACACGCCCGTTGCCCGCATCCAGCGTCACCTGCGCGCCGCTTTTTTGAGTGAAGGCCGGTGCCAGCGTCTGGCGCCAAAACTGCTCCCATGCGCCGCCGAGCGTCGGCACGACAAGTGTCTTGGATTGCGCCCATGCCGGCAGGCCAACCATGGCCGCCGCTGTCACTCCACCCATTCCGGCAAGAACCTGCCGCCTGTTCATGTTCATCATCGACGTTCCCTCAAACTGGTTCTGACTTGGTCATGCATTGCGGGGCAGGCGGCATTCCGCTTCTTGCCATCAGATCTTGCTGAAGGCCTGGCTGGTCTTCAGTGAAATGTAGTCGCCGTAGGTAATCGGCTCGTATTTGGCGGCGCCCTTTGCTGCAAAAGGCGGGAGGCATTCAATCACGGTGTCCCTGGACGGATTGAGGAAGAACGGGATGGACTGGCGACGCGTCGTTCCCTTGAAAGCACTGGGCGGATTGGCGACCCTATGCGGCGTGGACAGCCATTCATCGTTGGACCAGCGCATGAAGGCATCGCCGATATTGATGACATAGGCGCCTTCGACATTCGGTGCATCCAGCCAGTCACCCTCCCGGTTTTTCACCTGCAGTCCGCCCGGAGAGGCTTCCGAACGCAGGATGGTCATGAAGCCGTAATCGGTGTGAACGCCGGCACGGAGTTGCCCTGGAAGCGGGCTCTCCTTCTGCTCAGGATAATTGATCACCCGTAGCGCCGAGAGGTGGTTTTCAAACGCCGGCTCGAAATAATCCGGGGCGAGGCCTATCGCCTCGCAGAATGCCCGACGCAAATGGCCCGCAAGCTTTTCCATCTCTGTGAAATAGTCGGCGAAGGCCTGTTCCAGCCCTTCCGGCCTTGTTGGCCATAGATCGCCAGGCAGGCGCGGGCCAAAGTTCAGACTTTCCTTGTAATCGCCCGGCGTCTTGATGCCGAGCGTCGCCGCAAGCGCCTCGTCGGCGATCGGCGAGAAGGCAACTCCACCCTCTATCGATGTTCCCCTTCCCCGCCCGATCTTCCACTCCGGCGGCTCATCGAAGAAATCGCGAGCGAGGTTATAAAGACGGGTTGTCACGTCAGCCCTGACGCCGTGCCCCGTAACGAGAAAGAAGCCGGTTCGACGGCAGGCATCCTCGATGGCAGCGACGACCTTCCGGCCGGCTTCCGCGCCTGCGATGAATGGTGCAATATCGATGACGGGGATTGCGTCCTGCACCTCATCCGGCGCTATGATCGTCTGCATCCTGGAGCCTCCTTCCTTGATCGGCGGTGGCGGTAGCACTGGATGGGTGCCGCCGGGCGATATCGTAAAACGGGGTCAGTCGAGCCCCTTGAACGGGGCATCGCGGAACTCGAGATATTCCTTCAGCGACATCTTCTGCAGATTGCGCATCCACTCCTGCCCATCGCGACTAACATGCAGGGCGGCGATAGCGTGGACGTTGAAATCGAAGGATGTCATCAGGCCAGCGGCCATCTGCTGGTTGTTGATGGAGGACTTGGCGAACTTGATGGCGGGCACAGGCATACGAGCCAGCTTGCGGGCCAGGTTCTCGGTCTTTTCCCTCAATTGATCGGCGGGCACGATCTTGTTGATGAGGTGCATGCGCAAGGCCTCCTCGGCATCGACCAAATCGCCTGTATACATCAGCCAACGCACGTCACGGGTGGCCAGCAGCCAGGGCATGAACAGTGCCGGCGGGCCGGAATTGTGCCGCACCTCCGGCTCGCCGAACTTCGCATTATCGCTGGCGATGGCCAGATCGCAGGCCATCATCAGCTCAAGCGCACCCGCAAGCGCATAACCGTTCACGGACGCGATGACCGGGATCGGTGCCTTCCAGATGTTGAGGAGCGCCTGGGCGTTCTCCAACATGTCCGCATGCCAGTCCTCGATATCGACATCGTAATCGGCGCCTTGAAGATCATAGCCGGACGAGAATGCGCGACCCGCCCCCGTGATGATGAGCGCGTTGACCTCCTTGTCGGCGACAGCCATGGCGACGGCGCGGTCGATTTCGCGCACCGTCGTCTTGTTCATCGCATTGAGCTTTTCAGGACGATTGATGGTGATCGTCGCGAATTTATCGTGGCCGTCCTTCTCGTAAAGGATCGTCTCGAAGGTATCGGAAGTGCTCATATGCTTTTCCTCTTAGCCGTGTCCTGATCCGGCATCCCTGTTCGTTTCTCGTCATTGGCCGACGTTGCAAGCAAGGCCGCCATTTTCTTTTCAAAACGCCCGATCGACGCCATCTTAACGGGGCCGAATCCCTTGATCTCTTCCGGCAGCCGGGCAAGTGCGACGGCATGGCCGTGCGTTTCGACGGAAAGCTGTCTCGTGAGATCCTCGATCATCGCCTGATAGTCAGTGATCAGTCGCCGCTCCATCCGGCGCTCTTCGGTATAGCCGAAGGGATCCAGCGCCGTGCCGCGGAGGAAGCGCAGCTTTTCCAGAAGCGCAAAGGCCGGGCCGATCATTTTCCGCGGGATGGCGATCTTCGCCGGATTTCCGGTGCGTTTGTCGATCCGCCGTGACAGGATTGGTGGCGCCAAATGATGCTTGATGCTGAAGTCGCCTTCGAACTGCGCTTCGATCGCAGCCTTGAAGCTCCGGTCTCGGTGCAGGCGCGCCACCTCGTATTCGTCCTTGTAGGCCATCAGCCTGAAAGCGTTTTGGGCAACGGCGGTTGCAAACTCCTCGCCGGCCCTCAGCCCGTTTTCAACCTGCCGCGCAGCATCGACCAGTGCCCGGTACCGGCGTGCATAGGCGGCGCTCTGATACGCGGCAAGAAAAGCCTCACGGCGCTCGATGATCGAGTCGAGTGCCTCGGCGGGCCTGACCTCGATTAGATCAGCTCCCGCAGCGCCGGCGACGATATCGGGGGAGACCATCGAGCGACGACCCCAGCCGAAGGCGGCACGGTTCATCGCAACGCCGGTCCCATTGAGTGCAATCGCTTGATCGATGGAGGCAAGGCTGATCGGCACCAGACCGCGCTGCCATGCATGACCAAGCAGGAACATGTTGGCTGCAATCGCATCGCCCATCAGCGCCGCGCCAAGCTTGGTCGCCGAGACGAGGTGAACGGCATCTTCGCCGGCTGCGCGACGCAACGTTTTGAGCGTCGCTTCCTGCTGGAAATCGATCGCTGTGTTCTGAACGAAAGACGCCGTCGGCGCGAAATGATTGTCGAGGACGGCGTGCGTGCGGCCAGCGCCAAAGGTCGATAGCGCATTGCGACCGGCCGACACTACGATGTCGAAGCCGAGCACCAGATCGCTTTCGCCTACGCCGATACGGACCGACGACAAAGCACCAGCCATCCGCGCCACGCGAAGATGCGAAATGACGGCCCCGTTCTTCTGCGCGAGCCCCGTCTGATCCAGCGTCTGCACAAAAAGGCCATCGAGATGCGCCGCCATTGAGAGGACAGCGCTGACGGTAATCACCCCCGTCCCACCGATACCGGCCAACAGCATGTTATATGGCTGCGCTCCGATCTCCGTCAGAGCAGGTAACGGCATGTCATCGAATGTCGCTTGCTGGGCTTTAGCAGCCAGCTTTCTGATCTTTCCGCCCTCCACCGTGACGAAGCTCGGACAGAAGCCCTTGATGCAGGAAAGGTCGGTATTGCAACTCGACTGGTTGATCTTGCGCTTACGGCCAAACTCCGTTTCCTGCGGCTCGATCGAGATGCAGTTGGAAACGGCCGAGCAATCGCCGCATCCTTCGCAGACCAGTTCGTTGATGAAGGCTCGCTTGTCCGAGACCGCCAGCGCCCCGCGCTTGCGACGCCGGCGCTTCTCTGCCGCACAGACCTGATCGTAGACCAGCACCGTCACCCCCTCGATCTCGCGCAGTTCACGCTGCACCTGATCGAGTTCGTCGCGATGATTGACCGTGACATTGCGTGGCAAGCGGCCGCGCCAGAGCTCCGGCCGCTCGGCGACGACAGCCACTCTAGCAGCCCCTTCGGCCAGCATCTGGCCGACGATACCGGGAACAGAGACCTCACCATCGTGCTTTTGACCGCCGGTCATGGCGACGGCATCGTTATAGAGGATCTTGTAAGTGGCGTTGACCTTCGCGGCGATCGCAGCCCGGATCGCAAGCAGGCCCGAATGAAAATAGGTGCCGTCGCCCATGTTGACGAAGATATGCTTTTCATCGGTGAATTGAGAAAGCCCAATCCATGCACCGCCCTCACCCCCCATCTGGGTAAAGGTCGAGGTGTTCCGGTCTTCAAGCCCGATGACCATCATGTGGCATCCGATACCCGTCGAGGCACGGCTTCCCTCGGGCAGTCTGGTCGAGACGCTGTGCGGGCAGCCGGAGCAGAAATACGGATCGCGCCTGAGTGCCGGACTTTCCGTCACGCTGGCTGCAACAATTGCCTCCATCTCCCGCGACCGGTTATCGAGATCGTCGGCCTGCGGCTCGAGCACGGAAAGGATGGCGCGCCCGACGGCCACCGTATCGATCTCACCGACGGCTGGCAGGAGCGGCCTGCCCGCCGGCCCGAGCTTGCCAAACACTCTCGGCCTCTCATCGGACGGCATGTTGAAGAGCAGAGCTTTGATCTGGTCTTCCATGATCGGACGCTTTTCTTCGATGACCAGCAGCGTCTCGACGTCGGCGGCAAACCGTGCGACCCCCTCCGGCTCGATTGGCCAGACAAGGCCAACCTTGTAGAGCCGGATGCCGAGCTCGCCTGCGCGCCGCTCGTCTATGCCGAGGCGCGAAAGCGCGCCCATCAGATCGAGCCAGGATTTACCGGTCGAGACGATGCCGAGACGCGCCTTGGTGCGCTGCCCCTGCCAGATGGTGCGGTCAAGCCTGTTGTGACGCGCAAATCTATGGACGGCAGAAAGCTTGTCTTCCAGCCGGCGCTCCATCGCATGCGGCCCGTCAGGCCAGCGAAGCGACAGATTGCCTTGCGCATCCGGATAGACGATCGCCGGATGAGCCGGATCGAGATCGACGGTTGCCGTGCATTCGACAATCTCCGTCTGGCACTTGAAGCCGATCCATGCACCCGAATAGCGGCTAAGCGCAAATCCCAGCAAACCGTAGTCGATATATTCGGCGACGCCGGCGGGCGACAGCAAGGGCACCATGGCCGATATCAAGTTGTGCTCGCTCTGATGTGGCAAGGTCGATGAGACGGCCCCATGATCGTCGCCAACGAGCAGCAGCACGCCACCATTCGGATTGGTGCCCACGGCATTGGCGTGCCGGATCACATCCATGGTGCGATCGACGCCCGGCCCCTTGCCATACCACATCGAAAAGACACCGTCGTAGCGGACGCCGGAGAACATCGCCGTCTGCTGCGTTCCCCATACAGCCGTCGCCGCCATGTCCTCATTGAGGCCGGGCTGAAAGCGGATATGGTTCTGGTCTAGATAGGTCTTGGCGCGCGCCATCTCGCGGTCGAAGCTTGCGAGCGGCGAACCGCGATAGCCGGAGACGTATCCGGCAGTGTTGAGGCCCTTTGCCAGATCGCGCTGTCGCTGGATCATCGGAAGACGCACCAGCGCCTGTGTGCCGGACACCAGGATTTTTCCATGATTGACCGTATACCGGTCATCAAGGCTCGGGCCTTTTTCACTGGGCAATGCGCGGGCCGTCTCGGACAGGTTCTGCATCTACGCGCGCTCCGGCACGCCCGGCAACGGCATATCGAAAACCCGGCCGGGATTGAGAATATTGTTGGGATCGAAGGCGGCCTTCAGGCGGCGCATTGCATTCATCTCGGTAGCACTTCGGCCGAGAGGCAGCCACTTCTTCTTCTCAAGGCCAATTCCGTGCTCGGCGGAAATCGCGCCATCGGCCCGGATCACGGCAGGAAGCGTTATGTCGGCGATCCGCTCATGATGGTGAGTGCGGACAAGAAAATGCAAATTGCCGTCGCCGAGATGGCCGAAAATATAGATCTCGGCATTTGGATCGGCCGCCGCGATCTCACGGCTGGCAGCATCAAGGAAGGCCTGCATGCGGGACAAGGGCAGGCTGACATCGAAGCCGGAGACGTGGTCCATCGAGAAAATGAATTCACTGGCAGCCTCGCGAAGTTTCCAGATTGCGTGATATTCGCGCAGCGACCCCGAAACAGCCACGTCCGTCACGACGCCGCTTTCGTAGCACGCCATAAGCGCTTCGGAAAAACGCGCGTGATCACCGGCCTCGTCCTGCCCCTGCATTTCCACAAGAACGTACATCCCCGCACCTGCTGCAACAGGTGGCTGAGCACCGGTCAGCGACAGAACCCCGTTATAAACATTCGGAAAAATCACCTCGAAGGCCGACAGCGACGGGCCGAGCGTAGAGCGTAAATGTTTTAGAAGGGCAATAGCGGCACTTAACGACGGCAATCCGCAAAAGGCATTTGCTTGCGACCGCGGCTCAGGATGCAGCCGCAAACAGGCCCGCGTGACCACGCCAAGCACACCTTCGCTTCCAACGAAGAGCTGATTGAGATCGAAGCCCGAATTGTCCTTGGGTAATCCCTTCAAGCTGGTCAGCACGGAGCCATCCGCCAGCACAACCTCAAGCCCCAGAACCTGCGACCGATACATGCCATAGCGCAGGACACGAATACCGCCCGCATTGGTGGCAACATTCCCGCCAACCGTGGACGTGCCGCGCGCGCCGATATCAACACCGAAAAGCAGCCCACAGCCTGCCGCAGCCTCCTGTACCGACTGAAGCGTAACGCCGGCCTGTGCGATGATGGTGGCGGCATTCTCATCCACCGGCGACAGGTTCACCATTCGCTCAAGCGAAAGCGACACTTCGTCGACTTGAGGCCTCGCCCCGCCGGCAAGGCCCGTCCTGCCGCCTTGCACCACGACGGGCTGCCCCAGACGATTGCATTCTTCAAGGATAGCGGACACTTCCGCCGTATCCGCGGGCCGGAAAACGATTATCGGGCGCTCGCCGGCCTCGTCCGTTGCGTCACCACGATAGCCATCGCCGACGTCGTCGCCAGCGAGAATGGCCTTACTATCGATCCTTCCGTCGAGCCGGCGCAGCAATTCTGCATGCCGGCCAACAGGCGCACGGGCACCTTGGGCGCTCTCCGCCCGACCAGTCGATCCGCCCAATTTCGTTCCCCTTGGTTATCTGGATCGAGGGCAGGTTATCGTCTATCCGATATTTGTCAAACCTATATTCAATTTTCAGTGGCGTTTTCGAAGCGGCCGTGGCATCTATGAAATCGAGGTAAGGGTGACAATCAATGACGCTGAAATTTGATGAGGTCGTGAGGGCTGGCATCGCCAAGCAGGTCGCGGAGAACATAAAATCCGCGATCATGGATGGCCGCCTGAAAATCGACGAGCGGCTTCCCACGGAAGAGGATCTCGCGAGAAGCTTCGGCATATCGCGGCCGACCGTGCGTGAAGCGCTAAAACGTCTGGCAGCGCAAAATCTCATCCATTCAAGGCGCGGCCCGCTCGGCGGAAACTTCGTCAAACGGCCGGATCCGGAAGGGCTTTCCAAGGCGATCACCGCAGCAGCAACCCTGCTAGTCGGCATCGGCGCCTTCGATATCCACGAGATTATTACGGCCCGCCTTGAGACGGAGACGATCTGTTGCAGGCTCGCCTGCGAAAATCACGGCGCTGCCGATCTGGAACGAATGGCGGCGGAGATCGAGATCCAACGCGATGAGACGATCAGTGACGAGGACTTCTGCGCATCCGACGTGCGCTTTCATCGCGCGCTGGTGGATTCCACCTGCAATGGCCCGCTGAAGCTGATGATGTATACGGTGATCGAGTCCTTCATCCCCATAACCAACATGATCGTGTTCCGGGTTCGCGAGCGCCGCAAGGTCGCTGGCTTTCACCGGCAGATCATGGAGGCGGTCGCCAAGCGCGACACGGAGACGGCGACAAGGGCATTGGCGGACCTGCTGGCCTACATTCGCAACAGCTACGCAGCCGCGATGGACGCACGCGACAGGATGAAGGCGGCGCCTCAGACCTGAGAAGGCGAACGGCCGATTTCAAGTGTGAAAAGGGGGACGCATGTCCGATACATTCCAGGCAATGGTCATCGACATGGCCGATGGCAAGCCGCAGACCGGGTTCCGCCAGCTTTCACTCTCCGATCTGCCGGATCATGATGTTCTCGTCGAGGTTCATTATTCGACCGTCAATTACAAGGACGGCCTGGCCCTGACCGGCAAAGGGCGGATCGCCCGGCGTACTCCCATGGTCGGAGGCATCGACCTTGCCGGAATCGTAGTTGAATCCCGATCTGACAAATGGGCGCGTGGCGACAAGGTCATCGTCAACGGATGGGGGCTGTCTGAAACCGAATGGGGCGGATATTCGCGATTTCAGCGCCTGAAAGCGGAATGGCTGATCGCACTTCCCGAAACCTTCAGCCTTTCGCAGGCAATGGCAATTGGAACGGCCGGCTACACGGCGGCGCTTTGTGTCAATGCGCTTGAGGATTGGGGCACGATCCTCAACGACGATCGCGAAATTCTCGTGACCGGTGCGGCGGGCGGTGTCGGCTCGGTGGCGATCAGCCTGCTTGCGGACAAGGGTTACAAAGTAACCGCATCGACCGGTCGCCCTGAAACGCGGGACTATCTCGGATCGCTCGGCGCGAGCGCTTTCGTTGACCGGGCATCGCTTTCAGAAAAGGGCGGTCCTCTACAAAAGGAGCGCTGGGCCGGCGTGGTTGATTCTGTGGGCTCGACGACGCTGGCAAACACACTTTCACAGACCGTATACGGTGGGGCGGTTGCTGCCTGTGGCCTTGCAGCCGGCGCAGACCTGCCGGCAACGGTACTCCCGCATATCCTGCGCGGCGTGGCACTGCTTGGCATTGATTCCGTTATGGCACCAATGTCCAAACGGATCCGCGCATGGCAGACCCTCGCCGAACACCTGAAAGCAGAAAGGATCGAGACATTGGCAAGGATCGAGCCCTTCTCCGAGCTTCCGAGCCTCGCTCAGGATATCGTCGAGGGCAAAATTAGGGGGCGTGTCGTGGTGGAAATCGCAGAATAAAGCTGCCCCAGCGGGCAAGCTATTTGAATATTCGAGAGAGCCGCACCCGAGAGAAAGTGTCCTCACCATCACTCAGAACCAAGCGAAGATACTACATGAGTTTGTCGGCCATTTGGGGCCGGGATGCCTTTGACACCTTCAGGGACGACCTGCCCAGCTTCCGCGGCAAGTCGCGAGATGCCGGAAGACGTTACGGACCACCCAACCTTGGACGAGGAACTTTGCTGGGACGAGCCAAAGCCGCCATCGACCGACGAGGTCCATGGCTCGCTGTTGATGGAGATCGGCAATCGGCCTGGCATCCGTAATCTTCAGATTGCCGTTTACTGGAATGATGAACATCGGCACTTCGGTACGTTTGAGCTTGCGGTCGACGACGAGACCGATGAAACCTGCGGCCTGTCCAGGTCGAGGATCTTGCCGGCAAGCAGATTGATTGCGGGCCGGCCTGGTCCCAATCCGGCGCCAATTTCGATGAGACAATTCGCATCTTCATCAACGCCTTTCCGCTGCAGCAATTGGAAGCACTGAACGAAGACTGGATCAATGAAATGCTCGCGGCAAAAGTCGCGTGATTGCATTGCTCCAACGCAGCGTACCTGCATCGACGCGTTTCAATGAGCGAAGACTAATCTGCTGTTGTTTGTAATGCAGCTTTCGAGAGCTCGCCTTCAGAGGCGGCGAGCTCCAAAAGCCAGCAGACTATAAGGATAGCGCGCCGGCCGGTCGCATAGGCTGCGTTTTCGGCGCTATCTTCGACGGCGCCAGGACCACAGGCATTCCCGCTTCGAGACAGGCGGTCAGGAACGCCTCTCTTGCTATGACAGCAGGCACAACCCGATTGAGCGCGCCGCGGCAGATCTTCACCGCACGTTCGTGGCGCTCGCCATGCCGCAGCGGCCATTCATTTTCCAGAAAGTCCAGAGCGTCATAGACGCCTGTAAAGGTGCGCTCCAGCCCGCATTGGAGCCTGATCGTCACCGGACGGGTCCACGGAATATCGTTGAGTGGCATCTTCTTCCTCCTTTCCATGCCAAGGACCTCTCCCAGGATCATATTGTAAGAGAGGATTGTCACTTCAAGAGTTTGCCTCAGGCCACGAGGCCCTTGGTCAACTCCAGCGCCTGACGCTCGAACAGCCGGCGGTAAATGCCGTTATTGAGGCGAATGAGCGCCTGATGGTCACCCTCTTCCACGATCTTTCCCTTGTCGAAGACCAAAAGTCGATCCAAAGCTCGTACCGTCGAAAGTCGGTGCGCGATCACCAGCGTCGTGCGACCTTCCATAAGGCGTTCCATTGCCTGCTGGATCTGCACCTCGCTCTCGCTGTCGAGGCTCGAGGTCGCCTCGTCCAGGATCAGCACCGGCGCATCAGCCAGAAATGCCCTGGCGATGGCGACACGTTGACGCTCGCCGCCCGACAATTTGACGCCGCGCTCGCCCACCAATGTCTCATAGCCCTTTGGCAGGTCCATGATAAACCTATGGGCACTGGCCTGCTTCGCTGCATTCTCGATCTCGCGCCGTGACGCGTTCGGTCGGCCGTAGGCGATATTTTCGGCAAGCGTGCGATGAAACAGGATCGGCTCCTGTTGCACGATGGCAATCTGGCTGCGCAGGCTGGACTGAGTGACATGGGCGATATCCTGGCCGTCAATGCGGATCGACCCTGCCTTAACGTCATGGAGGCGCTGGATGAGCTTGACAAAGGTCGTCTTGCCCGAGCCGGAATGGCCGACCAATCCGACACGCTCGCCCGGTTTGATCGTCACCGAGAAATCCTCATAGAGCGGTGCAGGATGCGCCCCGTACTGGAAGGTGACGCGATCGAACAGGACTTCGCCCCTATCGATCTTGATCGCCTTCGCGTTTGGCTTATCCTCAATGCCCAGCGGCGTTTTGTCGAGCAGGACAAGTTCTTCCATATCGTTGACGGCGCGCTGCAGGTTTCGAATGTCCTGTCCGACCGAGCGCAGGTAACCCTGCAGGAGGAAAAACATCGCTAGCACGAATGTGATGTCCCCCGGCGTCGCCAGTCCCTGCCGCCACATGACAAGGCCAGTGCCAAGAATGCCGGCCTGCATGGAGACCATCATGAAACCCTGGATCGTGCCGTTCAGTGTCCCGCGCTTCCATGTCCGCCGCGTTCGACTGTCCCATTTGAGCAGCACCTGGCGCAAGCGTTCCTCTTCGCGGTTTTCGGCGCCAAAAGCCTTCACGACCGAGTTGCAGCTGATGGCATCCGCCAGTGCGCCGCCCAGCGTGGTATCCCATGCGTTAGCAAGCTTCGCCGCTGGCGACACGTATCCGGTCGAAAGCAAGATGGTCACGCCGATATAGATCAGCGATCCCGCAGCCACGATCAGCCCCATGACCGGCCAATAACTACCGAGCACGACGCTGGCGCCCACGAGCATGACGATCGAGGGTAGTAAGGCTATCAGCAACAGGTCATTGAGCGAGTCGAGCGCCCACATGCCACGAGTGATCTTGCGCACCGTCGAACCGGCGAAACTATTGGCGTGCCAATCGGTCGAGAAGCGCTGCACCTTGTGGAAGCCGTTATTGACCACATCGGCCATGATGCGCAGCGTCAGACGGATGATCCCGTCGAAGATAAACCAGCGCAGCGTAACGCTGGTCAAGCCAAGGGTGACAACGACAACGAAGGCGCGGATGGCATCGGCCGCCGCACTGCCGCTGGCAATCGCATCGACGATCTGGCCTGAAAACACCGGCACCAGAACTTCGGCTAGCGTACTGACAATTACCAGCAGGATGATGGTGCCCACCAAAGCGGGACGATGGGTCCACTGACGAAAAACAAAGCCGAGCACATTGCGATAAGCATCGGCGCGGAAGTCGAGCTTCTTGCGAGTCATCTTAACCAGTCCGACCGCACACTTCGGCGGTCGGCCCCAAAAATCGAGAGTTAACGGACATTGCCGGAACGGAAACGAGCCGACCTCGGCAAATCAATCGAACTGTGAAGGAAACAAAAACCGCTTCATGCGTGCCCACTGCGGGCCACAAATGGGAATGATCTAATTTCGGTTCATTCCGGACGGAAGCGTTTCGATGGATGCTGGTGTCATGCAACGCCTCCTCTGTTTAATGTGCAGCGATGGAGAGTTTGTATCGGACTAATTCGACTTTGCCAAGCCGGTTTTTCTACTTTGTGGGGAAACATGCGCGAATGCCACACCATTTCGGACAGGGACCGATGCGCGAACTCGTCGCCGCGGCCGGCCGGCACCCTGAAGATCTCATCATGATCACTTGCCGGTCAGCCATGGTGGCGGGCCCGATCGGCACGAGATCGCCGAGACGATCATGTGTGAGCACGAAACCGCCGGGATGCTGGCCGAGATGGCGTGGAGCGCCCATCAGCTGCTGGGCCAGCTTCAAGGTCAAGGCAAGCCTGCGATCCTCTGGATTGAGATTGAGCTCGCGTAAGCTACACTCGGTCACTAGTTCCTTCGGCCACGACCACATGCCCGCCGATAGCGTCTCGATCACGTGCTCCGACCAGCCGAGCGCCTTGCCAACATCTCGAATTGCGCCCTTGGCGCGTGACGGTCGCTCACAGGGCGGCCTTGTCATGCCGTAGGTCCTGTAGATCCATTGGATCACCTCCTCGCACCGCTCGTGCTCGAAATCGACATCGATGTCGGGTGGCTCGTCGCGCTCCTGGGAAACGAAGCGTTCGAAGAGCAGATTGTTGACCTCAGGATCGATGGAGGTGATGCCGAGGATATAGCAGACGGCGGAATTGGCCGCCGATCCCCACCCCTGGCATAGGATGCTCTGGCCGCGGGCATAGCGGACGATTGAGAACATCGTCAGGAAATAAGGGGCGTATTTCGTGGCGCGATGATGTATGAAGTTAATCTTTACAGTTTACCTTCATATATAGTAGAGATGCTGCCATGATCGAGAACGCCGACAAATCACCCCTCGCCTCCACAGTTGCCGAAGAGCTCAGAGGCTTCGCAAGCAAGCTGAAGCGCAAGCTGCGCGAGCAGGGCCACGCCGGCGACCTGACGCCAAGTCAGGCGTCGGCGCTCGTCCGACTGGAAAAAGAAGGCCCGATGACCACCTCGGCGCTGGCGCGCGCCGAAGGCATGCGCCCGCAATCGATGGGCACGCTCCTATCGGCGCTGGATGCGATGGGCCTCGTCTCGGGAAGGCCCGACCCTTCTGACGGCCGGCAAACCATTCTCTCGCTGACGGAGCGATGCCGCCGCCTGATCCAGGAAGGCCGCGCCGCCCGCCAGGACTGGCTCAGCCGCACCATCGAAGCCAGGCTTTCGCCGGGAGAGCAAAGCCAAGTGCTGGCCGCCATCGGCCTGCTGCAGCGACTAGTCGAGCAGGATTAGACCGTCCTTTCCTTCCTCACACCTTAGGATATCCCATGGCCCTGACCGCATTGGATCAACAGACCGCCCTAATTGTGGTCGACCTCCAGAAAGGGATCATGAGCGCGGCCTTCATCGAGCCGATCGCTCCCGTCATCGAACGCGCCGTCGCGCTCATCCGCGCGTTCCGGCAGCACGATCTGCCCGTCGTCTTCGTTAAGGTTGCCGGCACCGCGCCCGGGCGCGCGGAGCAGCCCAGACGCCACATCGGACCGCTGCCGGACGGCTTTACGGACTTCATTCCTGATCTCGACCAGCAGCCCGGCGATATCGTCGTGACGAAATACAGCTGGGGCGCCTTCGCGACGACCGACCTCGATGCCCGTCTCAAATCCCTCGGCGTAACTCAGGTGGTGGTCATCGGCGTCGCAACCGGAACCGGCGTCGAGGCGACCGCGCGGCAGGCCTTCGAGGCCGGGTACAATGTCGCGCTCGCGATCGACGCCATGACCGATACCCGGCCCGAGGCCCATGCCTACAGCATCAAGAACGTCTTTCCCCGGCTCGGCGAAACCGCCACGACGGAAGAGATCATGACCGAACTCGCAAAGCGGAACGCTTAAGGATGACCTTCCTCCACACTCTCTCGCTGCTTGCCGGCGGTGCATTTCTGATGAATGCAATTCCGCACCTCGTCAGCGGCGTTCTCGGCCGGCCCTTTCAATCGCCCTTCGCCAGGCCACCCGGTGAAGGCCTGTCATCGTCGACCGTCAATGTCCTATGGGGCTTCGCCAATCTGGTACTGGCCTATCTGCTTCTCATCCGTTTCGGCAGCGTGAATTGGGATGGCGCCACGGATGTCTTATCTGCAGGCCTTGGGGCCTTCGCCATCGCCCTGTTTTGCGCGCGTCACTTCGGCCGGTTCCATGGCGGGAACGCGCCGGAACGGCAATGATGCTGCGGACCTTCCGGTCGCTCCGACACTACAATTTCCAGCTCTGGGCGGCGGGGGCGCTCGTGTCGAATATCGGCACCTGGGTCCAGCGAACCGCACAGGACTGGCTCGTCTTCGCCGAACTGACGCGACATAACGGCTCGGCTGTCGGTATCGTCATGGCTCTGCAGTTTGCACCGCAGTTTCTGCTGCTTCCCTGGTCGGGTCTTGCCGCCGACAGTCTGAACCAGCGTAAGCTCCTGATGGCGACGCAGGCGACGATGGGCGCGCTCGCGCTGGCGCTCGGTATTCTCACCGTCACGGGCCTCGCGCAGCTCTGGCACGTCTATGTGTTCGCCTTCCTGTTTGGCAGCGTGGCCGCGCTCGACGCGCCGGTCCGCCAAACCTTCGTCGCGGAGCTGGTCGGCGACGACGATCTGCCGAATGCGGTGGCGCTGAACTCCATGTCGTTCAATCTCGCGCGGATGATCGGTCCGGCCGTGTCGGGTGTCGCGATCGCCACTATCGGGACCGGATGGGGCTTTCTCGTCAATGGCGTATCCTTCCTCGCCGTCCTGATTTCTCTGACGCTGCTGCGGCGGTCGGAGCTGCGGCCGAACAGACGGGCGCGACGTGGCAAGGGCCGCTTTGTCGAGGGCCTGCGCTATGTCCGGGGCCGCCCCGATCTCGTGACGATCCTGTTCATGCTGTTCTTCATCGGCACCTTCGGCCTGAATTTTCCGATCTTCGTCTCGACAATGGGCGTGCGCATCTTCCATGCCGATGCCACCGGCTACGGGCTGTTGTCGTCTGTTATGGCGGTCGGGACGATTACGGGGGCATTCCTGAATGCCGGCCGCGACCGCATCGAATTCCGCAATCTGATCGTAAGCGCCACGGTATTTGGCCTCGGCTGCGCGTTGGCGGCGCTTGCGCCCTGCTACTGGCTCTTCGCGGCGGCGCTTGTCGTCATCGGCGTCGCCGCGCTCTCCTTCACCAACGCCACCAACAGCCTGATGCAGCTTTCGACTGAGGCTACGATGCGCGGGCGGGTGATGGCGCTGCGCGTCGGCATCGCACTCGGTGGCACGCCGATCGGAGCGCCCATCGTCGGCTGGGTGGCCGATCATGAAAGCCCGCGCTGGGCGATGGCCATTGCGGCGGCATCAGGGATCATCGCGGCGACGATCGGCATCTTTGCCAAACAAGGAGCAGGTCGGAACTAGGAGCTGAGAGTACCTGCGGCAAGGTTTGGTCGCTCTATCGCCATGTTTTTTGCGCTAAGGACCTGCAGAGTTCGTCGCTTCCGCACCACCGAGCGTCAGGATGGCTTCACGCTCAACAGCCTGAATGAGCCGCGCGTGTGCCGAGGCCTGCGGCCAGAGCAGTCCAAGCACCCGTTCGGGAGCCGGATCAGGGAGGCGGTGTCTTACGATCGACAAGCCTCCCGGCCAAGGCAGCACCCGATCCGGGACGAGCGAAACACCAATCCCGCGGTCAACGAGTACAGCGATTGCATCCAGCGCGTCGAGTTCGATGCGATCGTTGGGCCGGACTCGTTGCTGTTGCAAATAACGCAAAGCCGCAGATGATGAAGAACTGCTAGGATAGCTCCTTCGATAGGCATCGCGCTCCGGTCCAATGTCTCAAGCTCTTGAAGGGATCTGAACCACAACGCCCTACTTGGTTCCAGATGCCGAAGTATTTGATTTCATTTTGGCGCATGAGCTTGAGCTCGGCTTACACTTTGCCCGCCATGTTGCCTTGCAGGCGGTGCATTGAGCCTTGGTGCAGATAGAATAGGATGCCGGCACCTTTCACGTTGACGAGATCCTATGTCTGAACTCGATTGGTTGAGCCAACTGCTTCAAATCATCACGGTCACCGGCCAGCTCGAGGTGCGCTGCGCCTATGGCGCTCCCTGGCGCATTATGTGGAACCGGGCTGCGCCGAACGAAATTCCCTACCACGTCGTCGTCAGGGGCCGAGCGATCTTTGAGGATCCGGAGGCAAGAACCCGGCGGGAGTTGACGAGCGGCGATATCGTGCTGTTACCGCACGGTGCGGCGCATGTGCTGCACGATGGCAGCGGGCAGACGCCCGCTCCTACGCAGCAGCGGCAGAGTACTGCCGGGTGGATGCTGAGCGAGAACGACAGCGACGGCGAACAACTAGATCTGTTGTGTGGCCGATTTTTCATTTCGCCTCCTCACGATCGATTGGTCCGCAACTACCTGCCCCTCGATCTGGTGGCACGGACCATGGATGCCCCCGGAGAAGAGGGTGTCGCGTCCGCAACTGGCCAACTCTCTAATCTGGTGGGGTTGATGCGAATGGAAGCGGCCGGCGATCGACCGGGAGGACGCGCCGTTCTCAATGCACTGTCTTCGGCTCTTTTTACGTTGGTGTTGCGTGCAGCCAGCCAATCAGCAACAGCTCCTGAGGGTCTGCTGGCACTGACCGGCCACCCGCGCTTGGCGCCGGCAATCAGCGCCATACTCGCTGATCCCGCCAAGCCCTGGAAACTACCTGATCTGGCAGAGCTGTGTGGCATGTCTCGCGCAACGTTCATGCGACACTTCCGGGACAGGCTCGGTTGCTCCGCCCTCGACCTGTTGACCGATTTGCGCATGAGTTTGGCTGCCAACGAGCTCAAGAAGCCAGCGATCAGTACCGAGACAATCGCCGAAACGGTCGGCTATCAATCTGTTTCGGCATTCCGGCGCGTATTCGCCGAGAAAATGGGAATGACGCCAGGGGAATGGCGCAGGCTCGCGCAGACCGGCGGGAAAAGTGCGAGTTAGCGCTGGCCTGAGGTTTGATCCTTTTAAGCATCATATTGAGGCAATTCAATCTCGATAATATCACATGCGGTCGTAAAATCGGCTCCGTAATCACTTGATGAGGGAGCCACCCAATGAACTACATCAACAACATAGCCTCCGAAGCGCTACCGACGAATGCGGTCATCGAAGCCATCCTCAGCCGCAGCGCCGCTAAATATTACGACTCCACCGCCACACTGAGCGACGATCAGATCCGAGATCTGGTGCGCATCGGCACGTCGGCGCCGACCTCGTTTCACCTTCAGAACTGGCGGTTTATCGCGGTCCGCACACCTGACGCCAAGGCTCGGCTCCATCCGATCGCCTGGAAGCAGCCCGCGATCCTCGATGCCGCGGTTACCTTCGTTATCGTCGGCCAATTGGCCGATGCCAGCGCCGTGCCTGCCCGTCTGGCGCCGGTCGTGGAAGCCGGCATCATGCCGGCCCACCTGGTGCCGGAATGGGAAGCGCCCGCCCGCGGCCTCTATGACAACCAACCCCAACGGCAGCGGGACGAAGCGGTGCGCTCCGCGACCTTCGGTACGGCTGCGATCATTTACGCGGCGCGCTCGCTCGGCCTCGGTTCCACGCCGATGATCGGCTTCGACGCGGAAGCGGTGCATCGCGAATTTGGCCTCGGCGAAGATGAAATCCCGGTCATGCTCTTGACCGTCGGACCCGAGCGGTCCGGCAACTGGCCGCAGAAGCCACGCCTGCCCGTAGCCGACGTCCTGTCCTTCGCATAACCCGCAACTCAATCAACATTTATGGAGACGACCATGACCAGAACGACCGTTCTGACGCCGGAACAGGTGCCGGCTGCATCCAAAGAGACCCTCGATGCTTTCAAAAGAAACATCGGGTTCACCCCAAACATGATGGCGGCCTTTGCTCAAAGCCCGATCGCCTTCAACGCATGGGCTGCCCTACTCGGGTCGCTCAGCAAGGCGCTTGACGTGAGGACTCGAGACAGCATCGGCCTTGCCGTCTCCGAAGTGAATGGCTGCAATTACTGCCTGGCGGTTCACAGCTTCACTGCCGAACATATGGCCAAGCTGCCAGCCGAAGAGATCATTCTCGCTCGCAAGGGCCATGCGACCGACCCGAAGCGGGATGCGGCGGTGCAATTCGCGCGAAAGGTTATCGAGACCCGCGGGAAAGTCAGTGACGCGGATCTGAAGGCTGTTCGCGATGCCGAATTCACCGAAGCGAACATCATCGAGATCGTTGCTCTGGTCGCAATGTACACCCTGACGAACCTGTTCAACAACGTCTTCGATCCGGACAAGGACTTTCCTGCCGTTGCCCCGGCCGGCGCGATCTGAGTGCCATCTCTCCTAGTCTCATGAATCTGTAGGATCAATCCCATGAACATTCTCCACATCGACAACAGTCCGCGCCAACAATCCCATAGCCGTCAGCTTTCGGCGGCGATCGTTAAAAGGCTTCTTGAGGTTGCACCTGGCGCGGACATCATCCGGCGTGACCTCGGCACTGATCCCCTACCTCAGACCGTGGCCCTTTATGCCGCTGCACTGGCGTCACCGGCCACTTTGGCGGCCCCACCGGCCGGGCCGCTCGATCTTTCCGAACAGCTTGTGCGGGAAGTCGAAGCGGCGGATGTGGTCGTCATAGGAACGCCGATGCACAATCTGACCATTCCCTCGGTCCTGAAGGCCTGGGTCGACCAGATCTTGCGTGTAGGCCGCACAATGAAATCGACGTTGGCCGGGAAGGTCGGAATGCTTCGGGACCGTCCGGTCCTTATCGGCGTGGCTTCCGGCGGCTTCTTCACCGGCGAGCGCGCCAACCAACCGGATTTTCTGACCCCCTACCTGTCGATTGCGCTTAGCTCGATCGGGCTGAAGAGCCAGCAGTTTTTCCCGCTTCAAGGAACGGCCTTCCTTAACTGGGAGCAGGCGGCAGAGACGAGAGACAAGACGCTTGCAGCTCTCGACGTCACCGCCGTGAAGCGCCTGACCGAAATCCAGGATCAACCCGCAATGGTCGCGAGCGTCGGCTGGAACCATGCCGACCTCGCCTTGCCCGGGCACGCATCGCCAAGCGCACACTGAGGGACCGAAAGCTTCCAACGTTTGTTCATCAACCATCCGACGCCGCCGGCCAATCAACATGAGGCTTCAGATGATCTTATCTACGTCTACGCTTCCCAAGATCGGTGACAGGATCACCGGCAATTCGACACCGCCCGATGACCGCGCCATCCGCGAATGGCTGGGCTCAGAGGCATACGGTCAATGGAGCGAACTGCGGACCTGGATCGATGCATCCTATCCCGGAGTATTCGCACCCGACTGGCTTTACGGCGGAAAGAAGCGCGGTTGGTCCTTGCGCTTCAAGAAGACTAGGGCGCTTACTACTTTGGTGCCGGAATATCAGCGGTTCTCTGCCATCGTCGTGATGGGCGGAGCCGAACGCGAGAAGTTCGAGGAGCGGCGTTATTTCTGGCGCCCGCGATTGGTCAGAGCCTACGATGACGCGAAGACCTACTCAGACGGGAAATGGCTAACGCTTCCAGTCTTGTCCAAAGATGAGCTGCAGGATGTGACAGAGCTTTTGGCGATGAAGCGTCCGCCGCTCCCACGCTGACTAGCCCGTCATCTGCAATCCTTCCTCTCACGAGCCGACACCGGACCCAAAGACATCTACCCACGGCACCCAAGGAAGATCGAAGTGGTCTTCCGCGCTGTATCACCTCAAATCATCAAAGCATCGAAGGAGACAAATCGATGAAAGCCATCATAGCAACCGACGAAGCCGCCGGCGCGGCCGGCATGTCATTGGCGGAGCACCCGCAGCCGCAGGCGGCGATAAACGACGTCATCGTCGAGGTTCACGCGTCGGGCTTCGTGCCGACCGAACTGAGCTGGCCCTCCACCTGGACCGATCGCATCGGCCAAAAACGAACGCCATCGATCCCGGGCCATGAGTTCGCCGGTGTGGTTACCGCTCTCGGTTATGGTACGACCGGCCTTTCTTTGGGACAGCGCGTGTTCGGCCTGACGGACTGGTACCGCGACGGCACCCTGGCGGAATATGTCGCCGTAGAGGCTCGCAACCTCGTACCACTTCCCGGCGACGTGGAGTTCACAGTGGCTGCCAGCCTGCCGATCTCCGGCCTGACCGCCTGGCAAGGACTGTTGCAACATGGCCGCCTCCAAGCAGGCGAGAGCGTCATTGTTCATGGCGCCGCCGGTGCGGTGGGTTCGATCGCGACGCAGCTTGCGCGCGAGTTCGGAGCCTACGTCATTGCCACCGGACGTGCCGCCGACCGGCAGAAGTCGCTGGAGTTTGGCGCGAACGAGTTCGTCGATCTGACAAATGATACGCTCGAGGAAATCGGGAGCGTCGATCTCGTGCTTGACATGATCGGCGGCGAGATCCAGAAGCGCTCCGCAGGTCTGGTACGACCCGGAGGTACGCTCGTTTCCGTAGTTGGCCCGGTTGAAGCGCGACCCGTCGATGGCCGGGCAATTGACTTCGTCGTGGAATCCGATCGCGCTCAACTTAATGAGGTTGTTCAGCGGGTACGTGACGAACGCCTTCGGACGAACATCGGCTACATCTCGACCTTGGATAATGCGGTCGCTGCATTCAATCCCACCAGACGGCGGACAGGGAAAACGATCATTCGCACTCGCGAATGAGAGGCGCTAGCCATCAATATCGTCATTATTTTTCCTAAGCGAACCCAAGCTGAACCATGATGGCCGGAGCAACAACTCCGGCCCTATTCTGCGGACGTATGACGGCTGCTTCTCAATGGATAAAGCCGCCGCCAGTTTCGCGATCGCACAACACGCACCGCAATTGCCAAGCACGTCACCACACAGACGACGGCATTTGAGCACCTCCCAGAAGATTCCCGTTTGGACCACATTTCTCAACATGTGTGAGCGCCCAGCCCTCGCCCCGAGATAAGTATTCCGCCCATTCGGATGGAACCAATTGGCGCCTATCGCGATTTTCTGCCTATGGCCACCGCGCGCTGTTACCTTGCGATCTGGATTATTTTGACATCATGGTATCCGGCTGTCGCCGCCACCATAACCGCACAAGATGTGAATGCCGCTTCCATTTCGTCCGCGCACATCGAAGCACCAAGCCCCAAACCGACCAATCCTGATGCGGCAATCGTAAAACTTCAAATTCTGCTAGATCGAACTGGCGCTTCACCGGGCGCGATCGACGGTTTTGGCGGGGACAACCTCAACAAGGCAATTGCGGGATTTAACGCATTGCAGGGACTTCCAGCTGGCAATAAGCCCGATACGGCCGTGCTCGGGCGGCTCGAAGAGCAAGGCCCGGTCGTTCAGAGTTATTCCATAACCGCAGACGACGGGAAGGACCTGGTACCGAAGATTCCCAAGGACTATGCCTTGCAGGCAAAGATGGATCATCTCGGTTATACCAGCATCGCCGAGAAACTAGCCGAACGTTTCCATATGAGTATTGCCCTCCTCAAGGCGCTCAATCCGACCGCCTCCTTCACTCCCGGTGAAACGATCTCGGTCGCAGCAACCGGCGCGGCAAAGAGCGGTGTAGTGAAACGAATCGAGGTCCGTAGGCAATCGGGACAGGTATTCGCATTTGCAGAAGATGGGTCGTTATTGGCAGTCTACCCTGCTACGATCGGCAGCGAGGAGACACCTTCTCCCTCCGGCAAGCACAAGGTCAAAGGTGTTGCGCGATTGCCGACATACATCTACAACCCGACGATCAACTTTCAGCAGGGTCACAATAAGAAGATATTAAAGCTGCCGAGCGGGCCGAATAATCCCGTCGGCACCGTCTGGATTGATTTGACGGAACCAACTTATGGGATTCACGGAACGCCGGATCCGGAACTTATCGGCAAGGTCGACTCTCACGGTTGCGTCCGCCTGACCAACTGGGATGTGGAAGAGCTCGCAGGGATGGTTAAGCCGGGCGTAGTGGTTGAATTTGTCGACTGAACATTAGGTTGCGGAGGTAAGGAGCAAAGTGGCCGTCCCCCCGCCTGGCTGAAATGCCACTTGTCAAAGATCGATTTAGGTTCGACAAAATCCAGTCTGTTGATGTGAGGGAATCGAACCGCTCCTTTCGTGTCGCATCCCATATTATCAATGGCTTAAGCATCCAATCCGGCATAGTCTAATTTATGGAACTGTCGAGCAAGCAGGTCTGTGGAAGGAATTGGAGCCCCCGTGCGTTTATTTATCTAATTCTGAAAGCGTTGACGCGATGGTTGAGCCCAAGCCTTGATACCGAAACGCCAGGCTCAAGATAGGCTGTGATACGCCGCTTCTTAGACGCGGGGTCATAACCGCACGGAGCGGTAATATGTACGCGGTTCCAACGACATGGGCCATATCGAACGCATCAAGATCATGAAGCTGCTGTGGGACGCCACCGGCACCGAGTTCGGCGGACGCCATGCCCTTTACGAGCTCAACTATGCCGGCGCCCCGGAGGAAGTCCGCCTGCAGGTGCTGAAGGGTGCCGAACGCGGCGGGCGGCTGAAGGAGATGGAAGCGCTCGTCGATCAGTGCATGAGCGATTACGACGAGAATGGCTGGACCGGAGATACGTGGCTGCCGCCTTTGGGTGACACCTCCCCCATCCGCAACGCCGCCGAGTGAGGATGTCGCCATGGAGGAGCAACTCTCGAAAACAGAATTTCGCAACGCCATGGCCAGGGTTTGCGCACCGGTGAATGTCATCACCACCAATGGCCCCGCCGGCCGCGGCGGCTTTACGGCAACCGCCATGTGCAGCGTCACCGACGAACCGCCGACGCTGCTGGTCTGCATGAACAGCCGCTCGGCGCAAACCAGCCTCTTCCTCGATAATCGCCGCTTCTGCGTCAATGTCCTGACGCAGGAGCATAAGGAACTGGCCGGCTATTTCGCCGGCCAACGCGCCGACATGGAGGAGCGCTATGCCGCCGCGGAATGGATCAACTTCCGCTCCGGCAGCCAGGCGCTTTCCGTTGCCATCGTCTCCTTCGATTGCCGGCTGACGGAAGCGCGCCTCGTCGGCACGCACCATATCTTTATCGGTGAAGTGATGGATATCCGCAGCCGCAAGGATGGGCATGCGCTGCTCTATTTCGACCGCAACTATGTGCATGTGCCGACTCAAACGGGGAGCTTC
Source organism: Rhizobium sp. AB2/73 (assembly GCF_020871915.1). Lineage (NCBI taxonomy): Bacteria > Pseudomonadati > Pseudomonadota > Alphaproteobacteria > Hyphomicrobiales > Rhizobiaceae > Rhizobium > Rhizobium sp. AB2/73. The sequence continues at coordinate 930,183 of NZ_CP067073.1, read as the reverse complement.
GGCGGCTAAGGCCGCATGGATGGCTGGTAATAACGAGAAACGAAAACAGGGTGCCGCTAGATAACGCGGCACCCTGTTTGCATGAGTAAGCAATCCGTCAGAGCTGAATCCAGGCCGTCTTCAGATCGACATACTTGTCGAGCGCATGCAGCGATTTGTCGTGGCCATTGCCGGATTGCTTGACGCCACCAAGTGGTACGCTGTTATCGGCGCCGCCGTAGGTGTTGACATGCACTACGCCGGCGCGGATGCCCCGGACCATTCGATGAGCCCGGGACAGGTTCGATGTCCAGACGGCCGAGGCAAGGCCATATTCCGTAGCATTGGCGATCCGCAGAGCCTCTGCTTCACCTTCAAAGGGAATGATCGACAGGATCGGCCCGAAGACCTCTTCCCGCGCCAGGGTCATCGACGGCGTCACGTCGAATACGGTCGGCCGCATGTAATAACCGCCCGTCTCCTCGAGAATGCGCGAGCCGCCGGTGCGTAAAGACGCGCCCTCCGACAGCGCCTGCGAGACGTAGCCAAGATCCTTCTTCAGCTGAATCTCGCTGGAAATAGCCCCCGCTTGCGTCGCCAGCTGCAGGGGATCGCCGACTTTCATGCTTTCGGCGATGCGAGCCACCTTCTCGGAGAAGGCTTCATGAATCGAGTTTTCCACAAGCAGCCGGGAGCCCGCGACACAGACCTGGCCGGAATTGCGGAATATGCCGTAGGCCGAGACCTTGGCCGCCTGATCGAGATCGGGTGCATCGGCGAAGACGATGTTCGGCGACTTGCCGCCAAGCTCCAGATAGACGCGCTTCAGGTTCGAGCGCGCCGAATATTCCAAGAGCCGCCGCCCGACAGGGCCGGAACCGGTGAAGGCGAGTACATCGACCTCCATGTGTAGCCCCAGCGCCTCGCCGCAGACCCCACCGCGGCCAGTGACGACATTGAACACGCCTTCAGGCAGTCCCGCTTCGGCGCAAATTTCAGCGAGCCTGAGCAGCGTCAGCGATGCGCCCTCGGCGGGCTTCAGCACCACGGAATTCCCTGTGGCAAGTGCAGGCGCGATCTTCCAGGCGCCGATCATCATCGGAAAATTCCACGGTACGATAGCGGCAACGACGCCGATGGCTTCGCGGTGGACGAGGCCGAGAATATTCTCCGCCGTCGGCGCAATCTCGCCATAGACCTTGTCGATTGCTTCGGCATAGTAACGGAACGTGCCTGCGGCGCTGCCGGGCTCGGCCTTCAGCGCCATCGAGATTTCAGTGCCGTTGTCGCGCACGCTGAGGACGGCGAGCTCGAGCGCGTTCTTCTCAATCAGTTCGGCAATCTTCAGCAGCACTTTCTTGCGTTCGGCCGGTGCCGCCTTCGACCAGCTGCCCTTTTCGAACGCCTGCCGCGCGGCCTTGATCGCGAGATCGACATCCTCCGTTCCGGCATCGGCAATCGTGGTCAGCTTTGTTCCATCGATCGGCGAAATGACGTCCATCGCAGCGCCGCTGATCGGCTGCCGCCAGGCACCTGCTATGAACAATGCCTGTGGCGAAACGGATAATGTCCGGAGCTGGTCGATCTTGTCCTGCATCTCATTCTCTCACAAAGAGGGTGGCGGGGTCCTCCCGCCACCGCTATTGGAACTCAGGCTTCCTGGCCGGCGCCGAGACGGGCATAGCCTGCTGCATCGGACGACTTCAGGCGAGCAGCCGCGATGAAACCAATGATCCCTGCGATCAGCACGAGCGCCGGCAACAACACGGCCAGCACGCCATTGGCGCCGGCAATCGCGCCGAAATTCGCCGAGATGTAATAGACGAGCGCCAAAAGGATCAGACCCGTCAAGATGGGCAGCACCTTGATCGCAAGCACATTGCGCTCAAGCCCCGGATTGCGGCTGAAGAACACCACGATCGAGAAGGCTGTAAACGCCATCAGCAGGATGATCGCCAGCGTCGCGACATTGGTGAGCCAGGAGAAGAGCGCCAGCACCGGATCCTGACCCGTCACCACAAAGAGTGCGACGACGAGCACGGCAATAACGGTCTGGATGATCGAGCCGACATGCGGGCTTTGGAAGACCGGATGCGTGACGCCGACCGATTTCGGCAGCAAACCTTCACGGCCGGCAACATACATGTAGCGGGCGACGCCATTGTGAAAGGCGAGGATGCCGGCAAACAGACTGGTGATGAAGAGCACGCTCATGACAACGGTGATCCAGTGGCCGACATAGCTCTCTGCAAGGCCGAAGAGGAAGGTCGTGGGATCGGCGAGACCCTGCAATGCCGGAACGAGCTTATCGACGCCGGCGCCGATGACCATCAGCCAGGAGGTCAGCATATAAAAGAGGCCAATGATGACAACGGAAATATAGGTTGCGCGCGGCACGGTCTTTTCCGGCTCGCGAGCCTCTTCGCTGTAAATGGTCGTCGCTTCGAAGCCGATGAATGCAGCGAAGCAGAACAGGAGGCCAATCGCCGGCGTCCCGCTCCAGAAGGCTGCCGGCGTGAACGGTGCGGCCGTCAAACCAGCATCGCCACCCTTGGTGAAGATCGCAGCATCGATGACGAGCACGACGAGATATTCGAGAATAACGAGTACCGTCAGTACTTTCGCCGACAGATCCACACGTCGATAGCCAAAGACGGCAACGAAGGCGATGCCGATGAAGCTCCAGACCCACCAGGGAAGATCGAGACCGAGCTGCTCGGCAAAGAAGCCTTTGGTCGCCGCACCGAAAAGCCCGAGAACCCCGACCTGCATGGCATTATAGGCGAGAATCGCGATCAGTGCCGCGGCACCGCCCATCAAACCGCCAAGGCCCTGGGCCGTATAGGCATAGAAGGCACCGGCATTGCGAATGTGACGCGCCATGGCGACATAGCCGACCGCAAACAGCAGCAAAATACCCGTCACCAGCAGAAAGGTCAGCGGAATGCCTGGCCCGTTGCCGAGCATCATCGAAAGCGGCACGCCGCCGGCCACCGCGGTCAGCGGTGCTGCGGCCGACACCACGAGGAAGGTCACGGCACTGACGCCGAGGCTATTCTTGCGCAGCTGGTTGTCAGCCGTGCCTTGCGAATTTTGCGTGTTCATCTGCGTTCGTTCCCCTTGTTTAAGAACATCCGATCATCGCCGCGATTGCACGCGTGCGACCTCCACCAAAAACCGGACTGACGATCGGTGCCTATGTTTTGTTGATCTTACCGCCGTCAGCGCTTACGGTTCATTATATGAACCACAGCTTCAAATATAGACTTGCAAACATTGCCGGCCTCTGTCAAGTTATTTCGCATGTTAAGTATCGTGGGTCGCCGCTATCGTGCCGCGGCGCAGGGTCAGCAGGCTGATTTGACGGGAAGCCACGGCTGGACGCGTAGAATCAGACCCTGACCAACCCAAGAGGAGGAATAATGAGCACGATCGGAAAGGCGCTGGCATTGCTGGATACCCTGTCACGGCTGGACAAGGAGGCAGGTCTGACCGATATCGCCCGCCTCTGCGCACTGGACAAGGCGACGGCACGACGCTTTCTCGTGGAGCTGGAAAAACACGGCTTCGTCGAGCAGGATCCAGAGACGCGCCGCTACCGCATCGGCTCGACACCGGTTCGCCTCGCTCGTATCCGGGAAGCACGCTTCCCCTTCCTGCGGGTCGCCATCCCATTCATCAGGACGCTTGCCGAATCGTCGACTGAGACCGTGCATCTGTCCGAATTTTCGGGAGGGCAGCTTTCCACTATTCACGTCGAAGACTCGCCGCGCGCCCACCGCATCATCGTCGATGTCGGCAGCGTCCTTCCCTTTCATGCGACGGCATCGGGCCTCGCCTTTCTGGCCTTCTGCCCACGGATAGAAATCGACGAAGCGCTTAAAAAGCCGCTGGAAAGGTTTACGGATCACACCGTCACCGATCCCCAATCGCTGCATAAAATGCTCGATGAAACCGCAGCACGGGGCTTTTCCGTTATTGACCAAGGCCTGGAGGCCGGTGTCATCAGCGCGGCCGCACCGGTGTGTACGCCGAGCGGCCGGCCGATCGGCTGCGTGGCAATCGCCGCCCCGCTCTCTCGCACCACGAAGGCTACCATCCAGGAATTCGGCACGCAGGCCGTCGCCACGGCCAACGCGATCTCAGAAAAATACTACGGGTCGGAAAGACCCATGGGAACCATTGCGAAACTTAGGAGGACGGATTGATGAGCCCGGAGGCTCCCTCACCACGGATATTCGTCATCGGAACCGGTGACACCAAATACGACGAACTGCAATTCATGGCGTCCGTCATCAGGCAAGCCGGCGGCCAGCCGGTCATGATGGATGTGAGCATTCTCGGCGATCCACCTTACAGCCCCGATTATTCCAAGCATGACATTGCGAAGGCTGCCGCAACGACAATCGAAGCCATTACCGAAAGCGGCGACGAAAACAGCGCCATGGCGGCTATGGCGAAGGGTGCGTCGGCCCTGACCCTCCGCCTCTACGACGATGGACAGGTAGACGGCATCATCGTGCTCGGCGGCTCCATGGGCACGGATCTCGCGCTCGATGTTGCCGCCGTCCTGCCGCTCGGCGTGCCGAAATTTGTGGTTTCGACCATTGCCTACTCCCACCTCATACCGCCCGAACGCATCGCGCCCGATCTGATGATGATCCTGTGGGCCGGCGGTCTCTATGGTCTCAACAGCATCTGCCAGTCGGTTCTCTCTCAGGCCTGCGGCGCGGTGGTCGGCGCTGCAAAGCATGGCACCAAGCCCGATCGCGAACGTCCTCTCGTCGGCATGACCTCCCTTGGCTCCTCCTGCCTGAAATATATGAAATATCTGCGACCCGAGCTGGAAAAGCGCGGCTACGACGTCGCCGTGTTTCATTCCACCGGCATGGGCGGCCGGGCCTATGAAGCTATCGCTGCGAAGGGGGACTTTGCCGCTGTCTTCGACTTCTGCATCCAGGAAGTCAGCAATCATCATTATAGCAGTGTCGTCACCTCTGGGCCCGACCGTCTCGAAAACGCCGGTCGCGCCGGCATTCCGCAGATCGTCGCACCTGGCGCGATCGACATGGTCGATCTTCAGGCATGGCAAGCCCTGCCAGAGATCTTTGTGGATCGCCCGTATCACGCCCATAACCGACTGATCGGGTCGGTAACGACATCGCCGGAAGGGCGGCGTGCAGTTGCTCGCGTGATCGGAGAAAAACTGCGGCGCGCCGAAGCGAAGGTCGCCTTCCTCCTGCCGACTGAAGGCTTGCAGGAATGGGACAAGCCGGATGAACCCTTGCATGATCCAGAGGGCCTCGACGCCTTCTTCGACGAAATGCGCCGCGCCGTTCCGCCCAGCGTTACGCTGCAGGAGGTCGATGCGCATATCAACGCGCCAGCCTTCTCGGCCGCTGCGCTTGCCATCTTCGATCGATGGGTTGCCGAAGGCGTCATCCCGGAGGGACGGCCGTGAGCCAAGACCGCGCGCTTATCCTCGACTTCGGTGGTGTCGTTACCCGCACCCTGTTCGAAACCCATGACATCACGGAGCGCACGCTCGGCCTTCCCAAGGGATCGCTAACCTGGCTCGGCCCGTTCGACACGACGACGGACCCGCTTTGGGTCGAAATGCAGAACCGTGAGATCACCGAACGCGACTATTGGCTGAAGCGCACGAAGGAAGTCGGCAAGCTGGTTGGCGAAAACTGGACGGACATGCAGACCTTCGTGCGCCGGGCGCGCGGCGCCGAGCCGGAGCTGGTTCTGCGGCCAGAAGCCCGCGACGCCATCCTGCGCACCAAGGAGGCCGGCCTCAAGCTGGCAATCCTGTCGAACGAACTCGACCTTTTCTACGGCGTCGAATTCCGTCAGCGCTTTCCGCTGATCGAGCTTTTCGACGTCATCGTCGATGCCACGTACACGAAGATCCTGAAACCCGATCCCCGCGCCTACGAGCTCGTCCTTGCCGAGCTCAACCTCCCGCGCGAGGCCTGCGTTTTCGTAGACGATCAGAAGAAGAACATCGAGGGCGCCGAAGCCGTGAGCTTGCCTCACGTGCATTTCGACGTGACCCGCCCTGCCGAAAGCTATGCCCACGCACTTGGGATGCTGGGGCTCTGAAACAAGAGGAATTTGAGATGCGTGAGACCAATTTCATCATAGAAAACAACGCCCGTCACCTGTGGCATCCGATGGCCCATCCCGCTGAAATGCAGGCCAATCCCCCGCGCATCATCAATTCAGGCGAAGGCGTCGAAATCGTCGATATCCAGGGCAAGAAAGTGCTCGACGCCGTCGGCGGCCTCTGGAACGTCAATCTCGGCTACTCCTGCGAGCCGGTGAAGAAGGCGATCCGCGACCAGCTCGATGAGCTTCCCTATTATTCGACCTTCCGCGGCACGACCAACTCGCCTTTGATCGAACTCTCCTATGAGCTTGCCGAATGGTTCAAGCCGGATGGCCTCAGCCGCTCCTTCTTTACCTCCGGCGGCTCGGATTCAGTCGAGACCTGCCTACGGCTGGCGCGCCAGTATCACAAGGTCAATGGTCAGCCCGAGCGCACCAAGTTCGTCGCGTTGAAGAAGGGCTATCATGGCACGCATTTCGGCGGTGCCTCGGTCAACGGCAACCAAAATTTCCGTCGCAACTACGAGCCGCTGCTTCCAGGCGTTTTCCACATGCCGGCACCCTTCACCTACCGCAATCCCTTCAACACCACCGATGGTGCGGAGATCGCGGCTGCAATCGGCAGGCTTTTCGAGGATGAAATCGCCTTCCAAGGTGCCGACACCATCGCGGCCCTGATCGTCGAACCCGTGCTCGGTGCCGGCGGCGTGATCGTCCCGCACGAGACCTTCCTGCCGCTGATGCGCGAGATCTGCGACCGCCACGGCATCCTGCTGATCGCCGACGAGGTCATCACCGCTTTCGGCCGTACCGGCGCCTGGACCGGATCGCGCCTGTGGGGCGTGCAGCCGGACATGATGTCGACGGCCAAAGCGATCACCAACGGCTATTTCCCTTTCGGTGCGGTGATGATCTCCGACGAGGTGGCGCAGGTCTTCGAAAGCAACAAGGGTCCACTCGGAAGTATCGGCCACGGCTACACCTATTCCGGTCATCCCGTTGGCGCCGCAGCAGCCCTTGCCACCTTGAAGGAAACCAAGCGGCTCAATGTCACCGATAATGCTGCATCCCGCGGCGAAGAGCTGCTCGCCGGCCTGAGGAAGCTGCAGGACAAGCATGAGTTGATCGGGGATGTGCGCGGCAAGGGCCTGATGTGCGCCCTCGAGCTCGTCAGCGACCGCGCCACGAAGAGCGGGGCCGCAAAGAATGTCGTGCAAAAGGTGCAGGACGCCACCTATGAGGCCGGCGTTCTGGTTCGCACCTCGGGCACTAACGTCATCATATCACCGCCACTGATCGTGACCGCGGAGAATGTCCGGACCATGCTGGCCGCTCTCGACGCGGGCCTTACTGCTGCGAGGGGTTGATCATGTCTGACAACACAGCTCTCATCGCTCGCCGTGAACGGCTTTTGGGCCGGAACATGTCCCTCTTCTATGACGATCCAGTGCATCTCGTGCGCGGAGAAGGCGTCTGGGTTTGGGACGCCGACGGCCGCAAGTATCTCGACTGCTACAACAATGTGCCGCATGTCGGCCATTGCCATCCACGCGTGGTCGAGGCAATTGCTCGGCAGGCGGCGACGCTGAATACGCATACGCGCTATCTCCATGAAGGCATTCTCGATTATGTCGAGCGGCTGACGGCGACTTTCGACAAAAGCCTGAATGCCGCAATCCTGACCTGCACGGGGAGCGAGGCGAACGACGTGGCGCTGCGCATGGCGCAGGCTGTGACCGGCAAGACCGGCGTGATCGCCACAAACCACACCTATCACGGCAACACGGCCGCGGTGTCGCAGCTATCGACCCGCATGCCGCCGGTCGGCGGTTACGGCGGCCATGTCAGACATGTACCGGCGCCGGACAGCTATCGTCCACTAGGCGGTCAAGGCGGAGATGCCTTCGCCACGGCCTTCGCAGCAGAAGTCGAAAAAGCGATCGCTTCGCTCGAGGATGGCCCGCATGGCTTCTCAGCCATCATCGTCGACCCCTTTTTTTCCAACGAAGGCTTTCCGGATCTTCCGCCGGGCTTTCTCGACAAAACGGTTACTGCTGTCCGCAAGGGCGGCGGCCTCGTCATCACCGACGAAGTGCAGCCTGGCTTCGGTCGGACTGGCACGCACATGTGGGGCCACCAGCACGCTGGCATCGTTCCCGATATCGTCACGCTCGGCAAACCGATGGCGAATGGTCATCCTGTCGGCGGGATCGTCGCAAATGTCGATACGATCAATGCCTTTCGGAAGGCATTCCGCTACTTCAACACTTTTGGCGGCAATCCTGTCTCCTGTGCCGCGGCCATGGCCGTGCTCGATGTCATCAAGGACGAAAGCCTGGTCGAGAATGCCCGCAATGTCGGCGAATATACCCGCGACGCGTTCAAGCGGCTGGCCGATAAGCACTCGATCATAGGCGACGTGCGCGGCAGCGGCCTCTTCATGGGTACGGAATTCGTGCTCGACAGGCAGACGAAGGGTCCGGCTGCCGCTGCGGCGACCCGGATCATCAACGCCATGCGCGAACGCGGCGTGCTGATGGGTAAGATCGGCATTCACCAATGCGCCACGAAGATCCGCCCGCCTATGCCGTTTACCCGGAGCAATGCCGACTACATGTTGTCGATCTTCGACGACGTCCTATCCGGCCTGTGAGGCAATATGGCTGATCAGTTGCCTGAGACCATCCGCGATGCCCTGCAGAGACGTGCGCTGGAGGCCCTCGACCATTGGCCTGTGCAGGCCCATGAACCTCTCCTGATGAAATATCGAGAGAACGCCGTTTTCCGCATTGTGCTGGAAGATGGCCAGTTTGCCGCACTCCGACTGCACCGGCCGGGTTATCACGACGAGACGAGCCTGCGCTCGGAACTGCAATTCATGGCCACCCTCAAGCTCGGCGGTCTCGACGTGCCGAACCCGGTTCCCACACGCAACGGACAGAGCCTCGTTCTCCTGTCGGATAACGAGCATTTTCCCGAACAGCATGCCGATGTGGTGAGCTGGATCGATGGTCTTCCGCTTGGCCAAAGTGGCACGCCACTATCGCATACAGCCGACATGCAGGCGGAAATTTTCTTCCGTATCGGTCGAAACATGGCCGTCATGCATGAGCTTGCCGATGCCTGGGAACCGCCAGAATGCTTTCGCCGGCCGGCTTGGGGCGTCGAAGGCCTGGTCGGGGAAAAGCCGATCTGGGGGCGCTTCTGGGATTGCCGCGGTCTTTCGTCCAGCAGCGCCAAAGCACTCTCGGCATTGCGCGATGAACTACGTCATGCGCTTGCGACGATATCTCCAGGCGGCCTGGACTACGGATTGATCCATGCCGATCTCGTGCGGGAAAACATCTTTCTGACGGGTACTGATTCCAATATTGCCTTCATCGATTTCGACGATGCGGGGCATGGCTTCCGCCTCTTCGATCTCGCGACGACCCTCCTCAAGAATCGCAATGAACCCACTTATCCCTCAATCGAGAAAGCGCTGCTTGCAGGTTATCGCAGCCGACGCGCACTTTCTGACGCAGCTCTGGCGAGCCTGCCACTCTTCATGGTGCTCCGAAGCCTCATCTACATCGGATGGTTGGCCGCGCGCCCGGAAACTCCAGACGCCGCCGAGCGTCTGACGCGTTACGCCGACGAGAGTCTGGAGATGGCAAGAAAGCTCAACGCTGCCGCTTGACATCTTTCGCGGTATTATTAACATGTTAATTAACAAAGGGTTCGGGAGAACTTGATGCCGCATCTCGCCATAGAATATTCGGCCAATCTGGAAGGCCGCGCCGATATTGGCGCGCTCTGCGAGCGGTTGTTGAAACCATTCTTGACGCAGGGCTTTTCGAGGTCGGCGTCGTGCGGGCGCGCGCCTTTCGCGCCGAGCATTACGCCATCGCCGACAGGCTACCCGAGAACGCCTTTATTGATTTGAACTTCCGTATCGGCAAGGGCCGCACGGAGGAAGAAAAGAAGCGCACCGGCGAGGCGATCTTTGCCGCTGCCATCGACGTTCTCGGCCCTCTCTTCGAGACGCCGCACTTCGCCCTTTCGCTGGAGATCTGCGAGATCGATGCGGAACTCAGTCGGCTGTCGCTCTGGCGCACTTCGCCATTGACGCGGGTCGTGAACGCTATGTCTTCAAGCTGGGCCGCATCCGTGAAGGGGATCAGCCACGGGCCGATCGAGCCGGTATTGTCGAAGTTCTTGCCCTGGGTGACGTTGAACTTCGCATGCTATCCAGGTTTAGTTGAGATACCCGTTTGGGTTGGCGTTACCGGCATTCCTGTTCGTTGGCGCCAATCATGCTGCCTCCTCCTTCAATCAGGAGTTCTCCCCTGTGGCGAGCACTCCTTCTTGGAGCGGCAGCGGCTGGTGTAAGTGGAGGATGTAGTTCTGCCGCGTGTGGGATCCCAACCTCGCATCCCCATGTCTTCCCGCATGCACTGGCGAAGCGGTGTGGTAGGGTATCGCTGGAGAAGCTGGCCACTGAACCTTTCTCTCGTCGAAGGGTGGTCAGGCAACACCAGCAGCCTGCCTAGAACTTCAGATAATCACACCAACCTCGCCGCGATGGCCTCCCGCGAACAGAACTCGTGCCTGAAGGCGCAAAGCGGACGTCTCGCGCTTGACGGGGACGTCACTGTTTAAAGACGACAACCTCCGCCAACAAATCGGGTACGTTGATGTGATGGGATACGAACTGGCGACCTGCACGCTTCTCACGCGTAAGTACACCTGATGTCGTGCGACAGCACTATGGTCGCTTTCTTCCGCAGGACAAGGCAGCATGGGCCGCCAAGATTTTGAAGCAGCTCTGCTAAGCGGCACGGATAGCTGAGTCAGACAAAGCTTAGGCTCAGCGCAACCTGATGCGAATGAGCGTTGTCATAGAGCCCGCCTTTTCGAGGAGGCCAACCTTTATCGCTTGAGAGTGCCAACCATTCGATTGATAGCGTCCCAATACTCCTTGTGCATGGTTTCGGCCGCTTCCGAGATCGCCAGCTTCCAAGCAGGGCCGCGATCCCATGCCTCCTCCAGAGCGTCAGCCAGGGAAGGCCCATGGCCCGTGACCGGCAGGGCTTCGAATAGTATTCCTGCCTGTCTAAGGTCTTTATCCCGTTTGGCCTGGCCGCCGGCGTCGCTTTGGCGGCGACCGGCAATGATAAGCTTGTGCACCGCGTACCTGCAAGGATCAGGGATGACAACTGAGACACCGGCACCATGTAGCAGGATCGAACGAACGGGATCACGGATCAAGAAATCCATGAATCTTAGCGGTTCGGCTGACGCGCCACCGAGAGCGGGCATGTTGGCGGGTTTGTCGGAGTATTCTTCGGCTCCCCTGTTTGTCGTCATGAACTCCAACCTGTAACCGGTTTGATTACGAAAGGCATGAGATCGAGAGCTGCCGCTGATATGTGGCACTGCGCGGAACGTCGGATCAAGCCCTTTTAGGAGATCGAGGATCGGCGGCAGCGAATCCGCCACTTCGGCGGAAATCGCGAAATCCTGGGCTAGGTCTGCATCACCTGTTAGGATCGCCGCCGAAGGCAGACGGATGCCAAGATATGCCGAGTAGCATTGAAAAGCGACCGTGCCGATGAGAACGCCGCGCAACCGGAAGAGACCGGCCTTGGCAAGCGTCTGTACGATATCCCCGGTAAAGCGATCAGCGGCAATCAAACCGGCCTCGCGCGTTAGCGTGGAAACGAACTTGCGGCGAGCCTTAAAGTCTGACTTCTCACCCTTGAAGGTTTCGACCCGTTCCGAAATCAAGGGATCGTCGGCAGGACCGACGTACCGGCGCTTCTGCCCACCCTCACCATCGGGTTGGTCGAAATACCAATAACGCCGACCATCGACTGCCACCGGCACGAATCTACCCGATGGGGGGAAGTCTTCCGCCCAATCATCATCAAATGCCCGTTGTTGGAGCTCCGCGACCATGGTGCGGAACATGAGATCAATCTGCTTAATCACGGCGGCCTCTATATCGTTTTCACAAATCTAGTATAGATACAACCTGTAAACAAGCTTGGCTGCTGCCACGCATCAACTCCTCCAATACCGGTCACCACCTACTCTGATTCTCGTTATACTATTTTCTCGAATATAGTACGTGGATGAATGCGGCGACCTTGGGTTTGCGAAAGGCCGATGGTAACTGGACGACCTGGATCGCGATCGTTCTTGACGGGAAAGGAGTGAGAAGTTGGACCAGCCTTCCCTCGCTGAGGTCGCCAGTTAGAAAGACGTCGGGGCATATGAAGATACCTTTTCCCGCGCGCGTGGGCACAAGGCATGCACGAGGGCTATTGGAAATGAAAAGTCCAGTCACCGGGACGTGAATCTGCTTTCCGATGATCATTTGGCCCATAAGGCGGACAATGGCGCTGCGGCCAACCTGTCGCCGAAGGGAACGAAATCGGTGCTATCGTACAGCACTACACCGTAGGCGAACCGGTCCTTGCACGCTGCGGCCAGGGTCCGCAGTCCGGCGAAGTCACTGGACTTCACCGTCGCTGAGGTCTTAACCTCGATCCCCACGATCATGCCATCGTCGCGTTCTAGGACGATGTCCACCTCATGCATCTGTTGATCGCGAAAATGGTATGGCGTCAGGCGTAAGTCGGACGCATCCGAGAGCTTCAGAATTTCGGCAAACACGAAGCTTTTCAGAAGCGCGCCAAGTACGCTGCGGTCCGCCTTTGTCCGATCGAATGTCAATTCGCGCACCGCTGCGAGAAGGCCGGAATCGAGAAAATGTAGCTTCGGCGTCTTGGCGATCCGCTTAAACGCGTTTGTGTACCAAGGCTGCAATGTCGAGACGAGGTAGACCTGCTCCAACAGCGCCACATAGCGCTGCCCCGTCTTGTGGCTGACATGGATGCTGGAGCCGAACTGCGAATAGTTGACCAACTGCCCCGAATGCTCCCCCAGCAGTCGAACAAATTTCGGCAGCTCGGTCAGCTTCTCGATCTCGGCGATGTCTCTAAGATCGCGGGTCAGAACAGATGTCAGATAGGACCGAGCCCAATCCTGCCGTCGCCGTTCGCTCTCGCGGCTAATCGCCTCGGGAAAACCTCCTAACAGCACGAGTTGGATGAGGTCGTCGCCGACAATCGCCTCTCGGTTTCCCTGAAGCTTCCCCTCAAATAGTCGTTCGAGGAACGTCGGCGTCTGACTTTTTATTTCAGCGCGAGCCAGTGGCAGCATTCGAATAGTTTCCATCCGTCCCGCTAGGCTGTGGGCAACTCGCGGCAAGGTGAGCACATTGGCCGAGCCAGTCAGGAGGAAGCGCCCGGGACGATAGTCCTCGTCTACCGTCTTTTTGATCGCAAGCAGCAGATCGGGCGCGCGCTGGACCTCATCGATTATGGCGCGATCGAGGCTGCGAATGAAGCCGGTCGGATCGGACTGCGCGGCATCGAGCGTCGTCTGATCGTCGAGAGTAATATAGGTCCGACCGGCCTCCCCATCTTCCAGACAAGTGTGGTCTTGCCTGCCCGGCGCGGTCCTACGATCAGGACTACCGGGGTATCTGAAAGGGCTTCCTCCACCCGGTGTGCGACAAGACGTTCGTACATACTTTGTCCGAATCTCTGACAGTTGGAAATTTGCATCATGACAATTGGAAGTCAACGTCATGCGGATTGGAAATGAGTCAACCGTGATCCGGGAATGACGTACGTCGAAAGCCTTCCCCTGGCGCGTCAAAATTTCGACTGTGCTGACCGCCGTTCAGGGAGCCCCCATGATCGCTACCCTGCCTACAAGGATCGTCAAGCGATACGCAGGGCATTTATCGAAGTCCCTTTGGTCGTCTCCCGCAAGCGACAGCGATCCGGCCAATCGTTGGAAGTGATCTCAGATGGCGCAGCTTGCTTCTTCTTACTGCTAAGTTAGCCGATAGCCCTGAAATGCCTCTGCCTTCAGTCCTTCCTACTTTTGCTCTTGAAGGGATGCGAACCGTCGATCTGCTTCAACCAAAAGCCAAGCGCCTGATAAGATTGTCCGTGCACCCGTTGCTGCACCTGAGCTATATCTTCTCGGTTGTCCCTGGAAGTTCAGCCCTGCCACGGATCAACGATGATTACACCAGTGCCATCGAAATCTTTGATATTCCGCGTGACGACAGTCAGGCCATGGACTAGCGCTGTTGAAGCGATCAAGGCATCGGCCTCGTTGCGGCGGTCGGGAATATGAAGGTGAGCACAGCGCGTGGCGACGGCATCGTCTATGGGCAGAATGCGATCCACAAATTCCGGGCGAACGCGGCTATCCATCCATTCTCGCAATCGAGCACCTTGTGACGCATCGCGGCGCTGAACGCTCAAGATCCCGCGTTCGATCTCCAGTATCGTGATAGCGGAGATAAAGAGTTCACTGGCATCCTGCGAGGCAACCCATTGCGTGACATTTGCATCTGCTTTGCCATCCCCAACCTTGCGCAGCTCGGAGACGACGTTCGTATCGAGCAAGTACTTCAAGACAGATCGACCTCGCGTGTCGCGATTTTGGCTCTAGGCGTATCCACCTCGATAGCCGAAAGGCCGGGCATAGCGAGCGCATCAACGAGGTTCCTGCGTTTCCCTGACAAACGCTCGAATTCACTATAGGTCATTAGGACGTGCGATGGCTTGCCGCGATCTGTGATTATCACAGGACCGTTCTGAGCGGCTTTTTTAGCCTTGCTGACGTCATGATTGACCTCTCTGCTGGACAAACTCGTGATGCTCATAGGCAACCTCCATGTAGGTAAGTACCTACATATAGAGCGTCACTGATTTTTGAGCAATAGTTCCGCCGGCTGAAATCTTGAAGAGATCTGGCCCATAAGAGTAAGTTCCCGATATGGCACGGATCGGCCGCGCTACGTGTGTCGCAAGAATGCGCTCGTTCCGGGCGGTGATGGCACCTCGAGCTGCGAGGATTCAGGAGGCCTGATGCCCCTGCCGCGAGGCCGGGATATCCGCCCCATAGTGTCATTTTCGACACTGAGACGACCGGTCTCGATGCGAGGAAGGACGAGATCATCGAAATCGGCCTCATCGGCTTCACCTGCAATGAGCCCGGCGAAATCGGCGATGTCATCCACGTCTATGGCGGCCTGCAACAGCAAACGGAATAAGTTTCCGAAACATAGACCCCAGAACGCCAGGTATCAGAGGTGTTCATGCCGGTTCACAAATAGCCGCCATCTGCTAAATCACTCAAGAGCCCCCGCGCCTCTGGGCGCCAGCCCAGGCGAGATTGAGTGAACGAGCTGGATGCGGGGCAGTCCATGCACACAAAGGGTGCCGACCATCCAAATTGCTCGGGAGCTGATGACGCCTGTATTGCTCGCACCGGAACGTCCTGCATTTTGCCGATCACCTGAGCTATCGCTTGGAAAGGTATATTCCTCTCCGCAACCGCGTGGAACCGCTCGCCAGGCCCTCCGCTCGGCTGCCAAGCGATAAAGCCGGGCGGCGTCGAGACGATGAACTGCCGGCCATCGGTTCTCTCCGTCTTCGACATAGGCCGAAAAACCAGTTTGCTTGGCTATGCTGATCAGCTTTGGGAGGAACATTTCGTCGCCGGAGCCGTGCACAGTTGGGGGAGGACGGATCACGCTAGAGCGGATTCCGCGGCTCGCAGCCTGGATCGCGACATCCTCGGAAGGCGCACGGAACTGCCTATACTGTAGGATGATGGCAAATCATGCAATCTGCATTGTTGCTAATATACAACATTTGATTGAATAATGATCCAAAAAGAATCAATCTTTGGGATTCCCGGGCATGTGAAATTGCCTTTCAGGTTGCTTTATATAGTACTTCGATCGAGTAGAGGGGCGTCGGCCACAATGCAGACGAGCAAGCACAAGAGCAACTTCCTGCTTTTCGTGGTGGGGTTTGCTCGGTCTTTGGGTTGGGCAAATGAAAAGCGTCGAACAGCTGGCGACCAGGACTGCGGGAAGAAA
This sequence comes from Rhizobium sp. AB2/73, assembly GCF_020871915.1. Taxonomy (NCBI): domain Bacteria; kingdom Pseudomonadati; phylum Pseudomonadota; class Alphaproteobacteria; order Hyphomicrobiales; family Rhizobiaceae; genus Rhizobium; species Rhizobium sp. AB2/73. Next base: position 914,132 of record NZ_CP067073.1, on the reverse strand, counting down.
ATCCCGCCCTGGGAACAATAGTTCCTTATCGGAAAATGCTCTCGTAAAAATACAGGTCCACCGCGCCATGCGGGACGCGAGACAGCTCTCCAAAATAACCACGCGATCGAAAGATTTCGCGCGCGCTTGTGCGCTGCTGCTTAGGATAATGCTGCTCGCTGCCTTATTCTGCACCGGTCTATCGCTGGCAAGTCCAGGCACGGCCCACGCGGCATGCACTACCCTCAACTTCCCCGATTCCCACACGACGCCATCGACAAGCCCAATGGCTTCCGGCGGGACACTTAATGTCAACATCGGGGCGCTGTGCGATCCAGTTGGTCTCAATCCTATTGGCGATCCAAACGTAGTACTTCCACAGCATGGTACGATAACGAACTACAACGCAGCTGCCGGCTCGTTCACTTACACGAACAGCGGCGACGGAGCGACCCAAGACACCTTCACCTTGGCCGATGCGAGCGCCCATCCCTTCACAGTAAATATTGCGATCGCGCCGGCGGGATTGACACCACCTATTGCCGGCTCGGTCAGCGCCACGGTAAGTCATGGCAGCACGTCCAATGCCATTACGCTGAACCTATCGGGAGGAGCAGCTTCCTCGGTGGCCGTCGGGACGCAGGCGTCTCACGGAACTGCGACGGCAAGCGGCACCTCGATCACCTATACGCCGACAGCGAGCTATTCCGGTCCGGATAGCTTCACCTATACTGCGACCAATGCGGCCGGCACCTCATCGCCCGCGACGGTGACTATAACGGTCAGCCCGCCGACGATTACGCTCGGGCCAGCCACGCTCACCTCAGGCGCTGTCGGAACCACGTATAACCAGACCGTTAGCGCCGCCGGTGGCACCAGCTCTTACACTTATGCGGTCACATCAGGCGCTCTTCCCAACGGCCTCAGCTTGACGACGACAGGCGCGATCTCAGGCACACCGACAGCCGCAGGCAGTTTCACTTTCACAATTACCGCGACCGATAGTTCTACCGGGACTGGGCCGTTCACAGGCTCGATATCTTATACTTTGGGTATTTCCGCGCCGACGATTTCCGTCAACCCAGCCTCCTTGTCGGCGGGCACAGTCGGAACCGCCTATAGCCAAACTATCACGGCCTCGGGCGGAACCAGTTCCTATAGTTTCAGTGTAACATCCGGTGCTCTCCCAGCCGGCTTGACGCTCTCTTCCTCGGGTACGCTTTCCGGCACGCCGACAGCGGGTGGTACGTTCAACTTCACGGTCACCGCGCGGGATAGTTCCACCGGCACGGGCGCACCATTTTCCGGTTCAAAGGCCTATAGCCTGACCATTGGGGCGCCGACGATTACGGTCGCGCCGGCGACGTTGACGGCTGCGACCGTCGGTGCCAGTTACAACCAGACCATCTCCGCATCCGGCGGCACCAGTTCCTATAGCTTTGCCGTTACGGCAGGTTCGCTTCCACACGGCCTGAATTTGTCATCGGGCGGTGTAATCACCGGCATGCCGACGGAGGGAGGCAGCTTCAGTTTCACTATCACGGCAACGGACAGTTCCACGGGTACAGGCCCCTTTACCGGCTCAAGATCCTATAGCCTGACGGTTTCAGCGCCAACGATTACGGTCGCGCCGGCCACGCTCCCATCCGCCACCGTTGCTGCCAGCTATAGTCAAACCATTACAGCGTCGGGAGGTACCAGTTCCTATAGTTTTGCGGTCACAGCAGGCGCGCTTCCCGACGGCGTGACGCTCTCATCGGGAGGCGCACTCACAGGCACGCCGACGGCAGGCGGCACGTTCAATTTCACGGTTACCGCGACCGATAGCTCGACCGGGACAGGGCCGTTCGCCGGCTCGAGGGCCTATAGCTTGAGCGTCTCCGCACCGACGATCACAATCAGCCCTTCCGCTCTGCCTGCCGCAACGGCCGGAACAGCCTATAGTCAGACGCTCGCGGCTTCTGGCGGCACGGGTTCCTATACCTTCAGCCTCGCGAGCGGGAACCTTCCGCAGGGCGTGGCACTTTCCTCAGCCGGCCTTCTTTCTGGTATACCGACCAACGCGGGGAACTTCAGCTTCACGATCGTTGCCAGGGACAGCTCTACCGGCACGGGTCCCTTTACAGGCGCACAAGCCTACACATTGACGGTCGCCGCCCCAACGATCACGATCAGCCCCTCAACCTTGCCCGGGGGCACGGCCGGAACCGCCTACAACCAGACATTGACAGCCTCGGGCGGAACCGGCTCCTATACCTTTAGCCTCACAAGCGGGAGCCTTCCGCCAGGCGTAGCGCTTTCGTCGGCCGGTGCGCTCGTCGGTACGCCGACAACAGCCGGGCCTTTCAACTTCACCATCACCGCAACGGACGCCAACCACTTTACCGGCTCTCAGGCCTATACGGTTACGATCGGCGCCCCAACGATCACGATCACCCCCGCAACCCTGCCGAGGGGTACGGCCGGAACCGCCTATAGCCAGACACTGACCTCCTCGGGCGGAACTGCTCCCTACACTTACAGCCTTGCGAGCGGGAACCTCCCAGCGGGCGTGGCGCTTTCCTCGGCAGGCACTCTCATTGGGACGCCGACGACCGCTGGGCCTTTTAATTTCACAATCACCGCAACGGACGCCAACCACTTCACCGGCTCGCAGGCCTATACCGTTACGATCGGCGCCCCAACGATCACGATCACACCGGCAACCCTGCCGCCGGCCAGGATCGGGGCTGCCTATAGTCAGACCTTCAGTGCCTCCGGCGGCATCGGCTCTTACAGCTACACGCTCACGGCAGGCGCCTTGCCAGCCGGCCTCACCCTGTCGTCGGGCGGCATACTTTCGGGCACACCGACCGCCGGAGGCACCTTCAATATCACGATCACGGCGACGGACAGCGCCGCTTTTACCGGCTCCAGGGCCTACAGTTTGGTTATCGGCGCTGCGACGATTGCAATCGCACCGGCGGCGCTGCCGGTTGCGACCGTTGCCGCTGCCTATAACCAGACCATCACCGCGTCGGGCGGCACCAGTCCTTATAGTTATGCAGTGACGTCAGGTGCCCTGCCCGCCGGCCTGACGCTTTCGTCGGCTGGTGTTCTTTCCGGCATTCCGACGGCATCGGGCACTTTCAATGTGACGATCACCGCAACCGATAGTTCGACCGGAGCCGGTCCCTTCACAGGCTCTAGGGCATACAGTCTGGCGGTCAACGTCCAGCCACCGATCGCCGGCAACGTCGCGGCAACCGTTGCCGCCAATTCATCGGCTAATCCGATCACGCTCGCCATCACGGGCGGCGCGGCGATCTCGGTCGCGGTGGCAACGGGGGCCAGCCACGGAACCGCGGCCGCCTCGGGGACATCCATCACCTACACGCCGAACCCGGGCTATAGCGGATCGGACAGCTTCACCTACACCGCAACCAATGCCTCAGGCACTTCGGCACCGGCAACCGTCAGCATGACGATCACGGCGCCAAACCTGACATTCTCGCCGCCGAGCGGTGCCCTGCCGGCGGGCGTCGTCACCACGGCTTACAGCGAGACCATCACTGCTTCGGGGGGAACCGGCCCCTATAGTTATAGTGCTGCCGGCACGCTGCCGGCCGGGCTGGCGCTCAACCATGCGACGGGAGCCATTACCGGCACGCCGACGACGCCGGGCAATTACAGCTTCTCCATCACCGCCACCGATGCCAACGGCGCCGTGACCTCCGCGGCCTATACGATCGCCATTTCGCCGCCACCAACAACATTCGTATTCAGTCCGGCAGGCGGCCCCCTCCCCGATGCGATGGCGGGCGAAGCCTACAGCCAGCAGATCACCACGACCGGCGGTGCGGGCACAAAGATCTATAGTATCGTCTCCGGCAACCTGCCGAACGGCCTGGTACTCAACATCTCCACTGGCCAGCTCAACGGTCCGATCTCGGGAGGCACGGAAGGGGCCTACAATTTCACCATCCAGGTTCGCGATGGCAACGGTGCGACCGGGAGCGCCTCCTATAGCCTCAGAGTGAAGACCCGATCGGTTACCGTTCTGGACATGGTCGTCAACGTACCTGCAGGCTCGGCTCCGCCCGACGTCTACCTCAATCGCGGCGCGACCGGCGGTCCCTTCACCGCCGCGATCCTCGCTTTCGTGGAGCCTGCCAATGCCGGCACGGCGACGATCATCCAGGGTCAGCTGGCGCAGGCAGGCCCGGTCACCACTCCGGTTGGCTGGTACCTGCATTATGTGCTGAACCCCGCCTATTCCGGTCAGGTCCGGGTCGGCTACAAGCTCGTCAGCGCGCTTGGAACCTCCAATACGGCTACAGTCACCTATAATGTCAGTTATGACGCCGGGAAGGTTGCCGAGGATATCAGCAACCTCGTGCATGACTTCGTGCAATCCCGGCAGAACATGATCGCCAACACGATCGAGGTACCGGGGCTCCTGCAGCGCCGGCAGATGGAGAAGGCGACTGACCCGATCAGCGGTCGCATGATGCCATCGGAAGAGGGCATGACGCTCAGCTTCTCCACCAGCCTCACGCAGATGCGGGCGGCTGGCGGCGATCCGGATGCGGCGTCAGCCCGGTTCAACGTCTGGATCGGCGGTGCCTTCCTGACCCATGACGACAAGGGCAGCAAGGACACTCACGACTCGAAGTGGGGCAGTTTCGCCATGGTTAACATGGGCGTGGACTATCTGATCTCCGAACATGCGCTAATTGGTCTCTCCTTCCATTATGACCGCATGACCGACCCGACCGATGAGGACGCGGAATTGACGGGCAATGGCTGGCTTGCCGGACCCTATGCTTCGATCGAGCTCGGCAAGGGCGTATTCTGGAACGGCAGCCTGCGCTATGGCGGCTCGAACAACACCATCGATACCCAGTTCTGGGACGGCAATTTCAAGACCACGCGGTGGATGGCGGATACGTCGATCGAGGGCCAATGGTACCTCGACGAGAACACGACACTGTCGCCGAAGCTCAGGGCGATCTACTTCTCGGAAAAGGTCGACGACTATACGGTCAAGAATGGAGCCGGCGATGCGATCACCATCGAAGGCTTCAACGAAGACCAATTCCGCGTCAGCCTTGGCGCCGAGATCGCAAGGTCCTTCACGCTCGAAAGCGGCGCCAAACTGATACCGAAGCTTGGTTTGACGGGCGGCTTCTCCGGTCTCGACGGCGCCGGCGCCTTCGGTGCGGTCACCGCTGGCGTCTCCATACAGACAACGAACTTCTGGATGCTCGACACTAGCCTGCTCTTCAATATCGAGGGCGATGGCCAGAAATCCGTCGGCGCCAAGGTCGCAGCAAGCAAGAAATTTTAAGAGGGCTCCTCAGGGCTTCGCGAGGGTCGGCCAATCCTGAGGCCGCCTATGGAGGGCCCCTCCATGTTCGGTTTCCAATTATCCGGCTCGCCGGATCATGCCCCAGCTCTCGATAAGAGAGAGCGCGCAATCTTCCTTGCGTCCCCCTTACGTCTGGTTCGGGGGAAATCGAAATATGCACTCGAAGAAAGCGTCCGCTCGACGGGATGAGCGTCATGCCGGAGCAACATTTGGTCGACCGTGATCGGTGTAACTTGTGCTCACGGAACGAACAGTAGGCCGATCTCCATGGCAGGGGGCTGTCCGTGAACGGCTAGTCCGATGTTTTGAACACTCGCATCCTTGTATTTTTAATTTATACAACCGAACAACATGCTGATAATTGACGTCTTTTCTGATTTTTTGATAACCGATCACAACCTTTGATTTTTTAAAAAAATAATAGAAATTCCCTGAATTTTTATACCTATGAGGGTCAAGTTTGTTCTTGCATCTATCGTATTGATTGAGAGATGATGGCAAATAATATAATTAGAATATTCAGGGGTATGAGATGTCAGACGTGTTTCTTGGCCAGATTATGCTCACAGGATTCCCCTTTGCGCCTAGAGGTTTTGCGCTTTGCAATGGCCAGATTCTTCCCATCGCGCAGAACCAAGCCTTGTTCTCACTACTGGCCACCTACTACGGTGGAGATGGAATTCGAACCTTTGCCTTGCCCAACATGCAAAGCCGTACGCCTGTCGGATTTGGACCTTCCGTGGATCCCGCCTGGCAGCCCGCTCCATACAATATCGGCGAAACCGGCGGTGCGGAAAATGTGACCGTGCTGCAGCAGCAATTGCCTCAGCACATTCACCTCGCGACCGGGACGACCAGCAACGGCACCGTGCGCAGCCCTAGTAATGCGCTTTACGGCACCAACAGCGCCAATATCTACGGCCCTTCCAGTGGCGATACGGTTGTGCTGTCGAGCCAGACCGTGACTCCCGCCGGCAACACCCAGCCTCACGCCAATATGCAACCCTACGACGTGATCAATTATTGCATTGCGCTGCAGGGAATTTTTCCATCTCGCAGCTGATCATCTCTTGTCAACCTTTTGCTCGGAGGATCAACGATGAGCGCCCCCTTTGTCGGAGAAATCCGGCTTTTTGGCTTTTCCCGCGTGCCCCACGGATGGCTGCCGTGCGACAATTCACTGCAGTCCATCTCCATATATCAGGAACTGTACACGTTGATCGGTACGATCTACGGTGGTGATGGCATCACAACATTCGCGACGCCCAATCTATGCGGGCGCGTGCCCATGCATCAGGGTGCGGGGCCGGGTTTGTCGACCTATGTGATCGGCCAATCCGCTGGCAGTGAGAACGTCACACTCCTACCCTTGCAAATGCCGTCGCACACACATCCATACCTTGCCACCACTGGCGCCGCGACTAGCATGGCTGTTGGACCGACGGTCGAACTTGGCGCGGTGAGCGGCGATACGATGTATGCGACGGATATAAGTGGAGCCACTCCGATCACCACATCACCGGCGGCAACGCAGATGACGGGATCGACGACCCCGCATGACAATACGATGCCGACGCTGACCGTGCAGTATTGCATCGCATGGGCCGGCATCTTTCCCTCACACGGTTGAATCGCGCCTTTTCCATCGAGGACATTGCTATGACACAATCTTTCATCGGTGAGATCCAGCTGTTTGGTTTCGACTTCGCTCCGCGCAACTGGGCATTCTGCAACGGCGCGACGATCCCGATCCAACAGAACACCGCGCTTTTTTCCTTGCTTGGCGTCCAGTATGGCGGCAACGGCACCACCACATTCCAATTGCCTAACTTCGCCAATCGCGCAGGTTGCAATCAAGGACAGGGACCAGGCCTGACGCCACGTACCGAGGGCGAGACCTTCGGCAGCAACGGAGTAACGTTAACCCAGGCGCAGATGCCGGCACACGCGCATTCCTTGACCCTCTTTAATCAAGGCGACACGTCCAAGCGAGCCGCGACACCGAGCGCCGGAAACGCCCTGAGCCTGCCGAATTCGAGCAGTCCGTTTCTGGCCAATGCCCAGCCGAACGCGCAGTTCGCGCAGAATGTTATCGGCATTGCGGGCGAGGGCCAGCCGCACGAAAACCGTCAGCCCTATCTCGCGGTCAACTTCAGCATCGCGCTCAACGGCATATTTCCATCCTTCGGATGATGTCTGGCGCAGCGGTCGGCCAGCTACCGGAGTTTCCTGCGCGCACTGACGATCATCCGTTCCGCGTTCCTGCCTGTATGCTGCGTCCCGCGCGGCTAGACGATATTCCATTTCTACGCCAGCTTTACCGTTCGTTTCGTGAGAATGAACTGGCCCAGGTTCCGTGGTCGCCGGAGGACAAGCAAGAATTTTTAGATCAGCAGTTCAATCTCCAACATCGCTATTATATCGCCACCTTCCCGCAGACAGACTTCCTGATCATAGAAAAGGACGGCATTTCCATCGGCCGCCTTTACATTAATGTCAGTACGAATATCTGGCACATCATCGATATCGGATTTCTACCGGAATGGCGTGGTTTGGGCCTGGGCACCGCGACGCTAAAAGCCATTCAAGATGCGACAGCAGCGAGCAAAAGCTTGGGGATTACCTTGCATGTCGATCGAAACAACAGACGTGCATACGAGCTTTATCAGGTCTTGGGATTTAAGGCAGTTGACACCACCGATACCCACATAGGCATGGAGTGGAGCAGACATCAGCTTCCGTCAGATCCGCGGGATTCATCATCCGGCATCAATTGAAGATCGCCTGGTAGATGATCCCATCTTGATCCCTGGCGACCGGCACCAGGAAAATGTCGAGAATTCCAAGCGTGGCGTTGTTCAGCCTATAAATCTGCTGCGGAAAAACAACTTTTGATCCGCTGCGAAACAGCAGTGCGAAGGGGGCGCGCGTCATTCCGGCAAAACCTCGTTCAGGCAAGGGCCGCGCCTCGGTCAATGTAAAGACAAGGCCCCCTCCTCCCATATCGATTTCGAACCCCTCCCCGACACAGCGGGCGAAATGATCCAGTGTGACAATCCCCATCCCAACCTCAACTGCTTTCCAGCACCTTTTGATTGCGGAAACTTATGATGGTATCCTTGATTGAAGTCTATCAAGAGATTCAGAAGAAACAAGCATAGCTTAGGTGAGCCCTTTTCTCTTATCCGAAAGATTGCGAAGCAAGAGCAAATACGATCGGGCAACTGCGTCCGAGCCTCCATAGGAGGCGCTCTCGGAAGAAACATCCGCTTGAGCACCCACTCCGCCGTGCCATTCGTCTGCAGGCGCAGCGGTAATCAGCATGCCGAATTTGGCGAACTCTCCCCATGCGGGAACCACATCTCGATCCGAAAACCCCGGCCTTTATCCGGCTCTGATGAGTTCGTTCTGGCTCAGCCCCCCGAAACCGCATCACGTCTTGAGACTTCTCAAGCAAACGCCAGGCCTGGAGTTCATCTATATCTTCCATTACAACCATTACGTGTGTGAAGCTTCGCTCAACAAGATTTCGGTCGGCCTCCAATCTCCCTTGTTGGTTTTCACGCGGAACTGAGCCGGTTAGGCGCATAAGGGGGTGCGGATAAAAAGTTGGACTGCTTCATAAGTTCAGGCCGAGGCTCTGACGATACTCGACCGGGCTGAGAGATCCCAGCGATATCTTGATACACTTCTCATTGTACCAGCGGATGTAGGCGTCCACTTCGGTAACGAACTGTTCGATTGTGATGGCCTTCCCGTCGCGTGGATAGAAGAGTTCGGTTTTCAACCAGCCGAAGACGCTTCGCACGCGGCGTTGTCTTGCGAGCATCCCTTTCGGGACATCGAGCGAACCAAGTTTCGCTTCGCTGATACGGGTTAGCCAGCCGGGCCAGCGATAATGGGCTCCCCGATCAGAATGGATGATTGGCCGTTCCTCGCCATCGACCACGGTCCCAATGGCTGCATCCAGCATGGTGTTGACCAGCCCCGCGTCTGGCTGCGTTCCAATCGACCAACTGATGACCATGCCATCGAAGCAGTCGATGATGGGCGAAAGGTACACCTTGCCCGCAGGTATCTGGAACTCGGTGATGTCTGTCAACCATTTCACGTTCGGCGCGTTTGCATGGAAGTCGCGATTGATCAGGTTCTCGGGTGCTGGACTGATCTCTCCCAGATAGGATCCAAACCGCCGACGACGCGGTCTGGCCAAAGCAACAACGCTCCGAAGCTCATCACCGATGCCAAGAAAATACAGTCCGCTCGGGGTATAATCCTGAAATTTCGCGATACGCCCGCAAATGCGCCTCCGCTTCCACACTAGCCGCGGTCGCCAACCAAAGCGCAGGCGCTTATCTCCCCTGCGGTCTAAAGGTGACGAGCAGTGATTTGAGCTCGACTTCGCGCACGCGCCGTGCCGCTTCCTCAGGACTGACCCACGCCAGCCGCCTTTGTCCTTTCTCCTTGTATTCCGTCTGGCTCTCTTTCACCTCTAGCTGGAACAGATCGACGACGCAGGGCACGACTTTGCCATCGTCCAGCTCCTTCAGATACGTATACCGGCCAATCGGCGCTTTGCGGACCTCGCCACGCACCCCCGCCTCCTCCCAAGCTTCGATCGCTGCCGCCTCGTGAGGCTCCCTGCCTTTCATCGGCCAACCCTTCGGCACAATCCAACGTCCACTATCCCGCGACGTGACCACCAGTATATCGATCTCGTCACCACCATCCTTATAGCGGAAGCAGAGTGCGCCATATTGATTGCGGAAGGCGCCCGCGAACAGCTTTTCCGGCGTACGCGCGAGTTGTTGCAGCAGGGGCTTTGATTTCGGAGAAGCGGCCTTTGCGCGATTTTTCTTTGACGTCATGCCATTGAGCTCGTCAGGTTAGGCATCGTTTCTGAGACAGTTTGGCGTCTGGCCTTGGGGTACGGCTCTGGAGAAGCTCTCCACGCTTCGCAAGCACCGGATATACAGCAGCGACTACGACGCGATAGATCGAAATGGAGCGAGCTTGTCTCTACCGCCTCGACGCCACCTTGCCGCTGACGCAAGAAACGCGCTTCGGTACCTTCGCGCTCCGCTCCGCAAAACACAACCTTCTCACCTGCAAGCATCCGAGCCGCACGTTCACCCTGCGTCATGACGAGTGCCGCGGCCGGCCGCTGATTGGACCGCAAAGGATCGAATAGCGGAGCGAGCTCAACCTGCCCCCTTCGAAACGTTCAACCCGCTGCGCGGCCACTGCGCAAGATGTGGCGGAAGACTCCGGTTAAGGATACTTCCGGCATTTTCGATGTTCATCGAGAATAGCAGGACCTCATTTAAGCGCCGCTTGTCGACTTCCCCAAGCTCATCGGCATCGATCGACAGGAGCCTACCCTCCCCTAACCGAGCCTCGCCATGTAAGCTCGGCGTGCAATCTTACGGAATGGCCCTCCAGCCTGTCCGATGATGGGCTCTTGCTCAGCCATGTCACAGCTTCCCGCGCGATTGCCGCCACGGGTTGCGTAAAGGTCGTCAGATCGTAAGACGACCATGAGGCCTGCTCAATATCGTCAAAGCCAATGACGCACAGCTGATCCGGGATCGAGATCGAAAACTGGTGCCGCGCGGCGTCCATGAAACCACAAGCCAGCAGATCAGTTGCGCAAAATACCGCGTCAGGCCGTTCGCTTCGGGTTAGCAGCCGCTGCGCGACGACCTTGCCAGCCTCGTATCCGGTCCAGCCATATCGCTCAACGATCACATCAAGCCCTTGGGCTTTTGCGGCGGCGACGAAACCGGCCTCACGCGCACTCAAACTTGGCGTGCCGGCTTCTGAGTTCGCGAACGCTAGCCTGGTGCAGCCGGCACGAACGAACGCGGTCACAACACGCCCTGCCGCCTCGCGATCGTCGAGATTGATCCGCAAGGGCCCCGGTTGGTCGTCGTCTCTGTTGATCAGAACGAGCCGCTGCCCGCTTCTCAGGCAGAGCTGTGTGATCGACTTGTCGGGCAGGCCTGAGAGAATGATCGATGCATCCGCCCTATATCGGATCGCCTGCTGAAGCGCGCGATCGACGCTGCCATCGGAGCGATCGGTGTTGATGAGCATGGCGACTTTGCCGACGATCTGCAGCTGCTGTGTCAGTTCGCGCAGCAATGCAGACCGATAAGGTGTCGCCACCTCCGAGACAATCAGACAGACAATGCCGCTTTCATTGCGCATCAGCCCGCGGGCGAGATGATTGACCTGATATCCAAGCTCCTCTGCCGCACGTAGAATCTTTTGCCGGGTAGCGTCAGAAACGCTCGCCCCTGGCGTGAATGCGCGAGAAACTGCCGAGCGCGAAACACCCGCCCGTTGCGCAACTTCCTCAGCACTGACAAAATCTCGTTGCGACACGCCGCCTCCCCTACTTCATCAAAACTCCATCACAGTTTGCAATCGCGTGCAATAGTCGACTCAACAAATTTTGTGAAACTTTTATGACAGTAGCAATTGACAGCACGAGCTAACCAATGCAGCATTTGCACGCGCTTGCAAAAGCGCTTGGCGTGGAGGCGCCGCATAGCAGGAGGACATCATGCGATTGGTCAACATGGCCGCGGCAGCCCTCGCCGCGGGAATATCTTTTATTGCCTGGTCGGCGCATGCCGCGGGCGATCTGAACGTAATCTGCTCGGCGGATCCGGAAGTCTGCGACGTGATGAAGGGGCTCTTCGAGAAGCAGAGCGACATCAAGGTCAATATGGTTCGGCTTTCGGCCGGCGAAACCTACGCCAAGATCCGCGCCGAGGCACGCAATCCGAAGACGGACATCTGGTGGGCAGGAACCGGCGACCCACATTTGCAGGCAGCAAGCGAGGGCTTGACGCTGGAATATAAATCACCGCTTTTCGACCAGCTCCAGGATTGGGCGAAGAAGCAGGCCGAAAGCGCCAATTTCCGCACGGTCGGCGTTTATGCGGGAGCGCTTGGCTGGGGCTATAACACGGATATCTTGAAGAAGAAGGGCTTAAAGGAGCCCAAATGCTGGGCCGACCTTCTTGACCCCTCCTACAAGGGCGAGATCCAGATCGCCAATCCGAACTCATCGGGGACATCCTATAATACGCTGGCGACACTCGTGCAGATCATGGGCGAGGACAAGGCTTTCGATTATCTCTCAAAACTGAATGCGAATATCTCGCAATATACCAAGTCGGGCTCAGCTCCCGTGAAAGCGGCAGCACGCGGGGAATCGACGATCGGCATCGTTTTCATGCATGACGCGGTTGCGCAGACCGTCGAAGGCTTTCCCATCAAGGCTGTCGCACCGTGCGAGGGCACGGGCTACGAGATCGGCTCCATGTCGATCATCAAGGGCGCCAGAAATCTCGACAACGCCAAGAAGTGGTACGATTGGGCACTCAGCGCCGAGGCACAATCGCACATGAAGGATGCCAAGTCCTACCAGCTTCCCTCCAACAAATCGGCTGCCGTTCCGAAGGAAGCGCCGAAGTTCGAGGAGATCAAGCTGATCGACTATGACTTCAAGAAATACGGCGACCCCGCGATCCGCAAGGCTCTGCTTGCCCGATGGGACAAGGAAATCGGCGCCAAGGCCAACTGATGGATTTTTCGATTGCGCTCGCAGGCCGGTTCCTCGTGCATCCGGCCTGCTTCATCTCCGAATCTTGCTGAACGGGATGCGAATCTGACCATGACAAATAGCAAACGCCGGCTGGATGTCGCGCTCATCTTCGGCATGGCTGCCCTGATACTACTCCCATGGTATCGCATTGAGGGCGGCTTCTTCGGCCTTGGTTGGTTGGGCAGCTTTCCAGGCGACCCCTCCACAGCGCCTGGCATCCTGCAAATCGTCAGTCACGGCCGATGGTGGCTCGCGATCGCCGCCGGGCTCCTTATGCTCGGTGGCATCGCGCGCTTCATATCTAGTCCGATGTCGCGCGGTGCGCTCATGGTCCTTGCCGGTGCGTTGGGCTTTGCCTTTTTGTCGCTGCAGGGACTCGCGATCACGTCGTCGGGCTGGAGCTGGTCGATCAGCGAAACCATATTCGGTGCGCTGGCGGACGGCCAGCCTGCGATGGGCACCGGCGCTATTACCCTTGGCATCGTCTTCGTCCTGCTCTTTTCCTTCGGCCTTGCCGAACGCGGCGCAATGAAGGGCGATGCCTTCATCGTCAGCGCCATTACCATGCTGATTGTCCTTGTCGCGATCTTCGTCTTCTATCCCGTCGGCAGTATGTTCGTCGGAGCCTTCCAGTCGTTTGACGGATCCTTCGATCCCAGCGGCTTCATGACAAACATCCAGGATTCCTCGATCTGGAGCCTTAGCTGCGTGATAGGCGGCGACCGTTGCGGTGTCGCCTGGCGCACACTTTGGCTCGCCATCCTGACGGCAGGCGGATCGACACTGCTTGGGCTCTGCTTTGCCCTTGTCGCCACCCGCACCCGCTTCCCCTTCAAGAAGGGACTGAGGCTTTTAACGATCCTGCCGATCATCACGCCGCCCTTCGTCGTCGGTCTAGCACTGACGCTACTCTTCGGCCGCGCCGGCGTCGTCACACAGGCCGCAGCTTCGATCTTCGGTACGGAACCCAGCCGTTGGCTCTATGGCCTGACGGGTATATGGATCGCGCAGGTTCTCTCCTTCACGCCGATCTCCTTCCTTGTTCTGATCGGCGTGGTCGAAGGGGTCAGCCCGTCGATGGAGGAAGCATCACAGACGCTGTGTGCCGATCGCTGGCGCACCTTCTGGCGGATCTCCCTGCCGCTGATGAAACCCGGCCTGGCAAATGCCTTTCTGATCGGCTTCATCGAGAGCATGGCGGATTTCGGCAATCCCATGATCCTCGGCGGCAGCCATGGCGTTCTGTCGACGGAAATTTTCTTCAGCGTGGTCGGCGCGCAAAACGATCCATCGCGCGCGGCAGTCCTCGCCATGATCCTGCTCGTCTTCACGCTCAGCGCTTTCCTCGCGCAGCGTCTTTGGCTGCAAGGAAAGAGCTTCGCGACCGTGACTGGCAAGGGCGATTCCGGCGTTCATGGCGCGCTGCCGCGCGCTGTTTCGATTGCGGTCCACGCCCTCGTCATCCCGTGGACGATCTTTACCGTCGTCGTCTACGTCATGATTCTCTTCGGCGGCTTTGTCCGCACCTGGGGTCTCGACAACACGCTGACGGCGGAACATTACGTCAAGGCCTTCTCGATCGGCCTGCGCGACGATGGCCGTCTTGCCTGGACCGGCGTCGCATGGAACTCCTTTTGGACGACGATGGAGATCGCCCTGATCTCCGCGCCCTTGACGGCTGCGGTCGGCCTGCTGACGGCTTATCTGATCGTGCGTCAGAAATTCGTCGGTCGCGGCCTGTTCGAATTCGCGCTGATGATGAGCTTTGCCATCCCCGGCACGGTCATCGGCATTAGCTACATCATGGCCTTTAACCTGCCGCCCCTGGAGATGACCGGAACGGCGCTGATTCTCGTAGCCTGCTTCGTGTTTCGTAACATGCCGGTCGGTGTGCGCGGTGGCGTTGCCGCCATGAGCCAGCTCGACAAAAGCCTCGATGAGGCATCGCTGACATTGCGAGCCGACAGCCTGCGCACCATTCGGAAGGTGATCCTGCCGCTGCTGCGGCCGGCAATTACCGCAGCACTTGTCTATTCCTTTGTGCGGGCCATCACCTCGATAAGCGCTGTCATCTTTCTCGTCAGCGCCCAATATAACATGTCCACCGCCTATATCGTCGGCCTAGTCGAGAATGGTGAATATGGCGTCGCGATCGCTTATTCCTCGGCACTGATCGTTGTGATGATCACCGTCATCGCAGGCTTCCAGCTGCTCGTCGGAGAAAGGCGGCTGCGGCGCGTAAACCGCGTCGCGATGACGCCGTCACCGGCTGCACCAGCATCCCTTGTTCAGGAGAAAACAGCATGAATCCGAAGGCCCCCGGTTCCGTCGTCTTCGAGAATGTCCGAAAAACCTTCGGCGCCTTTACCGCCATTCCCGATCTCTCGCTCACCATCGAGCCCGGTACGCTCGTGACATTGCTCGGCCCTTCCGGCTGCGGCAAGACGACGACGCTTCGCATGCTGGCGGGCCTTGAACAACCCTCGTCTGGCCGCATCCTGATCGGCGGCAAGGATGTCACCATGCTGCCGGCCAACGAACGTGACGTGTCGATGGTTTTCCAGAGCTATGCTCTGTTTCCGCACATGACGGCCCTCGACAATGTCGCCTACGGACTGGAATCCTCAGGTATGAAGCGCAAGGCGGCGCGCGAGAAAGCGGAAGACGCTCTCGGTCTTGTCGGCCTTGCCGGTATGGGCGCGCGCCTGCCGGCCGAGCTCTCCGGTGGCCAGCAGCAGCGCGTCGCCGTGGCCCGTGCGCTCGTCGTCGAGCCGCAGGTGCTGCTTCTCGATGAGCCGCTTTCCAATCTTGATGCCCGGCTACGCCGGCGCGTGCGGACGGATATTCGCGAATTGCAGCAACGGCTTGGCTTTACCGCCGTCTATGTGACCCATGACCAGGACGAGGCGCTTGCCGTTTCGGATCGCATCATCGTCATGAAGGATGGCAGTATTGCGCAGCAAGGTGCGCCGCGCGAACTCTACGATGCCCCGGCCTCCGCCTTCATCGCCGATTTCATGGGCGAGGCCAATGTCATGCGGTGCGATGTCATCGAGACCGACGGCGAGATCGCCACGATCGCGATCGAAGGACTTCGTCATAAGGTCATCCATCGTTCGATCAAACAGGGCCCTGCCCAACTGGCCGTTCGACCGAACGCCATCATGCTGACGCCAACGACCGGCAGCGGCCTCTTCAATGGCCAGATCACCCACTCCGCCTATCTCGGCGACCACGTTGAATATGAGGTAAAGACGGGCCACGGCTCGCTCTTTGTCGTCGACACAACCGTCGATACCGCCCTTCCTCCCCATACCGATGTCACCATCGCCTTCAAGGATCGTGGCATTGCCGTCATCGGCGGCTAAGTGCCGTCACACATCAGACGATTAAGGACTTACCCATGACATCCGCTCCTCTTGCCGATCTTGAAGCACGTCTCGCCCTTGCCGAGGCTATCGCTCGCGACGCCGGCAAGCTCGCCTTCGATTATTTTCAGCGGCGCGAGACCCTGATCATTGAAACCAAGCGCGACCTGCAGGATCTCGTCTCGATCGCCGATCGCGAAGTTGAAAATCTCATCCGCGGCCGCATCCGTGAAGCCCACCCGCAGGATAGTATCCTCGGCGAGGAATACGGTCTGGAAACGGGTACCTCCGGCTATACCTGGGTCGTCGATCCGATCGATGGGACAAGCCCCTTCATCCACGGAATGCCAAACTGGTGCGTCTCGATCGCAGTTCTACATGACGGCATTCCCGTAGTCGGCGTCATCTCGGCACCATGTCACAACGAGCTTTATGTAGCCGGAAAGGGCAAAGGTGCCACCCTGAACGGCAAGAGCCTCAAGCTGGATTCCTCACGCAACATCCGCAATGCCGTAACAGGGATCGGCGCCAACAACCATGTCTCGCCGGCCTTTGTCGCGAAGATGGTCGAGCGGGTTCTCGAAGCTGGGGGTAATTTCATCCGCAACGGCTCGGGCGCTCTCATGCTCGCCTATGTCGCCGCCGGCCGCCTGGTCGGCTATTACGAACCATATATGCACGCCTGGGATTGCTTGGCCGGCTATTGCCTCGTGAAGGAAGCCGGCGGCTGGTACCATCCCTTCCCGACGGAAGGTGAAGGTCTGACCAAGGGATCTGTAGTTCTGGGTGCCGCTCCGGGCGCGATCGATGATCTCAAAAAGATAGCTGGCTTATGAGTTTTCCCGGTAGACAAGAGCTGTGTAGACATTAGTTTGAATGAACGCGCTTGCAAGTTATTCGCCTAATACCGCGTATGTACTGGCAAGGTCTGCAGGCCGATCGAGGAGGGTCGGTCAATCCGTTCCACGGAAGGAATGACAATGGGAGGAATAATGTCCAATCGCTTCACCTGGAGCTGCCTTATTGCGGCTGCAATTTCATTTGCCGGATCATCGCACGCGTTTGCAGCGACGGAGCTGCAATGGTGGCACGCCATGTCAGGCGCCAATAACGAGGTGGTCGAACAGCTGGCCAAGGAGTTCAACGACAGCCAGAAGGACTATAAGATCGTGCCCGTGTTCAAGGGAACATACCCGGAGGCGCTGAATGCCGGCATTGCTGCATTTCGTGCCAAGCAGGCGCCAGCCATCCTGCAAGTCTTCGATGCCGGCAGCGGCGTGATGATGGGTGCGGAGGGCGCGATCATGCCCGCGGCCGATGTTCTGAAAAAGGGTGGCTATACATTCGATAAATCGCTCTATCTGCCCGGCATCGTTTCCTACTATTCCAAACCGGATGGCACGATGCTTTCCTTCCCCTATAATTCGTCTTCGCCGATCCTCTATTACAACAAGAATACCTTCAAGAAGGCTGGGCTCGACCCCGAGAACCCGCCGAAAACCTGGCCTGACGTTTTCGACGCCGCCAAGAAGATCAAGTCGAGTGCGGCATCAGCCTGCGGCTTCACCTCGACCTGGCTCACCTGGATTCAGACCGAGAATTTCGCCGCCTGGAACAATGTCAGCTATGGCTCCAATGAAAATGGTCTCGCAGGTACCGACGTCAAGCTGGCTTTCAATGCACCGCTCTTCGTCCAACACTTCCAGTCGATCGCCGATCTCGCCAAGGACGGCACTTTTCGCTATGGCGGCCGCACGTCGGAGGCCAAGCAGCTCTTCACCTCCGGAGAATGCGGCATTCTGACGGAATCGTCGGGAGGCCTCGGCGACATCATCAAGAGCGGCATGAATTACGGCATCGGCCAATTACCTTACTATGAAGGCGAAGGCCGTCCACAGAACACTATTCCAGGCGGCGCCAGCCTCTGGGTGTTTGCCGGCAAAAGCGACACCGAATACAAGGGCATTGCCGAATTCTTCCACTTCCTGTCGCAGACCAAGATCCAGGCACGCCTGCATCAGGTTTCCGGCTATCTGCCCGTGACGATGGCCGCCTACGAGGAAACCAGGAAATCCGGCTTCTATGACAAGAATCCTGGCCGTGAAACGCCGATCCTGCAGATGCTCGGCAAGCCGCCGACCGCCAACTCCAAGGGCGTTCGCCTGGTCAACCTGCCGCAGGTGCGCGACATCATGAACGAGGAGTTCGAGGCGATGCTGGCCGGCAAGGAAGATGCCAAGACGGCACTCGACAAGGCCGTCGAACGCGGCAACGCCGCCATCCAGCAAGCCATCGGCAATTGATTGCACTGACGGTTGCCCGCGGCCACGAAGGCTGAGGGCAGCTCCCCATAACAGGAGATCGCCGTGCAGCGCGTCGTCTTTCCTAACAAGATCCTTCCCTATTTCCTAGTCGCACCGCAGATCATTCTGACGGTCGTCTTCTTTTTCTGGCCGGCAAGCCAGGCGCTTTATCAATCGACGCAGCGCGAAGACCCTTTCGGACTGAAGAGCGGTTTCGTAGGGCTTGCGAATTTTCGCGCCATCTTATCCGACGAGACCTACCTGCATTCCCTCCAGGTGACGGTAATCTTCAGTATCGCGACGGCGCTGCTGTCGATGATCGTCGCGCTCGCGCTTGCGACCGCCGCCGACAAGGTGGTGCGCGGCCAGGCACTCTATCGAACGTTACTGATTTGGCCCTACGCCGTCGCACCCGCCGTCGCCGGCATGCTCTGGCTCTTCATGTTCAATCCTGCAATGGGTACCTTGGCCTATATCCTGCGCCGCAACGGACTTGCCTGGGACCCCCTGCTGAACGGCAATCAGGCCATGGTGCTGGTCATCATCGCCGCCGCCTGGAAGCAGATCAGCTACAATTTCCTGTTCTTCGTTGCCGGACTGCAGGCAATCCCAAAATCCTTGCTTGAAGCCGCATCCATCGACGGCGCCCGCGGCAACCGGCGCTTCTGGACGATCGTCTTTCCCCTGCTTGCGCCGACGACCTTCTTTCTCCTGGTGGTCAACACGGTCTACGCCTTCTTCGACACCTTCGGCATCATCCATGCCGTCACCGGCGGCGGGCCGGCGAAGGCGACGGAGACCCTCGTCTACAAGGTCTACAATGACGGCTTCGTCAATCTCAACCTCGGCTCTTCCGCGGCTCAGTCCGTCATCCTCATGGCGATTGTCATAGCGCTGACGGCATTCCAATTCCGCTTCGTCGAGAAGCGTGTGCATTATGCATGAGGCTTACCGATGATCGAAAAGCGTCCCGTCGCCAATCTCATCGGCCATCTGATGCTGGTCATCGGCATTATCATCGTCGCCTTCCCGATCTATTACACCTTCGTTGCCTCGACGATGACGTCGGCCGAGATTTTGCGGCCGCCGATCTTCCTGCTGCCCGGCGGCCATTTCGTCGAGAACTATGGCGAGGCGCTGAGCGGCGGTGTCGAGCGCGTGGTCGGCGTCAGCCTTGAACGGATGCTTTGGAACACGTTTGTTGTCGCTGTCATCATCGCCGCCGGCAAGATCGCGATCTCCTTTCTCTCGGCCTTCGCCATTGTCTTCTTCCGCTTTCCGCTGCGGATGGTGTTCTTCTGGATGATCTTCGTCACGTTGATGCTGCCGGTGGAGGTGCGCATCCTGCCGACCTACAAGGTCATCGTGGATCTCGGCATGATCGACACCTATGCCGGCCTAACCCTGCCGCTGATGGCATCAGCAACCGCGACGTTCCTGTTCCGGCAGTTCTTCTTGACCATCCCTGGCGAATTGTTGGAAGCCGCCCGCATCGACAATGCCGGCCCGTTCCGCTTCATGCGCGATATCCTACTGCCATTGTCGAAGACCAATATCGGCGCCCTGTTCGTGATCCTCTTCATCTATGGGTGGACTCAATATCTCTGGCCGCTGCTCGTCACCAACGACGCGAAGATGTCGACGATCATCATCGGTCTCCGGAAGATGGTGGATTTCGCCGACGCGGCAACACCGTGGAATTTTGTGATGGTAACGGCGATCCTGGCGATCATTCCGCCCATCCTCGTCGTCGTGCTGATGCAGCGCTGGTTCGTCAAAGGTCTTGTGGAGACGGAAAAATAATGGCTGGAATTACCTTGGAAGATGTCCGCAAGACCTATGGCGGTGGCGTCGATGCAATCAAGGGCGTCTCGCTCGATATTTCGGATGGCGAACTTGTCGTCCTTGTCGGACCTTCCGGCTGCGGCAAGTCAACTCTGTTACGAATGATTGCCGGTCTGGAAAGCATCACGTCGGGCACGGTGTCGATCAATGGTCGCGTGGTTAATCAGCTGGAGCCGTCCGACCGCGACATTGCCATGGTCTTCCAGAATTATGCGCTCTATCCGCATATGACGGTGCGCCAGAACCTCTCCTACGGTTTGAAAAACCGCAGCATGCCCAAGGACGAAATCGAACGGCGCATCGCGGCGACGGCACGTTCGCTCGAGATAGAGCAATTCCTCGAGCGCAAGCCGCGCCAGCTGTCAGGCGGCCAACGGCAGCGCGTTGCGATGGGTCGCGCTATCGTTCGCGAGCCGGCAGCGTTCTTGTTCGATGAGCCGCTTTCAAATCTCGATGCCAAACTGCGTGTTCAAATGCGCGTCGAGATCCGGCGACTGCAACGGTCTCTAGCAACCACGAGCGTCTATGTCACGCACGACCAGATGGAAGCCATGACGCTGGCCGATAGGCTGGTGGTGCTGAATGGCGGACGGATCGAACAGGTCGGCGCACCCATTGAGCTCTATGAACGCCCCGCTACGACCTTCGTTGCGACCTTCATAGGCTCGCCTTCCATGAATCTTCTGAAAGCTACTGAAAACAGTAAAATTGCGCTTTCGCCGGGTGGCGGCCTTGGTGGCGCTGACACGACGATTGGTATACGACCTGAGGATCTTCACCTGGCCGAGGGCACGATCGAACCGGCTTTCAGCGCAAGAGTGCGTATCCAGGCGGTGGAGCTCGTCGGCGCGGAAAGCTATGTCTACGGTACCCTCGCGGATGGGCAAACCATCGTCTTTCGAGTTTCGGGGCGGTCCCGGATCGCGGTGGACACCGAATGCCTGGTTACCGCTCGCGCTGGAAGCCTGCATTTCTTCGACGGCCGAGGGAACCGATTAAGCCCGGCATAAGTGGTTCAAATATTCTGATGTTTTGCGCATGCTTCGGCTTCACATGTCAGCCTCCGTCGTTTGTGACAACGCACGTTCGGAGCGCCGGGAGTAAACTGGTTTCGTAAATTGATACCCCGGAAAGATCGTCTTTTGATCTACTCGGCCGACACCCCGCACGATCCTCAGCGCGTAGAAGCCCTACAGGAGCTTCTGCGTGGCAAGACTCCGGACAGCATTGCAAACTATCGTTGAACTTGAGAACGGGGCCTTAGTGCATCTGGACGCAGCCAGCTGGGCTCATTCGAGACATTCATTCAGCAATTTGCCACTCTTCAAGAGCAACATAATCCTCGATGGCCTGGGCTGCCATATAAGAGCGAGAGCGATCAAGCTTTTGCGCGATCTGGTCGAGTTTACTAGCCGCCCCGTCTGAAACACGCACGGTGAATGCGGTCATAACACCCAACCTTTCTTAGTTCAGCAAGATTATCTGTGAACCGTCAAAGTTCAAAGCGCTCGAGAGGGCTTACACAAGAAACGCAAATGGCTTTGATTAGCTCTTGAACGGATCGGAACCGACGACCCAGTTATCGCAGGAGACATCCGGTCGGAGTTCCTTAATTTCGGACATTGCCTTTGCATGAATGCAATGACCACTTTGGGGCCGATAGCTGAACTTAACTTCGGCTGCAGGGCGCTCAAGAGGGAAAAGCGGATAATGGCCCATGCCATTAGGGGCGTTGAATGAAATGCAATATCTCCAATATTCAGGCGCCGCGTCAGCTTAGAAGCTCTGCTTGGTTAACTTTTTCGTTTACGCCTCTCAGCTCCAGCAAGGTGGGGTTCCGACGTAATCTTTCAGCGCTTGCGTGAACGCTTTTACTTTCGGAGGCGGTGATTGGAGGGCACGGAGAAGATAGATTCCGCTAGCCACTTCATTCCACCTTTCGCCCGATAGTGGTATGCGTACAAGATCACCCGCCTTCACCGAAGGTCCCGATACCCAGCTCGGCAGGAACGCCACACCCATCCCAGCCAAGGCAGCCCCGTTGAGCGCTTCAAATCGTCGGACCGGAATACAACGTTCTCACACACCTCCGCTGTCGATGCGCCAAGAATGCTAGACCATCCAAGAAGATCATTGCCATGGAGCTTGTCGAGAAGACGATGATTGCGAAGCGCGTCTTCGCTTTGCGGCACGCCGTACTCATCAAGATAGGCAGGGCTTGCCACGAGGATGCGGTCGTGGGCTGCCAACTTGGTTGCGATCAGCGTACTGTCCGACAGCTCCCCCATTCTCACCACCAGATCAAGACGCTCCGCGACCGGATCGGCCAGCCGTTCGGTCAAATCCAGCTCAACATGCAATCTCGGATATTGCTGTGCGAGCGATGCCAGAACCGGGATCACATATCGTTTTCCGAAAGTCGGGAAGCAGGCGATCCGCACTGTGCCACTGACCTCACTGTCGAACGCAGCCACCTCGGCATGCGTATCGGCCAGTTCATCGAGCAGGCGCTGGGCACGCTCAAAGAGGTGCCGACCGGCATCCGTCATCGAAAATGCGCGTGTTGAACGGACAAGCAACGCTACTCCCAGGTCCTGCTCAAGCGCATCGATCTGTCGAACGACAGCCGAGGGAGTGACAGCCCGGCGCCGAGACGTAGCCGAAAAGCTGCCGGCGCGGACGACGTCGACGTAAACAGCCAAATGTTCGGCAAAGCGTGGATCCCTCATCTTTGCCTACGACGCAAAACCGTTCCGACCATTCAGTTCGTTATCATCCAAGGCCATTCGGAGCACATTCCTTTTCGTCAACGGGCGGTTTTGCCCACCAAACAGAAAGAACACTCCAATGGTCAAGGTCCTCGATACAATTCTCTCCCAATCCGCTTATTGCGCAGAGATCGACGTTCCGTTCGAAAAGATCGACATTGTCGATTGGCTGTTCAACCTGCCTGAAGCGGAATATCTTCGCTGCTGCCCACCCGACCACATTGCAGCAGGCGTCACCTGGACTGACGATGGTCGACGGATGTCGATCAATGTCGAACAGATCGGCTCAGGCCTCGTCGTACAGCACTATGTGGCCGAAGTCGCCGAGCCGACCTATTGCCGCATGAACTCAATCTCGGATGTCTTCACTGCCTATGGGAGAACCCAGGTCAATGTCGTCTGGGAACTTCTTGCTGAGAAGATCGACGATAGCAGGACGCGCTACACCAACAGGGTCACAGCCCATCCGACGGATGCGTTCATGAGCTTTATCAAGGACCATGGAGTCACCTACGAAGAAGCTGCGGCGGCCCGCCAGGCCGCAGGCGGCGACCACAACAGACGCGAAACCCCGCTGTTTGCCGCCGGCATCGCCCGGCGCGCGCTTTCGAAGTAAGGGAGCGCCGTGCGATGAAAGCGATCGTCTTCGATGACTTCGGAAGCGCTGATGTGCTGCGGCTTGCCGATGTCCCCATGCCCGAAGTGCGCCCCGACGATCTTCTGGTGAAGGTGATGGCGGCCGGCGTCAACCGCGCTGACCTTCTACAACGTGAAGGCGTCTATGGCTCCCAGCGTTATGGCGATAGCGATATTCTCGGGCTTGAGGTCGCAGGAGAAGTGATATCTATTGGAAATGCAGTCACCCGTTTTGCAGTTGGCGACCGCGTCATGGGATCGTCGGTGGTGGCGCATATGCTCAATATGCCCGCCTCGACAGCGGCATGGCGGTGGTCATTCCGTCCGGCATGTCGTTCACGGAGGCAGCTGCCGTCATGGAGAGCTTCGTGACGGCTTGGGAAGCGCTGTCAAATCTCGGAAGGATCGCAGCGGGAGAGACAGTGCTGGTTCATGCTGCTGCAGGGGATCGGCCGCTGTCCAGCTTGCAAAGGCTGCTGGAGCCACTGTGCTGGCCACTGCGTCTGAAAGCAACATGGAAAACGTACTGGCAATCGGCGCCGATACAGTTTTCGATTACAAGCAGGTTGACTTCGAGGCAGAGATCATTGACGTCACAGCCTCGCGCGGTGTGGACCTCATCATCGACTTTGTCGGCGGGTCCTATCTGGCCCGCAATATCAGAAGTCTTGCGCCTGGTGGCCGGCTTGTCCAGGTCGGCCTGTTGGGGCGCGATGACAATGCCATCATCCCCCTCGGGACTGTTCTTCACAACCACCTGCAACTGATGGGGACAGTCATGAAATCCAGATCGCGGTCAGAGAAGAGAGCGATGATCTGCCGATTCAGGGACTGGAGTGACAGGCCTATGCCAGGTCTCGAGCGTCATTCTCACAAGGTTTAAACAATCAAAGAGAGAATTTCCATCAGCCCATCCGGCGACAACAGTGGATCACGAAGCGCTCCAATTCACGAGGCGACCCGAAAGGTTTCGCCCCGATCCACGATTCGATTCCAAACCTATTCAGATCCCGTGCCGCCGTGTCCTCGGATATAAACTTGGCTAGGCACCGCCGCTTTGCTGCATACCGACTTTCACGTGTCATAGAGCGGAAGCCCCAAGCCGGCGTCCGTAGGCGGCAATCTGCCTACCGGCCGGCAAGCGCTCCTGCTCATAACGACCAAGCGCTTCCGCCAGATCATCCGATTTCGACAGGGCGTTGCGCAACGCGAGAGCGTCACCCGCTGCTTTCGAAACACCCATGGCCGTATGTGGACGCACGACAAAGGCTGCGTCGCCGATCAGTGCAACGCATCGTGATACCATGCGCTGGGATTCATAGTCGAATATCCCTTGGATCGCGGGATGAGGCTCCGCTTCTACAGCAAGTGCAAATTGAGGAGGCAAGAGCGCCGCTGCATCATGCCTCAACCCCTGTAAGCGCTCATCTGACAGCTCCCCGCGTGGCAGCGAGTGCGTGAAGACCTGGCCTTCTGCGCCAGTAAAGATCGATCTGAGATTCTCAGGCGAAACTGGTCGGTACCATACCCAGTTGTAGCGCCGCTTTGCTTTTTCGAGTTCACCCTGTTGGCCAGGGACAAGATAGCCAAGGATGTGAATGCCGGGTGCAACGTAAAAGGCGAAGCGATCAACAAGGACCGAAGCTTCGACCGGCAGCGCGATTTCCCGAACCAGACCGCGCCAGGCGACGTAACCTGCATACTCGTTCCCGCTCTGTCCATTGAGCAATCCGCGAACGACGGAACCAAGGCCATCGGCTCCAACTACTAGGTCGACATCCTCGGTGTTACCATCTGCGAAAATCAATCTTACATTGTCACTCGTTTCGACCAAGTGGTCGACAGGACGACCGGTGACATAACTGTCAGGCGCCAAATGTGAGAGCACCGTAGAATAGAGAACATCCCAGGAAATCTGGGTCTGCGGCGTCGCCAGGAGTTCGGCCACGCCTCCATCCTTGTTGAAATAGATCCTCTCCTTGGCGACAACGCCGATGCGGGCAACGTGCTCGCATCCGATCATGCGAAGGATCTGGAAAAGCTCGCGTTGGCCAACTAGCCCCGCCCCTCGCCCGGCCAAGCCGGACGAGGAGCGCTCGTAGATTTTAACCTCATGGCCGTCCTGCTGCAGAAGAATGCCGGCGAATAGGCCACCGAGTGACCCGCCCACAATGCGAATTCGTAAGGTTTTCATGGCTGCCTCCCTATTCGGCCACGGTGGTAGCTGAGCGAGTGCGGTGTTCGGTCAATTGAATAATCACAGCAACAAGTGCCAATGCCGCGCCAAGAACACTGACGCCATTCCATTGCGCGTAGCCCCAGGCGGCAGTCGCCAGGGCTGCTCCGGCCGCACCGCCCAAAAACATGGCGGACATGAAGATGGTGTTGAGCCGGCTGCGCGCCTCTGGATCGAGCGCGTAGACAAGGTGCTGGTTGGATACCAACGCACTCTGGACACCGAAATCAAGAACGATCACGCCAACGACGAGTGCTGCCAGCGAGGACCACACGCCGAAAATGATCCATGCGATCAATGTCAGCAATGATCCAAGCAGGATCGCAAAATGAGGTCCGCGTCCGTCAGCGATCCTGCCCGCAAGGGGTGCTGCGAAAATGCCGACGGCACCCACGATGCCGAACAGGCCCGCAACATCCGCACCAAGCTGGAAGCGCGGCGTTTCGAGATAGAGGGCGAGTATCGTCCAGAACGCGGTGAACGAGCCGAAAAGCGCGGCTTGCATAAGGGCTGCGGACCGCAAAGCACCTTCCCGTCTCCAAAGATGAGCGAGCGACCCGATAGCTGTATGGTACCGCATGCGCGAAGCGGGCTTATGGCTCGGCAGGGTGAAAAACATCAAAAGGGCCGCAACGATGGCAAGGGGTACGCCAATCCAGAACATTTCGCGCCAACCGGCGTGCGCTCCGACAAAGCCGGACAATGTACGGCTGAATAGAATGCCGGAAAGTACGCCAGCCATGACGGTACCGATCGTTGCACCGCGCTTTTTCGGTGCGGCAAGCGAGGCGGCAAAGGGCACGATTTGTTGGGCGACTGTCGCCGTAGCTCCGACGACAAGCGAGGCCGCGACGAGCATACCGGCGGATGGCGCGAGAGCCGCAAGCGCGAGGGCTGCGGCGAGCACAAGGAACTGGCCGATAATCAATTTGCGGCGTTGCACAATGTCTCCGAGCGGTAGAAGAAAAAGCAGCCCCAATGCGTAGCCGAGCTGAGTTGCCGTCGGAATAAAGCCGGCGATCGACTGGTGCGGGAAATCATTTTCGATGATCCCGAGCATTGGCTGGTTGTAATAGATGTTTGCAACGGCAATACCGCTTGCGGTCGCCATCGCAAATAAGGCCAGCTTGGCAATGCCGTGGCTAGCCTGAGCGTGATGTGCATTTCGCATGTCCATGATCCTTCATTCTTACAAATCTATGGCTATAGCTATCTTTTTATCGAGAATCGTTTTAGTAGCCTCGATTGATCGTCTAGAATAACAGTTTGCGATATAATGGATACGAACGACGTCCTGATCTTCACCACTGCTGTCTCTGCCGGTAGTCTCGCTGCCGCGGCCAGGCGCCTTGGGCTTACACCCATGATCGCAAGTCGAAGACTGGCCTCGCTTGAAGCATCGCTCGGCGTGCGGCTTCTGCACCGAACCACACGCTCACTTTCCCTGACACCGGAGGGCGAGAGCTTTCTTCCATTTGCGCAAGCCCTCGTCGATAACGAAAATGCAGCGTTGGCACTGTTGCATTCGGGTGTCACGGGTGCGGCGGGATTGCTGCGTGTCTCCGTGCCCATATCGTTCGGTATCAAGTTCGTCATGCCGATGGTGCCAAAGCTGCTCGATGACAACCCCGAACTGCGGGTATCGGTCGACATGACGGACAGCCTGCCCGATCTCGTCGCGACCGGGACAGATCTTGCCATTCGCATTGCCCGATTACGCGACAGCAGTCTCATTGCGCAAAAATTGGCCGATAATCCACGCCTCGTCGTAGCAAGCCCCGATTACCTCGCGCGGCGGGGCAAACCGGCGAGCCTCAGCGAGCTTGCCAACCACGATTGCCTGGCCCTCGGCAATGCGACGCACTGGACTTTTCAGACCGCGGACGGGGAAAAGCACGCCAAGCTCGGCGGCCGCTTCTCTTCCAACAGCATCGCCGGATGCTATACGGCATGTCTTGCCGGCGGCGGACTTGCCCTGCTTTCGAACTGGTATGCAAGCGACGACATCAAGGCTGGACGTCTGGTATGGGTTGATTTTCAAGGGGCACGGCCCGATACCATCCATATCTGGGCCGTCTATCCAACCTCGAGACTTGTATTGCCGAAAGTTCGCGTCTTCATATCTGCGTTGCGGGCAGCACTGGCTGCCGCCGGTCTCCGCAATTCCAATTCTATTGGGTAATGATTGCGGCCCTCACCTTCTCGGGCGTCAATGGCATGTCACGGAAGCGAATTCCGGTCGCATCGGCCAAGGCGTTGGCGAGTGCTGCCGACGCGGGTCCTTGCCCGCATTCCGCAACGCCAAGGAATGGCTGACCAGGCTGATTCTCGACGATCACGTCGATCTTTTCGGGTATATCGAGAAAACGCAGGATCGGATAAGTACTCCAATCGAAACTCGTGCGGATGGTTTCATCGTTGGTGACAGCCTCGCGGGTGCACCAGCTCAGTGACTGTATGATGGCTCCCTCTACTTGATTCTGAACGCCGTTCGGGCTGACGATCTCGCCACAGTCGGTCGCTGCTTGCGCGCGATGAACGGTAATGCGGCCGGTGTTCTGATCGACGCTAACCTCCAGGCAAATGGCACAGTAGGCGCCGAGATTCTTGTAACGGGCAAAAGCCATTCCGAAACCGTGAAATGGGCCTCGTTTCTGTCTGCCCCGCCAGCCGAAGGCCTCGGTGGCGGTCTGCATGACCCGACGCGCCCGCTGATCTGCCATGTGCTTCATCCGCAGATCCAACGGATCGATACCACCGACGAGCGCCAGTTCATCAAACATGCTCTCTATCGAGAAGACGTTCAGATGCGCTCCCAGCGAGCGCAATGCCGAAACTCTGATCGGCATGTCCTTGATGAAATGATAGACCACCTTCATATTCGGCAGGTCATAGAGCGGATTGGAGTTTCGGCTACCATCGCCCTCCGGCATTGGTATCGGCCTGCCTTCAGGTGGCTGAAACCTTGCAGTCACCTCGTTTCCGATCAGCACGCCACCGGCACCGACCGGCCTGTTGTTGTGTGGATTGCTCCAGACATCGTATTTCCAGGCAATGATGTTGTTGTCGGCGTCAAGACCCGCCTCGACCTCCGTTGCCATGCCAGGCCCGAGCGGCTCCCATCCGAATTCCTGTTCCCGCATCCACTGCAATCGCACCGGCTTGCCCGGAACCTTCATAGCGATGAACGCCGCTTCGGCGGCGACATCGTCGGCGCCGTTCTGACCATAGCAGCCCGCTCCCTCGGCGTGGATGGCGCGGATTTTCTCGATTGGATAGTCGAGCAACTCGGCTGCCACTCGGCGAACGTCATAGGTCCCCTGGCTATGTGTCCAGATCGTCAGAAGATCGCCCTGCAGCCAAGCCAGCGCGCAGGAAGGCCCGATGGAGCCATGCGAAATCCATCGACGCGTATAGCGCGCTGACCTGGTCTTGATAGCACTTCCAGGCCGGCCCGCGACATCAAGAATGGAAATTTCTCTGGCGGGAAGCGACTTCAGCACATCCTCCACCTTGCCGGTTGGAAATGTCGCACCGCTCAGCTCATAGGCCGATGCTTGTAGCCTCCGCATAAGCTTGACCGCATCCCATTCCCTTTCGGCGACAACGGCGGCAAAGTCACCGTTCTGTACGAACTTGAAGAGCCGTGGCATCGTTTCGATCTCGGCTGCCGACGGCAGCTTGAGCCTCGTGCGCTCGCTTGGGCCGCGGACGACACGCGCATGCAGCATGCCCGGCAAGCGAATATCGTGAATGAAGGCCTGTCCGCCGGAAATCTTCGCGGGAATGTCCACCCGCGCAAGGCTGGTGCCCATCGTTCGGAATTCCTTCTTTTGTCGCAGAGGGGCATTTGCGATCGCCTCGACATGCAGCGAAAGCTCGCCGGCGATCTCACCGTAGCCCAGCCTCCGACCATCCGGCGCGAGAACATGGCCGTCGCCGGTGGTGGTCAGCTGCTCGGCAACATTCTCAAACCGCTGAGCTGCATGACCAATCAGCAGCATTCGGACGTTGGCGGCTGCGTTTCTGATCGCGGTTCCGCTATCCTGCATCGAATGGCTTCCCGCCGTCAAACCTTCGTCGGGCGTCCTTGCAGTATCGACAGTGACGAGCGTCACAGCGTCGGGCCCGAGATCGAGTTCTTCAGCCGCAACCTGCAGAAGGGCGGTGCGAATTCCCTGACCAAGCTCTGCCTTACCCGTAAAGACCGTTGCATGTCCGGAGCTATCAAGCTGGATCCAGGAATCGAGATAGGGCCATGACTTCAGGCTGCCAGGCAAGTTCGGGGCGACAATGGCAGGGCCTGCTCCCCCTTCGCCGCCGCCTGCCAGTTGAGCAAACGCCGGTCGGGTCAATGCGAAGGCAACGGCAATCCCGCTTGTAGTCAGAAAGGAACGCCGCGTTATACCGGAGGCGGGCAAGCTGTTCATTGCATCCCCCCTTGCTTTGACGTGTGTAAATTCTGGCTCGCGCGCCGGACTGCGCGCAGTATCCTCGCATGCGTCCCGCAGCGACAAAGATTGGGCTGCATATGAATGCGAATTTGCTCGTCAGTCGGCGCCGGGTCTTTGTCGAGTAAGGCCTGAGCACGCATGATCATGCCGGCGATGCAGTATCCACATTGCGCCGCCTGTTCATCCTGAAACGCTTTCTGCACGACATTGGGCGCCTCGATGCTTCCCAGGCCCTCGATCGTGCGCACCTGCCGGCCACCGAGCGCGCCGACGGGCATCAGGCAAGAGAAGATTGCCTTGCCGTCGATATGCACCGTGCAGGCACCGCACTGGCCGAGGCCGCAACCGTATTTCGCCCCGTTCAATCCCAACTCGTCGCGCAGGACGTAAAGCAGCGGCGTGTCAGGATCGGACACAATCAAATGGTTCTGGCCGTTGACGTTGATCGAGATCGTCATTCTGCGTTCTCCTTGCGAATACCAGCGACTTTCGCCTCCAAGTCCTTCCAGCCCTGTCTGTTCGTGAACCGGGTCCTGGCATAAGCGAGAAGGTCGGAGACCTGGCGATCCGTCAGGATCGTAGAGAAGGAAGGCATGTAAGCACCCCTATTTCCCACCGGCTCGACCCCTTGCAGAACGGCTTGAATGGCGTTCCTTGGATCGTCGTCCTGCAGATCGCTTGCCGTCGATAGCGCCGGCCTGCCTCGCGTCCCCATCGGTGCGCCGGGCGCATGGCATCCCGCGCAGGCACCGTTGAAGAGCAATTCCGCATCGGGATGGGCTGACGCAGCTTGAGCCGCATTGTCAGTCGTCATTGTTGGCATAACTTCGGCCCGGGTCGCTTCCGCCGGATGCATTCGCGAATTGATGTAAACGGCAATCGCCTGCACATCACCATCATTGAGCTTCGACAGGCCCTCGGCAACTGGACCCATCGGCCCCGCGGCGGCGCTGTGCCCTTGATCGAGCCCTGTCTTCATATAGTTGAACAGAGACGCCACATTCCATCGAGCCGCCGTTGGATTACTGGCATCAAGCGGCGGAGCGTTCCAACCTTCCGCGATACCGCCGGCGAAGCTTCGGTCACGTTCTTCGCCGCCGGCGAGATTCCTTGGCGTATGACATCCACCACAGTGACCAAGACCATCGACGAGATATTTTCCGCGGTTCCACTGCGCGCTTTCGCCCGTCTGCTGTTCGAACGGCGTCCGATCCAGGAAGAGCAGCTTCCAGCCCGCGAGCAAGGGGCGAAAACCGAGGCCGGGCAGAAGCTTGTTGTCAGGGGCGGTTTGCGAGACGGGCTGACGTGTCATCAGGAATGCATAGACCGCCTGAAGGTCTTCATCGCTGACATGTGTGAAATGCTCGTAAGGCAAGGCCGGATAAAGATGGGTGCCGTCGCGTGCGACCCCCTGCTTCATTGCTCGAATGAAGGCCTGCAACGACCAGCTCCCGATACCGGTGGCTTCGTCCGGGGTAATGTTATTGGAATAGAGCGTCCCAAAGGGTGTCGGCAGTGCCCGCGAGCCCGCAAAAGGTCGACCATTGGGCGCCGTGTGACAGACGATGCAGTCTCCGACGGCTACAAGCTGCTCGCCCCTCCTCACAATCGATGCATCAAACGCCGTTGCAGCTGGACGGTCGATCTTGGCAATCGTTGGTTCATATACAAGCCAAGCGGCAACGGCCAGACAGATAATCAAGACGGCAGCCGCGCCGCCCCACAAAGGCTGCTTCAATAACTTCATGGCCGACACTTCGTTTTCATTGTCATGTTCATGCCGCCATGGGAGCGCAGGGTCTTGTCTGTTTTGACTGCATTTGGATGCTTACGTCGCTTTCGTCGGATGTTCCAGCGATTGTCCAGCAATGAGAGCTAAGAGCTACCTCGCAGGTCAATTTTCTCGGCTTTTTCGATCGGCGCGCAGGAAATGGAATATCTGACGAGATCGCGCGGCTTTAAGCATGTGAAGACGCCATCGGCAGTATGTCTGTTTGCGCCTACCATCGTTGAACGTCTGGCTTTATGGCCGAATTGATAATGATAACCGCTCATTTCCACCCTATGGGTTCCCAGTGTATGGACGTCCAGCGCGGTATTATGGATATGTGAGGGCACTCTGTCGCGCTAATTGGCGCGCTTTGACTTCCATGGCTTTCTGTGACCAGAATGATGCAAATACCTCATGTCAGGTCCACCCGAAGTCAAAACGGAACATGATGTCGTCACCATACAATCACGATCGGGGCTCAGGAAAAAAGATGGACACGTTCGGCTGCCAGTTGGCGCAGCTCGATCGAGACCGGCAGATTTCCGGCGGGGGTATCGACTTCTATCATAAATCGTCGGACCGCCCCAGATTCGCTCAGGTTGCAACACCTGCAAGCGACCGCGGATATGTAGTCGGAATTTCACTTGCTGACGGCCACCGGCGCCGCATTTTCGGTGCGCACTCTTCCTCCATTCATGATTTTCAGGAGAATTCGATCTATCTCCGCAACTTCGCCGACCCTTACAAGGCGGACATGAGCGGCAGTTTCGATTTTGCGCTGATGGAGATTTCAAGCCGAGGTCTGAGCGACTTGGCCGATGGCGCCGATATGAAGGCGCTGTCGGAACTTAACTGCAAGACCGCCGAGCCCGACGTCATTTTAGGCGGGATGGTCCGGGCGCTGTTTTCAATCCCCGATGTCGATAAGAACCCATTGCTCCGCGATCAATTGAGCATAGCAATCGGCGTCCATCTCGTTCACAAATACGGGAATGGCCGATCCCGCTTCTGCTCCAAGCGGGAAAGACTGTCGCGAGCGGAGGAGGATCGTGCCAAGGAGTTTCTGCGCAATCATCTGAAGGGCGACGTCTCGATCGATGCGCTTGCCGCTACCTGCAATTTGTCTCGCGTTGCCTTTATCCGCGCCTTCCGGCAGAGCACCGGCCAGACACCACATGAATGGCTACTCGATCGGCGGATCGAGCAGGCGTGCGCACTGCTTTCCGCGTCGCGAATGTCGCTGGGCGACATTTCCAAAGCATGTGGCTTTGCGGGCTTGTCTCAGTTCACGCGCACCTTCACGCATCTCATTGGACAACCGCCAGGTACATGGCGCAGGGCAAGACTCTCCTGACAGCAATGTCCAGCCGCGGTTGACAAAGATGGATCAGCCGCTCGCCATTGAGCCCGGCGCGCTGACATTGGGTGAGGCCGGAGGAGGATCGTCACCGACATCCGCGGGTTTGAGCGGCCTCCCATAAGGAAGCTCGCTTTCGAGATCCACCTTTTCTGGCAGGCTCGCAATTCCGTCTCGCGTATCGGTATCGATATGCTTGATGGGCGCCGTCATGGTTCCGCTGATCCTCTGTTCGATTTGTCGGCGAACAACCATCCGCCATTTGCGGCGCGCGTCAATTCCTCCGGCGTTTCAACCCGCGCGACGAAGGCAAGAGGCCAAGCAGTCCGAAGCGACAGAACACCAGGCCGGTGAGACCGTGAAGCGCCGATCATATGCATCGCCTTCGTCCGCGTATATCGAGGAGTATAATACTGCGAAGATAGTGTACGACCCGCGGCAGGCCGAAGCACGCTGCAGGCCGTCCAGCCATTTGATGGAACTTGTCGTGTTATCCCCTGATGAAGGCTAGCAGATCCTGGTTTATGACGTCGGCGTGCGTCGTCAGCATGCCATGCGGATAGCCCTTGTAGACCTTTAGAGTGCCGTTCTTCAGAAGCTTCACGGAAAGTTCCGCTGAATCGGCGATTGGTACCACCTGATCGTCGTCTCCATGCATGACGAGCGTTGGCACGGTTATCGCTTTCAGGTCGTCCGTCTGATCTGTTTCGGAGAAGGCCTTGATGCCATCATAGTGCGCCTTGGCACTTCCCATCATCCCTTGACGCCACCAATTCTGGACAACGCCGGGATAGACCTTCGCGTCCGGCCGATTGAAGCCATAGAATGGGCCGGTAGGAAAGTCGAGGAAAAGCTGCGCTCTGTTGTCGGCAAGTGCTTTGCGGATGCCATCGAATACTTCGATCGGCAGACCGCCGGGATTGGCATCCGTCTTCAGCATCAGCGGCGGTACGGCGCTGACGAGAACGGCCTTTGCGACGCGTCCCTGCGGCTGACCGAATTTTGCGACATACCGCGCGACCTCGCCGCCACCGGTCGAGTGACCGATATGAACGGCATTCTTGAGATTAAGATGCTCGGCTACGGCCGAGGCGTCAGCAGCGTAATGATTCATATCGTGACCGTCACTGACCTGGGTCGAACGACCATGGCCACGGCGATCATGGGCAATGACGCGATAGCCGTGTTGGACGAAAAACAGCATCTGGGCGTCCCAGTCGTCCGAAGACAGCGGCCAGCCGTGATGGAACACGATCGGCTGGGCCTCTTTGGGACCCCAATCCTTGTAGTAGATCTGGACGCCGTCCTTGGTCTCGATAAAATTATGGGTCATAGGGGGTAATTCCTCTTCCTTTGTTGAGGCGGTTTCAGGAAAGGCAAGTGATGGCATGGCCATTGCTGCCAACGGCGTCGCGCCGGCGAGCAATGCCTGCCTTCTAGAGAGCATCATCACCAATGGGTCGTCAGACATTCGCGATCCTCTTCAATCGAGCGATCAGTTCTAGCCTGCCCCCACCCACTTGCTCTTGTCCAATGGGCGCACCGTTTGGATAAAGCGGCGCTCTCGTGCAGCCATTCTTCGCAATTCATGAGACGGCGGGGGAGGCGTTACCAAGCAAAGCCGAGTTGCGCCCCGACATAGTTTCCATTGCGGCCGCCAGCATTTTTGATGGCGTTACCGGCTTCAAAGTGAACGGCTTCAATCGCACCGGAGAGGTTTGGTGTGAAGGCGTAGTCGAGCCTGACCTGCGCATATGCTCCTGACCACGCGCCTCCCCGCCCCGCCGTTCCTGGAAGCGGTTGATTCGGCTGAACATAGATTGCGTCCTGCGTAGTCTGGCGCCATTGCAGGCCGAGTGCGCCGGTCAGAGTCATCTTGTCAGTCGGCTTGACGGTAAGCGAGGGCTTAAGATGGATGATGTTGGCGTAACCGGTATAGCCCGCAAGCGCAAAGTAGTAGCCGTTCGGGAAGAGCGGATTGAAGGTGCCGACGACGTGATCGCCAGCGCGGTGATCACCCGAGGCGATATCGAACTGCAGCCCGATGCGTGGCGTCCAGGCAACGTCATCAAGCGTATAGCCGGCGCGAGCTCCAAATGCCCATGCACGAATGTCCTTGTCGCCGACGCTGCCAAACTGACCCATCCCTTCGATATCCCAATCAATTTCATCATGCTTGCCAGCAAAGCGACTGTCGAAGATATGTCGATCCTCTTCCCCGGAAGCGTCCAGATAATGGGCGTTTTGCCGCTGATAGAGTGAATAGTAGGCACTCAGCTCGTTGCCGCCAAGGACGAGCCGTTCGACGCGCAGGGTGCTGAAGCGGAAATCTCCGCTGGAGGTATCGTCAAACGGCTCGGCGTCGCGATATTGTACGGGCTGACTGACAAAGCCTATGAAGCGCCATGACGCGGTCTCCCAGTCGGCCCAGATCGCATCGAAAGACTGGCGCACATTCGGTCCGTCACGCGAGGAAACGAAGCGCTGGAGGTCGAAGGCAAAGTCCTGGCGGCCAATACGCGCCTTGAAGGTACCCGCGTCGAAGTCGTGGCTGTAACCAAGGAAAGCAAGCCTCAGATCGAGCTGATCGGCATCCGCCGAGCCGATATTCTTCTTGCCGAAGGCACGATCGTCCTCGAACTGCGTGAAGACCTGCCAGTCCTTGAAGAGATTGAGGTCGATGTGGAGCTGGGCACGCTGGATGAGATAATTGTCGCGCCTGACGCCGCCAATGCCGAAGCCTGGTGCGCTGTTGCTTTCGAAGCGCTCCCGTACCGTCGCTCCAAAAGAGACGTAGGTGTCCGGACCGGACCCCGATAGCGGGATATATTTGAGGCGATCCAGCGGCTGGGGCCTCAGCGCGGGATCGGCCAATACCGACCAATCCTCCTGCCAACGATTAGAACTGATCGCCGGCCGCTTCGATTGCACCGGCTTGTCGCCGGCCACTGCTGCGAGCGGCGTCAGATAAAGGATGACGATTGTCGCGAGACAGGAAAGCCAGTGGTAATCGATGCCGACACGTTTGGCCGACCGGCGAAATCCTGTCGCGAAAGTCCGTATCATGATCACGGCGCCGTCGTATGGATTTCGGCGACATAACCGCCGGGGAATTCGACCATTGCCGCCTTGCGCTTGTCGGACGTGTAGGGGTCGACGAGAACCGTTGCTCCGCTCGCCTTCGCCTTGTCAAGCGTCGCGGCAAGATCCGATACCTCATAGCCGGTGGTCTCATGGCCATAAGGATACGGCAGATGACCGTCAGTCGCGAGAAGCGTCATCTTTCCGAAGACGGATTCAATCCGAAGCCGACGGAATGTGTCGTTGGGGCGCCCGATCTCGATACCGGAAGCCTTCTTGTCGTCTGACACGACCCGACCCTGGGAAAAGGCCAAGAAGGCTTTGACGAACTTGTCGACGGCGTCGGGGGATACATAGATGCGGTTCTCGGGGATCTTGTCGAAGGCCGTATAACTTGGCTTGGCCGTATGCCAGTAGAGTTGCATGTTAACGCCGCCCGGCCATTGAATGACTGCATCGCGACCGATTGGATCGGGAAAGACATCGACGACGACCGATGCGCCGACCGCACGCGCGGTCGCAACAGCCTTGTCCAGATCGGTTACCAGATAGCCGGTCCGCTCGGCCCCAAAGGGATAGGGGATCGGCGTCTGGAAACCAAAAAGCGACACGGTTCCGACCGGCGTCTGAAGAAGTTGCGATGTCGTGCTACTTGGCGTCGGCGTCACGGTAGCGACGACCTGTTTCGTGCTGCTGCCACCGAACGTGGCGAGAAAGCTTGCGACGAAACTGTCGACCTTGTCGGGATCGACGTAGACGTGGGTCGTGTCGTATTGCGCACCCACGCCAAGCTGTGGATGGGCGGTGCGAGCGAGCGCAGAGCCTGCCGGCGTGAAGGCAAGGGAAGCCAGTAGGCCGATCGTGTAAGCGTAGCGCGTAAGCATTCTTAAACCTCCGTGATATTTGCAATGTCCCGGTTAAGATCGAGCCAGGCTACCAGGAGAAAGCCGCCGACGAGGCCGAGATGTTCGAAAAACGAATTGGCCGCCATGAAACGCTCCATGCCAGGAGGCAACTCCCAGAACCGGAGCGCGAGGAAGGTCGCGAGAAAGGTGAAGGCCCCAAGTGCAAGCGCCGCCAGCCAACGAAAAAAGCCGATCAAGATCATGGCCGAGGCGGCCAGTTCAAGAACGATCACGATCACCGCAAAGACGGGCGCTGGCGCAACGCCAAAATGACCCATTTCGCCGACCGCGCCGTTGAAATCGGTAAGCTTGTTGAGTCCACCTTGGAGATAGGCGGCGCAGAGTCCGAGATAGGCGAGGAAGCGCATCGCGGACGATCCGAACACCGGGCGTGCGACGGAAGAAAGCTTCGACCGGAGAGTTTGCATGGTCGCCACCCTCACACGGCCCAGCATGAGCAACCAAGGGCTCCAAAGAAGCCCCTGAGATCGGAGATCGGCAGCTTCGAGGTCCAGGCGCCCGCATGATCATGGCCGTGCATGGCGCAATCATTGGCGCAACCACAGGATGCAATCGCGGTTCGACGCAGCGAGTTTCGCCCGGCACGTTCAGGCTCGTCCCAGGCAGCATAGCCCCCGAAGGTGCGCACCGGAGACCAGTCGGGCATAGCGGGCGGGACAGGGTTTTCATCCAGCGTCTTGAAGACGCCGGCGCCATAAACGGTCCTGCCGCCCACCATCGTCAGATCGGACGTGAGGAAAGAGATCTCATCCTCGGCACAGGCAAAGAAGTCCTTGCTCGGCACGATGAGGTCTGCGAACTGGCCTTTCTCGATACGGCCTTTCTTACCTTCCTCGTTGGAAAACCAGGCAACCTTCTCCGTCCACATCCTGAGCGCCGTCTCGCGATCGAGGCAGTTTGCGCGCGGATAGAGTTGCATGCCACCAACGGTCTTACCGGTCACCATCCAGGAAAGCGAGACCCAGGGGTTGTAAGAAGCGACGCGGGTGGCGTCGGTCCCGGCGGAGACATGCACGCCCTTGTCCAGCATCCGGGCAATCGGCGGCGTGGCTTCCGCGGCGCCATGACCATAGCGCTCAACGAAATACTCGCCCTGATAGGCCATGCGATGCTGGGTGGCGATGCCGCCGCCAAGGGCGGCAATACGATCGATCGACTGATCGGAGATTGTCTCGGCATGATCGAAGAACCAGTTCAGACCCGCAAGCGGAATATCCTGATTGACCCGCTCGAACACATCGAGAGCGCGTGAAATCGTCTCGTCGTAGGTGGCATGCAGCCGCCAGGGCCAGCGATTTTCGGCAAGGACCCGCACCACCTCCTCCAGCTCTCCTTCCATCTCTGGCGGCATGTCAGGACGTGGCTGGCGAAAATCCTCGAAATCGGCGGCGGAAAAGACCAGCATCTCGCCTGCGCCATTATGACGAAAATAGTCGTCGCCCTGCTTGTACTTTACCGACGCCGTCCAGTTGAGGAAATCCTCCTTCTCCTGCTTCGGCTTCTGGGTGAAGAGATTGTAGGCCAGGCGCACCGTCATCTGCCCCTCATTGGCGAGCTTTTGGATGACGGCATAATCGTCGGGATAATTCTGGAAGCCGCCGCCGGCATCGATAACGCCTGTCACGCCAAGGCGGTTGAGCTCGCGCATGAAGTGGCGCGTCGAATTCAGCTGATAGTCGAATGGCAGCTTCGGCCCTTTCGCCAGCGTCGAATAGAGAATGCCCGCATTGGGTTTGGCAAGCAGCAGGCCTGTCGGATTGCCTGCAGCATCGCGGATGATTTCGCCGCCCGGCGGATTGGGCGTATCTCTCGTATAGCCAACAGCACGCAATGCGGCAGCGTTCAACAGGGCACGGTCGTAGAGATGCAGAAGGAAGACTGGCGTCTGCGGCGCGACCGCGTTGATCTCGTCGATTGTAGGCAGACGCTTTTCGACGAATTGATGCTCGGTAAAGCCGCCGACGACGCGGACCCATTGCGGTGGCGGCGTTATATCAACCTGGCGCTTCAGCATGTCCATGGCATCCGCCAGCGAGCGTATGCCGTCCCAACGCAGCTCCATGTTGAAGTTCAAGCCGCCACGAACCACGTGAGTGTGATTGTCGATCAGGCCCGGCAGCACACGTTTGCCGTTAAGGTCTATGACTTTAGTATCGGGACCGGCTAACGTCATGATCTCGGTATCGTGGCCGACAGCCAGGAACCTGCCGTCCTTGATGGCCACAGCCGTTGCCGATGGGTTGGCGCGGTCGAGCGTGGTGATCAAACCGTGATGCAAGACGAGGTCAGCAATAGCATTTTCCATTGTCGTCGTTCTCGATTGAAAAAAGATTCAGGCTTTATCGGAAGCGGCATCGGTGGGCTTTCCACCCTTCGGCAGGTGGCCGAAGACATGCGGCTTGATCTGCTGCATCCACGAGACGGCGGCCGGTTCCTTGTTGATGAGTGTCTTGGCGAAGGGAATGATCTGCTCGCCGACGAGGATGCCGAGGAGGCCGACAAGAGCAATGACGGGCGGTGCGGGCGAACGCACGTTCAGCAGGCTGTAGACGACACCGACGAGCAAACCGGCTGCGAGGGAATAGAAGTAGATTTTCATGGGAATTGTCCTTTTCAATTCGTCTGCGCTCTACGCGGCGCTTGCCTCGGCAACCGCCTCCAGGATGGCGGAGGCAACGGCCTCAGGTTGCGAGAGCAACGACATGTGGCCGGCTTTGAGTTCGATCGTGCGAGCATTCAGCTTCTTCGCCAGTTCGCGCTGCAGCTCCACGCTAACCGCCCGGTCCTCGGTGGAAATCACGTACCAGTTCCTACGGTCCATCCACGCAACTCTACTCACCTTGTCGGAGAACGTGTCCGCACCGAGCGGCGGCTGGGTAGCGGCGAGAAGGCGCGCATCCTGTTCGGGAAGATCCTGCGCGACAGCATTGACCCAGCCATTCACGCTCATCCTATAGCGGCCGCTGCGATCGGAGCTTACATTCGCGAGAGCCGGTGGCGCGGGGTAGGCTGCAACCTGATCTCCAGTCGACTGGCCTACATCCGGTGCGAAAGCTGCCACGAAGACCAGAGCTTTGACCTTCGGATCGTCACCCGCCTCCGTAATGACGGTTCCTCCCCAGCTATGGCCCGCGAGAACGACAGGTCCGTCGATCTCGTTCAGCGCGTGGCGGGTCGCCTCGACATCATCCAACAGAGACGATGTCGGATTCTGAACGGCGACAACGGGGACACCACGTTTCTGCAAGAGCGGAATGACGGATCTCCAACTCGATGCATCTGCCCATGCCCCATGCACGAGGACGACGGTCGGCTTTTTCGACGGTGAAGCGGTCATGATCAGCCTCCGTGTATACGAGGGAAAAAGCGATCGGAACGCGGCGCAAAGGCTGGGTGCGCCGCGCGAGAAATCAAGGAGCGGGCCGAGGCATGGCCCGACTGCGAACGGCTGAGCGTGCCTCAATGGCCTTCGGACGCGCCGAACATGGTCTTTGCGTAAATGATGCCGAGGCCGTAGGCGCCACCGAACTTCTTCGCGATACCGGTGGTCATATCGTAGGTCTCGGTGCGTGACCAATCGCGCTGAAGTTCAAGCAGATACTGGAGCGAGGTCATCGGCTGCGCGCCGGCCTGGACCATGCGATCCATCGCGCGATTATGAGCTTCTTCGGACACGTCACCGCAGGCGTCGGCCAATACGAAGACTTCAAAGCCCTGCTCGAGGGCTGACAGTGCGGGGCCGACGATGCAGACGCCGGTCCACAGGCCGGAAAGCACGATACGCTGCTTGCCGATGCGGTTCACCTCCGCGATGACCGCGGCGTCTTCCCAGGTGTTCATCGACGTGCGGTCGAACAGCTTCTGACCCGGGAAGGCGTCGGTAATTTCCGAGAACATCGGACCGGAAAAGCTCTTTTCGGCAACCGTGGTCAGAATGGTGGAAACGCCAAAACCCTTGGCCCCATTGGCGACGAGCGCGGCGTTGGTACGCAGGTTGACCGCATCGATGTTCTTGGTCGCAAAAGACATCTGCGACTGAAAATCGATCATGATAAGCGTGTGGTCTTTGGGTGTGAGAAGTTTCGAACCCGGCGTCGGCGTCGCTTTAACAGTCATTTTTTCCCTCAACATGTGCCTAATGGCAAAGACGCGCATAGAATGAAGGAGAAGCCGACCGTGTTCTTGTCGGTAAGGCGTGTGGTTTGGATGATTTGATTGTTCCCGTACCTGGCAGGATGCCTATACCCACCAATCCGGCGAACTTTCAGGGTGGCACCTCAAGCGACGCTCGACGCGGTCAGAAAGCGGCACTCACGCCGACCGTGTCACGTTGCGCGAATACCTATATTTTGAAGGGATTATGACCGACCACCGACCCAGTTATGACGACGCCAGTTCCCCGGCGGCTCGCCGACAACCTCGGAAAAGATTCTCGTCATGTGGCTCTGATCCGCAAAACCGCAGGTAACCGCAATTTCCGCGATAGGCGCGGTTGACATCAACAGATCCTTGGCCTTCGCCACCCTGTACTCGATGAGCCAGCGGTAGGGTGTCTTGCCAAAGGTCTCCTTGAACGCCTTGATGAAGTAACTGCGTGACAGACCGCATGTTTCCGCAAGCTCGGTAATGGAAACCTGGCCGCCAACATGCGTCGCCAAGAACTCCGTCGCTCGCTTTTCCTGCCATGGCGCAAGGGTACCCTTCCTGCGGACAGGGAACTGAACGCCGCCATAGGTTTGCGCCAAATGCGTCAGAACCGCGAGGCTGACTTGCTCCAGAAACAACTGACTTGCCTGCCGCGGGTTCTCCAGAGACGGCAGAAGCGCCTGGGCGAGGCCGAGAATGACGTCGTCCTTGGTGCCCGGTGGACACGTCAGACAAGAAAACTCCGGCCTTCCCATCTCGACCGCGAAGCTTCGAATGTGCGAGAAGGGTATCTGGAAACGGACGTTGTCAAACGGCGAGAGATGATGGCATCGCCATTCCTCTCGCAAATCGGTAA
Organism: Rhizobium sp. AB2/73; assembly: GCF_020871915.1. Lineage (NCBI taxonomy): Bacteria > Pseudomonadati > Pseudomonadota > Alphaproteobacteria > Hyphomicrobiales > Rhizobiaceae > Rhizobium > Rhizobium sp. AB2/73. The sequence continues at coordinate 871,438 of NZ_CP067073.1, read as the reverse complement.
TCGCGAGGGTGCCTTTGGGGTGCCCGCCCTCGAAGATCAGCGTGCCTCCCCTCCAAAGCTTGTGATGACGGAAGTCCATCAACTGCGTAATGACGTGAAAGGCCTCTTCACGATCGTTGGGCGGACTGGGCGGGAGATCATCGTCGTCATAATGCATGCGCGTGATGCTTATTGCCGAGGCTGCGATCGTGGACCGACGCGCAGCATGTGCAGGTTCAGGCGAATTCTGAGCCGGTCGCCAATCCAAATCATCCCCCAACTGCACCAACATTATCGACACCGCACCTATATCGCACGTTGTCGGTAAATTACACCGGCTTTTTTTCTAAAAGCACTCAATGCATCCAGGCACCACGCCACGCTGCCGGTGTCATGCCGGTTTCTCGCGAGAAAACCTTTGTGAAATAGCTCTGGTCGGCAAATCCACAATGTGCCGCTATTGCCTTTACCGGCAACAAATGCTGCGACAGCATATCTTTAGCGCGATCGATGCGCATGCGCGTCAGCCATTGATGCGGTGTGAAGCCCGTGGCTTTCTTGAATTCCTGAGAAAAGTGGTGCGCCGACAATCCGGTTGTGGAGGCGATCGTCGCGACGGAAAGCTCGTCGGCCAGATTATCGAGCATGAATTCCTTTGCTGCTTTCTCCTGACAGACCGACAGCGAGCTCTCCGAAACACCGTTACGAAGTGTCTCATCGCGATAGTCATGCAGGAGATGTGCGCACACGGCCGTTGCCATATGTTGAAGGAGAGCGGGCGCGGACAAACTGTCTGTCTCGAAGAGCGGCATCAATGCAATGCCGAGATTTCCGAGGACGACATCGGGCTCGCCTCGTCTGCACCTCAGTCGGTGCAGCTTGGTGGTGCACGACATTTCGGCGACTTCGTTAAAAAGCGCCTTCGGCAAAACGAACGCCAATGCGTGCAAGCTGCTCTGCAACTCGATGGACGCGCCCTTCTGTAGGTCGACCAGGCAGACCGAACCGCGCCCGTAGCGGCGCGCCTGTGTCTGTGAACCATCCGGTCTGATGTCACAATGCCTCGCATCTTTCAGATAAAGCATCAGGAAATAGGCTTCACATGCGGGCAGGTCGACCCGCAGCGCATTTTGCGCCGCAAGCTCCTTTCTGATTCTCGTCACAGAGAACGCCGCCGACTTTATCGGAACGGTCGTCAGGCATGGCGCTTCGGGAGATTCGAAACACAAGCCAACCCATCCGATCTCCTGGCAGCACATCGTCAAGTACTCCTCCCCAGCCTGCCTCTTGCCGCAATTCCGCTCGTCATTTAGACCAAGGCGCACCTGAACCATAGTCGACCCGCTGCGGCCAGGCAACGCCGATGACCGTTGCCATGCAACTGAGATAGGTAGCGCTATCCCGCAAGATCGTCGTCTGCTGTCGTCATCGCGAAACCGCGTCGCCCACCAAACTCGGCGGCGCGCATAACACTTATCGGTAAATTCAAGTCGATGGTGGATATCGGCACACGCGTTGCTTGTCCAATTGTTGCAGTCTTTGCACTTGCCATGATCGATTCGATCTCATCTCAGATCGCTACCACGGTGGCTCTGTACACGTTTCATGGATGACATTTTCGTCGATACGACGACACGCCGCGCCGTACGATGCAAATCTACCCTCTATTGTCGTGGGAGACGTTCAGCCAGAAATGAGCGTCTGGTGGGGAACAGAGACCCATGCCGCCGATCAGATAAATTTTCCCGTGAAATCGCGCATTGACTTGTCTATTGTTCCGCACGGCAGATCTTAGTCACATCCGATATGACCCCGGCTAATCGGAGGCGACTCTGAGAACATGAGGACGCCTGTTCACCGCTAAGTTGAAGATCTTCAATTTGGGAAAGATGCTGCTGACGAGGGCCGCCAAGACCGGGCTTGCGTGTTGCACATATCCGATGCGTATTTTCAGAGGCTTTTGCAAGCCAGGGGTCCTGACTCTTTCAATGGACAAGGCGTATATGAACAAGCCCGTCGATCGGCGGGTCGGCTGTGGCGATATTCATGCGCATCTGCATGAGCAACGCAACGGGTCCAACAAGCAGGGGTTGTCCGGTGCCGGTAGACGAGCCGATCACGATTTCATTGCGCGGAATTCCCTCTCCGAAATTGACAGGTCGGTCGCTTAGGGCATGACGATAGACCACAAGGGTCAGATAAGGACGGCAAGACTATCCGGGAACATGCCGTTGTGTGTGGCAAACTGACGGCGGAGCCTAGGCCGGATCCGATAGTTCTAAATAGGGTGGATCATATCCCGGGCGTATGCCAGACCAATGCCGTAACCGCCGGCGTGAGCCTCAACGATCGCTCTGGCATCATTGTAGGTCTCTTTTCTTGTCCAGTCGCGTTGGAGTTCAAGGAGTACCTGCAGCCAGGATGTCAGTGTCGCGCCTGCCGCTTCCATCCTGCGAAGCGCCAGAGAGTGGCTCTCCAAAGTAATCCCACCACAGGTGTCTGCCACTACCGACACCGCATAGCCTTCCGCTAGAGCGGAAAGAACAGCGAAGGAAACACATGCCTCCGTCAGCAAGCCGGAGACGAGCAACGTGCGCCGGCCGGTTTTCTCGATTGCCGCCTTAACAGCATCGTCCTCCCACGCATTCATATTGCGCCTCTCGATCGAGACAGCGTCCGGAAGCACGGTCTTGACCGCTGGCATCAGCGGGCCGCTGTAGACCTTCGAGGCGGAGGTCGAAACGACCAATGGAAGCCTAAAGGCGTTCGTGACTTTTGCCAGGGCGACAACGTTGCTGAGAAGAAGTTGCCGATCCGTCGATCCGACACCAAAGGCGAGGCCTGCCTGCTGATCGATCATGAGCACGGTCGGCTGTGCCGGTGTCAGGAGTGGAAGTTCTGTCATCGAAGTTCTCGGGGTTCGACTGATTGCTCTCGATGTCGTTCGTTACCCTCTTTTCCGGGGCTCGGCTTGAACGGAATGGGCGAGTTTTTGCAAACAATCTCGACTCCACTGCCACGGAGCAATCGAGATGGCGCAAGGGCTCGACCGCATAGGACGAATTCCCGATGCACTCGCCGTATCTCCATTCCCCTCGGCGGTCGAATTCGTAAAGCGTTCATCCGCCATGCGAATAGCGAAGACAATTCGTCCCACGCTGCGGATCCACTGACACATCGAGGTACGGTGTGCCCCGCTTCTTCGCGCAACAATCAAGGGAGTGGCTTTCCATCATTGCCAAAACGTTCGATCGTGCTTGAACCGTCCGCCGCGACGGTGGCATCCACCCGGCGCTTGCCAGTGCTGTCGATGAGAACGACACCCGAGCCTCCGGCGTTGTTCAGGAACAGATAGGAAGACGCGCCGCCGGGGCGATCGAATTTTACATGCGCGCCCTTATCATCGATTTCCAGAGCGGCGGTCGGCAAGGCGGGATCCGGATTGGAGAGGGTAAGGCTTGGCCGGTCCGCAGCATCGAGCGTTACGGATGCCCCGGCCCTGCCGTCCTTGCGCAGGATCTGGATCGTTGGTCCTGGCGGTGGCAAGTCAGTCATTGTTCTTCCCTCTTATCGGACGGAGGTTCATTTTCACCTGTTGCAGGCACGTATGCTGCGACGATCTGAAAGCTGTCTCGGAAAGACTCCCTGGTCATGTCAATGCGCGAAGCGCCGACATCGAAGACCACGCGACATAGTACCGGCGCGTTTGCGAGTCCGCATTCGGCAATCCGCAGCTGCGCCTCGATCGTATCGATAACAGCTTTCACCATACCGCGCGTAATGTCGACCGTGCGCTCGGGGTTCAGACCGGAGTCCAGCAGACTGGGCGCGAAGGCCATACTACGATCGCCGCGTTGAACCGCTGTGCGCACGGCCACCGACACGGCATGCGCTGTTATGTCGGCCGTCCATGCAGACGGAGTGCCGAGACCGACAATCAACAGCGACTTTGCTTGAACTCCTGTCGGAGGGGTGCTGACGAGAAGCGTCTCCATGAATTTCGCTTTGAAGCTACCGCTGCGGCGCAGCGCCGTCAGGCGTCCGCCAAGAGCCTGGTCAAGATGCAGCAGTCCGCCCTTGATGCCCGTGCTGTCCAGTTCATGAGTGAACATACAAGCGGCGGACAAATCGACCTGCGCATGGCCTGTGTCCCAAGGTGCGACTTCCAGCGAGACGCCACGCCAATTTCCAAATGATTCTAATTCTACTGACGAAGACATCCTGGTTCCCGTTGTGTCCCAAGCCATGAAGCCGAATGTGCCGCGCTGGCGCCCACCGGTATCGAATTTCTCAAACCCAGCGTTGGTCTCATTGATTCTCGGGAGCTCGGCAGAGCGCGACCTTTAAACGCCAAGAGATGCATCCGAGCCGTCTATCTGTTCGTTCCGGTATGTGGCTGCAGCAGACGTGCGCGAGCAAGCACCGTTGAGACCAACACCACCGCGATCAGCTCGAGCGGGCGTACGGCAATCGCGCTGCCAACAAGAACTGCGCCGCCCGCGATGACAAGGAGCCATCGACACGCACCCTTGGCGATAAGGCGATCGCGAACCAGCCAAAGCGAGACTAGATAAATCGCGATCGGAACGGCAACGAAAAGGGTCGCAACGTGAGGAGAAATTTCAGAATCCCTGCCGATGCCGGTTTCGAAAATCACAAAGCCGGCAGCTGTTGCCGCCCCGGCAGCAAAAAGCGGATAATGACCATAGGACCAGAGCAGAACGGTTCCAAGGCTGCGATCGAGCAATTGTCGGTTTCTGTCGAAGTATAGCCGCCACATGGAAAATGCGATCACCGAGCAAAGCACTGCCAACCAGAAATGTGAAGGATCAGGCGCCGATGCTCCTGAGATGATGGAGACAACGCTGGCAAAACATTCACCCAAGACGATGATGTTGAACGAGTTGTAGCGATCGACAATGTGCCCGTGATGCCAGTTCGTCTGGGATCTGCTTTGCACAAGCACCGGAAGCAGCAATTCACCAACGGCTCCCAGCCCAAAGAATGGAAGGTATAAAGGCTCTTGAGGTGACAGGATGACAATCAGGACATTCCAATAGATCTGGAGCGCACCTATTCCTGCTGCATAGTACAAGGCCGTCGAGCGCTGATCCCGATCACCATTCGCCGCACCGAACCAAAGCACCATCATTGCAAGGCGCATGATGCTGAAGCCAATCATCGCAAGCCAGATCGGTTGATCGACAAATACGCCTTGGATTCCAGCGGCGAGTGTGAGCGATCCAAACATGATGATCATCGACAACGCGCGAAACGCCGTAGACTGATCGGTATAGGCGGAGGCAAACCATGTATAGTTCATCCAGGCCAACCATGCCATGAAGAAGCTGCACAGGAAACTAACCGTTCCAAGCAGGAAATTTCCGCTCTCGGCTTGCTGCGCATAACCGTGCGCGGCAGCCGATACCGCCACTACCGTGGCGAGATCAAACATCAATTCCAGCGAGCTCGAGCCTCGGCGTGCCTCATTCCGATCGCGCTGCTCCAGCCGAAATACGGGCGAGCCACAACCCGTTGGGCGCCATTTGCGGCAATACCATCTCCTCTCTCGACAGCGATGTGCTCTCTCTTCGTCCAGCACGCCAGATTACCCGGTTTTTCGCGAGTTCGACGAATAAAACAGCGCGACGACTAGTAACATACCAGCGGGTATCAACATACCAGCAACCCCCACGGTCGCTTGTGCAAAGGCGCCTCCGGCACATCCAAGAACGAAACCGACGACGAGAAGAATTGACGTCAGCGACTGCCCCCACTCTTCCGGTCTTTCCTTGTAACCGATGAGGCGGCGTGCGGCCGCAACGGCCAGCCCCGCAACATTTCCAGTCATAAGCGAAAACGGCGGCCCCAAGCCACTATCGAGGCGCTCGATCGCAGTTAACATGCCCATCGCGACGACAGCAAGGAGGGCACAAGCCGAGGTCGGGCCAAGGTTGAAAATGGCAAGAAAGGCTGCAGTGGCGAAAGCAAAGGCAGCGATGAGCATGGTCCAGACCGTCGCCTTTTGCAGGGGCCGGAGCCAGACGACCAAAATCGCGGCGAGCGCAGCTCCCAGCATGAAGAGTGGAAACGTCATGATCTGAAGACCACGCAGCCACCCTTTTTCATGTCCGGCCAGCCCCAATCCAATCAATATGACGTTGCCGGTTACCAATCCGACGAAAAGGCCTCCGAGGTGGATAAAAAATAAGGCGTCCGCGAATCCCGAAACGAAGGCGAGTGTCAGCGAATTGCCTTTGCCGCGAAGTATGTTCTGCATTACCGGCTGTTGTACCTTTCGTGGATTGGTTTACCTCACCAGCAACGAGATAATTGAACTTGTTCATCCGCATCAGCGCTTAGACAGCTGCGCCACGCACGAGAGCGTTCGGGACGGCGGGAGTATTTCAAACAAACCCGTACTCGCCAACCTCGCGATCGCAAGGGCAACAAGGATAGGCACAACAGTCTCATCACCATAGTTTCCGGATAGCTCCACGCATCCTTGAATCGACCAAACCCGATTTGAGCCGGGAATTATTGAAGAAAACAACGCTTCTTTGAACAAGTTCACTGTGATCGCCTCGGATCTGGTTTCGTACCTTCCCCGCGGCAGCTATTCTGCGTGGCACCAGTCATCGTGGAGTTGCCCCCAAAAGACCGGACATGCTCAGGTTTGAGATTGCGAGCTGATGAACTCGCGCGGTGATTGATATCCTAAAGCACTGTGCGGGTGAAGATTGTTGTAGTGCTCGAACCAGAGCGGCAGTTGCGCGATGACGGTTTCGGCATCCGGGGTGGGGTTCACCGCGACGTAGTCGCGCTTGAAGGTTTTGACGAAGGCCTCGGCCATGCCGTTCGATTGCGGGCTGCGCACGGGCGTCGTGCACGGCTCCATGCCGATGTCGCGGAGCAAGGATGCGGTATCCCTGGCGACGAAGCACGAACCGTTGTCGGTGAGCCATTCGATGGGCTCGGACAACATGTTGATGCGACCGAAGCGGTTCTCGACGGCGGTGATCACGAGGTCCTGCACGTCCTGGCTCTTGATGCCCTCCGTGGTGGCGACATGGGCGATTGCCTCACGGTCGCAGCAGTCGAGGGCGAAGGCGACACGGACCTTCTCCTTGTTGTCGCAGCCGATCTCGAAGCCGTCCGAGCACCATCGGATGTTGGAGCGTTCGACAGCGACCTGACCATCGTGGCGGCGATCATCGACCGCTCCGGTGTGGCGCACCAGAAGCAGGTTGTGCAGCTTCATGACCCGATAGACGCGCTTGGCGTTGGGCCACGAACGCCCCTGTTCGCGGGCATTCCGGCGCAGGATGGCATGGACCCGCCGATAGCCGTAGGTGGGCATGTCGGCGATGACGGCCCTGATTTCTTCCACCAGCTCCCGATCCGGGAGTGGCGGCCGTCCTCTGGCTCTGGAAGGGGAACCCGTGGCACGCGCAGCGATATTCGAGCGGGCGACACCCAAGGTTTCGCAGATGGTCTTCATTCCAAAATCCCTCTCGGCAGAGAGATCGAGCGCAACATCCGTTTTTTTGGGCCACCGGCGATTTCGAGGGCTTCCTTGAGGATTTCGCTCTCCATCGTCTTCTTGCCCAGCAGGCGTTGCAACTCCTTAACCTGGGCCTGAAGCGCCCGGTATTCGGATGCCGGAACGACCTCCTCTTCGGCGGCCGTCGCCGTCAGTGCTCCCTGGGATGCCAGCTTGCGCCAGGCGAACAACTGGTTCGGCTGGATGCCGTGCCGACGCGCGACGATGCTCACCGTTGCGTCCGCCTCGTAGGTCTCTTGAATGATCGCCAGCTTCTCTGCCGTGCTCCAGCGCCGCCGACGTTCCGGCCCGGAGAGAACTTCCATCTTAAAATTGCTACCAGTCATATTACCAACATTACTCCTACCCACTTAGCTAAGTGGGGGAGCATGTCCGGGCCTTTCGGGGGCTAATTCAGTGGCACCAGTCATCGTGATAGGAGCAAAGGCTTCGCTCTATCCTACAACCTCCGACTGGGCTGATTTTGCATGGATCGCCAGACTTACAGAAGGATAGCTTTCCTCTCGACAGCTTTGGATTGGAGCTAACTCAAGCCGGAGCCTGAAGACAACGTCTGTTGATGTTCGACTGGTCCACAGGTGTCTCCTGTTTCTGAGTGTCAGAACTGCCAGTTGGCGGGGACCCAGGCATAGCCGCCATCGGTCTTCAGCATCCGGCCAAGGCCGGGGAATGGATAGTGGAAGCCGAGCACGGGCATCTGTTCAGCAGCCGCCCTGTTGAAGATGCGACGGCGGGAGGAAAGAGCCGTCTCCTTGTCGCGGTCGGGTCCGGGCAGCCAGGGATTGTCGACATTGACGATAGGGTGATAGGCAAGGTCTGCCGTCAGCAGCAATTGGTCGTTGCCGGAATGGACGAGGAAGGTCGCCATGCCGGGCGTGTGGCCGGATGCGACGATCGTCGTTAGGCCCCGGACGATCTCTGCACCTGCTTCATAGAGCTCGACATCGTTCATAAACGGCGCAAGGCTGTTCTTGATGTTCGCCGCAAAGCGCAGACGGAACTCCTCCGGGACCGGCATGTAGGATAGGTCCGGATCGGTGCGGACGAAGAAGTCCCAGTCGGCCTTCGGAACAAACACGGTGGCGCGAGGAAAGGCTTTGCCGCCGTCTGAGGTTCTCAAGTTGCCGACATGGTCCGGATGGGTATGGGAGATGACGATCGCGTCGATGTCCGCAGCCCCAAGACCGATTGCCGCGAGGTTATCGAAGATCCGGCCGCCATTCGGGCCCATTGTCTTGCCGGCGCCGGCCTCAATCAGGATCCGCCGGCCGCCGGTTTCGATGAGAAGCGTGTTCAGATTGAGCGTCATGTGGTCGGTCGGCAGGAATGCTTGGCGCAGCACCTCCTGAAGCTGTGCTTCCGGGGCGTTGCTGGCATAGACGCGTGGCGGACCGCCAATCACGCCGTCGCTCAAGACAGTGGCGCTGATCTCTCCAACGCGGAAGCGATAATGCCCGGCATTACCGGCCGCCGGGGACGCAGCCTGAGCGTTGGCACTCCCGGAACTGCCTAGGTTCGGCAGGAGCATGCTGGATGCGCCGGCGACAGCGGACAGCATGATTGCGCGCCTGTTGAGGGTGAAGGCATTCATCTGTGTTTCCTTCTTCTAGGCGCACTGCTTCGACCCTTCCTCGATCGGAGAATGGCGGGCGACGAAGGTTTCCGCAGGGCAGAGCTTAAGTTTCGGCGATCATGACACGGTGCGATTGATCTGATAACCTGCGGTAAGTTGATCAGCCTGATTAGAAAAACTTCGCAATGGACCCAATCCGACTGGACAGCTTCGATGTATTCGTTGCCATCGTGCGCTGTGGCGGGTTCCGCGCAGCAGCACTCGAGCGAGGGGTCTCGTCGTCAGCCTTAAGCCAAACGATGAATGGCCTAGAAGAGGTTCTGGGAATCCGGCTTCTCAATCGAACCACGAGAAGCGTGTTTCCAACGGAGGCGGGACAGCGTCTCCTTGAACGTCTGGCGCCTGCGCTTGGCGATATCAGGCTCGCTATCGCAGAGATCGACGAGTTGCGGGATAGTCCATCTGGAACTCTCAAAATCAACGCGCCGGCGCCGGCCGTCGATCATTTTCTTTGCCCCCTCGCGTTCGACTTCATGGATGTTTACCCAGAAGTGAAAATCGAGATCATCAGCGATGCGGCCGTCATCGATATCGTGGAACAAGGTTTCGATGCCGGCGTCCGGTTCGGCAAGCAGCTGGCGCAGGACATGATTGCGCTCCCGCTTGGACCCGCGCTTCGTTATGCAATCGTCGCATCGCCCGACTACATAAAAAGGTGCGGAGAGCCGCGGACGCCGCAGGAACTCGTTGATCACGACTGTATCAAACGTCGTTTCCCTGGTGGCAACCTCGTAAACTGGCGGTTTACCGAGGGAAGCGAGGAAATCGAAGTCACTCCCACCGGCCGCTTGACGGTCAGCTCTGCACACAATGAACTGCAAGCCGCGCTGGCGGGCAGAGGTATTGCCCATGTCTTCGACGACTATGCGAAGCCGCATATCCAAACCGGCCGCCTGGTGGAGCTTCTCTCCGACTGGAGCCCCAGCTTGCCGCACTGGTTTTTATATTACCCCAACCGCCGACTTCCGAGCGCCGCCATGCGTGCGTTTCTCGATTATATGAGAAGCTATAGCTGGCAGGCGAATGACTAACGGACGCCTCGAGTCGAGCCTTACAGCAGTTTGCCTCGGCGCCTCATTTCACGCGCTGCCATTCGATTCTGATTTCAGTGCCTTCCGGCCTGCGGAATTGCTCGGTCATGCGGTCGCCATCGACGACAAGCGTGAGATCATCACGCGTTCGCACGCTGCCGACCCAGTTCGGAAATGTTGCGCCTTCGACGCGGTTGCCGCTGAATTCGCCCTTCTCATCGACCGTGTAGGTGCCGAAGAACCCGATACTGCGTGACATGGCCATGCGATTTTCATCGTCCGTCCCCTCGCCGCGAGCGTCGGAAGCAAACCGCGGGACGTCGGCGTCGGTCAGAACTTCGACGAAGTGCATGTCGGACGTGAAGACGAGAAGACCGTTGGGCTTTTCTCCATAGGCAGCGATATTTTTGCCGCCGGGATTGATGGTTGCCGATACCATGCGCCAAGTGCCTACAACCTGGTTTTCAGCGGCTGCCTGCGCGAAAGCAGAAGACGAAACGAAGGCAAGAGCCGCCAGAGCTGATCGAATGGACATGCTATCTCCTTTCCTGTTCTTGGATCCGTGTTTCTGGACCGCTGGGTTCACAGCTCCTGCCTGTCGGTGGAAACTGCCACGTCTCGCTGCGCCTCAAGGGCGGAAAGGCGTGCGGAAAGCGCTTGTGAAATAGACGAATAGGCCGTGCTACCCAGCGTCAGCCGCAGTGGCGGCTTCTCGCTCTCGGCGGCTGATAAGATTGCGGCCACCGTTCGCGCCGCATCCCCCTTGATCTGAAAGCTGCCGTCAGTGATCGCCCGGCGAACGGAGCCGGCGGGGGTATCATCGTAAATATCCATGGGGTCTGCGTGGACGAGATTGGCTCCGAAATTCGTGTTGGTCGGTCCCGGTTCGGCGATGATGACGTCGATTCCGAACGGAGCCACTTCCTGCGCCACGGATTCGAGGAACCCCTCGATGCCCCACTTGGTCGCGTGATAGAGGCTGAAGCCTGGATAGGCGATCTGCCCGCCTTCGGACGAGACTTGAATGATCCGTCCACCGCCTTGCCGGCGAAGATGAGACAGTGCGGCACGGACCAGATGGATGGACCCTGTGAGGTTTGTGGCGATCTGCCGATCGATCTCTTCATTCGTGAGCTCTTCCGCCGCACCGAACAGGCCGTAGCCCGCGTTGCTGACGATCACGTCTATGCGGCCATGCCGCTTAAAGGCTCCTTCGACGGCCGAGGCAATGCTTCCCGGCTCGACCAGATCAAACTGGACGGTATCCAGGCCCTCGCGATATTTCTGCTGAAGTCGCGTCAGCGTTCCTGGGCGGCGGAGCGTGGCGATTACCTTGTGCCCCTGGGCGAGTAACTGCTGCGTCATCTCGAGACCGAGTCCGGAGGAACCGCCAGTGATGAACCATGTCTTTGTCATGTAATTTTCCTCATTGTTCATCCGCGAATGTAGATCTCGAGGATTGGTGCTATAAGATCTTCAATTTGAGATAACGTGGTGAGGATAATTCACGAATGATGCGCCCGAGCTTGAACGACCTCGCCGCCTTTGCAGCGGTAGCCAATCATCAGAGCTTCCGCAGAGCGGCCGATGTCATGGGTGTTTCGCGCTCCGCCCTCAGCCACACGATCATCGGATTAGAAGAAAAACTGGACGTCCGCCTCTTCAATCGGACGACACGGAGCGTATCGCTGACGCAGGCCGGCGCGCGGCTGCTCGCACGACTCGACCCGGTTCTGCAGGATCTCGATCAAGCACTCGATACGCTCTCGGAGGAGCGCGGCACCCCAAGCGGCTCGCTGCGGATCAATGCAAACAAGAGCGGCGCCCGTATCTTGCTCACCGACGTCGTTCCTCGCTTTCTCGATCTCTATCCCGATGTTGAGCTTGATCTGGTATCGGAAGGCCGGTTCGTCGATATCGTGGAAAAGGGCTTCGATGCCGGTATCCGCCTGTTGGAAGCTGTTCCGAAAGACATGGTCGCGGTAAAGTTCGGCGGCGACGTGCGTTTCATCGCCGTGGCAGCGCCGTCCTACCTCGAGGGTAGAGCACCACCGCATTCGCCCGGCGACCTTGACGCCCATTGCTGCATCCGCCAACGTCTGCCGAGCGGAAAGCGTTATCGCTGGGAGTTCTCAAAACGCGGCGCCGAAGTGGCGATCGACGTGCCGGGCAATCTCACCCTCGATGATAGTGATCTTCTTGTGCAGGCGGCGGTGGACGGACGCGGTATCGCCTATGTGCCCGACTATTTTGCTCTGCCGTTTCTGGCGTCCCGCCAGTTACGAACTGTACTTGATGAATGGTGCCCGCCAACACCGGGCTTGGCGCTTTATTACCCGCGCAGCCGGCACATGCCGTCACCACTGCGCGCCTTCATCGATCTTCTGCGAGAGGTAGACAAGCAACGATGATGTGCGGCGATGAATGGCGTCTGCCCTGTCAGATGAATTCGGCTCGCTCGGCTCGTAGCTCTGCACCGTTCCCCTTCGCGGCGGCCCGCCCGATAAATCAGGGCGCCGCTGGCTTGCGACGCAAGATCATGCCCCCATGGTGCAGTATGTTGGGATCAACGAAATCACCGTCGGCAGTGAAGCCCGTGTCGTCCCAGTACTCGATATGCGTCCCGTCGACTTCATAGCGGCCCTCATAGCTCGCTCACGCTCACCGCGCGGCTCGACATAGCGCCCGCTCGGCAGAAGTTCCTGGCGAACACGATTGTCGTCGGTGACCCACATGCCGGCGTACGGATGATTCGGCTGCAAATTGGTCTCCTGTGCTTCTGCTGGCTGAAACGAAAGGCTGGCCGCTGTGATGAGTGCTGCAAATGGCTGGCGCATTGTCGACTCCGTTAAGTGGTACTATTTTCGGTTTGCAGGGGACCGCGCGGGCGCGCGGTGTCGGTCATTGCGAACGCGGGGCGTTGTTGTCGACGACCTGCTGATAGGCAACGAGGTCGAGGAAGGCTTCGCATTGACGACGAGGCCATTCTTCATCTTGAGTATCCCGACGAACTGATTGCGATAGGGTGCGCCCGACGTCGTGGTCGTTGTTCCGTCGAAGCGGATGATGACCGCGTCGCCATCAACGAAGATGTTGTGCACCTCCGGCGCGATCGGGGTCGCGAGCCGGCTGGTCAGGGGACGCGATGTCTGTTCGATGAAATCCTTCTGGTTGCGATAGGTGCCCGCGACCGGCCCGGAACCATGGATCGTCCAGACGACATCGGGAGCGAGAAGCTCCGCGAAGACATAGGTGCCTGCACGCCACTTTTCGAAGGCGGCTTGGACGATCGCCTCGTCTGCAATGTGATCCACTCTCGTTTATAGCTCGGCAAACGCCGAAGAAAGAAAGAGCACCGCCATTACCGCCTTTCGAGACGTCCCGCTTGACCAGTGCCGCATCTCCCGTGACCATGTCAGAATAGAAAAGTGTTAAAGCACGAGATCGTTAACTCGCTTTGCTATATCACTCGTCCATTATCCTGCATCAATCCGCCAGGTGGCCGCTGAGGTGGAATACAAAAAATGAAGCCAACATTCCAGAATATCGCGCGCCTTGCGGGTGTCGGAACGGCAACGGTCGAGCGGGTGCTGAACGGGCGCGGAGGAGTGCGTCCCGCCCTTGTAGAGAAGGTCACCGCCGCTGCACGTGCACTCGACTATCCGAAGCGGCTGCCGGATCTCCATCGCGGCATCGTGCGTATCGATGTCCTTCTCATGCGACCCGAGACGACGTTCTACTCCCGGCTCGCGCAGGCCTTCGGGCGAGGCGCCGCTTTGCTCGATTCAACGATCGCGGTGCATCGCACCTTCCTGGATGAGCAAGATCCACTCTTGATCGCGGAGTGGATCGCAAAGCCTAAGGGAAAGCGAGCCGGCGTTATCGTCGCTGCACCGGACCAACCGGAGGTCCGCGCTGCGCTTCGTTCGGTAGAGGCTGAAGGCGTTCCGATCATCCAGATCGTCACGCGGGCAGAAAACGTCGCGGCTAACTATGTCGGGATCGACAACTACGCCGCTGGGCGAAGCGCTGGCCTATTTATCTCAAGAATGCAGCCGCACGACGGTACGGTCGTCGCGCTCTGTCACAGCCAGATATATCAGGTTCACCGCGATCGCATTCGCGGTTTCTCCGACTATTTCGCGGAGCGCCCGCGCGACGGAATGAAATTTGTCGCTATACTTTTTGGGCAGGACGAGGCTGTCCGCAGCGCGGAAATGCTGGTAGAGGCGCTCAAGGCGTGGCCGGACCTAGTGGGCTTCTACAATGCGGGCGGCGCCAATTCCTCGCTCGCATCGGTCCTGCGCAAGCACCCACGCGGCCGGGACATCTTCTTCGTCGGCCATGAACTTACCGAGCGAAGTGCAACCGCCTTACGCGAAGGTGTCATGTCCGTCGTCCTGGACCAGGCGCCAGAGGCTCAGGCGCGCCGCGCGCTTGATCTGATGCTCGCCCGCCTCGGCCTTGTCAGCGAGCCCGTCGCCAACGATCCGATCCGGTTCGTTACAATCACTCGGGAAAATCTCTGATACCGCTTGATCTGATTTGATCAGAAAACTAGCGGCGGATGTTCGACCTCCATCCTATGATCGCCCCGTAAATCGAGGGGAGATCTGATGACAAGACGCACCACGGTCCATGATCTGCAGAGCCAAAAAGGCTCGCGCAAGTGGCTTCAGCTGCATGTTGACAACGCTGAGGAAGCCACGGCAGCGGTGGAGTGCGGGATCACCATCCTGTCCTGCGAACCGGACCACAATCTCGAAACCATTCGCTCGGCCGTGCCGTTCGCCTTCCTGTCGGTGGGCATGCCTCACGGTGCCGTTTCATCGCAGGAAGAAGCAATCCGTCTCGGTTTTCAGATGTTGAAGCGTGGCGCCGACTCCGTCTATTGTTCGCATTCTCCCTATTTCATCGAGGCGATGGCGCGGGAAGGCATACCGGTTACCGGTCATGTCGGGCTCGTGCCAAACCGCGCCACATGGACAAATTTCCGAGCGATCGGCAGGACACCGGAGGAAGCGCTGCGTGTGCTACGCGCCGTGAAAGATCTCGAGAATGCAGGCGCCGCAGCGATCGAGGTCGAAGTGGTGCCAGTGCGCCTCGCCGACTATATCACCCGCAACACGCCGATGATCACCATGGGGATGGGCTGCGGTTCGGCCTGCGACACGCAATATCTCTTCGCGTCGGACGTGCTTGGCACGCATGCGGACCACTATCCCCGTCATGCCAAACGATACGCCGATTTCGTCGCCCTCACGGCTGAGTTGCAGAGGAAACGCGTTGAAGCTTTCCGCGCGTTTGCTGCCGATGTCGCCAGCGGCGCCTACCCCGAAACGAAGCATCAGGTGGACATGGATGACGCCGCCTTCGAACGCTTCTCCACTCTCGCCCAATCAATCTGACGGAGACCCCGATGGATGACCTAAGCTTTGGCAAACGTAACAAACGGGGCGATTGGGCTCCCGACGGACGGATTGAGACCGCCCCCGTCTTCACCCTTCCTCCGAAGCCGGTGGCCTTCCTGAAATGGCTGCCACACTATTTCTTACCGTGGAACGTGCTCTTCGCCGCCTCCGCTGTTGCCTATTGGCATTTCATCGTGCCGGAAGCGGAGGTCCTGAAAGCCTTCCACATTGCGTGGATCCTGCGGCTCTTCCTTGTCAACTGCGTTGCCGTTTTCCTGTTTTACGGTGCCTTTGAACTGCGCCTGTATATCCTTCGCACCCAGGAAAACCGCTTCAAATACAATGGCAAGTTCCCCAGCGACACCAAGAACCCGGCCTTCCTCTTCGACAGCCAGAATGCCGACGGTATCATCCGGACCTTCGGCACCGCTCTTCCAATCTGGACGGCATTGGAGGTCGGTATCCTCTATGCCTTCGCCAATGGGCTCGTGCCTTGGATGTCCTTCGCCGCGAAGCCCTGGTACCTGTTCGCAATCGCGCTTGTCATGCCGATTTTCCATGAAGCGCATTTCTTCGTGATCCATCGGCTGATTCATTGGGGTCCGCTTTATCGCTGGATCCATTCCGTCCACCACAACTCGGTCAATCCGTCGCCCTGGTCATCGCTGTCGATGCATCCGGTGGAGCAATTGCTCTATTTTTCCTCCGCGCTGATCCACCTTATCATTCCGTCGAATCCTGTTCTTGCGATCTATCAGTTGCACTATTCCGGCTTCGGGGCGGTCGTCGGCCATCTTGGTTTCGACAAGATCGAACTGGGTGCGGAGGCAGCGATCGACAGCCATGCCTATACCCATTACCTGCATCACAAGTTTTTCGAAGTGAACTACGGCGACGGCCTTGTACCTTTCGACAAGTGGTTCGGTACCTGGCACGACGGGACCAACGAAAGCGATGCGCGGATGCAGGCACGATATAAAAAGCGTAAGGCCCGCGCCAATGCGGCAACCGCGACAAAGTAACGAGGACATCATGACCAACTGGATTTCCGCCTGCCGCCTCGACGATATCGAACAGGAAGGAGCGCGCCGCTTCGACCACTCCGGCCGAACCTATGCGCTCTATCGCTCCCCGGACGACGAGGTCTTCTGCACCGATGGGCTGTGCACTCATGAGGCTATTCACCTCGCCGATGGACTCGTCATGGACTACGAGATCGAATGCCCCAAGCATTCCGGCATTTTCGACTACCGCACAGGCGAGGCCAAGCGCCTGCCGGTATGCAAGAACCTCAACGTGTACGCGGCGCGCATCGAGGATGGAACGGTGCTGGTCGAACTGCCGGGCTGAGGCATCTGCTCGGAATACGTTTTACTTTCTCTCTCACGCGAGGCTTGGCCATGCCCTCTTTTGTCATCGTAGGCGCCGGAGAGTGCGGCGCGCGCGCAGCCTTTGCGCTGCGTGAACGGGGTTTCGACGGCGCTGTCACACTTGTCGGTACCGAACCGCTCTTGCCCTATGAGCGGCCACCACTCTCTAAAGATGCCATCGTCGCGGGTGCCCAGCCGACTTTCGTTGCCGATGCCGCTCGCTTCGAGGCGGAGCGCATCCGCATAGTCACCGGCGTATCGGTGACCGCAATCGACCGGAACGGAAGAAATGTAGCGCTTTCGAACGGCTCCCGACTTCCGTACGACAAGCTTCTTCTGGCAACTGGCGCCAGTGCGCGAGAACTTTCAGGGGTGCCGTGTTCGAACGGCCGCATCCGCGTCCTGCGCAGCTATGGCGATGCCTCCGCCATCCGCCCGCACATGGCCGAAGGCAACCATATCGCGATCATCGGCGGCGGTTTCATCGGCCTGGAGCTTGCCACTAGCGCCCGAAAACTGGGCGCAAGCGTCACGCTTCTCGAAAGCCTACCGCGCGTTCTTACCCGCGGCGTCCCAGCCGAAATCGCCGACGTGGTCTCCAACCGCCATCGCGACGCGGGCGTGGACCTTCTCTTGGGTATCAAAATAGCCGCGATCGATGAACGACCGAGTGACGTGCGCATCTCGTTGGAAGACGGCCGGGTGATTGTGGCGAACCTTTTGGTCCTCGGTATCGGCTCGATTCCGAATGTGGCGCTCGCCGATGCAGCCGGCCTTGTCATCGACAACGGTATCGCGGTCGATCAGCATCTGCAAACAAGCGATCCCGATATCTTCGCGGCCGGGGACTGTTGCTCCTTTCCGATCGGCCACTACGGTGGTCGGCGTATCCGGCTAGAGTCCTGGCGTAATGCGCATGAGCAGGGCGCGCTTGCCGCCGCCAACATGATGGGCGCACAAGAAATCAGCGTCGCTGTGCCGTGGTTCTGGTCGGACCAGTACGACCTGACGCTGCAGATCGCGGGGCTTGTCGAGGGGGCTGCAACGACGGTTCGACGTGATCTGTCGACCGAGGCATTCATCCTCTTCCATCTTGGCGCCGATGGCCGCTTGCTTGCCGCGAGCGGCATCGGACCAGGCAACGCGATCGCTCGCGATATCCGGCTCGCCGAGATGCTGATCGCCGCTGGACGCCATCCCGATCCGGCAGCGCTTGCCGCACCGGAGATCAAGCTGAAACAACTGCTCGCCGCCTGATCTCCCTCATCTTGTCAATATCAACTCGAATAGACCGCTCGATGGCGGTTCGACAGAGGATTGTCATGACCACCCATGTGCTCACAGTATCCTGCCAATCGACGCGTGGGATCGTTGCGGCGATCTCGAACTATCTGGCCGAGCAGGGCTGCAACATCGTCGATTCCAGCCAGTTCGACGATCTCGATACCGGCAAGTTCTTCATGCGCGTCTCCTTCATCTCGGAAGAAGGCGTGGGCCAGGCAGCGCTCGTCGAAGGCTTCAAGCCGATCGCCGAAAAGTTCGCCATGGATGCGGAGATCCATGACGAGAAGAAGCGCATGAAGGTGCTGTTGATGGTGTCGCGCTTCGGCCATTGCCTGAACGACCTGCTCTATCGCTGGAAGATCGGCGCATTGCCGATCGACATCGTCGGCGTCGTCTCCAACCATTTCGATTACCAGAAGGTGGTCGTCAATCACGACATCCCCTTCCACCACATCAAGGTGACGAAGGACAACAAGCCGCAGGCCGAAGCCCAGCTGATGGAGATCGTCGAGCAGACCGGCACCGAGCTCGTCGTGCTCGCCCGCTACATGCAGGTGCTGTCGGATGCGCTGTGCCGGAAGATGTCTGGCCGCATCATCAACATCCACCATTCCTTCCTGCCGTCCTTCAAGGGGGCCAACCCCTACAAGCAGGCCTATGAGCGCGGCGTGAAGCTGATCGGGGCGACGGCGCATTATGTGACGGCCGATCTCGACGAGGGTCCGATCATCGAGCAGGACACGGCGCGCATCACGCATGCGCAGTCGGCCGAGGATTATGTCTCGATCGGCCGCGATGTGGAGAGCCAGGTGCTGGCGCGCGCCATCCATGCCCATATCCACTATCGCACCTTCTTGAACGGCAACCGCACCGTCGTCTTCCCGGCAAGCCCGGGATCCTACGCCTCCGAGCGCATGGGGTAAGTGATGGCGCTCGCGACAGTGATCGACGGGAAACAAGCGGCAGCTTCGGTGATCGAGGCCGTGAAGGCGGCATCAGCGGGACTTGAGGCGGAGGCCGGCGTGAAGACCGGGCTTGCGGTCGTCATCGTCGGCGACGATCCGGCCAGCCACGCCTATGTGAACTCCAAGAGCAAGATGGCCAAGGAGTGCGGCTTCAAGTCCATCCAGCACACGCTGTCGGCAGAAACGACGCAGGAAGAGCTGGCTGTCCTGGTGGCCTCGCTGAACGACGATCCGTCCATCCACGGCATTCTCGTGCAGCTGCCGCTGCCGAAGCATCTGAATGCCGATGCGATCATTCAGTCGATCCGGCCGGAGAAGGATGTCGATGGGTTGCATGTCGTCAATGCCGGCAAGCTGGCCACCGGCGATCTCGAAACCGGGCTGATCTCGTGCACGCCGGCCGGCGCCATGCTTTTGGTGCGACAGGTGCATGGCGAGGACCTGTCGGGTCTGAATGCCGTCGTCATCGGCCGCTCCAACCTGTTCGGCAAGCCGATGGCGCAATTGCTGCTCAATGCCAATGCGACGGTCACGACGGCGCATTCGCGCACGAAGGATCTCGCCTCGGTCGCCAAAGGCGCCGATATTCTGGTGGCGGCCGTCGGCCGTCCCGAGATGGTCAAGGCCGACTGGATCAAGCCCGGCGCCACTGTCATCGATGTCGGCATCAACCGGGTCGCGGCACCGGAGCGTGGCGAAGGCAAGAGCCGGCTGGTGGGCGATGTCGCCTATGCGGAAGCCTCGAATGTTGCCGCCGCGATCACGCCGGTTCCCGGCGGTGTCGGACCGATGACCATCGCAATGCTGATGGCCAATACCGTCATTGCTGCTTATCGAAAGGCCGGTAAGACAGTGCCCAAGTTCTGAGATCGACTGGACTTTAAGCGCTTTATTGCGGTCGAATGGAATTGAACCACGACGCGTCAGAGCCTATTTGGCACGTCGGACGTTTTGACCGCGGATCCACGAATAACATAGCCCGGTTCGTCGCTTGATGAGAAAACCCTCGTAATGACGTGTGATTTGAGCGCCTCGGCACTCTTGACGTAGTAGATACCGTTCGGGGTCGCTAGTCCCATCATGGCGAAGACGTCATTACTGTTGACGCCCATTTCATCAAGGTAGATGGCAAGCTTTTTATTCAGCTTCGGATCGATTTTTGTCGATATAACGTCGAGCCTTCTTCTTCCCGTCGCTCGGTGACCTGGGCCGTTTGTAAGCTGATGAACGCCAACATACGCATTAGTAGCCGCAGCACGTGTCTGGCCTCCCGCCAAGGCGAACGGGCAAGCTGAAAAACAGTACGCCCCTCCGGCGTGAACTTCACCTTCAGACCATCCATCGCTGATGACCTTTTCCGTGCAGCGCGGGTCGAGCATCGGGCAGCCATTCAGCTGTGTTCTGCCCACCGCAGTATCTAGCCCGGCGGTCCGGATCATACGTCCAACTGAGAGCGCGGCGTCTACGTCTCCACCGCGAGACTGAAGCACTACGGGAAGTGTTTTGCCTCCGAGGATCTTGAGAAGTCTTTTGAATCGCGTCGGCGTGTCAGCTGTTACCTTGCCTTCACCAGATATCCATTGGACACAGCTTTCCTGGCAATTGCCGTTCTTGACCAACGCGAAGTTCATCGGTCGCTCTTCCGGCGTCTCTTTGCTTTCGGTCGCAGATGCGACGGAAATAACGGACAGAAAAAAGGTTGCAGTGATCAGCCGAAAGATTGCAGGAAAACTCAAGCGTGTCGCCATCAAAAGCTCCAGAAACAGCAGACAAACTGCTATCGCTTCATTCGCCTTCACACAACCTTTTGAGAAACACAGCAGCTGAAGATTGCTCACCTATTCCGCAGTTGATCGGTCGACTTCGCCTTCTTCGCCTGGCGCGATTGGCTGCGACGCCACTTTTAAAGACGACGACCCCACAATCAACAAATCGGATCCGTTGATGTGAGGGGAATCGAACCGCTCCTTTCGTGTCGCATCCCATATTATCAATGGCTTGAGCATCCAATCCGGCATAGTCTAATTTATGGAACTTTGGGCCGCCAACAAATCTCCAGAACCTTCCTTTTCCCGCCGTGGGACTTGAGACGAGCATCACATGCTTTCGCAAACCGGCCCCTCGCCGTCCGGCGGCGGAACCCAGCTGTTTGACGGGTTTGGATCGCGACAGTCACCTGTGTCTGACATTCTTCGTCGACTGGCTCGTCTATCTGCATCTCGCGAAGGCGATCTGGATGTCGAAGAATAAGACCAACGGGTCAGTATCCCATATGATACCCGATCGGGTAGAGCGGATTAAGGGTGTCGTGCGGCACATCCGATTTCTGCGCGCGCACCTCGTTCATCGATGACGGAAGCTCGAAGGGTAGGCTACCTTCTGCCTTCTGCTTGCCCTCAATTGCGTCGAACATGGCTGCGTCGCCTGCGCCGAAATTAGCAAGGATGGCAGCAGCGCGCTCGCGTATTCCTGTGAGGATCGCCGGACGCGCCAGATAAATGGAGACAATCGTCGGAACTTGCTTCGCTGTTTCCTTGAACGCCTCGAAGTCAGCATTGCCATCCTTGAAATCCAGATCGCCTTCCTGCTGGCGAGAGCCGAAGAAATAGTTCATATGCGGCTGCTGATAGGGTGCATTCAGCCGCACGAGCGCGAAATCGGCTTCACGGGCCGCAGCAACGACCGTAAAGCCCCGTGCAGCGGCTACTTTCGGATCGACGCCATAAAGGAATATTTTCTTGCCGCCCTGGACCGGCAACAGCCTGGCTTTATTGTCGAGCAGCACCATCGCTCTGGCCTGTGCGGCGTTCGCGTCTGCAGCAAATGCCGCGTTGCCAACGATTGCCTGCGCCTTTTGCGGGTCGACATAGGGATTTTCAAAGAGGCCCTGCTCGAATTTCTGGACAAGGATACGAGTTGCAGATTGATCGATGCGCTGTTCTTTGATCTTTCCTTCCTTTACAGCCTGAACCAGAAGATCGGAAGACGTGACACCGCCGAACTGATCGACGCCGGCATTGACGGCCTTGGCAAAGCGGTCGACACGGCTCAAATCCTCCACGCCCCAAGGCATGCCGAAGGTTTCCTCGTTCAAAGTCGGCTTTACGCCCGGCTTCTCGCCATCCAGGCAAGTTCCCTTGCAGTCGTTGGTGATCAGCCAATCGCTGAGAACGACACCCTGGAAGCCGTACTGGCCGCGCAGCAGATCGGTCAAAAGCTGCTTGCTGTATCCCGCGCCCACTGGCTCTAGTGACTTGCCGTCGACGGTCACGCCGTCAAGGATCGAATATGTCGGCATGACGCCGCCGACCTTCGCCTTGAAAGCTCCCTCAAACGGAATGAGATGTTCTGCGAAATTATTGCCTGGAAAGGTCGCGTGGCGTCCATAGGCGTTGTGGCTGTCATAACCGTCTTTTGCCGCACCGTAGCCGACCCAGTGTTTGGCCACGGCGACGACACTGTCCTTGTTGATGCCGTTCTCGCCGTTTTGAAACCCTGCCACATAGGCTTCCGCCATGGATTTGGAAAGTTGCGCATCCTCGCCGAACGTACCGTTGGTGCGTGCCCAGCGCGGCTCGCTGGCAAGATCCACTTGCGGAGACAATGCTTCCTGTATGCCGACGGCGCGGTATTCCTGGCGGACAATGTCGCCGAAACGGCGAACGAGCGATGGATCGCCTATGGCCGCCAGCCCGAGAGTCTCGGGCCATTTCGAGAATCCGCCGGCCGAAACACTCGCGCCGAGTACGAATTGGAAATGATTGCGCGGATCGGTGCTGATCGTCGCTGGAATCCCAAGCCGGCCAGCTTCCGCGATCTCCTGAAGCTTGTTGTTCTGCTCGGCCAATAGGGCGGCATCGCCCGCCAATCGTGTTATGAAGGTCACGACCTTGCGCCCGTCGACCATCTCCTTGGCGCGTGCAAGATCATATTCGGTCCCGACCCCCATCCCGGAACCGGGACCGACGGATGGAGCCGTACCATGCATCATGAGGCCGGCCTTCTCCTCTAGCGTCATCTGACTGATGAGATTGGCCGCCCGCTCGGCAGCCGGGAGGCGCCAGTCCTCATAAGGATCGAGTTTGCCATTGCGATTGAGATCCTTGAAGGAAAGCCCGTCAATGGTCAGCGTCTTGGCGACGCGGGCCGAAAGCGCCGGCTGCTCCTGCGACAAAGCTGTTGAAGCGAGCAACGACACGGCTGCACATAAGGCAATGAACTGTTTCACGGCATCCCTCCGAAAGAATTTCAATCGACCCCGGCAAATTAAGGGGCGCAAACCGCGCCGCCTCATGTACTTTGGCGGCACCTGTCGGCCCGTCGATGCCCATCAGTTCGCAACCGCGAACTGTAAGCATATACTAACCTAGTTCATCAACGATCGGGTTGCTCAGAATGCCCAGCCTGTCGATCTCCACCTCCACGATGTCCCCAGGCTTCATCCACAGCGGCGGCTGACGCTTGGCGCCAACCCCGCCCGGTGTGCCGCTGACGATGACGTCGCCCGGTTCCAGGCGTGTGAAGCTGGAGCAATATTCGATCTGCCGGGCGATATTGAAAATCATTTGGCCGAAGGTCGCATCCTGCACGACGGTCCCATTGAGGCGCGTCTGAATGCGAAGATCGGGCAGCGGACCAAGTTCGTCCGGCGTCATCATCCAAGGCCCGAAAGCGCCGGTGTCGGGAAAGTTCTTGCCCGGTGTGAACTGATGCGTATGACGCTGGAAATCACGCACGCTGCCGTCATTGTAGCAGGCATAGCCTGCAACGTATCCCATG
The DNA here is from genome assembly GCF_020871915.1 of Rhizobium sp. AB2/73. Taxonomy (NCBI): domain Bacteria; kingdom Pseudomonadati; phylum Pseudomonadota; class Alphaproteobacteria; order Hyphomicrobiales; family Rhizobiaceae; genus Rhizobium; species Rhizobium sp. AB2/73. Next base: position 847,422 of record NZ_CP067073.1, on the reverse strand, counting down.
GCCTCATCGCGGGTGATGTAACGGCCCGATTTGCCGATGATGACCGCCAGCTCGCCTTCGAAATCAAGTTCCGTCGAGACCCTCGGGCGCACGATCGGGGCGAGATGGCCCGTCTGGCTATTGGCATAGCGGGCAAAGATCGTCGGGTTTTCCACCTCCGCACGCCCCGTCTCCTTGCGATGCATTTCATAGTTCAGCCCAACGCAGAGGATCTTGTCGGGATTGGGGATGACCGGCAGCCATTCGACTTCACCTAGCGGCGTGGCGGCGGCGGAACCGGCGGCCTCGGCAACGCCGTCAAGGTCACCGGCCACAGCCGATTTGAGATCGGCATAACGTGACGCGAGAACCGCGCCGGCATCGAGGAAGCGATCGTCCTCGACGACGCCCCAGGTCGTGCGGCCGGCGATCTTGACGGTGGACAGTCTCATGGTTCTTGCTCCTTTAGGGGGTCGGACTGGGCGACGGGCGCTTTCACACCCGCTGCATTTGATCGGTGAAGCGCGTCAACTTGCCGAAGCGCTCGATGGTGCGATCCGGGAAGATCAGCGCGAAGGCGGAAATCGCGCCAATGATGAGGATCGCGGCCGTGAACAGCATGGCATTTGCATAGCCGGCCGCGACATGATCGGGTCCGGCTGCCTGCACGATCATGCCGGTGACGGCGTTGGATGCGAGTGCGGACACCGCATTCGCCGAATAGATCACGACGATCAGCCGGCCGCGCTGGACAGCCGGCGCGACGCTACCGAGCGTGATCGGGCCGTATATCGTGGTCAGACTTGGAGCAGCGAAAGCGATCGCGATCAGCGCCAGTTGTAATGGACCACTGACATGAACCGAGGCGATCAGTGCCAATCCACTGACGAGAAGCGCATAGCCCGAGGCGCTACCGAGGGTCGCGCGTTTGCTGGCGCCCTTCTGAAGCATGCGCTGCGCGATCCATGAACCAACCAGCAACAGCGGCGACTGGAAGATATAGACGGCCGAAATGATCGAGCCGGTTTCGGTCTGCGAATAGCCAAGGCCCTGCTGCAGGAAGGGCGGCAGCCACGTGGCCGACATGCCGACGATCCAGTAAGACATGGTCGACATGATGATGACACCGATCACGGTCGGGTCGAGCCAGAGCTTGCGGGCTGGGATCGGGGTCTCCCCCACTACGGCGCGCGCCTTTTCATTTTCCGCGACGGCATGCGGCCCTTCCCCGCCGATGAGCAGCCAGGCGATGATCCAGGCAACACCGATCAGCCCGCAGAACAGGAAGCCCGAACGCCAGCCGTAATTGACGATGACATAGGTCAGGATCGGCCCACCGGCGAGCAAGCCGACACTGATGCCCTGCAACACGACGGCGCTCGGGACGCTCCGCTTTTGCGGGCTGAACCAGTTATGGCAGGCATGCAATGCCGTGGGCAGCCCAGGTCCCTCACCGAGGCCGAGCAAAATTCGGCAGGCGACCAGAACCGTCACCGAGCTGGTAAAATAGATCGGGATCTGCGCGATCGACCAAATCGCAGCGAGGATGACAAGGATCCATTTGACGGGGACACGACCGATCACGAAGAGGCCGACAAGAACGCCCGAAATCGAGAACAGCAGAAAGAAGCTGCTGCCGATCAGGCCGAACTGCTGTGGCGAAATACCGAGGTCCTTCATGATCGACACGGCGGAAAGGCCGAAGACGAGCTTGTCGAAGAAGTTCAGCGTCTGAAACAGGAAAAGCAGGATAAGGACGGCAAAAGGTCGCCATTTGCTGACGGTATCGATGGTTGGTTCAGACATATGTTCCTCCCAGAACTTCAAAGAAAACTGCGATTGCCGATGCGGGACTCAGGCAAGGCGAGCGCGCAGATCCGCGATCTGCTGGCGAAGCGCCTCGACGTCGCCGGCGGCGCCAAAGACATAGTGGTCAGGACGTACGAGCGCAGCGATCGCTTCATGCCGTTCGAACCAGGCCGAAAGCACGCCATCCCTTTCTCGGAGCGAGGCCGGATCGGCTGCATTATCGCCTTGAGGCACAACAGCCTTCACCACGAGGCCGTCGATCGCGTCGGCGAGCACCTGTCCTTCCGGCATCCCGATCCGGCGGCCGTCGAGCACAAGCCGCCATTGCGCTCCGGTAAAGGCGTCCATCAAGCGCGGAGCGGGGCCTTCGACGATTGCCGGCTGCGGGAACAACAATCCTCGCGCCGGCGTGCCTTCTTCGGCGATCAGCCCATCCTCGATGGGCGGGACGATGTCCTGCCGGGTAATGGTAAGAGGCCGACCACCGCCCTCGGCAAGTATGCGGGCATCACGCGCCGCGGCGGCTTCCGGATCGCGTTCGCAGATCGTCTGGCCAATTGCCTTGATCTTGCCGGTCAGCGTCTGCACATGCCGCTTGCGTTCCACCGTGTAGGTATCCAGCAGCGCTTCGGAAGACTGCCCCTTCAGGATGCGGTCGAGCCGCCAGACGAGATTGGAAACGTCGCGCAGGCCCTGGCACATGCCCTGGCCGATAAAGGGCGGCTGCTGATGCGCGGCATCACCGGCGATCATGACTTTCCCCCGCCGCCATTCGTCGGCCACCAGCGCATGAAAGCGATAGGCGGCGGCCCGCCAAAGCTCGCCGTCTTCCGGCGCCAGCCAGGGCGACAGCAGCCGCCAGACATTGTCGGGCTTTTCCATCTCGCGTGGATCCTCGCCCGGCAGAAGCATGATTTCCCAGCGGCGGTGATTCTTGGGCCCCATGATGTAGCTGGTCGGACGCGCCGGATTGCAGAACTGGGCCGAAGTCTGTGGTAGCTTGCCCAGCGCGGTTTCATGTACCTGCACATCGACTACGAGCCACGGCTCGTCGAAGACGAGATCCTCGAGCTTCATTCCCGACAGTTCACGCACACGGCTCCACGCCCCGTCGCAGCCGATCACATATTTCGCTGCGATCCTCTGGCTCTCGCCGGACGAATTCCGAAGCGTCGCGACCACTTCAATCCCCTGAGGATCGAGATCGACCATTTCCGTGCCAAGTTCTATCGTCACGCAGTGGAAACTTTCGGCATGCCGTCTCAGCACGGCCTCGACCGGAGGCTGGGTAAACACCATGCTCGGGGTGTAGCCGAGCGGATATGGTTCCGGCACCATGTCGATACGACGGATGAGCTGGCCCTCTGCGCCGAAGTGCTGGGAGGCCGTGAACGGCGCGATATGGGGAAGCACCTCGTCGGCAATGCCCATATTGTCGAAATGGCGCAGGATTTCATGGTCGAGCGCGATAGCGCGCGGCTTGTCATAGATACCGGTCAACCGATCGACAACGAGCGTGGAATGGCCTCGCGCGCCGAGCATGCCGGCGGCCACGGCTCCAGCCGGGCCGAAGCCGACCACCAGCACGTCATAAGAGTTCGAGATATCGTTATCGTTCGTCACGGGCATGCCTCTGCAAATGTCTATTGGGCGCATCAGGCGCCGGAAAAGCCGATGGAAATCTGTGCCTTCTTGCAGGCGTCGCTTTTGGGAGGCGCAATGCCCCAGTGATCGGTTCGGCCGGGCGGCCAGACCCATTCCTCGGGTCCTCGGGCGCGATAGGAGTCGTCCACCCGCAGGACTTCGGCGGTGTACTCGATCACTACGCCTTGCGGGTCGACGAAATAGGCAAAGACGTTGTCGCCCGGTCCATGCCGGCCCACGCCCCAGCCGATCGGATAGCCGTGATCGACGACGCGACCAGAAGCTCGCATGACGGATTCGAGGTCGGGCATCAGGAAGGCGACATGGTTCAGCCCATTGACCGGTGCCTCGGCCAGCACGACCGCATGATGGTCGTCGTTGCAGCGCAGGAAAGCCATAAGTCTCGACCGGTCCGTCAGGCGGAAGCCGAGGACATTACGATAGAAGTCCGAAAGCGCCTCGATATCAGCGCTGTTAATGTTGACATGCGCCAGACGTTCCGGCCGGTTGGGAACCACGCGGCCATGCTTGCGGCGGTCGCCGTGCACGAATTCCAGAACGGCGCCTTGCGGCTCGCGGATGACGAAACGCTCGCCACCGGCGGGACCATCAGCGGGTCCGATGTCGCGCAGGACAGCACAGCCTGCGGTAACCGTCCTTGCGAACAGCGACGCCAGCGCTTCAGCCGAACCGACGCGAAAACTGATCTTGCGCAGTTCCGAACGATTGCTTTGCTTTAGCTCCAACACATGAAAATCAGCACCCGTTGCCGCCAGGAAAACCTTGCCCTCCACTTCGGCGACGACATCCAGGCCCCAGACGCGGGTATAAAAGTCGACAGACGACGCGAGATCGGGCGTACCCAGTTCCACGCTGCGCAAAGCGATGACAGGAAATTCAGTCATGGGATCAAACCTCATCCAAACCCAGGAAAGCGCGCGCATTCGCAAATGTCAGGCGCTCGCGCAAACTCGCATCCGCAAACGCCTCCTCGACGCCAGCGATGGGCTCTTTCTCGCGGAAATTGAAGGGATAGTCGGTGCCGATCATGATGCGATCCTCGCCGAAGACGGCGACAAGGCGGCGTAGCATGTCCGGATCGAAAACCAATGAATCCACATAGAGACGCCGCGCCTGCGCGGCAGGGCTCTCATGCATGATTTCGCTGAGCGCCGGAAAGGCCGAATAGCCCTGCTGCAGCCGCGGCAGCAGCGAGGCAAACGTGCCGCCGCCGTGGCTGAAGGCGATCCGCAGTTTCGGGAATTTCTGAAGCAACCCGCCGGTGATCACGGATGCTGCCGCCAATCCGACATCGGTCGGATAGGCGAGCACCTGCTGAAGCGGCGCTGGCCCAACGAGACGATCCATGCCAGTCGGCCGCACCGCATGCACGAAGACAGCTGCATTCAGCTTCTCCGCCTCCGCAAAAAAGGAATGGAAACGAGGATCACCGATAGGCACGCCATTGATATTGCTGCCGATCTCGACGCCACGAAAACCGAGTTCGCCGACGAGGCGATGCAACTCGGAAATCGCAAGATCAATATCCTGAAGAGGAAGGCCACCGAGCCCAACGAATCGATCCTGGCCCTGCCCGATCATGACGGCGATCGCATCGTTGACGTATCGGACAAGGTCGTGGGCCGCGGTCTTTTCGATCCAATAGCCGAAGAGCTCAGGCATGGGAGACAGAGCCTGGATGCGGATACCGGTCCTGTCCATCTCCTCCAGCCGCCGTTCGGCCACCCAGCAGGCATCGCTGACCGTGCGATAAGGCTTGTCATCGATAACGACCGTTGCGTGACAAGCATCCGCGGCAACCATCGAGGGCCAGCCACGGATGGGAGCATTCCCTGCCGCAAGCGGAAAGCGTGCGGGCACCACGTGACAGTGGATATCAATGCCGCAACAAGCGCAGCCGTTCGCAAAGGCGCCCGACGCTTGCTTTTTCGTTCCGCTCATTGAGCCCTCCCTCGTTAAGAGCTGTCATAATGTACAAACTTTGCCACGTAAAGATAAAATTTATAAATTTCGCGCCGCTGCTTCCTCGTGTATATAAAAAGTGATTTGCAAGCCAGAGAGCACCATGAACGTCAACCTGCTGAAGAAAGGGGCTGAAAGCCCCGCGACATTGGCAACCAGCATCTATGAGCGGCTAAAGGCCGACATTCTCTCGACGCGCCTGGAGCCTGGCAGAAAGCTTCAGCTGCGCTTCCTGATCGAGCACTATGATGCCGGCCAGACTCCGTTGCGTGAGGCTCTCAACCGATTGACGACAGAAGATCTTGTTATCGGAAAGGAACAGCGCGGCTTCTTCGTCAAACCGATTAGTTTGGACGAATTGCACGAGCTGACGAAAACGCGTTGCTGGGTGGAGACACTCGCGCTGCGGGAATCCATGGCGAACGCAACGCCCGACTGGGAAGAGGCGCTTTTAGTCGCCCATCACCGGTTGGAGCGCACGCCACGCTCACTCAATGCGGAGCAGTTCGAGGACAATCCGGAATGGGAAAGGCTTCATCGGGCTTTCCATGCCTTGCTGATTGGAGGCTGTGGATCAAAATCGTTGATAGGCTTTTGCGAGCAGCTTGCCGATCGGCTCTACCGCTATCGAGCGCTTTCGATCCGTAAAGCCTTTCGCGTGCGCAAGGTCAGTGACGAACATGCAGCCATCCTGAAAGCCGTGCTTGATCGAGATACCGTGGAAGCTGAACGCCTGCTGCAGCTTCATTATGAGAAAACAGCCGACATCATCCGAACTGATCTCGGCGCCACAAATAACGGCGCTACCGCCGGGCAACCAGATGCCTGATGCGGAACGGAAGTGTTGCATATTTTTGGCCTCGCCTTAGGAGCACCGCCGCTCACCAACAGCTCTTGAACGGATCAGAACCAACGACCCTGTATTACAAATTTCGACAGTGACAGACTCGCAGGTGAGCCAAGAACTTGGCCAACCTGGAATGCCTGATTTGGGCCGGGCGCAGACAGAGAACTTTCAGTTTGGATATGATGGAAGCGGAACATCCGCTACGCTGACTTCAGGCGTCTTGTAAATCTTTCCAGCGAGCTGAAGGTGAACTAGAGTCAGTTGTGCTTTGTCTCAAAATCCAGGCTGACACTCATGTATTTTCCCGCTCTCCTTAAGGCCATTCAAGCACTCGAAGAAAAAGCTTTCTACAATGTGGCGATCATGTGCCTCGAACAGCTTGGTTATCGAGATTTGAGCATTGTCGATGGCCCAGGCGATGGCGGTAAAGACGTGGTCTGCTCGCGGCCTGATGTCCGAATCCAGCTCAGCGTACGGAAGACGTGGGAACAAAAAATCAACGAAGAAGCCGCGAATACAGAAGCAGCGGGCCTGAGGCATTTTGTCTATGTAACAAATCGAGCGATTACCCCTGACGATCAGGACGAATTTTTAGACACTCAGTACCGATACAAAGGGATAGTAGATCTCACCATAATTGATTTGCGCAGAGTCGCCACTTCTCTCACGCGCCCAAGCGTAATTCGGGAAGCATACGAACTACTCGGACTACGCATCCCAGCTGAGTTAGTCGCCGATCCAAAGGATGTTACGATCAGCACGCTTCTCATGTTTTCGAAAGACGCGAAAGATTTGAAAGAAGAGTTCATTGAGGCAAGCATTCGAGCACGCTTGCTTCACGTAGAAGGCATCCCGGAAGAGCAGTTGATAGAAAATGTCGCTGCGGCTCTGCCGGGCATCAACATTGACCGCTCCGCTCGCGCGGCGCTCTCTCGCTTGCGAATCGCTGGGCGTGTTAAGGGCGCTGCGACCGCCGTTAAGCTTAGCGACAGTGAAGTAAAGAAAATGCAAGCTGCGGAGACTGAGTATCTGGCAGCTCGGGAGATCGATCTCGCAGCCGTAGCGAAGGTCACGCGATTAAATGTCGAGGACAGCGGAAAGCTTTTAGGCCTAGCTTTGGAACTTCTGGTCAGAGACGAAAATCTTGATGGGCTAGGGCCCATAGAGCAAGCCATCCGATCGTTTCTGGCAGAAAAGCGCCTGGAGCATAAGCGAGATGAAATATATGAGGTTCTTTCGAAGACGAACCTTTCGAAGCTGAAGCAGTATGGAAAAGCCGTAAGCCAGATTTTCGCTACGAATACATTCGATATTTATAGGGCGCTTGGCAGGCGGACTGACATCAAGGTCGTTCTTGATTCCAGCGTAGCAATGCCAGTTTTATTTGGCCTTTCATTCGGCGGCGCCCGCTCGCGATATGGAGTGGCGGCGCTCGCTTTGAAGACTGCCCTTGTACAACACAAGATCGCAGCAGTCGTGCCTAGGCCCTACCTTAATGAGATGGCCGCACATGGGCGAGCTGCAATCGCACTCGTGGATGCTTACGGCGCGCTACCACGTGACGCGAAGAGATCACTTCGTTCGTCTGAGAATGCCTACTTGAGCCATTTTGCTCACATCGAGGAAACGATGGAAGAGAAAGGCGAGAGCATCTCCCTTGGGGAGTTTCTCGCATACTTCGGCATTCAAGCCGGACGATCTCTGGACAAAGTAGAGAATAAAATCGAAAGCCTCCTTGATAGTCATGGCATAAAGGTCATTACATGCCCAAAAACTGACCAGACCGTCTTTAGAAGCATGTCTGCTGCAAAGAAATATCACGATAAATACATAATTGATCATGATGCTGCCGTTGCGACTCTTCTAAAAAACGACGATGAACACGGATACATACTTTCCACGTGGGATAAGACAATGATGGATTTCGTAGAAGATCTTATACGTGTTTATGCCGACACACCTGCCAGAGTCATTGACTTTCTCTCCATGGCTGGTCCTTCGAATTTTGCAAGCGAGCAAAATTACGAACTGATTTCCACGCTGCTTCATATTGACGAAAAACGTGCAGTTCCTCTTGCGGAAAAGATCGCTTCAATTCGCACCGCCGAGCAGGCTTTTAAACTCGACCAGATCATCCAAGGAGCTCGTAAACTGCATGGAGCAGCTTGGGAACTGAAGGCCGAGCACGTTGCGCCGTTATTGGACGAGGCCAATGATCAGGCGGTTAGGCCTGATAGGGCCGATCACCATTGATAGCGCAAGGAACGCTGCACCCTTGATTTCTCCGGCCAATGGCCGTACATATACCAGGAAACTGGAGGCCCAGAAATGGCTCAAACAGCAAAGAGACCGGCTACCGGTCGTATCCGCGGGGAGCGTCTCGAGACGCGCGTAACCGCCGACCAGAAGCGCTTGATTGAACATGCCGCTGCCCTGCAAGGGCGCACCGTGACGGATTTCGTTTTGACAAGCGTACAGGATGCGGCGCGCCGCGCCATCGAGGAATACCAACACCTGGAGCTTTCGGTACGGGACAGTCAGGCGTTTGTACAGGCGTTGGTCGAATCAAGGCCGGTCAATGAGCGGCTGCATGACACCGTTCGCCGCTATCGTGAGAGAACAGGCGTCTGACGGGTGGGGGCAGCGGACGACATCCTGCGGGTCGAGGTTCTCGGCCCGCAACATGGCCGATCGGGGTTCGAAAGCGGCGCAGAGCCGCTCGACCGATATTTCCAGACGCAGGCCGGACAAGACGCCAGAAAGAAGATGGCGGCGCCTTTTGTCCTCGTGCTGCAGGATGGCAGCATCGCCGGATATTACACACTCTCGTCGACGGCTGTGAGGCTTCCGGAATTGCCGGCGGCGACTGTCCGCAAGCTGCCGCGCTACCCGTTGATCCCAGCGACCTTGCTGGGCCGCCTCGCAGTCGATCAACGCTATCAGGGAAGAGGTTACGGTCGGTTTCTCCTCGCGGATGCGCTCTACCGAGCCGCCCGCAGCGAGATTGCATCCTTTGCAGTGATCGTGGACGCCAAGGACGAAAGCGCGAAGCACTTCTATGAACGTGAAAGTTTTCTGCCGTTTCCGGATCAACCGATGAAATTGTTTCGACCGATGGCAGACATCGTTAAGTTGTTCGAATAAGGTAGAGAAACAAAGAATAACTATCCGCATTGGGGGGCGAGGAAGAAATGACGGATAAGAAGTATTCGTCGCAGTTTCACGCCAGCGTAGTTGCTCATCAAGGCTGTTGAGGTTGCCATGGCGCTTGCACCTTCGGCTGCAACAATCACGATAAGTCAGACGCTGGCTTTGTTGGACGGGCCTTTCCGCTCATTCGCGGTAGGTGTGGCGGAGGACCGGTATGCATTCTGGCTGGGATCAGGTATCTCTTTCGGACGCGTCGATGGTCTGAAGCAGGTCATACCTCGCGTCATCGAATTCCTTCGCATGCGAATCGATCTCGGCAATCCGGCATGTCGATTTAATGCTGCGCTCGCCCAAGCGCTCGGACTCGCTCAACTCTCACCCGAGGAGCAAGCCCGTGTTGATCTGGCTCGTCCCTTCGCAGAATGGCCTGACGCGGACGCAATTACAGGACGATTGATTGGAAACTATGCGCGTCTACTGGAGACGACAGTCGAAGGCGAAGCAGACGATTTTGTTCTGTGGAATGCCGTCGATATTGCGTCAACCTTTGCAGATCCCGGCCTTGAGCCGGACGTCGAACATCTTTGTATTGCTATCTTGCTGCTGGAGGGTGTGTCATCCGATATCGCCTCGGCCAATTGGGATGGTCTCGTAGAAAAGGCTGTCGAGACATTGACCGGTGGCGCTCCCGCCTTAGTTGTCAATGTGCGGCCGGAAGATCTGCGGGAGCCGCAACAACGCGCGCGCCTGTTCAAGTTTCACGGATGTGCAGTGAAGGCGACAGCGGATGAGGCGACATACCGATCGTGTCTGGTGGGTCGTCAATCACAGATCCACGGATGGGTCGCCAGGCAGGACAACGCCCCAATCGTTCAACGACTGATCGATCTCATTACGACGAAGCCGACACTTATGATGGGTCTCTCCGCACAAGACGCGAACATCCAGGCGATCTTTGCGGCGGCCGAGGCCCGCATGGCTTGGCCGTGGCCAGGCGACCGTCCAAGCTATGTGTTTTCCGAGAATGCGATCGGTGTCGATCAGCAGGGCCTGCTTCGCAACGTTTATCGTGCGGCATATACTCCCGGCACACGCCAGCAGATTCTCGATGGTGCGCTCATCCGAGCGTATGCGAAGTCGTTGCTTGTGTCGCTGGTTCTGCACGTGCTTTGCGCGAAGCTCAGACGGCTTATCGAACTTGCGCCTGGGCTATTGGGGCCAGCTGATCGCGAGCGCCTACAGGCAGGCGTCTTCGCGGTTCGCGACCGGCTCGCCGCCTCGGCTGAGCCCGACCGGATGGCTTTCATCCGTTCGTTGATTGACCAAAGCAGCCGCGCGATCATGATGTTTCGTGATGGCCATGCACCAACCGCGGCGCGTCCATACAACCCCATTTCGCCTGTTCCAATACAGCAGTTCCCTGGAGACATGACCCTACCCGCTTCCGGACTGCGCGAAGCGGCCGTAGCAGCCGGGATTCTTGGATTAGGTATCGACGAGGGGGCCTGGGCACTCGATGGCGTGGATGCCGCCGATGAAACGAGCGGAATTGTCCGCGTCACGTCGGCCGCCGGTTCAGCAAAAGTTTTCCTCGTCGCAAACAGTTACGCAGCCCTACGTCTCCAGCACCACGGACATCTGGTCGACGATGAGGATGCCATCGTGATTTACAGCCTCGAGACTACGCCAGCCTTACCAAGATCACCGCGCGGCGCGCCAGGCCGAACGGGGAGGCTCGGTCTGAGAGAAGTTAGCATTGCTAACCTCGTGAGCACAACCGCTTCCAGCGCCGAATTGGTGCAGCGCTTTCGAGAGGAGGTGGCTCTATGACCGCTCCAACACCTGTCGATCGGGTTGGCGAGGTTCTTACTGGGGCTGGATACCGCAGCATTTCGACGCCGCTCGAGATCGCAGGATTGCGATTTGACCTCCCCGCGGCATTCGTTGGCTCGAGCCCGTCACCTGATCTCATTGTCGTTGCCGACACGGCATTCGATCCGGAGCAGCGTATACTAAAGAAGATCGAAGGCATCGCGCGCGCCATGGACGTGGTGCGGTCGAAGCGTCCGCTAACTGCAGTGCTCACCGGTCCCAGGCCGAGTTCGGCCGTACTGGATTCAATGTCCAGGGTGTGTCGCGTGCTGCCGATCGGCACAATCCTAGACGCGGACGCGGACACCGCCTTGCGAAACTGGCTTGCTGTTCTGATGCCGCTAAGCCTGCCAGAGCCCACTGCGAGCATTGCCGACCCATTGACAGAGATCGCTGGTCAGCTAGGCGGGCTCGATCCCGAGATTGCGTCTCTCGTGAGTTTGGCCCCGGAGGGCGCCGACGTCGTTCAATCGCACCTGCACACCCTCATTTCCGATTCGCTGAATCAAGAAGATGGCGGGGGAGAGCCATGACCCCATTACTGAAATCGATAACGGTCACGAATTTTCGTAGCATTAAAGGATCTATAACTGTGCCGCTCGACGCGCCTGTGGTCCTCATCCACGGGCAGAACGGCGCCGGAAAAACCAGCATCCTCTCAGCGATCGAGCTGGGGTTGACGAGCCAAGTCCCGTCGCTTGCTCGCCTCGACGGGGAGTACGCCTCCCATCTGGTCCACAAGGAAGCTACGGAGGGTCGGATCGTCGCCGCAGTGGACAATCTCGATGGTGATACTAAGTCGGCGGAAATCCTGGTAACGCGTACGGGCGTTTCAGGATCGCCACTGCTTTCTCGCGACCGAGCGCACTTTTACAGCGAGCGCTGCTATCTTGCCCAAGCAACACTTGGCCGGCTCTTGGAGATTTATGAGGACAAGGACACTCGTCGGAGCGACTCCCCTTTGACGAAGTTCGTCAAAGATCTGCTCGGTCTCGATCATCTCGATGCGCTGATCGAGGGACTGCATGATGCCGGTGATGTTCGCCGCCTGCGCGGAACGCTGCCGGAATATTGGGAGGTACGAGAGACGATACCCACACTGGAGAAGGAAATTGTTGCAGAGAAGGCCGAAGGCAAGCGCCTTAACCAGGATCTTCAGGCGACAAATAATCGGCTTTTTGCCAAGCTGGCGGAACTCAGGGTCCAAGCGACTCCGATGACGTCCGACAGCGAACTCCGCCTCGCTATTGAGAACCGACAGGAAGAGCCCGAACTTCAGAACCTGGCGCGCACAAGGCGAGACATTGTGGCGACGCTTGATCAATGGCGGACGGTGCAGTCGCCGGTGAGCGCTGGTGAAATGGCCGATGCCGAACGAGCTGTGGCCACGGCCAACGATGCCCTCGAAGGTTGGCGATCGACAACCGGTGCGGCGCTCGAAGATCAGTTTGCACGCCTAAGGGAGTTCTTCGCGGATTTGCCCTCACCTCAGTCGATTGGCCCCGAACGTGCCCGTACGGAGGCTTTGCAGACACTGAGTGCAGAGCTTGATCGTTGTGAGGCTCTTCTCGCCCGAGATGGCGAGGACAGTACGGCTCTGGAAACATTGGATCAGGATTTTGCCAGGGCACGCTCAAGGGCCGCCGTGCTGGACGAACAGATTGCGGGACAAGCCACGCACGCAGGTACGCTTGCACAGGCTCTCGCGGAGGTTCTGCCGCATATCCATTCTGACGATTGTCCGGTCTGTGGACGCGACTATAGCGAAACCTCAACCGAGCCGTTGCATGCGCATGTTTCGAACCGCATCGCCGCTCTCACGGAAAGCGCAGGGCGTTTGGAAGCTTTGTCTCGCGAGCGGACGGACGCTTCCCGCATCATGGCGGATGCAGAACGTCGGCGATCGGCAATTGCGGCGCGCCTCCTGACCCCAGAGGCACGTGACAAGTTGAAGAGTCGACATGCGCGGCTGGAGGAACTCCAACGGTCGTTGACCGACATCGAACAGGCTGCCAAACGCGGGGAGCAACTTATTGCGGTGGCAACCGCGGCGTCACAGGTTCTCACCCAGCGTCGCTCCCGTGACCAGCGAGCCGTTTCAATTCGAGACTCCGTCGCCCGGCTCGCCGAGGACCTCGGCCTTGATGCTGTGGGCGAGACCGAAGGCGTTGAGACTGCATTAACGCGCTTCGTCACATATGCGGCTGAGCGTGAGGCAACCTTGACCGCACTACTTTCTGCGCGCCGCGACGCCCTCTCGGATCTACGAGAACGCCAAAATCTGACGACAAAGCTTGCAGCGATCACTGAAGCGGTTGCCGAAAAGGAGAGAATAGCCAGGCGGTTGCAAACTGCAAAGGACAAGGCCGACGCACGGATCACTCAGGCGCGTGAGCTAGGGCGGCGCGCCCGTGAGGCTCGTACGAACATAGTTCGGCGGGTCTTTAACGACTCGCTCAATGCCGTGTGGCGCGATCTGTTCGTGCGGCTCGCTCCAGACGAACCTTTCGTCCCGGCCTTTGCTCTCCCTGAAAACCAAGGAGGGCCGGTCGAGGCTGTCCTCGAAACGCTCTACCGGTCTGGGGGGAAAGGCGGCAACCCACGCGCGATGCTGAGCGCGGGCAATCTTAACACGGCAGCGCTGACCCTCTTCTTAGCTCTGCATCTTTCCGTCGGTCCGACGCTGCCATGGCTAGTTATTGATGATCCTGTGCAGAGTATGGACGAGGTTCATATAGCGCAGTTCGCTGCTCTGCTCCGAACCTTGTCGAAGCAGCAGGGTCGACAGGTAATCATCGCCGTACACGAGAAGCCTCTCTTCGATTATCTCTCTCTCGAGCTAAGTCCGGCTTTCCCAGACGACCGTCTGATTACCATTGAGATGGGCCGGACTGCGAACGGCGGAACTATAGTGAACTACGAACCTATGATATGGAAGCCGGACACGGCGATTGCAGCGTAGAAACCTAAGGTATAGTCGAGTGGTGGTGCGAGAAAGCACATCGGGGGGACCTTGGCCACAATCAGCCGCGACTAATGGGAGCATTTCGCCCCGATACCGATGCATCGTCGATTGCGCGAGATTGAAGCGTCAGGAGCACGGAGTCATTCAGGTCAAGCCGGGTCAAGTTTATGGTAGGCTGCCAGTCCGCCGCGTTCCTTCTACCGGGCGCAGCAACATTCTATTGGCGCTTTATCTCGCGCAGGAACGAAGCCCATTGGCGGAGCTTCGTGCGACTTCGCTTAAGAAAAGTATCCCCCCGGTGAGGGCCGCCTTGCTGAGGTAGGCTGAATGTGATTAGGCATGGAATAAGGACCCCGCATTTGGGGTGATCGGCGTCCAAACGGGACCCCCATCTGCGATGGGGTTACAACAGCCTCCGGTTTCATCGGAGGCTTTTTATTTGGATGCTTGTTGTGGAGACAATTCTAAAGATACGTCGACTTTCCCGTGTGCAGGGCAAGTCGATCAAGGCGATCTGCCGGGAGCTTGGCATATCGCGGAAAGTGGTGCGGAAGGTTCTGCGCAGCGATGAGACGGAGTTCAAATATGAGCGGACCCGTCAACCTCAGCCGAAGCTCGGGCCCTGGCGCGATCAGCTCGATGGAATGCTGCTCGCCAATGAGGCCAAATCCTCTCGCGAACGGCTGACACTGATCCGGATATTCGAGGACTTGCGCGACCTCGGCTACGAGGGCGGTTACGACACAGTCCGGCGCTACGCCCGAACCTGGGCGAAGGAACGCGGCTCCGTAACGGCGGAAGCCTACGTGCCGCTCTATTATGCGCCGGGCGAGGCTTACCAGTTTGACTGGAGCCACGAGATCGTCGTGCTGAACGGCGTGACGACGACGGTGAAGGTGGCGCATGTCCGGCTCTGCCACAGCCGGATGATGTATGTGAGAGCCTATCCGCGCGAGACGCAGGAGATGGTCTTCGATGCCCATGACCGGGCGTTCGCGTTCTTCGGCGGGGCCTGCACGCGCGGCATCTACGATAACATGAAGACCGCGGTGGAGACGGTCTTCGTCGGCAAGGAACGGCAGTACAATCGCCGCTTCCTGCAGATGTGCAGCCATTACCTGATCGAGCCGGTGGCCTGCACGCCTGCGTCGGGGTGGGAGAAGGGCCAGGTCGAGAACCAGGTCAATCTGGTGCGGGAACGCTTCTTCACGCCGCGGCTACGCTTCAAATCCTACGATGAGCTGAATGGCTGGTTACTGGACAAGTGCATCAGCTATGCCCGCGCCCACAAGCATGTCGATCAAACGGAGCGCACGATCTGGGAGGTGTTCGATGGGGAACGGCCGCACCTGGTCGGCTATCCCGGCAAGTTCGACGGCTTCCACGCAGTGCAGGCCTCGATCGGCAAGACCTGCCTCGTGCGTTTCGACAACAACAAATACTCGGTGCTGTCCACGGCAGTCGGCCGCCCGGCCGAGATACATGCCTATGCCGATCGCATCGTCATCCGGCAGGATGGCGTGGAGATCGGCCAACACGATCGCTGCTTCGGCCGTGGCGAGACGATCTATAATCCGTGGCATTACGTGCCGGTCCTGACCCGCAAACCGGGAGCGCTGCGCAACGGTGCGCCATTCCACGACTGGGTTTTGCCCGCCGCCATGGAGAAGGTGCGCCGCCGGCTGAAGGCCATGCATGACGGCGACCGGCAGATGGTGTCGATCCTCGAATGTGTGGGCCTGGACGGACTCCCCGCCGTCGAAGCGGCCTGCCAGGAGGCGCTCGATCAGGGCGTATTCTCGGCTGCCGTCATCATCAACATCCTGGCCCGCAAGCGTGATCCGCAGCCGGCCGCCATCCTTTCCATTCCCGACGTGCTTCGCCTGACCCACGAGCCTCTGGCCGATTGCGCCCGTTACGACAGCCTTAGGAGGGCAAGCTGATATGGAACGATCCCAAATCCTTGACATGATGGGCACGCTGAAGCTGTTCGGCATGCGCAGCGCCTATGACGAGATCATGGCCTCCGGCATCAAGCGGCAGCACGAACCGCCACGCATCGTCGGCGACCTACTTCAGTCGGAGATCGCCGAGAAGCAGGCGCGCTCCATCAAATACCAGATCACCGTCGCCAAGCTGCCGCTGGCCAAGGACATCGACGACTTCGACTTCACCGACACGCCGGTCAACGAAGGGCTCGTGCGCCAGCTTGCGACAGGAGCCTTCCTCGCCGAGCAGCACAATATCGTTCTGGTCGGCGGAACCGGCACGGGGAAGTCCCATTTGTCCATCGCGCTCGCACGCGCCCTAATCCGCAACGGCGCACGCGGCCGCTTCTTCAACGTCGTCGACCTCGTCAATCGGCTCGAGACGGAGGCACGTAGCGGAAAGCAGGGGCGGCTGGCCGACTTCATCACCAGGCTCGACTTCGTCATCATGGACGAACTCGGCTACCTCCCATTCGCTCAGGCCGGCGGCCAGCTCCTCTTCCATCTGATCAGCAGGCTCTACGAGCGGACCTCGATCATCGTCACGACGAACCTGGCGTTCGGCGAGTGGCCGGCCGTCTTCGGCGACGCCAAGATGACCGCCGCCCTCCTCGACAGGCTAACCCACCATTGCGAAATCGTTGAGACCGGGAATGAATCCTGGCGCTTCAAAAACCGCTCTCAAAGCTAAAGCCGAAAAGACAAACAACCCGCGCCCGCAGGCCCCTGCGCTAAATGGAGAGCTCCGGGCCTACGCGCGCTGACCCGATGCAACCAGAGGCAGGGGTCCCTTTTGGGAGCCGATAAGGGGTCCCGTTACGATGCCGATTGACACTATGGCATTGCTAATGGCGACCTTGCTGGCCGTCCCGTTCCCATCCGTCCCATCCGCAATCGCGCCGGTGGAGCCGGTCTCATAGGTAAAAACGCCGTAGCCCTTGAAATCGATAAAAGCCCCGCCCTGGGCCACCGCGCCGGCGCTGGCCGCTCCATAGGTGGTTACGCTGCCACCCTGGTCAATCGTGATCTGGCTGCCGGTCCCGTGGGCGAGGAGAGCCACGGAATTGCTGATGAGCGTTCCATGATAATTGCCGGTCACAACCGCGCCGCCGTGGATGGTGGCCGCTCCCCCGTCGGCAACCGACATCCCGGCACTGTTATTGCCATAGGTGTTGATGTAGCTGGCGTTGGTGACGATCGTGCTGCCGGCAGCCGAAACGAAGGCACCTGCCGTATCCTCGCCGAAAACGAAACTGCTCACACCGGTGAGGGTGATCTGGCCGCCTGACTCAGCGACGAAGGCAGAGCTGCCCACGCCATAAGTCAAGATGCCGGACTGCTGGGCATTGATGCCGGTAATTTCAACCGTGCCGCCATTGGCTGCATAGGCGGCATATGCATTGTTGCCGGTTGTGACCGCGATCTGTTGCCCGGTATTCGGCGGCAGCGTCACTCCGTTAGAGTCAACATTCACATCGCTGCCAGTTCCGGTTGCGAAGATGCCGTAGCTGCCGTCGGCCCCTGTGGTGACGAGCACACCATGTCCGTTAATCTTGCCGCCGCCATCGGCATAGAGCCCGTGACTGCCCGCGCCAGTCGTATTGACATTTGCGGTGTTGTACCCTCCGCTGCCATCCGGCGCGCCGTTCAAATTGATCGTTCCGCCGCCGCTCGCGTGAGCGCCGGAGCCAGTACCGCTCGCGTCCAATTCAACGACGTTTCCCGTGTAGACCCCGGTGCCGGAGGCGCCGACCACATCCGTGGCATCATTGCTCGATCGAGTTGGAGTGCCTGGCGTGCCTGAATCCATGCAACTACCCGAGGCGATGCTCACAGGCGCATCCGGTGCCGGTGCGCACTGCGCGAATGCCTGCGTGGAGGGCAGTAACATGGTCACAGCAGCCGCCAGAATGTAGCGATGGTTGTAGACCGAGCTTAGCAGCGCCTTTTGGAGGGAGTTAACGGCGGAGGTGTCAAGGCTGCGAATACAACTTGGCTTTTCCGTATGGTCAGATTTCATTTGCCCCCCATAAGCGCTTGATAACGGTTTCCGCGAATCAATAATCGTCATCCGACAACTAATTGGATGCTACAAACGTTATAGTTGAACGTCCAGCTACAACTTGAAATTACTCTGACCCCAAGCGACGATAGTGCTGGAGCACGGTAGAAAAGCTAGAATACGTCGCAATCCTCGGGCGGCGCGGAGAATTTGCCCTGGAAGCCGCAAGGGCCAGAATCCTCCCGGCATCTGCTGCTCGGCGCCCCAGGAATAGATGCCGGTGAGATTGATATGCTCCCAACTGAGCGGCGAGACATGCATGAGCAGTTCGTCTGGAATACAGGATTCTACCCACGGCATGCCTGATGACGTCGAAATGGGATTGCGCGCCAAGGGTCTGCTGCGCGCCGATGGTCCGCATGCGCCGGACACGGTGCGCCGGCGGCTGACCTCCTGGTCGATCCTGACGCGCTGGCGCGGGCTGACGGGATCATTTGCCGCGCCTTCCCTGAAAACCGCATTGCGCCTGGCCGTGCGTGCCACGCCGCGACAACGCCGCCGCAAGAGCAGACGAGCGATCACCGACGATGTGTTGGCAAAGCTGCTGGCCGCCTGTGCTGGCGACCGCCGCATCGATCTTCGCGATCGCGCCCTGCTGCTGGCCGCCTTTGCCTCCGGCGGCCGCCGGCGCTCCGAGGTCGCGGACCTGCGGGTAGAGGATCTGGTCGACGAGGAGCCGGTGCATGCCGATCCGAGGAATGCCGCCTCCCCTCTCCTGCCGTGTCTCACCATCACTCTCGGCCGCACCAAGACGACAGCTGCCGACGACCGCACGCACGTCGTTTTGATTGGTCGGCCGGTCGAAGCGCTCAAGCAATGGCTGATGGAGGCCAGGATCGACGCGGGACCGGTGTTCCGCCGCATCGACCAATGGGGCAATATCGATCGGCGGGCGCTGACGCCACAGTCGGTCAATCTGATCCTGAAGACACGATGCAGCCAGGCCGGTTTGGATCCGGAGCTGTTTTCGGCGCATGGACTGCGATCCGGATATCTGACGGAAGCCGCCAATCGCGGCGTTCCTTTTGCAGGAAGCCAGGTCATACCGGCTGATGCCAGTGCTGAATCAGAGTTTGGCAGCTGCCGGTCACATCACATCGGGTGGGAGCGCGCGACGAACGGCCAGGCCGTTCGTCGCGACGGTGATTTAAGCGGCCGACGTGTCGAAGCGGAAATTCTCCGCCGCCCATGCGGCAAACGTCGTCGGTGTCTTGCCCGCCACGCGATTTGCGAGCGCGATTTCATCCTCAAACGAGCGCGGGCCGAGGTAGGTATAGTTCTCGTAAAAGGTCAGATTCTCCGCAACCGCAGCAGCTCCCGGGAAGAAGCCCGCAAATACTTCTGTCGGTACCTGCGTGAACGAAAACTGATAACCCTGCTGGTTCAGGGTGTTCACGATGTCGCCAAAGCTCAGAAAATCACCGACGAGCGGGAGATACACGCCTTTGCCGGTTTCCTCGGGGTGAGCGAACGCACCGGCAACAATGCGGCCGAGTTCGCCAATGTCACCCATGTGGAAGCAGCGTACGCTCGGGTCGATTGGCAAAACCCAGCCGTATCGGCCGTCCTGCTGCTTTTGGGGGCCAACTGGTCCCGAAAAGTTCTGATAATAGGCGGGGGGCACGACAAAGGTGTGGTGCGCAAATCCGGCCGCTTCCACGATCGGATCGATTTTCGCCTTTCCCGTGAATTGTGGAAGGCTGATCTTACCTCCGCTGATCGCCTCAACATTCGGGAGGGTGGACCAAATCATGTGGTCGACACCCGCCGTCTTGGCGGCATCGATTGCAGCTTTTGCCTGCTTCATCTCGTCGGAGCCATCCTGCCAGTAATTTGTCACCAGGAAAACACCGTGCGCGCCTGCCAGCGCCGCCGCCAAGGTTTCTGGCCTGTCCAAATCTGCGGCGATCACTTCGTCAGCAGGGCCTTGGTACGTGTCGGGCTGACGGGTAAGGGCCCGCACCTTGAACTGGTCATTTGCCATGAGGGCTCGTACCACGCCGGCACCTTGATGGCCGGTTGCACCAAACACGGCGATCGTCTTCTTGTCGCTGGAATTCATCTTACTCTCTTTCAGGTTTTGCCGGGCCACGCACGCGTGAACCCAGTCATTCTCAAGCGCATCTTGCGCTTGAACGAAATCCGGTACAATTCATCAGATTGTGGCATCATCTGCTAGGATTTGATCCAAATGTCCGAACCCGTAGAAACATCCGAAATGGTGGCGTTCACCAAGACCGTCGAGGCGAAATCCCTGTCACGCGCCGCTGCCGAACTGCGCGTTCCCAGGGCAACGGTGAGCCGTCGCCTTGCCCGCCTCGAGGAACGGCTGGGAATGCGTCTGCTTCGTCGCACAACGCGCAGCCTGGCGCTGACCGATGCGGGTGAGTTGTTTTACCGCCATGCATGCATTGCGCTGGAGGCGGTTCGGCAGGCGGAGCAAAGTGTGCGAATGACGAACAACGTGGTGCGCGGCGATCTGCGTGTGTCCGTACCGCCGATGATGAGCGCCAGTTTTAACGCTGCCATGTGTGATTTTGCTGCCTGCTATCCAGAGCTGCGCGTCCACATCCACACATCCAACGAGAGGGCAGATCTTCTCAACGGCAACTACGACGTCGCACTACGTGCCAGTAGCCAAATCGAGCCGGGCCTTGTTGCGCGCACTCTCTTGCGCGATCCGATGATTTCTGTTGCCTCACCGGACTATCTCAGAGCCCGTGGGACTCCCCAATCACATCTCGATCTGAAAAACCATCGATGTCTTCTTGGATTTGCTAGAGGAGAATTGGCAGAAACGTACTGGCCTCTCACGTCTGGAGGCAAGTTTAAGGTCGAGGGCGCATTCTACGCGAATGACATCGAACTTTTGTGTGACGCAGCCCTGCGCGGCCTCGGTATCGCGCTCCTGCCGCACGGGTTGGTCTCAGGGCACCTTAAGAGCAGCGCGTTGGTGCAGGTGCTCGACGGCGCAATCGGTTCAGAGATGCAGATCGCGCTCGTTTATCCCGAGCGTACGTACATGAAGCCGCAAGTGAGAGCCTTCATCGATGCGATCGCCGCTTGGGTCAGGGGCGAAGTCGATGGAGATGCGGAGTGACAGGGAATGGGTGTCGCCACCCTTAGCTGATGCAATCCATTGGAAGTCGGCTCCATGTTTGCGGTTTGCCAAATGCTGCCTGTCCGGAAACCACACCATGCCGATCATTCCCCTTTATGGGTTCACGACCTAGATGCTTTGCGACAAAAGCTGAGCAATCCAAGGGTGCTCGGCACAATCGGCGACATCTTGATACAGGACCCGCTCCCAGCCGAACGCATTGGCGGCTTCTACGACTGCTTCAGAGTCGTCGAAGAACAGTGGCGGCTCAGACTGGGCGCCAAGAAGGTCAGAAGCGCGCTCGAAAAATCCGCGAGCCGGCTTAAGTTCGCCGAACCTTGCGGCATGCAGCATATCGTCGAACAGGTTTTCAAAGCCGTGGCGATTCCAAAGATGGAAGGCGCGCATGTGTTCCTGATTGGTGGCGACGTATAGGCGAACCATCCCGGTCCGCCGAATTTGGCGGACAAGCTCCAACAATTGCATGTTGATGTGGCTATCTCGATTAAGCCAGTAGCTGGCAACGATAAAGGGGGAGCCTTGAAAGCCCAATTGCGGAAGGGTCTCCTCTAGTGCGCAAATCAGGGCTTTCCGGCCCGTTAGAACTTCTTTTTCAAATACGCGCCTAATGAAGAGTTCGATGAATGCGGATGGATCAATCCCGAGGTCCGCCAACAAATGCTCGTCCCAGCGCCTACGGCGCTGCAATTGGCCAGTATAGCCATGGACCAAGACACCATCGACGTCAAAAAGAACTGATCTCAATCCCATTACCTTTCAGTTTCTATCCACTCAGATCGAACCGCAACGGCCTGACGTTCATCGCCGAATCGCAAAAAAACCTCAGCCAGTCGGCGCTGGTACAAGGCTTAGAGGCAGCTAGCCCTGAGACTTGAAATTCACGAGCAGGGATTTCAGCTCGACCTCGCGCACGCGCCGTGCTGCCTCGTCAGTGCTCACCCAATCGAGAACACGCTGTCCCCGTTCCTTGAACTGGTTCCCGAGCTCCTTAACCTCGATCTGAAACATCGATCCATCGCCCGGAGTCGCGCGAAGTGATCACCAGGATTTCGATCTCGCGGTCACCTTCCTTACGGCGAAAGCAAATGGCGCCGTACTGGCTGCGGAACGGTTTTGCGAACAGCTCCTCGGGCGTCCGAGCGAGCTGTCGGAGCAAAGGCTTCGACGACGTCGTTGCGAGCTTGCGGCCTTCCTTCTTTGGCTTCATGAGACGTAGATTGTCAGATTTCCGTCGCCGTCTCAATTATCGGCCGTGGATGGGCGCTATTTTCAAAGACTTATTCTCGCCGCACCCCATCGGCCTCAGATGATGATGGTTGCCGATCCTTCCCTGTCTGTTGGCTTCAAATTCCTGACATTGTCTTGATTTCCCGAATTTTTGATCGATAGTCGCTTACAACCTCTTGGCGATCTTTTCGGCACAAGATGCTATTTTCATGACGGACAGCAAGGGCCGCCTAATGTCAAAATACAAGAGGTTGTCGGATGACGATCTATCGCTGGCGATCGATCGGACTCAAGTCGAGATCGAGGGACAGAAGCAGGTTGTCGCCAGGCTCGTGGCAGCCGCTGTTGAGTTCCCGGATGAGACCAGCCATCGGAAGCTTGTCGATACTCACGTCGTCATGCGCGCCATGTTGGAATCGGAGCTCGAAGAAATGGAAGCCGAACGTCAGCGCCGGAGATGAAACGCTTCGCTTGACATGGTGGGATTGCGCAGCAACGGAACAGAAAATCTACATAATCGATAGGGACGAGAGGTGATCCGTGACCCGCGCCATTGAGTCGCAAACGTACGCAGCGCCCGCCTCCGTGAGACGAGACGCGCCCTTGGAACCCGCTCCTTCGGAACGGCAGGGATCATTCACCAAAGCATCGCCCTTGGCGATTGTAGGATTCACAGTAGTGCCTTCGCTACTCGAGTTCCGGAAACTGGCCTTGAAAGACACGCTTTCTCAGCCAGGAGACGATCGCAAATGAAGAGACCTTCCTCGAAAATCCGCGACGAAATCGCCAGACTCCAGGAACAGCTCAAGGCCGCGGAAACCCGGGAAGCCGAGCGGATCGGCCGAATTGCCCTCAAGGCTGGTCTTGGAGAAACCGAGATCGATGAAGCCGAGCTACAGGCGGCCTTCGAGAATATCGCGCAACGTTTTCGCGCAGGCCAAGATGGCGGGAATGGGGCCACGACCGGCGGCGAAAAAGGCGATGGAAAAGGCACCACGGGTACGCCGACCGCGATGGTCCCGCCTGGCGCGGCTCAGGGCGGCGGTCGCGAGGCTTGATCGGATGGCGAGAACGACGACATCCGATGCCCGCAAGAAGGACACACGCGAGAAAATCGAACTCGGCGGCCTGATCGTCAAGGCTGGCTTGCGATATGAGAAACGCGCGCTTCTGCTTGGAGCGTTGCTCGAACTGAACGCCCGGCTGAGGTCGGACGAAGGCGAGCGGGCGCGGCTGATCGCGATCGGTGTGAAAGCGTTCAGCGATGACGGCGAATAAGCTTGCTCTCCTCGCCGCGCCAATCGTGCTGATGATGCTTGCCGTCCTCGGCACGGCCGGTATCGAGGATTGGCTATCGGCCTTTGGAAGGACGGAGGCCGCGAGGTTGGCATTGGGTCGCGTGGGCATCGCGACGCCCTACGTCACCGCTTCGGCCATCGGCCTGACCTTCCTGTTCGCGAGCACGGGCGCGACCGGCATCAAGTTCGCGGGTTGGGGCGTCGCCGCCGGGAGCATGGTGACGATCCTGATCGCGGCGATACGCGAGACGACACGCCTCATGTCATTCGTCGGTCAGGTTCCGGCGGGTGGGTCCATCGCCGCTTATCTCGACCCCGCAACGATGATCGGCGCGGTGGCCGCATTGATGGTGGGAAGTTTCGCGCTGCGAGTGATGCTCATCGGCAACGCCGCCTTCGCCCGCGCCGAGCCGAGGCGTATCCGAGGGCGCAGGGCGCTGCATGGCGAGGCCGACTGGATGAACATGCGGGACGCGGCGAGGCTTTTTCCCGACACCGGCGGCATCGTCATCGGCGAACGCTACCGCGTCGACAAGGATAGCACCGCGGCGCGTCCCTTCCGCGCGGGCGACGCCGAGAGCTGGGGCGGTGGCGGCAAGGCATCGCTGTTGTGTTTCGACGGTTCTTTCGGATCGTCGCACGGTATCGTTTTCGCCGGTTCGGGCGGTTTCAAGCAACGTCCGTGACAATCCCGACGGCCCTTAAATGGGCCGGCGGCCTTGTCGTGCTGGACCCCTCGAACGAGGTCGCGCCAATGGTGCGCGGGCATCGCGAAGCCGCCGCGCGCTTCATCCGCCTTCTCGATCCAAAGGAACCCGAAACCGGGTTCAACGCGCTCGATTGGATCGGTCGGCATGGCGGAACCAAGGAAGAGGATATCGCCTCGGTCGCATCGTGGATCATGAGCGACAGCGGCGGCCCGCGCGGCGTCCGCGACGACTTCTTCCGCGCATCGGCGCTTCAGCTGTTGACCGCGCTGATCGCGGACGTCTGCCTATCCGGGCATACCGACACGGCGAACCAGACCTTGCGCCAGGTTCGTTCGAATCTGGCGGAACCGGAGCCGAAACTGCGCGAGCGACTGCAATCCATTTACGAGAATTCCAACTCGGATTTCGTCAGGGAGAATGTCGCCGCCTTCGTCAACATGACCGCGGAAACCTTTTCTGGCGTCTATGCCAACGCGGTCAAGGAAACGCACTGGCTGTCCTACGCCAACTATGCCGCGCTCGTGTCGGGTTCGACTTTCTCGACCGACGCGCTCGCGGATGGCAAGACCGATGTGTTCATCAACATTGATCTGAAGACGCTCGAGACGCATGCCGGCCTTGCGAGGGTGATCATCGGATCGTTCCTCAACGCGATCTACAATCGCGACGGCGCGCTGGAGGGCAGGGCGCTCTTTCTCCTCGATGAGGTTGCCCGCCTCGGCTACATGCGAATCCTGGAGACCGCTCGCGATGCCGGCCGCAAGTATGGCATCACGCTGACGATGATCTACCAGTCGATCGGGCAGATGCGCGAAACCTATGGCGGCCGCGACGCCGCGAGCAAGTGGTTCGAAAGCGCGAGCTGGATCTCCTTCGCGGCGATCAATGATCCCGAGACCGCCGACTATATCTCGAAACGCTGCGGCATGACCACGGTCGAGATCGATCAGGTCAGCCGCGGTTCCCAAGCGAAGGGTTCATCGCGAACGCGTTCGAAGCAGCTGGCCGCCCGGCCGCTGATCCAGGTGCATGAGGTTCTTCGCATGCGAGCGGATGAGCAGATTGTGTTCACGGCCGGGAACGCGCCACTTCGGTGTGGCCGTGCGATTTGGTTCCGGCGGGATGACATGAAGGCCCGCGTCGGCGCGAACAGGTTTCATCGCGACGTGAAGACGTCCGAAAGACCTGACTGATCGAACCGACGCGCGGTCCAAGAAGCAAGGCCGATCCCCAAAAAAATGAAGAGCATCGGAGAAATCAGCAGGGCGCCGGCCGCCGGCCGGGATTTCGGGAATTCTCGACGCGCGAGGAGCGGACAAAGGGCAGCCGTGGGAGCTTCAACATCGTGGCCCGAAGGGAAAGCGGGACCGACTGCCCCGCTCCTCGCGCTCCGCTTTTTCAGGGGCGGGCGGGGAGCATCGAGGGGTGGGGCGCGAGGGGCACCCCTCGACCTGTCCCGCGCGGCTTGGAGAGCGGCGCGGGACAGGCAAGCCGACGACAAACCAATCTAGCCTCATCAATGTCGCCAAGGGCGTTGGCGCGATCTTCGCCGCTGCTCGCCTTCGATACTAATCGGCGGAAAGTGGCGATTTAGCCCTGGTCGATTTCCTTCGATGTCGCGACCGCCAGGGCCTCGTCTGCCTCCTTGGAGAGTGTAACGAGCTCGAGGATCGGGCGAGGGGCCGAACAAAACGCGAGGCGATCGCGCACGATGCAGGAAAAGCCGCTATCGGTCGAAACGCGAAACCCTTCCGGGATCTCCTCCTCAAACCATCGGTCACCCGCTTCGATGCAGTCGCGAATATCGTTCAAGGTGACGAAGGACGCGCCACCCCACGACGAGGGAACGCGCCCGTGAATTGCGTTGGCAAATGCCATGGGACGAACATGCCCGTTGATCTCCCGCGAATTGGAGATGGGATGAACAGTGTTCATTGGTATTTTCTCCGATAGAATGGACATGAATGTGAAGCGCCGCCAGGGCGGCGGCTCTCCCGCGATCACCGCGCGCTTTTCAAGGCCGCCATCCTTTCCCCGAGCAGCCAAAGCGCCTTGTTGAGCTTGATGTCCTGATCGATACCGTTCACGGCGCGGGATTTCACGCGACGGCGCCCGCCAAGATCGTCGCGGACAACACCACGCAATCCGACCTTGATGGCGTTTTCCTGCACGACGTTCCAGACTGTCCAAAGATCGTCGGCGCGGTCGTCATGACGGCGGGGGATCAGCAACTGTTCGGCCTTGATCGGCGTCGTGGTCTCGCCATCCTTGTCTCCAAAGCGCAGGACATGGGCGGCGTCCGCGAGAATATCCCTCTCATCACGGTTCAATCGCAGGGTTGACCAATCCTGTGGGGCGACAAGCGTGCGTTCGGCCTCGCCAAGCACGCGATAGGTCCCCTCGATAACCTTGTGCTGGACATCGCCGGAATGGCGAACCTTGATGGCATCGATGGTGCCGGTCCGCGTCACCAGGGAATTGAGGCAACGAACCCGAAACAGTCCCGCCATCAATTCATAGGCGCTGGTGCCGTCATTGGCATTCTTGAGGAGGATTTCGCAAACGGTATCGCCGACATTGTAAACCTTGCCGTCGTCGATGCGGCGCAAGCGGATCAGATGCTTGGTGAAGTCGGCTTTTCCCTCAATGCGACTGTGCGACTGCTTCGCCCCGACCGGCATGAAGCCTTCCCGGACGAGACCCCGCAGAATCTCGATGGTGGGAATAGGCCGGAAGCGTTCCGACCGGCTTTCATGGGCGGTCACCGCGAAAATGGAAGGGGCAATGCGCCGCATTTCGGCTTCAGTCAGCGCGCGGCCAGTGTCGAAACGCGCGGTCTCGGTATAGATGCTCATTGTCAGTCTCCATTGGTTACGGTTGCCATCCGAAGGGCAAGCCCCTCGGGCGAAGCCTCCCCGGTCTTGCCTGGGGAATGGCCTCTGACATTCCCCGGGACAGAGAGGGGAGGGCGAAAGCCCGCCCCACGGCGGCGAACGGGACTGTCAAGCGGCGTGGCGCGGAAGCCGGGGTATCTTCACGGGTCCGCTTGCGGACTGGCGCGGAAGATGAACCGGCTTCACGGGCCGCTTGACCGGCCTGGGCGGCGATGTCAGGGGCGAGCAAATTGAAGCGGCCCGGCACGGGCCTCATGAACGGATGCGTCAGCGCTGCGTTCGATAAACGACCGTTATCGGCGGAAGAACCGTAAGCGCTAATTTCGGGGGTTATTAAGAGGCGATTTTGCGGTCTTCGGCCTGGGGATTGCCGATTACTTTATGATTTGAGGTTGGATCG
The DNA here is from genome assembly GCF_020871915.1 of Rhizobium sp. AB2/73. NCBI lineage: Bacteria > Pseudomonadati > Pseudomonadota > Alphaproteobacteria > Hyphomicrobiales > Rhizobiaceae > Rhizobium > Rhizobium sp. AB2/73. Next base: position 819,473 of record NZ_CP067073.1, on the reverse strand, counting down.
TCGCGAATCAGACGGCGGCTTCAACACTCGAGCGCTTGGGGAAGTTGAAGGGGAGCAGGTCGTCAATATTGTCGTCGGGACGCCGCTGGGGCAGTTCCGCGAGGACGTGTCGCAGCCACGCAAGGGGTTCGATGCGGCATGCGCGGCAGGTCAACATCAGACTATAGATGACGGCACTGGCCTTTGCTCCGTCTACGGTATCGCTAAAGAGCCAGGATTTTCTTCCCGTTGCAAAGATTCTGATGTCTCGTTCCAAAAGGTTGTTGTCGATCGGCATGTTGCCATCTTGGGTGTAGCGGATCAGGTATTCCCACTGGTTCCGCGTATACGAGACCGCATCCTCAAGCTTGCTTTCCGGCAAAACCTTCGGGGCAATCTTGTCGAGCCATTCCTTGAGGGCATTCAGGACGGGAATGCTGTGCTGTTGACGAAAGCGACGAATACAGTCAGCCTGCGTTTCACCATCATTTGGCTTTTCCTCGCGAGCCTGTTTTTCAATCCGGTAAAGTTGCTCGAAGAATTTCAGCGCCTGTTCCGGTGGTCCCCCGCCTTTCTTTCTGGCTCGCAGCGCCTCGACAAAGCGCCGCCGTGAATGAGCCATGCACCCGATATGGGTGGCACCTTTCAAGGTGCGCCAGGCCGCATAACCGTCGCTCACCAATATACCGCGATAATCTCCAAGGAAGGCTTGCGGATATTGCTGCCCTCGACCGGGCTGATAATCGAGCAGCACGATCGGTTCGTCACTATCCTGGCTGCTGCGATACGCCCACATGTAGGATATGCTGGTGGGAGTCTTGTCCTTTTCCTTCAGCACCTGAACCGTGGTCTCGTCGCCGTGGATGAGGGAATGGGATCTGAGCCGCAGTTTTAGCGCGTCATAGATCCGATGCAGATGCTTCTCGCTGGAACCGATCACCCAATGTCCGAGAGCCCCACGACTAACGGGAACGCCAGCCCGTTCGAAGGCCTTGCTCAACCGATAGAGCGGTGTGCCGTCAACAAACTTGTGAACGAGCGCGAAGGCCAGCGTCGAAGCCGTGGCGATGCTGCCCGGCAAAGGTTGCGCAGGCATCGGGGCAATAACGATCGGTGTTTTGATGCCGGTACGGTCGCAGTTTCGGCACGCATATTTGGCACGCGCATTCTGCAAGACCTTGGCCTTCACCTCGATGTGAAGCTGCTCGGTGACCAGTTCACCCATGCGATGCAGCCGGCGACTGCAACATGGACAAATCTTCTGATCGTCGGGGAGGTCGTATTCGACACGTTCGCGTGGCAGGTTTGAAGGAAGCGGTTTACGTCCGCGCTTTTTGCCTTGCCCCGCCTCGGTGTCCGGCAATCCCGTCTCTGGCAATTCAGCGGTGTCCACATCATCGGTATCGGCGAGGTCTTCGTCCGCATCTGCCTCAAGGGCAGCCTGTTCGGCTTCGTTGAAGACGCGATCAACACCCTTCTCACTACGCGGAGCAAAACGGTGCAGTCGCGCCAGGGCCAATTCTTCCTCAAGTTTGAAGACACGTTCGGAGAGCTTCTGGTTCTCCGCTTGCAGCGCAGCTATCTGCGCCATCAGTTCTTCAACAGTGGGGTTGTCGGTTCGATTCATCCCAATGCTTGAATCGAACGCGACCAACGGCGTCAATAAATGAATTCAGATTTTGTTACGATATTCGCATCAACCAGCAATTCTATATTGCCGTACCGGATGGCGAACCATCGCATCGATATCGATACCGTCAAGTAACCAGTGTAATTGTTCCGTCGTAAGCTGCACTATTGTTTCCTGACGCTGTGGCCAGCGGAATTTGTCGTCGGTCAATCGCTTCAATATGAGCACAAAGCCGGATCGATCGAAGAACAAAATCTTCATTCGGTCCCGACGCCGGTTGCAAAATGCAAAGATCGCTGGCGTGAACGGGTCGAGTTCCATCTCCTCCTGGACAAGGACTGCAAGGCTGTTGATCCCGCCCCGGAAGTCGATGGGATCACGGTGCAGATAGACCTGAACGTCAGAGGCAAACTTAAACATCCCTAACCGCTCCGATGACGGCTGTTAATGTCCGTACATCATCGCATTCCAGCGATAACGTCACACCGTTGGGCAAAGTCACATTCAGCTTGGTGACAGAAGAGAGTGACGCCACCTTCGCAGATGCCAGCTGCATCGCGCCAGGATTGCTCGCAGCCAAATCCAGCGCGTGAGCACTATTATGTCCAGGTATGACGCCACTTGTAGCAGGCTCGATGCGAACCGGAATAAAAGCCGACGCCAAAGGTGGCGATGGTGACAAGGCTTCCATTTCCGCTGCCTTGTGCTTACGCACCCATTTGCGCACAAGGTTCGTATTTATCCCGTGATCAATGGCAACGCGCGACAGCGATGCGCCGGGCTCAAGGGCGCAAGCAACAACCTGCTTCTTCCATGCACGATCGTAGTGATGGTTGCCTTGCCGGTCGACAAACAGCACGTGCGGTTTGTCTCCATTCGCTCCCATAGTTCCCATCGGTGTCCACCCTTTCAGTCGGTGGACACCCTTTGCACCACTCCATTCAACCAATGAAGGTGCTTAGAAATGAGCGTTTACGAAGAACCGGGTGGTGCCATCAACATCAAACGCGCTCCTTCGCGGAATGCGCCTCGGCAAGCAAATTGAGAAAAGGCCCCGCCTGATTGGCGGGGCCCCGGATCTCAATCGCGGCTCGGGCGGGACCAGATGAGCTGGTAGCCATCCTCGCCTTCGACCTCCGTGAGCATCGCGTAGATCGGGGAGGGGAAGCTCGGATCGTCCAGCTTGACCGAGAGATAGTCACGGTCGCTCTCGCTGGAGCGCTTCTGCCAGGCGGCGCCGAGCTCAACCGGACCGGCGTAGACGCGGAAGTGCGGACCCTTGTCGGAGGGGCTTTCCACGCGGGTAATGCGTGCCTTTACGTTGAGGGCGAGGGTGCGGATTGAGCCGACGAAGCCGCTTTCAGTCGAAGTGAAGGTGCCGATGGTAGCCATTTTCCTATTCCTTTTGCTGTTTCGAGCCGCTCCATTGCGGCTCGATGGCAGTCACAAAGGCCGGGGACGATCAGACCGCACCCCGTGGGGCCGGAACACGGTGGAGGGCGGCGCGGAGAGACTTTCTTGTCTCGCGAGGAATGACGGCGAAGCCGGAAGGGGATGAAAGTCTCGTGGCACCGTTGCGGGAAGATGAGCGAGGCGCAGCCGTTCTCCGGTCAGACCTGCCCCATCGAGCCCGCATGTGGAGCGGCGGCGAATTGGCAAGGGAATATGACATTGGCAATCAGCACGGGGAAATTTCGGACAGATGGCCATGTCCGGCTCAACTGGACCGCCAGACTGACATGAAGGCATGCGCATTCCCTCGCGTGACGTCCGACGAGGGTCGCGCTCGCGGGCCAAACTCGCAGTCATGGAGTTGCCGCGCGATTGGTCGCTTGGAGGAAAACCGCTTTAGCGCACAAGACCGTTTGTCACCGAGTCCAAGCACTCCCGGAAGCGGAGACCCAACACTCCGAATCGATCGATCTCGGGGGAAATTGGATCTCAGCACCACGGAAAGGCCACGTGACCCCGCGAGCCGGCGAGGAAACCGGCACCACCAAGAGCGGCGGCCGGCATTGACGCCCCATCCGGCATGAAGAGCATCAAGCCGCCTTCCAAGCGTCCGCCATGGGCCGCGGTCCGTGGAGGCACCCCCGCTGTCGAGCGCGCGGCCAGCCCATCGACATGTCGTCGCGCTATCGCGAGCGCTTGCGGGAGCGGCTTGGACAGCACCGGAGACGCTTCGGCCGGCACGCTCGGACCTGACTGACGCTCACCGGCGGGCTCCGTTTCGCTGGGAGCTGCCTTGACGCCGCTGTCGCGCCCTGCTCACCCGCGCGGCGGGGCCCCGCGAGGAACGATTTACAGGCAGCGCCGGAATATCTAGGCCTGTTGCCGCGATCTCGCGAAGGCCATGACCGTCAAACGCCGCTGTAGCCGCAGCCGCGTAGGAAAAAAGTGGCCGCCTCGCGTGCATGATCTTCCATTTGCGACTTCACAGGCGTCAGATCGGCATGAAATAGCGAAGAGATCATCATCGGCAGCAACACCAGATCGATGAAGTATCGGGTCGTGGCTTCAAGGCTGGCCGGCGCGAAGGCGGGCAATGGCTTGAGTTCCTCGGCCTCCGCTAACTCCGCCACGAGTTTCATCGCGGTAGCCGTTCCGTGTGCTCGCATGGCGTAGTGGATCGTCGTCGCCAGATCCGGATGGCGGGTCGCTTCACCGATCACGCTGCGTATGAGCCCGATGGTCTCCGACCTTATGGCCCGCTGGAGGATCAGGACCCCCGCGGATTGGAAGCGTTCAAGAATGCTGCCCGATGTGGCGGAGGCGACCATCTCGCCGGATTTTTGCGCCCAACGGATGACGACTTCCCTGAACAAGGTCTCCTTGTTGATGAAGCGCGCATAGATGCTCGGCTTGCCGGCCCTCGCCACCTCGGCGATCTCGTCGATGCTGGCGCCCTCATAACCTCGGGCGATGAAGACCTGGAGCGCGGCCTGCAAAATTCTGTCCTCGACTTCCCCCGCCCTCTCCCTCGGGGGGCGCCCACGTCGCGTCGAATTTGTCTTCCCCGGTATAATCTGGGGTTTTGCCATCTCTCGCGGCATGACGGACCTCACTGTTTTTTGATTGGCTCGGACGCGGTTTAGCACCCTCCGCAGCTCTTGACTAACACTCCGATCAGTTCTACGTCAATATTTAAATTGAACGTTTCGTTTCAATTTAAGCCTAGTGACGGAAGAGGTAGAAGATGAGCACGCCTCAGGATGAGACCCTCGGAAAATTAATCGTACTGGAGCCGAAGAGCGCCGGTACCAAGGTAAATCATGAGCAAGGCGGCCTGCCGGCCGAACAGGAAAGAGCGGAAGCACCACGACCCGCCGATAAACCCCTATCCCTCGACGAAAACGAGACGCCGGAGCCGGATGATCCCGGTCATGAGGATGCGACTGGCAGCCCCTCCCGGCGCCGGTGGGTGCTCCTGATCGGCGGAAGCGCACTTGCCGCGTCGGCGGTGGCGGCCTTTCTCTACTGGGACGACGCCTCTCATTATGAGAGCACCGACGATGCCTTCATCGCCGCGCGTCAATATGCCATCACCTCTCGGGTAGCCGGCTATATTTCTTCCGTCCCGGTCACCGACAACCAGCACGTAGCGAGCGGCGAGGTAATCGCCCGCATCGATGATCGCGACTACCAGACGGCTCTTGAGCAGGCCCAGGCGCAGGTCGCAGCGGCGAACGCCAATATCAAGAATACAGAGGCGCAGAAGCGGGTTCAGCAAGCGAATGTGGAAGAAGCCGAGGCGCAGGTCGCACAGGCCGAGGCCAATCTCGTCTTCGCCCAGCAGCAGAACGACCGTTATCAGGGACTGGTGAAGAGCGGCTCCGGCACTCTTCAGGAAGCGCAGCAATATACCTCGCAACTGCACCAGCAGCAGGCCGCGCTCAACAGCGATCAGGCTTCGCTGACCGCCGCGCGGCGTCAGCTGGATGCCTATGACTTCCAGATCGCCAACGTTGAGGCCACTCTCAAGCAGGATCAAGCCCAGCTCGACCAGGCCAAGCTCAATTTATCCTACACGACGATGGCGGCGGCTCAGCCTGGTCGAGTGGTGCAGTTGTCGGCCGGCGACGGCGAATATGTGCAAGCGGGCACGAATCTGGCGATGTTCGTGCCGGACAAGCTCTGGGTCACGGCCAACTTCAAGGAGACCCAGCTCGATCATATGCGTCCAGGCCAGCCGGTAACGCTGACGATCGACGCCTATGGGGGACGTACGATCCATGGCCATGTCGCGAGCGTGCAGCCGGGATCGGGAACGGCATTCTCATTGCTTCCCGCGGAAAACGCCACTGGCAACTATGTGAAGATCGTCCAGCGCGTTCCCGTGAAGATCGAGCTTGATGACGTGCCGAGCGATCTCGCGTTGGGCCCCGGCATGTCCGTCGTCCCGACGGTGCGCACCAATGCCAGCCCCTCTTTGTGGGAAAGCCTGAGGAATGTGTTGTGAGCACGAACGCTGCCGCCGGATCGGCGCCGAACCCTTGGATCATCGCGATCGTCGTCGCGCTTGCCAGCTTCATGGAAGTGCTTGACACAACCATCGCCAACGTCGCCCTGAACTATATTTCCGGCGGCCTTGGTGTCAGCCAGGACGAAGCGTCCTGGGTCGTCACAACCTACCTCGTTTCCAACGCCGTGATCGTGACGGCCACGAGTTATCTCGTGCGAATTCTCGGCCGCCGGACTTTCTTTCTCGGCTGCCTCGCACTCTTCACCATCAGCTCCGTTATGTGCGGCTTCGCGCCCAATCTGCAATTCCTGCTGCTTGCCCGCATCCTGCAGGGTATCGGTGGCGGCGGCATGGTGCCGGTCGCGCAATCCATTCTGGCCGACAGCTTTCCACCTGAAAAGCGGGGGCAGGGCTTCGCCCTGTTCGGCGTAGCCGTCGTCGTCGCCCCCGTGGTCGGGCCGACATTGGGCGGGTGGCTTTCGGATAACTTCTCATGGCACTGGTGCTTCCTGATCAACGGCCCCGTCGGCGTCTTGACGCTCGCCGCCGTTGCCATGCTGATCAAGGAGCCGGCGGGCGCCAAGCAAGAACGTGCCCAGAAACGCGGACGGGAGCCTGGCTTCGATTGGATCGGCTTCGGGCTAGTCGCCACCTTCCTTGGAATGCTGGAGCTGATGCTCGACAGAGGACTGGAGGACGATTGGTTCGGCTCCAGCTTCATCGTCGTGGCGGCTGTGATCTGCGCGCTTGCCTTCCTGCTGATGATCCCCTGGGAACTGCGGCACCGAAATCCGGCCGTCGACATCAGGATGCTGGTCGGTCGTCAGTTCGGCACCTGCTTTCTGGTGATGATGGCAACCGGCGCGCTGCTGCTCGCCACGACGCAATATCTGCCACAGCTGGTTCAGCAGAATCTCGGCTACACGGCCACATGGGCGGGGCTGATGCTGTCGCCCGGCGGCGTAGTCACCATGGTCATGATGTTCGTGGTCGGTTTCCTCTCATCGAAAATACAGCCGAAATATCTGATCGCGATCGGCGCCGGCTTCGTCGCCCTGTCGATGTATCAGGTAACCAGCGTCTATGGCGCCGTGGGATTCTGGTATCTCGCCGCGGCCCGCATGCTGCAGGGGATCGGCCTGCCATTCATCTTCCTGCCGATCACCTCGGCTTCCTATGACGGAATTCCCGCCAGCAAGACCGACCAGGCCTCCGCGCTGCTGAACGCCGCCCGCAATACCGGCGGATCGATTGGCGTGTCGTTGATATCCAACATCATCACCCATCGCGAACAGTTCCACCAAAGCCGCCTGGTGGAACACATCATCCCGTCGAACGGCGCCTACCAGGATACCTACGGTCAGTTGAGCAGCTATTTCATGGCGCAAGGAAGCTCACTTTCCACCTCCCATCAACAGGCACTCGCCTGGATCAATCAGCAAATTCAGAGCCAGGCTTCGTTTCTTTCCTATGTCGATGCTTTCTGGGTCCTGACGCTGATCTCGCTCGCGGCCATCCCTCTTGCCTTGACGCTGCGCAACGTGACGCTCGGCAAGAAGGCATCCATGGGACATTGATGCGCCGTCACTCCCGGCCGGAGCTTTCGAGGCGACGGAAGTTCCGACCGGGACGAGCCGGCCGCGCATACTGTGAGCGCAACCGTTCATCCGTCCATTGCGATGCATCGACGGTCTTCCTGAACAAAAACCTGACAGCTGTCAGGGTTTTGGCCCAAGCTCGCCAGAGGGGTGACGCGAAGTATATCGCCTCCGTGTCGGTCGCCGGGCGACGCGCACCTACCAAGACAGCCCTTCTAGTAGCCGCCGTTTGCAAAACCCTGACAGCTGTCAGGGTTTTCGCGCGACCACCAAAGCCAGACCAGACTCGCTCCAGCGAGAACGAACTCCCAACTCCAAAGTTGAAGGTCGCCTCCCACCGGCCGCGATCATTACCCGCGAATATCGCCATTACCGCTACTCGCGCTCAGCGAACTTCCAACACGTTCATCGATCATACGCGGCTTTCCTCGTGGCGATCCTGGCGCATCCTGCCGCCAGGTCGCAATGCCGTGTTGATTACCGCGAATTCCATCACCCGTGGCCGCGAGCTCGGACACCCTGGAACAGCCGCGGCAATGTTCGCAAGCCGCGCCGACCGACGTGCTCGGGATGAACGGCGCGCCTGCTCTAGCAGCCGAGTTCCTCGCATGGATACGATGGGCGGCAGCCCCATCTGGTCCATTCTGGTCCATCGAGGCCTGTTCGCCTCGCGTTCATTCGCTCGCGATCCGACTTTCCGCGCGACTTTTTCATTCGCCCGTCCAATCCGGGAATCTTGCTGTTCCATGGAGCTTTCTTCCGGCAGCTCGTTTACGGCGGAAAGCAGTATCATTGCGCGCCCGGTGGTGCTTCCAACGACCTTTCCGGCCGTCGCCGCCGTGCTCGGCCGCCGCAGGATGCTGCTTGCAGACAGGGATGGACATCTATTGGGGCGCACGGGAGAATCCGCGATCGTCTTGCCGGAGCGGTCTCTTTCACCTCGACCGCCGGCCCGGCAGCAGCTACGCAACCTTCGCAATCAATGGGCAGCCAATATATTCGCCAATCAGCTTCGGCCATCGAAAAGCCAGGAAAACTTCAGCTTGCCGGTTCTGGCCAATGTTATTCACGCCTGGCCAGAAGCATAAATAGCTGACGAATAACAGCTGACACGAAGGAGAAGACATGACGACTGCTTCACGATTTGTGATCGGCGAGAGCGACGGATGGCTTGTGAGCCACCGCGCGAATTCGGCGCTCCCCGGCTATCTCATCGTCGCGTCCAAAGGATTGGCCAATGACCTCTTCGATTTACCCGATAGCGCGCTACGCGAGATCGGCCCGCTGCTGGCGCTGTCTCAAGCGACCCTGAAACGAGAACTAGGCGCTCCACGCGTCTATATCGGCCGATATGGCCATATTCCCGGGCTTGCCTTTCATTTCCATGTCATCCCCATCTACGATTGGGTGGAGAAACTGTTCTGGCAAGATGGCCGATATCGTATCCTCGAACAATTGGCGGAGGGGGAGGGGGAGACCGGAACGGACGGGGCGGAACTAACCCTATTCGTCTGGCGGGAGTTCTGCGAACGCCGGCGGGCGCCTCCGATCGAGGGACCGAGCGTTTCTAAGACCATCGCTCTCCTGCGCGAGACGATGGGGTATCCCCTGCGGGCCATCGAGTCTGGCTAACCGACAATTTCCTTGACTAATGGGCCTGGTTAGCGTGCTATATCGCACGAGACGGACGAAATGCTTCGCTTCTCCTGCCCAAATTTGGCGCCGTCTAAATATCGGATTTTCAAAGAGAATTTTTCCATCGAGAAGCTATAGCAGGGTTAGCTTCCATGAGCCATACAGTATAGATGGAAGCTTACGAGGCATGGAAACGCGTTGCTCCGCGAGCGGCGATTTCGCTCCCGGGTTGGGGTAAAATAGCTTGCGGACGGGCATTTTTTGTCAGCTTTTGGATAAATTTCCGCCCAGATTCGCCAATCACCAAATAGCTCGGACCGATAAAACTCCTGGGAGTTCGTGCTTGCTCGCTACCATGCCTCCAGTTGCGGCCGGCGAGTGGTAGGCCAACGGCGAGAGATCGGACGATGAATGCGATCGGCCGGGACCGAGTTTGGCCAATGTACCTCAAACCAAGCTCCTTTCGCGTCCACCGCGGACGGGCTCCTCGATCGGCGCCGATCCCCAGATCGCATTACAAAATTGTAAGGGTGCTATTCATTTTCGGTTAAGTCTGGATCGGTCATCAAGGTCATGCGTGAACACGCAGCATCAACCCCCAATGCTTACGAGGTTTAACATGAAAAGCCTGCTTCTCTCTTCCGTGATCGCCCTGGCATCCGTTGTCGCCGTCAGCGCTCCCTCTCAGGCAGCTCCATTCCATCGTCATCACCACGATTGCTTCGTGAAAACCGTGAAGCATAAGGTTCATGGCCACTGGGTCATTCGCAAGGAACGCGTCTGCCGGTAATCCACGGCCCGGATCCGAGGCGCCGGCAATCACCGACGGTCAATGGAACGGCCATGGCTGAAAGATTGGCTCTGGCCGTCCCATTTGCTGAAAATGACATATCATGCCGCCCACTCGGTAACGCTCGAGCCCTGGTTCAAGGGCATATTACAATCGTGGATATGCTGGAAGCCGAGCAACCATCCGTCATGAAACCCTCGATATGGTAGCGCCGTCGCCGATATTTGCTCGAAGCAATGCCATGAGCGCGGGACCAAGTGAAAATTCACCCCGCGTCGCCTTGGAAGTAAGATCTCGCAGATACGCGCCAGCCGAATTGATATGCCCAGATCGCTCGAGGATGCACGCCATCGTCGCGGCGGCGTTTTCCGGCCCCATTATCTCGCAAGCATCCTGATAGGCCGAAGCACCGACGCCCAGCATCGATCGCACGACGACAGCCGCGGACATCAGGTCCCGCCAGTTGTTGATACCGCCCGTCGGTCCATAAGAGCTTATTTCTGGGCATGCCTTCAGCACGAGGCTTAACGGAAAGATCCGCATCGGTTCTTTCCGCGACCTGTCTCTTTCGATGGACCTCGTTTCCAGCTTTGCTCGAAAGCTTGGTTCAAGTTCATTAAGGGATTCGGGATTTGAACACTGTATGTGCTGCTCATACTGGGCATCATTGGTGCTATAATTTTCAATTTTTTGCTGCGTTTCCAAAAGGTTGATGATCTCGCGGCGAAGAAGCTCCATGTCTTCGAGGATGCAGACGATCTCGCGGATCGTCGGTGAACGAGGAATGCGGGCGACAATGGCGTTGTAGCTGTCCTCGATCAGCGACCAGTCGCCACCGATGCCTTCCCCGCAGGCCGCCGCGATCAATTTGCGGACGTCGCGCCGGCAGATCGTCAGGCTTTCCTTGGCGCGGCGTAGCGCCATCCGTTCCGCCACGACCTGCTGGGCCATGATTGCGAGTTCCTCCGCGCGCGCCAGCAGCGGTGAGACATCGAAGCCGAATGCGTTTTCGATCTCGCCCGTCCTGCCTTTTCTCGCATAGCGCTTACCGTTGGCGCTATCCTTTCTGACGATCAAGCCAGCCTCGACGAGAAGCGCGAGGTGCCGGCGAAGCGTGGCGCCCGCGATGCCGTGAGCGCGCAAGGTCAGCTGCGCGTTGGATGGAAAGACAACAAGCTGGGCGTCCTGGCGGAGCTCGTTTTCGGGATGGAAGCTCAACAGGGCGTCAAGCACGGCAAGGCTGCGATCCTGCAATCCGAGTTTTTGCCGCGCTTCGGATACGTCTCGAAAGACTTTCCATTTATCGACCGACTTGCCGGGTTCGATCCTGTTCACGGCGATCTGTCGCCGAAGCAGGGCAAGCGTCATTGGCCGCCGCCCAAAAGGCGTCGTTACACTTCCATTCTGCATTTTCCTCACCTTCAAGAGGCAAAAGAAATACGATCACCAAAAACGGTGCCAAAGACTCTTGACTGGGATTCGAGGAAATGCGATTCTTCAGTTGCTACATTGAAGAGAAGGCTTCCACGACGGCAACGTTTGGGGGCCTTTTTTCTTTTGCTAGGTTTCCTTTCCAATCAGAAAACCCTGACAGCTGTCAGGGTTTGCGTTTGTCTCTCGAACGAGTGAAACGCTCGACAAGGTCGGGCAGCTCCTCCTCGACAAATCTTACGAATTCCGTACCCAATTTGCCCTCGGCGGAGATTCGAACCTCCCGGGGCGAGGTCATGAACACACCAAGCCTGGCTCCCGATCCATCGGAAATCGCGATCTGGGTGTTGCGCCCTTCGGGCGAAGGCTTGATCGCCTTCAATGCCACCTGAAATCGCTGGTCCGAGGTTTCATCGGCGTCATTGACGTCGGAGAGAGCGGCGCGCACGACTTCAAGGGCATTGGGGGCCGCGGATATTGTCTTGGCCAACTCCAGCCAACGCGGTCGACCAACCTTCGGAGCCCTGCCAATCGCTTCGATGATATCCGCCGGGATCGTGCGATAGACGCTCCGCATTCGCGCGAGCTCCGCGTCCTCGATGGAAAGAGCCGCGTAGATATGGCGTGCCTTGATGCCAGCATCGTCCATGCGCGAGGCGAACAAGGCGCGTTCAATCCATGTCAGATCTTGACGACTCGCGTTTTCAATACCCTGGGCCAGCACCAGGTCGAGATCGGATATCTCGACCTCTATGGCACGCACGGCGCGGCCGAGCTCGAGGGCGGCCCGCCATCTGCGATGGCCATAGACAACCTGATACCGATCGCTCGAGGTGGGGTGCCGTCGAACCTGGATCGGAACCTTCTGGCCTTCCTCCTCGATGGAGCGCTTGAATCTCTCGAAATCACCCGGATCGTCGTCGGGCAGGCGATCCGGATAGGGCGAGGCATCGATCACATGTGGATCGAGATCCTGGATCCAGCCTTCGCCGGATTCGACAATGGCACGCAGTCGATCGCGCTCCGCGCGAATATCGCCGATCGCGCGATGCGCCGCGCCGATCACTCCGGCACCGACGCGTCCAGGCTGCGCGGGGACAGGGCTAGAAGGCGACGGTTCTGGCGTGCTCTCGCCGCTTTCCAATTCGGCCGAAAGCAGGCCGAAACTGGCGACGATGGATCGTCTCGGGCTCTTGCTCATTCACGCCCCCAACTTGCATTGATGAGATGAACGATGGCTTCGTTGACGGCGTCGACGGCCTCGCGGGCGCGCTTGTGCGTGTCTCGGCCGATCTGCCCCATCTCGAGTTCGTAGAGGGAACGCTTGGCGAGCCCCGCGGCCTCGACCGCGGTGCTCTCGATCGCCGTCGGCAAGAGAACATCGGTACCGAAGAGATGACGCAGCATCGCGACAACTTGCGATTGCGGCGCATCATTCGGGTCGTGGCGCGTGATCAGATAGCGGATGAAATCCTGGTCGAGCTGCGCGCCGCTTTCGTCGAGCACGCTGATCAGGTCGCCCATCATGAGCAGGAACTGGCTCATCGATGCCACGTCCAGCATGGCCGGATGCACCGTGATGATCATGCTCGTGGCGGCGTAGATGGCGCTAAGGGTCAGAAATCCGAGCGACGGTGGCGTGTCGAGGATGACGATGTCGTAATCCTCCTCGACCTCGGCAAGCGCGAGCTTCAGGCGCTCGAAGAAGATAGCGCCGGAGCCGGACCTTTGGGCGAGAACCCGCGGCGTCTCGTGCTCGTACTCCATGACTTCCAGGTTGCCCGGAATGAGATCGATGCCGTCAAAATAGGTTTTGCGGATGATTTCGCGGATCGAGCGCCTCTCGGTCGCCTCGTATCTGAGCGCCGCATAGATGGTTTCATTGGCGCCGACATCGATTTCCGGCTGGGCGCCGAACATGGCCGAAAGCGAGGCCTGCGGATCAAGGTCGAGCGCCAGCACGCGATAGCCATGCAGCGCGAGATAATGCGCGAGGTGAACGCAAGTGGTCGTCTTGGCGCTGCCACCCTTGAAGTTGGCGATCGCCATCACCTGCAGATGTTCGCCTGGCCGGCGCCGAGGCAGGAAGCGAAGGGCTTCCGCCGGCTTCTGCTTGGCGAACAGCTCCCGCAATTCGTTGATCTGGGCAAGCGTGTAGACGCGGTGATTGTTCTCCAACCTGCTCGGGGTGGGGCCTCGGCCCTCGCTCGACATCAGCTTCAGGGTCGAATCCGGGATCGAGGTCAGCTTGGATACTTCATTGGTCAGGAACTGGCGCAGCATCTTCTCGGATTTCGGCGGATACATCCGCGTTCTGAGCTGCTGGAGCTGACCAGACAGCACAGTCGCATGGCGCGCGATCTTGCTGCCTGCGTTTTCCTTTGAAGGAGCTATAGTCTCCGTGCGGTTCGCTATCGCCATTTGTCCCTCTTGGCGGCCTGTCGCCGGTTTGCCGACCTTTGCCCGCCAGAAGGTAGAACACGATTCTGTCAGGCCGTCCAGAGATTAACGGTTAATGACCGGTTAACGTGTGACAGCCAGGACCTCGGTCTTTGCTATTTAATGCACTGCTTTTCTTCGATTTTCCGCGGTAAGTCGCCGAAGACGATCGCAGCGATGACTCACACCTTTTGATGGCAAGGTGCGGCCACCGTCGATCGTCCGACGCATATCCGGCTAAGATTAGCGACGAGAATCACTCTACCGGCGTGGGTGAGTCGCCCTCGTTGGCGCCGGCTTGACGACTTTGTTGTGAAGGAGCCGGTATTTGCTGCCCATGGCCGAAGCCCAGCCTGCTCACTTCGGACGCCACCCTTTTCCCGCCGAGATCATCGCCCATGCAGGGTGGCTTGGTTACCGTTTTCTGTTTAGCTTTTCGCGATGTTGAAGACCTGCCGGCCGAGCGCGGCATCGACGTTTCATTCCAGACCGTCACAGAATGGCGGCGAAGCTCGGTCTAGAATTCGCTCAGCAGCTGCCAGAGCAAGACCGTAACGATCAAGCTTCCGTCGAGCCGCTAGCTCTTGGAACCGATAGATGCTTTCGCGCCGGAAGCATTAAACGCCATAAATCGCCCGAACGATATCTCGTGGAAAGGCTCCCATGCAGCCTTCAACCGCCGTGTTGGACATGATCGCCGCCGAAATGCCTTCCAAGGGATCGATGAACCAACTGTGTCCATAAACGCCGCCCCAGCTTACCGATCCCTTCGCCATTGGAACCTCCGCCAAGACGGGATCCCGGATCACCGCACCCAAAAAAGAGAATCCTTCTCCTGGTTTGCCCGGGCGCGGGATGTCGCCAATCTGGTTGAGAAGCGCCGCCCTTGCGGTCTCCGCCTTCAAGATGGGCGCGCCGCCGCCGCGAATGGCTTCGAGGAAGGTGATTAGATCCGGCGCCGTGCCCACCATGCCCGCTCCGCCGGATTGGAAAGCCTTCGGATTGAATAGCCTCGTCGGCGCAAAGGTAAGCAGGTTGCCGCTATCATCCGGAACCAAATGGCGATCGCTCATTCTGACGGCCGTCGGAGTGGCATCGGCGTAGGGCGTGGCAAGTCGCTCCGGATCGCTCACCGAAAAACCGGTGTCGCTCATGCCCAGCGGTCCCGTTACATGACGACGCACCGCCTCTTCCAGGCTGCAAGCCTCGATCCGTGCTATGACCGCTCCAAGAACGTCAATGGCGATCGAGTAAGACCAAAGTTTGCCCGGTGCGGCCAGCAGCGGAAAGGTCGACAGTCGAGTGAAGTTCTCCTCGAAGTCGAGATCCGTATCGGCGAGGCCAGCGTTGAACATTCGTTCGGGCGGTGTTGTCTTGGGATCCGCTCCATAACCGAGACCCGCCGTGTGAGTAAGCAGGTGCTGGATGGTTATATCGGCGATCTCTCCATCTGGCTGCCGGGGTCGGAAATAGGGGAGATAATCTCGGGCGAGGTCGCTAAGCGCCAGCCTGCCCTTGTCGACAAGAGCCAGGGCCGTCGCCGCCACGAGCGGCTTGGTCACGGAAGCGAGACGGAATATCGTCCGCGTATCCGTGGCTTTTTGGGTTTCTCGATCGGCATAACCAGCAGCGCGGCTATAGACGGTCTCTCCGCTTTTGACGACGATCACGACAGTGCCGACGATCTTGCCGGACGTGATCGCCTTTTCGATAACCGCGTCGATCCCTGTCTTCATCGCAACCATCCTCCCCGTGCTCCCGAATAAGCGGTCGTAGAACCGCATATTCCAGCTTGGTTCGCAAGGCGGCGCGGCGCCGATTGCGTCGTGTCGAGCTACAAGCGAAGCCGGATACCGGGACCTAGACGATCAATCGAGCCGCCGGGCCGTTCTTCCGCACGGCATTGTTGTAATAGCTGGCGGCCTGCGCGACTGACTGACTTATGCAGGGACCGCTGCATCGCCTCCCGTTGGGGTATGCCTCTTCGGCCGCCTCGGTCGGATAAGCCGAGCGCGGGCCGTGTGCCGGGAGCGCCTCTGGATCGAGGCCCGCTTGGCTGTGACGCGTTCTTCACAAAAGCACATGTGATCCGCGGATCATCGCCAGTTTCGCTCCAAGGCCATCAATACCTGGCGGTAATCGCTTCGCCGATCAAGGCGTGAAATTCAGGGCGAACTACTATCGCGTCTCAAGCACGGTTAAGACGGCGCCACCTTTCGACACCGCCTCCGTCGAAACATCGCGCGAATATCCGTTGTGGACGAATCATCGCCATCCCTTGTCGAAGGCCGAGTCGGCTCTACTTTGCGAATCATCAATGATTTGTGGGGGTTAGTGATTTTGAGTTATGATTGGAGCGGCGTCAGGACCCGGCGCATCAAGGCGATCAAGATGGCGGTTTCCGTGGGGATCGCCTTGGCGATTCTCGGCACTCCGACGATGCTTTGGCTGCATGGTTCGTTTTGACCACCAAGGCGCTTGAACCGTCCGCGGACGACGCCGAGCAGGTTCATGTCTAGCGCCTTTCGGACAATGGGGTTGGAATGCATAATCCCATTCTTGGCGATGAGAGCGGTCGCTTTCATCGCGGAATGCCGATGCGTTAGGCCTTTAACTCGATTACCAGTCGGCCTGCGAGCCGTGGAATTCCAGATTCTTCGATACATGATCGATGAAACGGGCCAACAGCGGGCTCGCATGTTCGCGATGCCAGCAGATCCCAACCGGCCATCTTGATTCCGGTCCGGAGAGAGACTGTTTGTGGCTGGACCCCGCCAATGCTTGCACGCCACGCCAAGGCAGGAATGCTGCGCCCAGGCCGGCGGAAACGATGGCATGCACGGTCAGTATGTCGTCGGCATATTGGGCGATGCGAGGTTCGAAACCGGCAAGCGAACACCAGCGCCTGATCTGATCATCCAGTCCCGGTCCGCGCGATGGCGAAAGCGCCACGAAGCCAAGCTCGTTCAACTCCGCCAGCCGATCCTGGGCCGGTATTGTCACCCCGCTTGGAAGCACCAGGGCCAAGTGCTCTTCGATAATGGGCATGAAGGCCAGGCCGCTATCCTCCTCCGGCGCCCGGCAGAAGCCGATATCAAGCCTGCCGTCGAGCAGGCGCTGATGCTGTTCCCGCGATGGCAGATCGTTGAGCGTGATGCTGCAATCGGGCGTCGTCGCACGAAAGCCGGCGATCAGCCGCGGCGCCACGACGAGAGTCGATATTCCAAATCCGATATCGAGGTATCCGGTAAGGCCGGCCATGGCGCGATGCATCTTCCGGTCGACATCGTCGTTCAATTGAAGAAGCGGGCGTGCTTCGCGCCGCAGAAGTTCTCCGAGAGGCGTCAGTTTGGCGCCATGGCGGCCACGCTCGAACAATGCTCCGCCGATCGCGGCTTCCATGGCTTGAATCTGCTTGGTCAAGGTCGATTGGGTGACGAACAGTTTCGCCGAAGCCTTGCCGTAGTGGCCGGTGTCGATCAATTGAACGAAGGATCGGAGGAGCTTTATTTCCATTCTGTCCAGGAATAATTTTAATCGATAAAGTCATTTTACGAAAGAGAAGCCGCATGGTCAAATTGCTTCATAGCGAAAGGAGCAATCGACATGGCGTTCAAGATTTCATCCGTGCAGTTTCAGCATCGGGCCAATGACAAGGCCTTTAATCTCTCGCGCGTGGAGCATTTCACGGAAGAAGCCGTGCAGGCCGGCAACCAGTTCGTCGTCTTTCCCGAGATGTGCATCTGCGGATATTGGCACGTTCCCAAGCTCGACGGTCCAGCGCTGCATGCGCTGGCGGAGCCGCTCTCCGGTCCTTCGATCAGCCGGGTAGCCGCGCTCGCGCGTAAGAAGGGCATCGCGATCGGCGCGGGCTTCCTGGAGTTGGGAGAAGACAGAAAGCTCTATAACAGTTACGCGGTCTGCATGCCGGATGGCGACGTCCATTGCCATCGCAAGCTGCATGCCTGGGAGCATCGCCTCATTTCCAGCGGCGATGCCTTCACGGTCTTCGATACACCTTGGGGAATTCGCGCCGGCATCCTGATCTGCTGGGACAATAATCTGATCGAGAACGCGCGGGCGACCGCGCTGCTCGGCGCCGAACTCTTGATCGCGCCGCATCAGGCTGGCGGCGGGCATTCGGTTAGTCCGCACGGGCTGAAGCGGATACCGGTCGAAAAATGGATCAATCGCCACGAAGATCCGGAGGCGATCGAGGCCGAATTTCGAGGACCAAACGGTCGGGAATGGTTCATGCGCTGGCTGCCGTCGCGCGCCCACGACAATGGAATGTTCCTCGTCTTCAGCAATGGCGTCGGACAGGATGAAGACGAAGTGCGCACCGGCAACGCCATGATCCTCGATCCCTATGGTCGGATCCTGGCCGAAACCTGGGCGGCCGCCGATGCGAGGGTGAGCGCTGAAATCGATCCGGCCCTGCTCGACAAGTGCACGGGCCAGCGCTGGATAAGAGGCCGCCGCCCGGAACTCTATGGTATCCTGACGCAACCCAACGCCAGCGGTCTCGCCCCAATGGACGCGCGTTACTCGGAAGCGTCTACCCGCACCAGCGGGCAGGGTTGATTTCCAAATCCTGGCCGTTGTTTATTTACCCGTCGTTCCTTCGAGATCGGCATAGACGAGATAGCGAAGCGGTCCCGAGGCCACGGCGTCGAACGGAAAGCAGGTCGCCAGCACGAGATGGGCGCCGCGCGCGTCGGGGTCGATCTCTGCTTCATCCCAGCGAGCAACGGCCATGCGGGTCACGCGGAAAGTGAAGGTCCGACCATCACCGCGTGAGATGCGGATACGGTCGTTCTCCCTGATCTGTCTCAGGAAGCTAAAGTGGGTATCGCGGTGCGCCGCATAAACCGCCGTACCCTCTTCGCCCGCCCGCGGGGTATTGTCGAGATGGCCGGGGCCGAAGGCAAGCGCCAGGCCGCTTGCGCCCTTCAGCGCGATGGCGGAAGCGCCAAGGCGTGGAACTTCAATACGCGCCACCGGCCAGGTGTCAGCCCAGCTCCACGGCTTGACCGGTGCGCCTGATACCACGCTCTCGGTGAATGCGCGCTCCAAGAGAAGCTGCGCCAGGGCCGCCTTGGCGTAGATCCATCCTCCCTGTGCGGCGAGGAAGAGACCGGCGGCGATGAGAATGCCGGCCGCGAAAGTCAGGAGGGAGCGCGCTGGCGCGCTCCCGATGGTCTGGAGGCGAGTGGCGGCGATCATGCCCGGCTCCTTCGTGACGCCAGGATCAGCAACGAAGCTCCACAAAGAAGGGCAAGCAATCCCTGGAGAATGAGAAGCATTCCGGGCGTTGCGGTCTGCGGCAGCGGAACGCTGGCCTGAGCCGGCGTGGAGATGGGTTCAAGCTCCGCATCGGCACCCCGCGACTTGTCGGCTGTCTGCCGATGCCTGCTGTCAGCCTTCGCATCCCGCGCCGCACCGATGCCGAGGAGCTTGTCGTAATCCCAGCCCGCGGGAAGCTGCAATGGAATGTCGGCCTGTGTCAGCGGCGCGTTTGCCGGGCGCAGACGCTTCGTATCGACAGCGACGAGACTTGTGAGGCGCGTGACCAGATGATGGTCGAGTGCCAATTGCAGGATACGCTTGTCGGCATCGGCCTGCGTGATCTTGCCGAGCGTGAGATTGACCTCGGCGTCATCGATCTGGCGGCGAGCCCAGATCTTCGAGATGCCCTTGGCATTGCTTGCCTGGTCGAGCGGCAGGGAGATCGTCCACGCACGGTCACCGATCTCGCCGCTGACGGTCAGGGTTCCGGCTGCCTTTCCCATGCGGGCCGCCAGAACCAGCGGTTCGCCATGGTAGATGTCGGGCAGGAGGTTGGGTGACAGGTTGACATCCTTTTGCGAAAAGGCAGCCGCGACGTCGGTGACAGCCGGGTTCTCCAGCTTGTCGAAGAGGGCACGCATGCGTTCGTTCACTTCGGCGACCGAGCCGATGTGGGTGAAGCTGCCGCGACCGAGTTCGGCGGCGCGGCTCATCAGGTACGTGTTCGGCGCCGAGCCGATGCCGACCATGAAGATGCGAGAGCGTCCACGCGATTTCGCGATCGCATCGAGAAGCTGCTGCTCGTTGTTGACCTCGCCGTCCGTCAGGAACACGACCTGGCGCAATCCGCTAGCCTGGTGGCTGTCGTCGAGCGCTGCTTGAAGCGGTGGCAGCATTTCCGTTCCGCCGGCGGCTTCCAGGCCGGTGACGAAGCGGCGGGCCGAGGCAATATTCTCAGCCGTCGCCATGACCGAATCGGAGAAGAATTTGGTTATCGTGTTGTCGAAGCGAATGACGTTGAAGCGATCGCTCGGCTCGAGCCGAGACAGGGCATAATCGAGGCTCGCCCTTGCCTGTTCGATCGAGGTGCCGCCCATCGAGCCGGAATTGTCGATGACGAAGACCACTTCGCGGCCGGCCTTTCGCGGCGTCGCCACCGCCGGCGGCATCACATAGGCAAGCACATAATCATCCTGGCCGACATGTTCGCGGAAGAGGCCGACGCTCGGCATATTGCTCGCGACCGCGCTCCATTCGAGCACGAAGTCGCGATCGGCGGTCGCGTCGCCATCTAGGACGATCCGGCGCTCGGCGTCGGTGACTTTGTCGATCTTGACCGCGTGATAGAGGCTTTTGACGTCGTCGAGTGGGAAGCCGGCGTTGAGATTGACCTTGAGGGTGACAGGGTTGGCGCGATCGCTGCCAGGAGCCATCAAGGGTGCCGAGATGGATTTGTCGCTGACCTCACGCGATGAGCGCTGTTTGGACTGACCCCAGCCGGCCTTCAGATCCGCCTGCTGCGTGATGGGCGATGCGTCTTGCGGGCTGTAGCGCGGTGCGACGACGAGCGGCACTCGCAGGGAGAAGCGACCGTCCGCCAGGCGGACCGACTGCTGATATTCGATCTGCACGACGATTTTTTCATGCGGGCCGATATTTGCGACCGCATTGGTGAAGACATTCGGGCGCTGCTGTTCGACCAGGGACGCCTTCTTTCCTTCTTTGCGCGCTTTCTCGTATATGGCACGCGCAGCCTGCTTCTCCTTGATATCGGCGACAACGACCCGGTTGCCGACGATCATCTTCAGGGAATAGACGGCGCTGTCTTCCGGAAGTGGAAATACGTAGAGGGCTTCGACCCATTTGTCGGTCGTGTTCTCGAAGGCTTGCGTGAGCACCGCGCGTGCCGTCGGTCCGTTGACGTCGAGATCGACATCGGTCGCAAGGCGGGGTGCCTCGATATATTTTCCCTCTTCCTTGGTCTGAAGAAGAAGGCTGCCCGTGCCCATTTCGTTCGGCGTGACGAAGGCTGCGGGTTGCGCGTGCGATTCCAGGGGATGCAGCAGCGCGAAAACGACGGCGAGCACCGGCAGCAGGATGGCATTGCTGAACCAGAGCAGCAGGCCGAATCTGATGAGGAAATTTTGTCGCTTCTGGTAGCGCGAGATGTTTGGCGAGGCTGACATGACAGGCTCCTTAATCGCTGGTGGAATGACTGAAGCCATTGTGAACAAAGGCTATTTTCTCGCCAGCGTAAGCTTTGCCCTGTTTCGTCCGCATCTTGCCGCAGACGGTCTTGCCGGTTACGGCCATGTGTGGAATTGTGAAGAAATTACGCAATCAGGAAACGAGTGAATGGTCCAGGGCGACCCCTATTTGTCCGACAGCCAGAACAGCGCCGTGGCGGCGCGGGTTCGCGAGGAGATCGCCCGACGGCGCATTTCCAGGCAGCGTCTCGCCGATGATGCCCGCATCAGTCTTTCGACCTTGGAGAAGGCTCTTTCGGGCCACCGTCCTTTCACGCTGGCGACCCTCATTCGTCTGGAGCAGGCGATGGGCGTCGTGCTGCGGGAACCGGCAGGAACACAAGCACCTCTCGTCAACGACAGGCCCGGCCATGCCCCCGAGGAGCTTGGGGCCTATTCCCGCGCCTCGGTGTCATGGCTGGAAGGCACCTACCTGACGCTTCGTCCGTCCTTCGGCGATGCGAAGGCGATTTTCGCCTATTGCACCGAGATCGCCTGGGACGAAGACCGGACCTGCCTGAGCTTCCGCGAACACGAGCGCAGCGACGCCTCGTTTTCACAGCAGGGCTCGGTGTCGGTACCGCACCTGTCGGGGCATATCTATCTGGTGACGAATTCGTCGGGGCAGTATCGCATGGCGATATTGTCGAGACCCAGTATCACCGGCGAGATGTTCGGCTTGCTGACGACATTGCGCGCCGGGCAGGGCTCGCATCTCACACCCGTCTCGACGCCGCTCGCCCTCCTGCCGATGTCGGCTTTCGCGCAGCCGTCGCTCGGCCGCGTCCTGGCGGGCGATCAGAATCACCAGGCATACTCGGCCATCATGCATAGAATTACCGGAGAAAATTACGCCGGTTTCGTCGGGTAGCGACGCCCTTAGCGGGCGTCGTGAAAGATGATGCCGACAGTGTGGCGCATGCCTGAGCGGACCCGGCTTACCCCGTGCCTGAGATTGACACGGTAGTTCCCCTTGGTTCCCCGCACGGGCCGATTATGGACTGCGAAGGCGACGGCATCACCTTGTCGAAGCGGCACGACGTCCACGCGGCTTTGCATGCGCGGCCGCTGTTCGGTCAGGACAAACTCACCACCGGTGAAATCCCGCCCCGGCTCGGACAGCAGAATGGCCACCTGGATTGGGAAAGCAAGTTCGCCGTAGAGGTCCTGATGCAGGCAGTTGAAGTCTCCGGGCACATATCGAAGCAGCAGCGGCGTCGGACGCCGCTGACCGACCTCGTGGCATCGCCTCAGGAAGGCGGCATGCTCCTCGGGATAGCGTTCCTCAACCCCCATACGTTCATTCCACCGGTTTGCGATATCGGCGAGATGAGGATAGAGCGCAGTACGCAATCCACCGAGAAGCCCCGGCAGCGGATAGTTGAAATAGCGATATTCGCCTCTTCCGAAACCGTGGCGCGCCATGATGATGTGGCTGCGGAAATGACGCTCCTCGGGATAAAGGCCGGAAATTGCGTCGCATTCATCGGGTGCGAGAAGCTTCGGAAGGACGGCGCAGCCGAAGCCGTCAAGTTCTCCCGCCAGCGACGTCCAGTCGTAGGCGTCGACCCGGGCCGAGATGGGGCTTTCCGTGAAGGCAGGCGCGGAAGTGGATATCGATGCGTTCATGTTCAGGTCCTCGGTCTGGGCGGGCTTTGGAGGCCCCGCGGATGCCGCAATAGCGCGAAGTCTAGTGTCCAAGCTGGGGCCGTTGCCACCCGATTTCCGATGAGCAATTCACACGAATGAGCCTCACCGGTTACATTGCGATACAATCGAGCCGCTTCCTGAAATTTTGCAGATACAATTCCGGGCGATCTTGCTGCGAGATCATCCATCAGGCAGGAGGCCAGAATGAAATTTGCGTTCCTCGGTGCATTTGCCGTCTCAAGCCTTGCCGTCGGCATCGCCGCTTCGCAATCGGCGGGTTCCGCAACGCCGCCGGAAAATGCCTCACCGATCTATGGTGTGACCATACCGGAAGGCTACAGGGACTGGAAATTCATCGCGCCCGCGCAGGAGGCTCCGCCGCTCGATGAACTTCGCGCCGTGCTGGGCAATGATATCGCCGTTGACGCCTACAAGAAGGGCACGCTGCCTTTCCCGGATGGCTCGGTCCTCGTCAAGCTGGCCTACAAGCGCAAGCAATCGACGGAGTTCGCGCCGGCGACCGTGCCGGGAGCGCCGACGACGGTTCAGGTCATGGTGAAGGATTCCAAGAAATATCCCGATAGCCACGGTTGGGGTTTCGGGCGGTTCGTCGATGGCAAGCCGGTCGATATCGCTCAACATGAAACCTGTCTGAGCTGCCATGTCGGTAACGTTAGGGATCACGACTACGTCTTCACGCGCTATGCGCCGTAAGGTGCGCTAACGCGATTAAGTGGAATTTGCCGGCCTGATCTCATCATACGCGGCCGGCCGGCTATCCATGGTTCTCCTCCCGCCGGGATAGCCGCCTTATCGACAAGCGAGCGCCGCTCGCAGCAAGCAGCCGTCGAGCCGCTTCCATCATCATGAAAGACGACTTTCACAAGTCCGCGCAATCTCTATGGTGCCGCCTCGGGAGAGGTCTCCAAAATTCTTCTTCGCCGGCGAACTGGGCGGAATTCGGAATCCGGCGTGCATTTTGTCGGTGGCAAAGTCAAAGCGCGGATTCTGTATTCCATTGTAGCCTCGGTCGATCCGGACACGGAAGGATACAATTTGGCTGGGTGGAGGACACAACCGAGATACACGCCGAAAGCAAAACTTCGCGGCATTCAACAAGCCTCCCAAACTTTTGGAGATCCTGACGTCGCCTTTATCTTTCTCAATGAACAGACGCAGCTGGACCGAGCGTTGCTATGGCAACCTGATCTACTTCAACGAAACCGACAATGGCGGGCATTTTGCGGCATTGGAGCAGCCGACGATTTTCACCAACGAAGTCAGGGCGGCATTCCGCTCACTACGTTAAGCTGACAAGGCGTTTGACGTGGTGAAGGCACCCGCGGGCAAGCGATGCCCGACGCTTGCCCGCGGAAGAGGGGGAAGCGTATAGCCTTCCCCCTCGCCGGCCGATAACGGATGCTGGCTGATTTGATCCAGCCGGTTTTCGCTGGATCGCTAAGTCCTTACGCAAAAGCGCTTCGGCGTCCAGAAAGCGAACCCACACCCATCAGGCCGGCCAGGATGACCGGGATGCACACCAGATAGGCGGTGCGAATGCCGGCGTGTTCGGCAATGAATCCAAGCAAGGGCGGAGCCAGGAAGAAGACGACAAAGGACATCTGCCCGAGGGCCGCGACGTTGACATGGGCCGGGCGGTCAGTGCGCTGGGCGGCGGCCGAGACCACAAGCGGATAGACCGCGCTGCAGCCGGCGCCCATGAAGGCAAATCCCAGAAGCGCGACGTTGGGGTGAGGTGCGAGCCAGACGGCGCAAAGCCCGGTTATCGCCAGGAGCATCAGGGAAAGCGCGACGGAGCGGGAGCCGTAGCGATCGACGAACCCGTCGGCAAACAATCGCGTCAGTGCCATGAAGAAGGTGAACAGCGTCAGGCCGAGGCCGCCGACGAAGGGCTCGACGTGAAAGACGTCGCGCATGTAGATCGCCGACCAGTCGATGCCAGCACCCTCGACCAGGAATGCCGCGATGCCGATGACGCAGAGCGGCAAAAGGCCGAGCGTCGGCAACGCGATGTGATGGGTCTCGACATGATCCTCGGTCGGACGGGCCGGCGCGTTGCGCATGCCAGAGATGGTGATCGAGCCTACGATGAGGACGAAGATAAATGTCAGACCGAGATGCACGTGCATCGGCACGCCTTCCTGCCGGATCACGGACGACACGAGTGCCGTCACAAAGAAACCGAGGCTCCAGAACCCGTGCGCCCGACTCATCACGCCGCGACCGAGCTGGGCCTCGATGCGATCGATCTCGACGTTGAGATTGATTTCGAGCGCGCCTGCCAGCAATCCCTCGCAGAAGAGGACAGCGAAGACTAGCGGAGCCCAGCCCATCCACGGCACGAGCGCGAGGGAAGCGGAGGTTCCGAGCACGGTGATGAATGCCGTCTTGCGCGCGCCGAGGCGTGCGACGATCGGGGAGGCGAAGGTGAGTGATATGAGCGCGCCGATCGCCGCGCCGATCAATGTCAGGCCGAGCTCGGATTTGTCGATCCGCAAGGCATCCTGCAGATCGGGAAGGCGCGAAAGCATCGCGCCCATCGAGACCGCGAAGAGGAAGAAGCAGACATAAATTCGCTGCTGCGGTTCAAGACGCATTTCGGCGCTCCAGGGAATCTGAACACGAGGGATGGAAAGGGTCTATCCGAAAGCAACCTGCGCTGGCAATACGAAGTCCCTTAATTCATCGGACAAATTAGACGTGCCGGTCAATTTCGGTAAGTGCGCGCGACCGATCAGAAACAAGACCCGCGACTGGACAAAAAAATTTGTCGACCTAACTCAGCCGGCGGGACACGCATAAATCGCATCGCTCTCATTTTTCATCCTTCGTCAACGGATCAGGAAACGGCAGACCAGATGTGGGATTAGCACCGCTCACGAGGCCGGCGGGTCAGACGTCGCAAACGGATTTGAACAGCTACAGGCTGATACCGCTCGCCAGTTGCCCGATTCTAGGCAGCAGCGCGGAATCGGGACTGCCGTCCGGCGTCGTTTTTTCCGGCCGGTCCTTTGACGCGGCAAGCGACAACGCCCTATCCTGCTGCGGTCGCTACAACCTGAGGAACAGCCTGCATCAGGGCGTAGCCGCGATTGGCGATGACGGACATCTGATGTTTGCCGTCAACAGCTGGGTGAGCGGGCAGCGCTGCACGGTCATGGGTGCCTTCGATCCCATGGGCAAGCCTGTCGCGCTGACCAAACCCAGCAGGATTTGCTTGGAAAATATTTCCAGTCGCCCGAGCGTCCCATCGTTCTCGATTCAAAGGCGAAAAGCGACATCGGCTTCAAGACGAATGGGCTCAATCCGAACGTTGGCGTCTATGTCGGCAACAAGACGATCACCTTACGTCAAGGCACGGTCGTCGGATGGTAAGACCGAAGGCAGCGCCACGATCACGACTGATTTCAATGGCAAGGTTCAGGATCAACTTTACGAGCTGTCGGCCAAGGGTAACAATTCGTCCCTGAGTGGCAGCTATGAACGCAGAGGCACCCAGACAGCGGAGAGCCTGAAAGCATCATGGGACAAATGGTCCTTGGAGGGCAAGCATTCCCGGGATGGGACAAGCAGGAACCGCGAGCTCAATCTTTCCTATCGCGCCACGGACAAGATAACGATCAAGGCCTCCTGGAGGCCGGACGTGAAGCCGCCATCCACGCCTCCGCGCATAACCAACTATTCGATCTTTCTCGGCCACCAACCCCAATCCGCCGCCGACCCCTCCCAACTATAGCAACTACATGATCACGCTCGAAATCAAACTGCCCTGAGCAAGGCTGTTTCAATTGAGTTGAGCCGTCCGCCGCGAAAGACCGCGGACGGCTTGATTTTAGCGGGCAGGGCATCGAGAAACTTCGATGCCTGATACGGCGGCAAGTGGATTGATCACGCGCCACAATTTGCCGGCAGCGACGACGGCTTGCGTGTGCCAATCAACACCAGCATCAGGCCGGCGGCGGCCAGCAGACCTCCGGCGATCGAGACCGCCGCATAGCCGAAACCAAGGCTGATGACGGCGGCACCCGTTGCGGCCCCAAGGGCATTACCAAGATTGAAGGCTCCGACATTGATGGAGGAGGCAAGGCCAGGCGCTTCCGCCGCCGCTTCCATGACGCGCATCTGCACGGGCGGGACGATCGCGAACGCAGCCCCGCCCCAGAGAAGCAGGCCGATGGCGGCTCCCGCGTGGGTGATCATCGCCAATGGCAGCGCGAACATGATGGCGGCGAGCAGGGCCAGGAAGATCTTGGTCGCGCCGTCGAGCGACCAGTCAGCCAGCCGACCGCCAAGCCAGTTGCCGATCGTGAAGCCGATGCCGATCAGCACCAGTCCTAGGGTCACGAAGCTGTTGGAGGCGCCGGTGAGTTCGGTAAGCGTGGGAGCGACATAGGTGTATAGCGAGAACATCGCGCCCGCGCCCATGACGGTGGTCGCCATGGCGATGAGGACCGTAGGATGGGTGAGCACGGCCAGTTCCCGCCTGACATCAGGCATCGCACCGCGCTCGCCTTTCGGAAGAGCGACCCAAAGCGCGGCGATTGCGGCGACACCGATCATAGCCGTCCCAGCGAAGGCCATGCGCCAGCCGATCGCCTGACCGACCCAGGTCGCGGCCGGCACGCCGCCGATATTGGCGATCGTCAGCCCCATGAACATGGCGGCAACCGCGCTAGCCTGCTTTTCCTTCGGTACCACGCTTGCGGCCACGACGGCACCCAGGCCGAAGAAGGCGCCATGGTTGAGGCTGGTGACGAGCCGGGCAAGCAGCAGCGTGAAGTAGCCCGGCGCCATCGCCGACATGAGGTTGCCGATCGTGAAGATGCCCATCAGCAGCATCAGCGCCGTGCGCTTGCCGAAACGGCTGAAGGCGAGCGTCATGAAGGGGGCGCCGACCATGACGCCGATCGCATAGGCACTGATGAGGAGGCCGGCGGTCGGGATCGAGACATCGACCCCTTTGGCGATGACCGGAAGAAGGCCCATCGGCGAAAACTCGGTCGTGCCGATGCCGAAGGCGCCGATCGCAAGCGCGAGAAGCGCCCATCGGGCGTGGGAGGATGTTTGAGCCTTTTCGGCCGTCGAAATCTTGGCGTCCATGTTGAAACTCCTTAGGCATCCCATTGGGGCGCGAGGCCGGGCGGGCTGACGATGCGGCCATCCGGGCGGGCGAGAGCGGCGATGGCGATCATATCCGCCTCGTCGAGATTGAAGTCGAAGATCGCGATGTTCTCCTTGACGCGCTCGGGATTGGCGGTCTTGGAAAGCGCGATGTGGCCCTGCTGGATCAGCCAGCGTAGCCCGACCTGCGCGGCGCTCTTGCCGTATCTGGCGCCGATCCGCTGGAGCACCGGCTCCTTCGGCAAAGCGCCGTCGGCCATGCCGTAATAGGCGGTGACCGCAAGACCGCTTGCCCTTGCGGCTGCGACGAGCGCGTGCTGGGGCAGATAGGGATGGATCTCGACCTGATTGGTCACGATCGGCGTGCTGGAAAGTCTGACCGATTCCCGCATCTGCTGGATATTCTGGTTGCTGACGCCGACGAAGCTAGTCTTGCCGGCGGCCTTGACAGCGTTCAGCATTTCGATCTGGTCGGCGACCGGCACCTTGTCGCCCGGCCAGTGCAGCAGCAGGAGATCGACACGGTCGGTCTTCAGCTTGTCTAGGCTTTCGTCGACCGAAGCGGCGAACTTCTCCTTGCTGTAATTGTCTACCCAGACCTTGGTGGTCAGGAAGAGGTCGTCCCGTCTTGCGCCAGCCGTTTGCAAGGCACTGCCGAGCGCTGCCTCGTTCTGATAGATCTGCGCCGTATCGAAATGACGGAAGCCGGCTTCGAGCGCGGCGGGTATGACGCGTTCCACTTCCGCATCCGACATTCGGAAGACGCCAAAGCCGAGCGCGGGAATTGTAGCGCCATGCGCGGTCACGGTGAACATCGAAAACTCCTTTTTGAAAATCTCGACGGCCTTGGCCGCCTTGAATGGATGCCGCGCCGGAATTGAAGGCGCGATTTCTTCGACCTATGAAATAGAGAGAGCATGCGTCCTTGATAATCCGGTAGCTTTTCACATTATTTGTGAAACCAAATCAAAGATGGTGTTCCATGGACAATCGCGTCGGCGAGATGCAGGTATTTCTTCGCGTGGTGGAAGCAGGCAGTTTTTCCGAAGCGGCGCGCCTGCTGCGCATGACGCCGTCGACCGTCAGCAAACTGATCTCCCGCATCGAATCCAGGCTCGGCGTTCGGCTTGTCGAGCGCTCGACACGACGGCTGTCGCTGACCCTCGAGGGGCGGATCTATTATGAGCGCAGCCAGGCCCTGCTGCATGATCTCGACGAGGTCGAGCAGGAGTTGGCGCAGGGCGCGACGACGACGGGCGGCACGGTACGGGTCAACATTTCCGTTGCCTTGGGCGTGCTTGGGCTTGAACCGCTCTTGCCGGAATTTTGGCGGACCTACCCCAATGTCGTCGTCGATCTCTCGCTGTCGGATGAAATCGTCGATCTTTATCTCGACCGCACCGACGTTGCTTTTCGGGTCGGGGCCTTGCCGGCGTCAGGCATGATAGCGCGCCGTATCGGCATTGCCCGCCGCAAGATCGTTGCCGCGCCCAGCTATCTCGATCGCTTTGGAATACCGCTGACCGTCGATGATCTCTCGCGGCACAATTGCCTGGGGTTCAATTTCCGCCGTCTCGCGCCCGTCTGGCCGGTGAGGGAAAGCGGCCGCATCGTCGATCGGGCCATGACGAGTTCGCTGCTCGCCAACAATGGCGAAACCGTCCGGCGCATGGCGCTGGCGGGTGTGGGGCTCGCCCGCATGGGGGACTATCACGTCCGTGCCGACATTGCGGCTGGCCGTCTCATCGAGGTGCTCGCCGATGTCGTCGAGCCGGATGAGGAGCAGATCCATGCGGTCTTTCTCGGCGGCGCGCGCATGCCGCAGCGCGTGCGCGTCTTCCTCGATTTCGTCGTGCCGCGCCTCCGGCAATTCCTTGACGAGGCAGCCTGAGCGGCCTTGGCGGGACTTAATCCCGACCATGTTGACCATGTTCTGCGCCGGCAACCCGCCACCAAGACGTCGGCGGGCAGGGATCACTGCAAGAGCCGGGGTATCGCGCCGGTTCGAGGCTGGATCGACAGATTTTCGTCTTCCCGATCGGTCTCGAGCCGCTGCAGGATCGGGCAATGTGGGCGATGGTCGCCCTGGCAGGAATTAACGAGCATGGTGAGTGTGTGCTCCATGTCCTGCAGGTCGGCGATCTTTTTTTTCAGCGCTTCGATATGTCCCTGAGCCAGGCGCTTGACCTCGGCGCTCTGCCGGGTTTCGTCTCGCCAGAGTTCCAAAAGCTCGCTGATTTCGGCAACGGCGAAGCCGAGATCGCGTGCCCGGCGGATGAAGCGCAGCATGTGCACGTCGTTATCCGAATAGTCGCGATAGCCCGATGCCGTCCTGCCGGCGGCCGGAATGAGGCCGGTCTCCTCGTAATAGCGGATCATCTTGGCCGAAACGCCGGATGCCTTTGCCGCTTGTCCGATATTCATGAAGCTTCTCCAATGACAGGCACCGCCTGATGTCGCCGATGGCAGGTGGGCCTTCCAACCATGGGAAGGTCAATAGCATATTTTTCGCTAGGGGACACTTGACCTTACCACGGTTGGAACCTCCACCTTGAGCACCATGAGATCAAAACCCATGAGAATTCTCGATGGGCCCGCGGTCAAGGTCGAGACGACCGCCATTCAACCGATACCCGGGCAGGTGGTCGAACAAGCGGGCTGGCAGGCGGTCGCGAACTGGGCAACCAAGGTCATGAAAAGCTCTCCACGATCACCATCGGCGCAGAGCCGGTTGAAGACGGCTTCGGTCCAGGGACCAAGGAGCGCGAGGCTGCGGTGAGCGGCCGAATGGGGACATTGCTTTGAGTAAGAGGAAGCAATCGATGCACCGACGTCGTTTTCTAACAGGGCTGGCAGGCCTGGCGATTTCCGGGCCGGCCGCGGCCCAGATGATGCACGGCATGGGACATATGGGGGCAAACGGCGCTCATGACATGCCGATGAGCGGCGGCAAACCTGTCTTGCCGGAAGGGCGGCCCTTGCGTGAGTTGCCGTGCTTGATGAACGAGGCTGGCGAAGCGGGTCTGTTCAAGGCAAGGCTTGCCGCCGAACCGGGGTCGGTTCGTTTCGCCGAGGGGCTCGACACGTCCGCGCTCCTCTATAACGGCGGAAATCCGGTGATCGAGGCGCATGAGGGCGACAGGGTCGAGATCAGTTTCAGGAACGGCATTCCCGATGAGCCGACGACGGTTCATTGGCATGGGATGCCGGTGCCGGCGGATCAGGATGGCAATCCCATGGAAGCCATCGCCTCGGGTAGCGAGCGCCTCTATGCTTTCGATCTGCCGCAAGGCAGCGCCGCATCCTATTGGTTCCATCCCCATCCGCACGGCTTCACCGCCGCGCAGGTCTATCGCGGGCTCGCGGGCGTCTTCCTGGTCAAACCCAAGGATGACCCGATCCCCGCCGAATATGGCGATACGATCCTGATGTTCACCGATCTTCGGATCGCCGAAGATGGAAGCATGCCGGCGAGCAACATGATCGATCTGATGAATGGGCGCGTCGGCGATCATATTCTAGTCAATGGTCAGAGGAATCCGGTCCTGGCCGTCGCGAAAGGGGAAAAGCGTCGTCTGCGCCTTTTCAACGCGACAAACGCGCGGTTCCTGCGGCTGACATTCGAGAATGCCGCCATGGTGCTCGTTGGAACGGATGGCGGCCTTATCGAAGCTCCCGTCGGCATAGACGATTTGCTGCTCGCGCCGGCCGAGCGGGTCGAACTCATCATCTCCTTCGACAAACCTGGAGCGGCGAGGCTTGTCACGCTCGACTACGAGCGTGGATGGATGGGGCCGGGCAAGCCCGAAGAGGCCGGCATGATCTTGCTGACGGCAAATGTCTCGGAGGAAGCCGCGCCTGTCGCGCCGCCGCTTCCGTCGAAGCTGCGCACCATTGACGGCTTCGCGGAACCGTCGGTCACGCGTCGCTTTGTGTTGACGGAATCCATGGAAGGCATGGAGATGAGGTTCCTCATCAACGGCGCCAGCTTCGATATGAACCGCATTGACGAAGTCTCGAAGGTCGGACAGGTGGAATTATGGGAGATCGTCAATCAGGCGGACATGGACCATCCGTTTCATGTGCATGGGACGCAGTTCCAGCTTGTCGAACGCGAAATGGATGGCGCGGTCACAAAGCCGTCCTATCGGGCCTGGAAAGACACTGTGAACGTTGCCGCCGGCGAGACGGTACGCATCCTGCTGCGACAGGATTTGCCGGGGCGGCGCATGTATCATTGTCACATCCTCGAGCATGAGGATCTCGGCATGATGGGCACGGTCGACGTTAAGGCCTGACAAGCTCGATCATCAATCGAAGCGAAGAGGGAAAATTGTCGTTCCCTCATCCTTGGCCTCGAACCTCGATCAGGTTGAGGCCGAGTTCGCGTTTGTCGGTGTGGATGTGCTGTTCGGGTCTTGCGCGAACAGCGGGTTCGGCGCTTTTATGTAAGCGCGTCCTACTGCAGCGAAGTGTTCGCGGCGACCTTGGAGGAGGGTCGATCGCGATCCCGCGGTGGATGCCAAATTGTGCTGACGGTGGCATTCAAGGGGAGGACTCGATGGCCGCTAATCATCAGACGCAATACCGTGAACGTGTGCGATCCGCCCATGAAGCCGTTGCCTTGATACCATCGGGCGCGAAGATCGCAATGCCGATTGCTGCCGGCCAGCCACCCGCCATTCTCGCGGCATTGGCCGAACGCGCGCGGGCCGGCGCGGTGGACAATGTCCGGCTCTACTACCTGCTTTGTACAGGCGTTGCCGGCTCGAGCGTGCTCGACTTCGACCTGCGTGACCGCATCATTCCCATGAGCTATTTTCATGGAGCGGTGGATCGCGCCCTGGATAAGCGGCGAATGGCCGAGATGCTGCCGGCCGCCGAAATCGTGCCATGTCATTTCAGCCAGGTGCCGCGCTCCCTGGTGGAGCATGTCGGTGTCGATACGTTGATTGCCACCGTCTCGCCCATGGATGCGGACGGGAATTTCAGTCTCGGCGCCAGCACGGATTATGCCCTGGCGGTCGCCCGCAAGCCCGGTGCCCGGCTGATCCTCGAAGTCAATCCCAGCATGCCCTACGTGCGGGGCAATTGCATGATCCCCGTCTCGAGCGTCACCGCGCTTGTCGAGAACGACGCAAGCCTGCCGGCGCTCGCCGCAGCGCCTCGCTCGGAAGTCGATGATGCGATCGGCGCCATCGTGGCGGGACTAGTGGACGATGGCGATTGCCTGCAGATGGGCATCGGCGCGTTGCCGGACGCGGTTTGCGCCGGTCTATCCCAGCACCGCCACCTGGGCATCCATACCGAAATGATGACATCGGGACTTGCCGCTCTGGTCAGGGCCGGCGTGGTCGATAATAGCCGCAAGCAGATACATGTCGGGCGAACCATCTTCACCTTCGCGCTCGGAGACAAGCCGCTTTACGACTTCCTGAACGATAATCCCGATGTCGAAGCGCATCCCGTGGATTATGTGAACAATCCCTTCGTCATCGCCCAGAACGATCGCATGGTGTCGGTCAATGCGACGCTGCAGATCGACCTCAATGGCGCGTGCAATTCCGAATTCGTCAATGGAAGGCAGTTCAGCGGCTCGGGCGGGCAGGTGGATTTCGTCCGAGGCGCCTATGGCTCACGCGGCGGCCGCTCGATCATCGCCTGTCATGCGACGGCGGCCAAGGGAACGCTTTCGCGTATTGTTCCAACGCTGACAGGTCCAGTAACGACGTCGCGCAACGATATCCATATCGTTGTCACGGAATATGGCTGGGTGAACCTCAAGGGAAAATCGGTGGCGGAGCGGGCAAGGGCGATGATCGCGCTTGCCCATCCCGATTTCCGGGAGGAGCTGGATCGGGCTGCCCACCAGGCGGGGTTCTACGCGCCGGATTGACGTCATCAGCGTTGATCTTGCATGGGGGATAAGAAGAACCGGAGGGAAAGCCAGATCCTTTGCTTTGATCGGAGGTCAACCGATCGATGGAAGAAGCCTGACGGATTGGAACGTCAGGCTTCCCGTACCTGGTCCTAAATAGACCGGGTAATTCGGTATTAGAAGCTACGCTGGAAGCGCAGGATACCAGCCCACTGATCCTGGTTCACGGAATCGAAGTTTGTGTAGGAGACTTCCGGCTCAATGAGCAGGTTCTTGACCGGGTTCCACTTGACGTTCGTCGTGGCGGCAAAGATCTTCGAGTCGGTGTAGGCGAGCTGGAGGTTCCACTTCAGCTTTTCGTTGATCGGAACGCCAACGCCGCCCCAGACAGCCCAGTCACCCCAGCCGCACTTCGATGCATCGTTAGCCGGGCAAGAAGAGCGAGCCAGGTTGGTGCCGGCGTACTTGTTCAGCTTGTCGCCGTCCGTGTTCCAGCCGCCCATCAAGAAGGCCGAGAAGGTACCGAAGTCAGCATCGACACGAGCCTTGATGGCGCCCTCCGACTTGATGGAGTCGTAACCGCCGACGACCTTGAAGCCCCACGCGCCAGACTTGAAGCCGGCACCGGCAACGACGTCGGGAGCGTAGTGGTTGGCCTTGTCATCGCTTGCCCAGCTCGCGCCATAACCAGCACCCGAGCCGCTGGAGTTCGAGTCTTCAACCGAGACGACAGCCGTGAAGCCGTTGCCGGCATCGTAGCTATAGGTCAACTGGTTGAGTTCGTACGGGCCGTCATAGATCACGTCGTCGTTGATGACGTCGCCGGCGTAACCGATGTAGTAGTTGAACTGCGAATCGGCCTTACCGACCAGGAAACCGCCGAGGCTGATGTTGGCGAACAGCAGCTTGCTTGAGGTCGAGTTGCCTTCCTGCCAATCCCAACGGATGACCGTGTTGGTCTTCAGCGGGCCGTATTCGGTGTCGGTCGCGGTGTCGAGGCTCAGCTGGGCGCGGGTATGCCAGAGAGTGCCGTTGTGGCTGTTGGCATTGTAGGCGTCGTACCACTTGCCTTCGGTACGGACCATGCCGCCGACTTTAAGGCAGGTTTCGGTACCAGGAATGAAGAAGTAGCCAGCACCATATGCGTCGCAGATGCGGACGTATTCCAGCGGCTCCGGCTCGGCGGCGACGATCGCGTCAGCAGCATGAGCACCGGATACTGCTGCCAGCGCAGCAGCGGAGCCGAGAAGAAGGCTCTTGATGTTCATTGTAAACTCCTTGTCGTAATTATTTCTACGTAATCCAAGGAGCGAGCATAATAGGCTACCATGGAAGTGCTTCCCGCAAACAGGAAGCCAAACCAGGCACTGCATCTGCAATAGACCGCCGGTACTATCCCCACCCCGATGGAACCTCGTTAGCTGGCGGCTGAAACAACAACCCCACCAGATCGCAAGCTAATTAGGTCCTGATGACAGAGCTATATACATTCAGATTGTTTGTAAATCCGAGCCGGAGCCATTCAAAAACGGAAAAACTGGTTGTTGATTTAATGCAACACATGCTTGGCGCGAAAATTCGGATAGGAAACCCCATCCCAGCAATCGAGGGGTCGATCGAATGCATGGATGGTCAACCTCTTTTGTCTCATCGGCGGCGTCAGCATGCGATCGCAAACAGCTCCATCGCGTTGGCGAAGCCCTTCAGCGGCTGCAGCCCCATCGAGATCGCATCGGTGATATCAGCCTTTTGCTGGAATGGGCCTGATATCAGGAGCGCTTGGCCGCTCTCGCTGCAGACGCTCTGGATGCGGCTGACGATATTGACGTCGGGGCCGATCAAGGTGAAGTCCAGGCGGTTGCCGGAGCCGACATTGCCGTAGCTCACCTCGCCATAGTGCAGCGCGATACCGACCTTGACGCGGATGCCTTCATGTTCAAAGCCGCTTATTTCATCGAGAATCGTCTTTGCCGCGGTCAGCGCCGCATCGCAGGCTCTGGTCGCATCGGCCCCCGGAAAGAATGCCAGAACCGCATCGCCCATGAATTTCAGCACTTCTCCACCTTCGTGGGTGATCGCTGGTATCACCTTGTCGAAATAGGCGTTCAAGAGCCCGAGCACGGTGCCGCCTGGCAGCCGATTGGAAAGCTCGGTGAAGCCGCGCAGGTCGCACAGCAGAAGTGCGGCCTCCATGGATTCGATTTCTCCGCGACGGATGTGTCCGGCGAGGATGCGGCTCGCCGTCATCGGACCGATATAGGTGTCGAGAAGGCTGAGTTCGCATTGTCTGAGGACGCGGAGCTCGCACGTGTTGCGCAATGCCGGCAGGATGCGTTCGATCAGGTCATGCTCGCCGGATGTGAAGCCGCCTGGCCGCCGCGTGGCGAAGACGGCGCAGCTGATCGGTCCGTCGGCGTTGCAAAGCGGCGCCACGATCAATTGCACGAGCCCCCGGCCGGAAAATATGTCGATGTGTTGCCAGCGCCCATGCGGACTCTCGCCCGGACCGACGACGAGCGGTTCGCGCATCTCCTGTGCCTTCATGAGCGGCGTATTGGCAAGCGCGAGACGCGAACCATGTTCGCGATCATGGATCTCGACCGGCTCGCCGGGCGCCCAGGCGAAGGTGCGGCCGATGAATTCGGGATGCAGCGTCGTCAGGTGCAGCGTCAACCGATCGATGGGAAGGCCGAAGGCCCGCAGGCGGCGGCCAAGCCCGGCGACGAGGCCGGCCTCGTCGAGGGCGTGGCATTCATCGCCCGTCAGCCATTCGATCAGGCTGAGGGTAGCCGCGGTATTGACGCCAATATGGCCCGCTCTGGGATTGATGATCGCGGTCTTGGGCATGTCGTGCAGCAGGGTCATGGCTATCTCCTCCTCTTTGAGATGCGGCGCTCAGTGTGCCGCACCGCCGGAAAGGTGGCCGGGTTTCTTCAGAAGCAGGCTCGCGACGAGGGCGATGACCAGCGCAACGCCGAGCAGGAAGAACATGTCGCTGAAAGCCATGATGTTGGCCTGCTTGCGAAGGCTGGCGGCGATGGCGACGATCGCCTTGTGCGTGGCAAGCGCCTGGTCGCTGACACCATGGTTCATGAAGTAATTCGTCAGATTGACAACGCGGGCACGGGTCGCCTCTTCGAATGCCGAGACCGAATTCGTGAGGATGTTGGAATGAAACTGCTCCCGCTTGGTGAGAAAGGTCTGCAGCGCGGCGATGCCGACCGCGCCACCAAGATTGCGCATCATGTTGAACAGCGCCGAGGCGGAACCGGCGTTTTCCTGCTCGATGCCGGCGGTGGCGATCGCCGTCAGCGGCGTGAAGGCGAGTGCCTGGCCGATGGCGCGCACGATATTCGGCCAGAAGAGCTGATCGCTGGCATAGTTGCCGGTCATGTGAACATTCATGAAATTCGAAGCGGCAAAAAGCGCGAAGCCGACGATGATCAGCAGGCGGGCATCGACACGTTTCATCAGCCGCGGCACCAGCGGGATCAGGATGAGCTGCGGAATGCCGGTCCAGGCAAGCACCATGCCGATCTGCTCGGAATTGTAACCCTGAATACGCGTGAGGTAGATCGGCAGGATGAAGACCGAGCCATAGAGGGCGACACCCATCAGGAAATTGGCGACGATGCCGAAGCCGAAATTGCGGCGCGCCAGCAGGCGCAGGTTGAGGAGCGGATGGGCGGCGCGAAGCTCGATGATGAGAAAGAGCGTCAAGGAAATCGCAGCGATGACGGAAAGGCGGAGGATAAAGGGAGAACCGAACCAGTCGTCCTTGTTGCCTTCCTCAAGCACGGTCTGCAGCGCGGCAAGGCCGACCGCCATGGTGATGATGCCCGGCCAGTCGCCCTTGGCGAGCAGCGAAAGGTTCATCGGCGCGCGATCGAGCGAGGCCCAGAGCATGCCGACCATGAGAATGCCGGGCACGAGGTTGACGTAGAAGATATATTCCCAGCCCCAGTTTTCCGTGAGGTAGCCGCCGATGGTCGGGCCGATCGCCGGCGCGAAGGTCGCCGAAAGGGCGAAGAGCGCGAGGCCGATCGGCTGCTTGGGCTTGGGGAGCAAGGTGATGATGATCGTGAAGGCCATCGGGATCAGCACTCCGCCCGAGAAGCCCTGTATGGCGCGCAGCACGATCATCTGCTGCAGATTGGCGGCAAAGGCGCAGCCGACCGAGAAAAGCAGGAAAAGGATCGCGTTGGTCAGCAGATAGATGCGCACGGAAAAGACGCGGGCGAGCCAGGCGCTAAGGGGAATGACCACAATCTCGGCGATCAAGTAGGAGGTCGAGATCCAGCCACCATCGTCCGTTCCAGCGCCGATCGCGCCCTGGATGTCGGCAAGCGAGGCATTGACGATCTGGATGTTGAGAACGGCCATGAAGGCGCCAAGTGTCGAACCAACCACGGCGGTCCACATGCGCAGCGGGCTCATGGCGAGCCGGGCAACCGGAGCGGATGCGGCTGAATTGTTGTTTGCGGCGATCTGAAG
The DNA here is from genome assembly GCF_020871915.1 of Rhizobium sp. AB2/73. NCBI lineage: Bacteria > Pseudomonadati > Pseudomonadota > Alphaproteobacteria > Hyphomicrobiales > Rhizobiaceae > Rhizobium > Rhizobium sp. AB2/73. The sequence goes on along the minus strand of NZ_CP067073.1, from coordinate 780,810 downwards.
GGTAGCCACGACGCTTCTCCTTCCGGCTCATGCCGGAACAATCTCATGACGATACAGAGGTGATAATCGATGAAGATCGGGAAGGATCATCCAGCGTGGCTGGATAATCCTTGTGCGTCCGTCGTCGATGTCTGGATGGCCTTGGTGTCGATTTCCGGCTCCACCGACATGCCTGAGCGCAGCAAACCGACGAGGTTATCGTCATCGATGACGATCTTCACCGGTATGCGCTGGACGATCTTGGTGAAATTGCCTGTCGCATTGTCCGGTGGCAGCAGCGAGAATTCGAGCCCGCTTGCCGGCGAGAGGCTGTCGACATGGCCCTTGATGGTGACGTCCGGGAAGCTGTCCACCTTGATTTCGACCGACTGTCCGGGACGTACATAGGTGAGCTGCGTCTCCTTGAAGTTCGCGACGACATAGACCGAGTGCAGCGGCACCACCGCCATCAGCTGCGTTCCCGATGTCACATACTGCCCGACGCGAATCGAGCGGGCGCCGACCGTGCCGTCGACGGCGGCGACGATGTTGGTATAGGAAAGATTGAGCTCGGCCTGCTGGACGGCCGCGGCGGCCCGATCGCGCTGGGCGGCTGCCTGGTCTCGCTGGGTCTGAAGCACCGGCACCTTGTTCTGAGCGGCGACGAGCGCGGCCTGATCACGCTCGACGGCGGCGGCTGCCTGCTTTCTGGCCGATGCCGTCTCTTCGGCGCGCGACTGTGTGCCGACGCCGTTGGTGATCAGCCGAGCCGAACGCGCGGCATCCGATATCGCATAATCCAGGGAGGCTTGAGACGCGTCGACCGTCGCCTTGGCCTGCCCGATCAGCGATTGCTGCAGCTGGATCTGCGCATCGATGTTGGAAATCGCCGCATCGGCGGCCTTCAGATCCGCCTTCGCCTGGGAAAGTGCGGCCTGGAAATCGCGGTCGTCTATGCGGGCGAGCACCTGGCCGACCTTGACCTTGTCATTGTCGTTGACAAGCACATCCTTGATATAGCCGGCGACCTTCGGCGCGATCGTGGTGTAATCGGCCTTCACATAGGCATCGTCCGTGGATTCGATGAAGCGCCCGACCGTCCAGTAGCGGTAGCCGAAATCCGCCGCGATCGCGACGCCAGCCAGCAGCGCGGCGATCAGCACGCCGCGCTTGATGAGCTTTCCGCCTGTCTTGGGCGTGGCCGAAGCGGCAGGCGCCTCGGCGGCCACGCCCCGCGGGGCTTCGCTCGTGGGAGACCTTGCGACCTCGGTGGCCGGAGCAGCATCGGCTTGGCTCGCGTTCTTGAACGCTTCGTTGCGGGGGAGTTCCACCATTGTCCGTTTCCTTCAATGCGCCACCCCTTTGCCGGGGTCATTTTTGATGCGATGAAGATGCGTCCGAACCGTCCTTCTGATAATCTCCTCAAATCGGGAAGGATCATCAAGTCACAGTGGATAATCCGAGGGCAATATGGATCGGTTGACCAGCCTCACAGTCTTTGGCCGGGTGGTGGAATGCGGCGGCTTTTCCGCCGCCGCCCGCCGGCTCAACATGTCCGTCACCATGGTGGGCAATCACGTGCAATCGTTGGAAGACCGTCTCGGCGCGCGGCTCCTGAACCGGACGACGCGCCGGATCAGTTTGACGGAAACCGGCAAATATTATTATGAGCGTTCCTCACAGATCCTGGCCGATCTCGAGGAGGCCGATCGGGCCGCCGGCGCGCTTAGTACCATGCCGCGAGGCACGCTTAAGCTCTATACCAGCGGCGCGATAGTCCGCTTCCTGCTTCCCGTCGTCAACGAATTCATGACGCAATATCCCGCGATCTCGCTCGATTTCAACGTCGGCGAACGGTCGATCGACATGGTCGAGGAGGGTTACGACCTGATGATCCGAACCCTACCCGCGTCCGATTCGACGCTCGTCGCGCGCAAGCTCGCGCCCTGGCGGCACATGCTCGTTTGCTCGCCCGAATATCGTGACACACATCCAATGCCGAAGGTTCCGGCCGATCTCGCGGCGCATAATTGCCTGCAATATACCTATTACCCCTATGGCGACGAATGGCGTTTCGAGGATCCCGATGGCAAGCAGGTGGGGGTCAAGATTTCTGGTAACGTCGTCTCCAACAGCGCGGAGACGCTGCGCTTTCTCCTGGCGAGCGGGCAGGGCATCTTTCTCGCGCCAAGTTTCATCGTCTTCGAAGAGGTCGCCGCTGGCCGTCTCGTGCGTGTCATGCCCGACTATCGCGCCGTGGAATTCACGATCAGCGCGATCTATCCGAACCGTAGCCATCTGCCGACGAAAGTGCGATTGTTCATCGACCTTTTGGCGGAGCGTTTCGTCGAGCACCGCAAGTGGATGACCTGAGCACAACAAGGCCGAGTCCTTTCCGTCGGTGACGCAGCAGTGAATGGAGCCATCTCAAAGCCATGGCGAACCGAATAACATGCGAGGGTCGTCCGGAGCTGCCTGCGATTCAGATGCAGAACGGATTGACCGACGTCTTCGTGGAAGTTCTCGCCATTGCTGCTTCGGTGTTGGCGCGAACGAGGTCGGAGCAAGCGTTTGCATCCTGGATCGCATCGCGAGATCAGGCGGTCTTGGGACTTCGGGCGGTGGGATTCGACATCGCCGAAATGCCCTGGCACGTCGCGACATTTGCCGCGGATCGGAATTTTGTAATTCGGGCGATCACCGCCGCGGAATCGAAAGTCGGTTGGGAAAAGCTGGCTACGAGCCGAAGGAAGACTGGCTGATGCCGCGCCTGATGCGTTTGCGAATGCTGGTGTCGGCATTCGGACCACACAATATCAGGGCAAGCGGCGCGGCGATCCATTCGACCTTTTCCGAGAGCGACCTCAGGCGCTGCGAAACGCATGGGATCATCATGCATGCTTACGGATGCCTCGTCTGCAACAGGTCGGGGCCTTCCTGAAATTCACGGGCATGTGGCATGGCCTTACCGATCGTACAGGACGTCCTCGGGTCCATCCGGCCGGTGGCGGCATCATGACTGCGGTTGTTCGGCGGGCTGGCGCGTTTCCGCCTGGCGTGCGGCCGACGCGAGGCGCCGTTGCGCCCGGATGGCGCTCCATTGTTGATCGATCAAGACGCCGATCAGGATGACGCCGCCCATGACGGCGAAGTTGAGCGAGGAGGGGATACCCAAAAGGTTGACGAGGTTCTGCAATTCCTGCAGCAGGATCGTGCCCAGCACCACGCCGATCAGCGATCCTTCACCGCCACGCAGCGAAAAGCCGCCAAGCACCGCCGCGGCGATCGCGTAGAGCTCATAGAATTGCCCATGGCTCGCCGGCGAAATGGAGCGGGTGTACATGGCGAAATAGATCGCTGAAAGCGCCGTCAGCACGCCGCATATGATGTAGGCGACCGTTACCATCTTCCTGGTGCGGATGCCGGAATATTTCGCCGCCTCCTCATTCTTGCCGATGGCGTAGAGATAGCGGCCGTACACGGAGCGATGCAGAACGATCCACATGACGGTGGCGATGATCACAAGCGCGATGAAGGTGTTCGGCACGCCATAGAAGCGGCCGGCGGACAGGAATTCGAGGGTCGGAAAGTTCTGGCCGAAGGCGAAGCCGGCCGTGCCGTCCGCTGTGTAGAAGCGCGCCGCGCCACGATAGATCAGGAGGCCGCAAAGGGTGACGACGAAAGGCTGGAGGTTGAGCCGGGTAATCAGCCAGCCGTGGATCGCTCCCAGGAGGCCGCCAAGGATCAGGATCAGCGGCAGGGCGATCGCCCTGGATGTTCGCAAAGCGCGGTATCCTTCGTCCTCAACAATACGCCGGGCATGCGGCTATCGCAGCAGACCCGTGAGAGGGTCATCGAGGCAGCCCGCCAGCTTGGCTATGTCGCGCCGGTGCTTGCCGCGCCGCCGGCACTCCTGTCTCCATCGAGGCTCGATGGCGTCATCGGCTTTGCCGTCGACCAGCTTGCAACCAGTCCGGAGGCGGTTGTCGCGATCGAAGGAGCGCGCCAGGCCTGCTGGAATGCCGGAAACGTTCTGCTCGTCGCACAGACCATGAGTGATCCCGTCATGGAGCCGAGAGCGATCAAGGCGCTCACCAACAGCGGCATCTCGGCGCTCATCTACATGACGATCTTCACCCGTGAGGTGGAGGTGCCGGATTATCTCTATGATCTCAATATCCCGATCATTCTTCTGAATTGCTATACGTCCGACTATGCCTTTCCGTCCGTCGTTCCGAGCGAAATCGCCGGCGGGCAGACCGCGACCCGGCATCTGATCTCGCATGGGCATCATCGCATCGCGACGATCACGGGCGAACCGTGGATGCAGGCCGCTCAGGATCGATTGACCGGTTATCGTCGCGCCCTGGCGACGGCCGACATTCCATTCGATCCGGAGCTTGTCATCGAAGGCGACTGGTCGGCGAGCGCCGGCTATGCCGGCACCATGAAACTGCTTTCGCTCCCCGAGCGCCCGACGGCGATCTTCTGCCAAAACGACCGCACCGCCATTGGCTGCTACGAAGCGCTGAAGGAGGCTGGCCTCCACATTCCGGAGGATATGTCGGTCATGGGTTATGACGACGAGGACATCTGCCGTCATCTCGTGCCGCCCTTGACGACCTCCGTCCTTCCTCACATGGCGATGGGCCAATGGGCGATCGAGCATCTGGAAACCGCCGTCTTGCCGCGAGAGCGCCGCTATCAGATCACCAAGCTCGAATGCTCGCTTGTCAGACGTGCGTCGGTTGCCGCACCGGCTGGCATCAGAACCGGGCGCAAGGTGCGAAAGGTTTGATCGCGTTCGCCGGCAACCGCGGGGCGATCCGTTCGCCTGGCAACCTGTAGCGGCGTCTTGGCGACTGCCTTTTCGATTGCTACCATGCGCGTCATGACGGTTCTCTCTCCGGATACCCGCCCGCCGCTCCGGCTTTCGTTCCGGCTGTCGTCGCTCACCCTGCGACTGCTGTGGCGCTTCTGGCCGCAGCTGATGGCGCTGTGGCTGCTCGGGCTGATCGGAAATTCGCTTCTCAACGAACTGGCGGTCATGATCGGCCGGCTGAATGCGCTGGCCGGGCTGTCTACCCTGGCCCTTGTCGTTCTCCTGAAGCTTGTCATTATCGTCGCGCTGTTCGAGACCGTGCGACCTGGGCTGGCCTCGCTTGACGCCGCCTCGCGCGCCGCGGCTGCCCGGTCGGAAACCGATACCGGCGACGGCGCCGCGACGCCCAGCTTTACCTCGATACTGGCGCTGACCCTCGTGCCATTCTTCGCCTACTATGCCGCCTGGGGCTTTCTCGGCGACACGGTGAGGGAATATTCCAGGCTATCGCTCGACCTGATGCCGTTCGGTGAGGACCATAATCCTTTGAAATTCGACGGCAGTGCCTGGCTCCTCGTGTCGGTTGCCATCGCCTGGGCGGTCAGGCGCTTCGCCAAATTCATGCATTCGCGTTCGAAAGCGCCTGTCTGGGCTGTTATTATCGTTGTTTGTGAGGCGAACTGGGCCTTCATCGGTCTCTTTGTCATTTCGACTTGGGAAGGCGACATCCGTTCCTGGGTCGCCAGGCTTCCCGAAACGATCGGGCATTTTCTCGGCTTTCTCAATCCGGTTGGCGATGCCGCGGCGTCCACCATCTTTCCGCCGACGGCGGAGGACGCGTCGCTTTCCTTTTCCAGGCAAATGCGCGGTCTATTCCTTTATGCTCTTTATCCCGTCGTCTGGCTGACGCTCGCGGCCTTGGTCTATGGCTACGACATCAATGGCGAGCGCCCGCTGACGGAAGGCCGGTTGGCGCGCGCGGTTTCGCGCTGGCGGTCGCTGCCAAAGGCGATCCGTGATTTCATTTCGCATTTCATCGCGGGCACGGCAAAACGCTATCGTGCCTTGGCCGAGGGTGTCGGGCTGACCCTCGGCTCCGGTCTCCGGCTGATGCTATCAGTCATTCTGCTGTACCGGCTGCTGGATTGGAGCTCGGCCTGGGCCTGGTACGGCATCTCCAGGCTGATCGGTCCGCACGATCTGCCTTTGTGGCAGATGATCGCGCAGGCCATTTCGCTCGTCTTCGGCAGTCCCAGCGCGCCGGGTGACGGCGTCCTCATCATGCCGATCAAGATTTGCCTGTTCGCCGCGGCTCTGGAAATCGGTTTCGCGCAGGGGCGGGAATGGCGCCGCGGCGGAAGCTGAAGCACGGAGCGGTTCAGCTTCTCGTGGCTCTGCCTTAGTTCAGCCGCAGCGGAAAGGATATGGCGTCCGGTCTCGTCGAAGCGAAGCTCAGCTGTGCCGACAAAGAGGGGATCGCGTCGGCCGGCACGACGAATTTTTCCTCCATGATCGCATTCGCGCTTTTGGCGGGCGGCTGGCGTGATACGGTATCGCAGCCATCGATGGGGGTGGCCTGTGGGTCGAGGTCGCGGCTGAGATCCTTGGAGAGAATGAAATTGAGGGGCTGCCAGCGGCGCCCCTTCGGGTCCGTCAGGGTCAGGCTGCATTGAGCCCAGGACTGTCCGATATCGTCTTCGGCTCTCGCGGCCAGCCTTACGATCACCAGGCGCATCTGGCCGGGGAAGGTAATTTTCCCGTCACGCCCATCACCGATCACCCTTGCCTGGTCGAGTGTCCAGGAGGCCTTGGCATAGGTCTGCCCGCCCATATTGTCGCTTACGCGCAGCTCGTTTCGCTTGATGTAATCCCCGGCGTTGCGCCATGCTGTGATGGCATAATTGCCGGCGAACAAGAAGGGCAGGCTTAGCAAGGATGCCAACCATAGCCGTCGTTCTCGTCTAGACGCCATTATTGCCGATCTCCGCGCGGCTGCGCGTCTCGACGCTTCCACCGTCGAGCTTGACGCGAATTTCCGAATCCAGCTGAGGGAATGGCTGCCTGGAAAGCACCAGTGTCATATTGCTCGTTTCGTCTTCCGGCAGTTCGAAGACGAAGATGCCTGAAGTCGGCAGGCCCGGCTGCAAATCCTTCGACGGCAGGAGGCGAGGGGCACCATCGGCACGATGAGTCTGCCGGTAGGAGCGGCCGGAAGCTCCTTCAATCGCCGCGGCCTGGATGGTCATTGTGTCATATTTCGACCGCAGTTCGACACTGACGATCAGCCAGGCGCCTTCGGTCTGTCGCTCGACCGGCTTGCCGTAAGAGGTGAACGCGATCGTCCTCGCGCGCAGGAGCTTGGCGACCTTGACGCTGAACGTCTTGCTCGAAACTGTGTCCTTCTGCGGTCCCGACGTTTCGATGGGGCCGGTTAGGACGGCGTAGCTCGGTGTCGTCGATTGTAGGAAAGCCAGGAGCAGGGCGGCCACGCCGACGAGCAACACGGAAAGCAAGAGGCGTGTCAAGGATTTGCTCCTTGCCCCGCCGAAAGCAGCAGGCCGACGCGCGCCACGTCGTTCGGATTGAACCAGCCCGGCGCGGCATAGAGATTGTCCTTGGGCTTGTAAGTGGTTCCCACGATCGCGACATTCAGTACCTTGGGAAGCGCCTGCGTCGCGGGCAATTGCCAGACGACCTTGACCTTTTCCGGCATCATGGGCTGAAGGTCCCAAAGCAAATCATTGTCCCGGACGAGATAGAATTGTGGGACCGGCGGATTTTCGAGATTTTCGAGCTTCAGCGTATCCCGATACGAATTCGAGCTTCCCGCCGTCATGTTCTCAAGGGTCAGATCGAGCGTCAGCGCTTTCTTGCCATCGGGAAGGTGTTGGCCATCCGGCGTTTCGGCAGCGACGCCGCCGGAATTAAGCGTCACCATCCATTGGCCGGCATCGACGGGTTTGCCAGGCGCCACCTGTGCCACTTCCGCTTCTTCGCGGGTTTGGTAGATCGAATATCCAAGCGACAGTACGCCCGCCAGAAGGCCGCCGATACCGGCGATGATCCGTGTATGGAGCGCCTTGTTCGCTTTGCTGATGGCGGACTGGTTCATTGCCTGATGCGATCGGGTCGTGACTTTCGCCGCCCGTATCCGAGGAGCGGGCGGCAATCTTCTATTTGGTTCAGCCCGTCGACACGGCAAGGGTGGGTGGTGCCGGAGCGCGCGAATATGTGCTGATACCGCCGGGAAGATATGTTGTAAATCGATTTGCAAAAGCATTTGCAAATCGATTTACAATGCCGTAGCCTGCGCGTATGACCACGATCGCCAAAGTTGCCAAGCGCGCCGGAGTATCGCCGACCACTGTGTCGCATGTGCTCAATCATGCCGACCGTGTCTCGGCGGATTTGCGCAAGCGCGTGCAGGAGGCGATCGCGGAGCTTGGCTACGTCCCGAATCCGCTCGCCCAAAGCCTCAGGACCGGCCGTACCAATCTCGTTGCCATGCTGATCCCGGATATCCGCAACCCCTTCTATCCGGAGATGGTGCAGGCGGCGCAGTCCGATCTCGAGGCGATCGGGGTCGATCTCCTGATCTTCAATACCGATGTTCCCGGCGGCCATTCGCAGGAGCACGGCGAGCACTATCTCCGCCAGATCCGCAGCCGGCGCATTGACGGTCTCATTGTCGGCGATTTCGCGCTCCATGGCATGCATGACGCGCTGCTCGAAATCGATCTGCCGACCGTGTTCATCGGCGACCTGCCAAACAAGGCGGTCGACAGCGTCAAGATTGACGATTTCGGCGGCGGCCATCAAATGGGAACCTATCTGGCGAAGAAGGGCCATCGCCGGATCGCGCATCTGACCGGCCCGTCCTTCTTCGCCGAAGCCATGGCGCGCGCCGCCGGTTTCGAACAGGGCCTGCGTGACAACGGCGTCGAGCCGATTGCCGAACTGCGACGGGAAGGAAGTTATCTTGGTCCGTCAGGGCAAGAGGCGGTCGATTGGCTTCTGGCAAGCTATGGCGACGACCTGCCCTCGGTGATCTTCTTCGGAAACTACCTGATGGCGGCCGGAGCGCTCGCCGCCTTCTTCGATCGCGGCATCAGCGTGCCGAAGGATATCGGTATCGCCGTCTTCGGCGACCAGCCGCAGCTCGAATATGTCAGGCCCAGGATCACAAGGGTCGGCAACACGCCGTCGCTGCTGGCCCACCGCGCGACCGAGATGCTGCTGGAGCGGCTTTCGGGAGCTTATGCCGGGCCCGCGCGTTCGGACGTGATCCCCTGCAATCTACACGCCTACGATACCGCATGAATTGAGGCTCCGTCACCCGGGAGGAGAGTGGTGACGGTAACGCAAAATGGGAGGAAGTCATGACTGGTAAGGATAAGTTCATCGCCCCCGCCACCCGTCGCGGCGTGCTCAAGAGCGGCGCGATCCTCGCCGTCGGCGCGGCTGCCGGGTTGAGCGGTTTTCCCTACATATCGCACATGGCCGTCCGTGCGCAAAGCGCGCCGTTGAAGTTCTGGCAGTTCTACGCGCCGGGCGGCCCGGTCCAGAGCCAGATCGACTGGTTCGAGAAAGCGGTCGCGGCCTGGAACGACAGCCATCCGCAAAAGGTTGAACTCGAATATGTGCCGAACGCCGAATACATCAATGGACCGAAGCTCGCGACCGCCTTCGCCTCCGGCGAGGGGCCGGACATCTTCCTGATCTCGCCGGGCGATTTCCTGCGTTATTACAATGGTGGCGTCCTGCAGGACCTGACGCCCCACATCGATGCCAAGGAGGATTTTCCGGAGAGCGTGATCGCCAACCGCATGGTCGACGGCAAGATCTACGGTATTCCGATGGAAGTCGAGCCGATGGCGATGTACTATTCGGTCAAGGCTTTCGAAGAGGCGAAGCTCAACGAGAACGACGTTCCGAAGACCTGGGACGATCTGCTTGAGCTTGCCAAGAAGCTGACGACGCCGAAGCGTTTCGGCGTGCTCTTCGAGACCCAGCCAGGCTACTATCAGAATTTCACCTGGTATCCCTTCCTCTGGCAGGGAGGCGGCGAATTTCAGGACAAGGACGGCAAGAGCGCCTTCGATTCTCCCGCCACCGTGCAGGCTCTGAAGTTCTGGCAGGATGCCGTCAACTCGGGGGCGGCTCCGCGCCAGGTGATGGGCAGCGGCGCGAATGACACCGTCGCCAACCTCGCCTCGGGCTATTGCGCCATCCAGAATGTCGGCATCTGGGGGATCTCGCAATTGCAGAGCAACGCCAAGGATTTCAAATATGGCGTCTTCCGCCTGCCAACACCGCCAAACGGCAAATATGTGACCGTCGGCGGCGGCTGGGCCTTCGTCGCCAACGCCAAGGGCAAGAATCCGGATGCGGCGGCGCAGTTCTGCGCCTGGGCGCTGGCCTCCAAGGAAAAAGACTCCATTCAGCGTGTTGCCGATTGGTGCACCAAGGGCAAGTCGGACATGCCGCCGCGCGAAAGCGCGCTTGCCGCCGCCGGCGATGCCTTCAAGACCGGCATGATCGGCAAATTCGCCTCCGATGTCTATCCGGGCGCGCGTGCCGAACCACGTGTGCCGCCAGAGGTCTACAAGATCATCTCCGATGCGATCCAGCAGACGCAGCTCGGCGGCGCCGATCCTCAAGCGACGGCAACCTCGGCCTCGCAGCAGCTCGACGCGTTCCTTGGTTCCTATAGCGGCGCGCCGATCCTTTAAAAAGAAACGTCGGCCGCCGCGGCAATCCGCTCAAGCGGCCGTCTCTCCTTCCGGGACGAGATCATGACGACAATTGCAGATGCGACGACAAGCCATGCGAATGGCAGGCGCAAAGGCCTTTCCGCCCGGCATCGCGAGTGGGTCGCGGGCTACCTCTTCGTATTACCCGACGCGCTCGGCCTCTTTCTGTTTCTCGGTGTGCCGATGCTTCTGTCGCTCGCCCTGAGCGTCTATGAAGTCAACGGCTTCGGCGGCTACAATTTCGTCGGCGCCAAGAACTATATCCGCATGTGGCATGACCCCCTGTTTTGGAAGGGAGCGAGGGTGACGGCGCTTTATGCGGTCATGCTCGTGCCCTCGCTGTACGTGACCGGTCTGGGGCTGGCGCTTCTCGTGCAGCAGACCAACCGTTTCAATGCCGTCATGCGGTCGATGTTTTTCGCGCCAAACATGGTGAGCCTCGTGGTGGTCGCCCTTGTCTGGCAATTCATGGTGATCGACAAGATCGGCGTCGTTGGTCAGACCATGGCGAACCTCGGTCTTCCCGCTATTTCATTTCTCGGCGATCCGAATTTCGCATTGATCACCGTCGTGCTTGTCAGCGTGTGGTTCCTGATGGGCTTCTATATGCTGATCTTCCTGGGTGGCCTGCAGGACATACCGAAGGAGTATTACGAGGCGGCGATGATCGATGGCGCCGGCCCGGTCAAGCGTTTCCGATACATCACGCTGCCGCTCTTGAAGCCGACGAGTTTCTTCGTTCTCATGGTGTCGATGGTTGCCGCCGTCGCCGGTGCCCAGGCCTTCGACATCATCTACGTCATGACCAAGGGCGGCCCGGCCAATTCGACGGCGGTGCTGATCGTCTACATCTATCAGCAAGCCTTTTCTTTCGGCGCCTTCGGCTATGCGGCCGCGATGTCCTCGATCTTGGTCATCGCGCTCATGGCCGTGACAGCCATTTTCTTCGCCGTCACGCGCGGAGGACGTTTCGATCATGCCGAATGATGTCTCCAACGCCTATCTCGCGCGATCGCAGGTGACGCTGGTGCGCTGCCTGTGGATGCTGATCGCTGCCATCCTGGCGCTGATGACGCTGTTTCCGCTGCTCTGGATGGTCTCGATCGCCTTTAAGCCGGCAGCCGAATCCTTCTCCTCATCGCTGATACCGGAAGCGCCGACGCTCGACAATTTCATCTATGTGCTGACGGGTGTGCCCTTCATTCGCTACATGCTCAACAGCTTCCTTGTGTCGGCGATGGTCACGATCGTCGCGCTGTTCTTCCACACCATGGCTGGCTATGCGCTCGCGCGCCTGCGCTTTCCCGGCCGTGAGATCATATTCCTGGCGATCTTCTCGACCTTTCTCGTCTCGCTCCCAGTCGTGATCGTGCCGCTCTTCATCATCGTCAAGGCGATGGGCATGATCAATTCCTATGCGGGCCTCATCATTCCCGCCATCTTCAACGCCTTCGGCATCTTCCTGCTGCGGCAGTACTATCTTTCATTGCCGCGCGAGATCGAGGAGGCGGCGGTAATCGACGGCGCAGGCTATTGGCGTATCTATTGGAGCGTCATCCTGCCATTGAGCCGGCCGATCATGTCGGCGCTTGCTATCCTGTTCTTCCTCGCCAACTGGAATTCCTTCCTCTGGCCATTGACGATCACCTCCAATCCGAACCTCTGGATGGTGCAGGTCGGCATCGCCAATTTCAAGAGCCAGTATTCGGCTTCCTGGAACTACATGATGGCGGCCTCCACCATCGTCGCTATCCCCACTCTCGTCCTCTTCGTGATTTTCCAGCGGCAGATCATGGACTCGCTGAAGACCAGCGGCCTGAAATAGCCGTTTTCCTCAAGACAGGAGACATCTATGAGCAATCTCGGCCTTTCACCCTTGCGTGGGCTGGCTAAACTGCGCGAAACAAGGACGCGCCGCTTTTCGAGCTACGACCGCACCGGCGGCAACGACGACCGCTTCCATATCGAGCCGGGAAAGACGGAGGTGATCGCCGAACACTCGGGCGCCGGCATCATCACCCATATCTGGGCGACACTCGCCTGCGAGAGCGAGAATTTCCTGCGCAAGATCGTGCTTCGCGCCTACTGGGATGGCGAGGCGGCGCCGAGCATCGAGGCACCGATCGGCGATTTCTTCGGCATGGGCCATGGCCGCACGGCGAATTACGCCAGCCTGCCGATGCAGGCGAGTCCCGAAGACGGCAAGGCGTTCAACTGCTACTTTCCCATGCCCTTCGGCTCGCACATGAAGCTCACGGTGACGAACGAGGCCGAACACGACCTGCTATTCTACTATTATGTCGATCTCGAGCTTCATCAGACGCTTGAGGAGGACATGGGACGCTTCCACGCGCAGTATCGCCAGTCTCAGCCGCAAGGCATGAGCGACGTGGGCCTCACCAACGAGGAGTATCTCTTCGGCGGCGAGAACGTCGATGGCAAGGAAAACTACACGATCCTGGAGGCCGAAGGCCGGGGTCACTATGTCGGCGTTCTCTACAGCGTTTATTCGCGCCGCCGCTCCGAAGTGTGGGATTGGTACGGCGAAGGCGATGACATGATCTTCATCGATGGCGAACAGGGGCTCTCGGTGCCGGACACGGTGCGCAAGCCCGATCCGCGCATCGGGCCGAAGGCGGGGCTGATCGAACCGCGAGATGAATCCGTATCCGGTGCCAACGACGCCTGGCCACCGACACTGCACGGCACCGGCACGGAGGACTATTTCAATACGGCATGGTGCCCGACCCAGGAATACAGCGCGCCTTATCATGGCATCATCGCCGCCGGCGGTCCAAACTGGACCGAGCCGGTGACGCTCTACCGTTGGCATATCGAAGATCCGGCGATCTTCCAGAAGCACATCCGCGTGACGATCGAGCACGGCCACGCCAACCGACGCTCCGACGATATTTCCTCGGTCGCCTTCTGGTATCAGGCCGAGCCGCACAAGCCGTTCGGCGCATTTCCCGAGGTTGCGGAGCGCGTGCCGACCTTCCGCCGGCCATTCAAGGAAATGGAGATCGCCTTGAAGAAGGCGAGGGGCTGAGAGCGGCAGTATGTCCAAGGTAGCCAACGGACTTCACTGCAATCGCTATTCCGTGCCTTGATTTCGTACGAATGCGCTCCAAGAAGAGGTCATAAGTGACCTCTTTTAGGGAATCGCCATGACAACGATCAGCTTAAAGGATGCCAAGGCGTCATTTTCCCGTGTCATCGACCAGGCTGCCGCCGGTGAGTTCGTGACGATTACGCGCCACGGGCGCGCCGCGGCCGTCGTCGTCAGCGTGGGGGTGGCCGAGGCGGCAAGAAAGGCGATCCGGAGCGGCCGGCCGAGCCTGGTGCAATATCTGAAGACCTTTCCCGCTGATTCCGATCCTATTGACGATGTTTTCTCAAGAAATCCCGCTCCCTCGCGCGAGGTCGATTTGTGAGCCTTCTTCTCGAGATCAACCCGATCTCCATTCGCCCCGTCCAAGGCAAGTGCATCGAACACGTTTGCCGAATGGGTGGATGAACAGGACCGGCGGGACGCGATCTATCTTTCTGCGTTTACTATCCGCGAGATCGAAAAGGGCGTTCGGTTATTGGAAGCAAAAGGTGCGAAGGCAAAGGCAGCAGGGATTCACACCTGGCTACAAGGGCTAATTGCCGGGTATGGGGATCACATTCTTCCCGTCGACAAGGATGTTGCGCTTGAATCCGGGAGGCTCGAGGCGAAGGCGGTCATCGCCGGGCATAATCCAGCCGCGGCGGATGCAGTCATAGCAGGAACGGCAAGTGTTCATAAGCTCGTCGTGATCACAGCCAATCTCAAGCACTTCCTGCCGTTTGACATCCCCGACCAGTCGCCGGACCAAATCGCGCGCTAACGCTCCGGTTTGAATAGAGGTCCTGGCAATTGCAAAAACAGCAAGCTGGAGCACATGGCTTGGTAAGCATGCGCTACCGGCATTTCCTTCTCCTGCATCGATGAGACGCTGTGGATTCAACCTGAAAGCGGGATGCTCTCCTGCGAATGGATGAATTGAAAAAGCGCTGCGTTAGGGCGCTTTATGTATCGGGCGCGAAAGGTAAGAGGACGGTTTCTTTCGCCGCGTCGGGTTAATGCCACAGGCGAGTTGCTGGTCTCATGCGTCTCATACTTGTCAATGATGTTTCGATCGTTCGTGGTGGCGCGACCAAGGTGGCGCTGCAATGTCTTGAGGCAAGCAGAGATGCCGGGCTGACCTGCGCCATACTGGTCGGCGATGATGGCGAGGGCCTCAAGCCGCGCTTTGCCGATATCCGCACGGTCGCGCTGGGCGAGCGCGCCCTTCGAGAAGGACCGGCGACCGTCGATATCCTTGCGAAGAACTACAATCGGCGGGCCTATGAGGCGCTGGAGGGCCTGCTTCTAGAATCGGATGAGGAAACCATTGTCCACGTCCATGGCTGGTCGCAGATCCTCTCGCCCTCGATTTTCCATGCGCTTGCCAGGCATCGGGTCAAAGTCATCGTCACGGCGCATGATTTCTTCCTGACCTGCCCGAACGGCGGCCTTATTAATTTCCGCAGCGGCGAGGTTTGCGACATCAAGCCGCTATCTCTCGCCTGCCTGACGACCAATTGCGACAAGCGCAGTTATCTCCATAAGCTTTGGCGTTTCCGCCGCACCCTGACCCAGCAGGGGGTCGGCGAGAGGTTCTGGAGCCAGGTGAGCATCGTTCTGGCGCATGAGAGCATGGAGGCGCTTCTGCGCATCGGCCCCTTCCGGCACTTCACGACGCTGCGCACGCCGACGCAGCCATTGACGCCGGCGCCCGTCGAGGCGTGGCGCAACCGCCGGACTGTTTTCCTCGGCCGCATGTGCTGGGAAAAGGGGGTTCAGACACTGGCGGACGCGCTCAACAAGACGGGCAGGACGGCAACGCTGATCGGGCGTGGGCCGTTGCTAGCCGAGATGCGGCGGCTGTTGCCGCATTGTCATGTGCCTGGCTGGCTGAGCGACGAAGAGGTGAGCGAGATCGCTGGCACAGCGCGCGTTTTCGTCATGCCGTCGCGCATGCCCGAGCCTTACGGCCTGGTCGCCGCCGAAGCACTGATGTCCGGCATCCCCGTCATCGTCAGCAGCAACGCGTTGATCGCGGCGGAGGTCGAGGAGAATGGCGCTGGCCTGGTATTCGATAGCGGCGATGCGGATTCGCTGGCCGAGAAATTGATGGCGACGGATGACGACCGATTGATGCGGCGGCTAAGCGAAGGAGCATTGACCCTTGGCCGCCGTATCGCGCCGAGCAGGGCGGAATGGGGGCGCCGCATGGTGGATATCTATCTGGGACGGGGCGATTTTTCCGCATAGTGGTTGGGGGGAGACGATGGCACGCGCGTTGGTGACTGGTGGTTGCGGTTTCGTGGGCCGGCATCTTGTCCGGCGGCTTCTTGCCGAGGGCTTGGATGTGGTCTGCGTCGATTCCCTGGTCGCGGGAACGGGCGCGCTGCATCCGGAACTGTGGCAGCGGCTTCAGCGTTCCCGCTTCACCTTTTGCGAAGAGGATTGCCGGACGTTCTTCGCACGGCCTCCCGAGCATTTCGACTATGTCTTCCATCTGGCCGCGCTTGTCGGCGGCCGCTTGATGCTCGAGACGCGCGCGCTCGACGTCGCCGAGGATCTGGCGGTCGATGCGGAACTGTGGCAATGGGCATCGCGCGCCAAACCCGGTTCGGTCATATTCTTCAGCTCCAGCGCCGCCTATCCGGTGTCGCTACAGACCATCGCCAATCATCGGCTGCTGTCGGAGGAGATGATCAATTTCGACGCCGCCGTCGGTGTCCCCGATCTCAGCTATGGCTGGGCAAAATTGACCGGCGAATATCTGATGAAACTCTATGTCGAACGCTACGGTCGGCGGGCCATCGCCTACAGGCCGTTCAGCGGCTATGGCGAGGATCAGGATCTTGCCTATCCTTTCCCGGCGATCTGCCGCCGCTTGCTTGCGGAAAAGGGCGCGCCGGAAGTCTTCGTCTGGGGCTCGGGCCGTCAGTGCCGGGATTTTATCCACATCTCGGACTGCATCGACTTCATCTGGCGGACGAGGGAGCTGCTTCCGGACGGGGCAAGCCTCAATCTATCGACCGGCACCGCGACATCCTTCATCGAACTGGCAGAGACGATCAGTCGGCGGATCGGCTGGCAGCCGGCTGTCAGCGGGCGATCGAACCATCCGGAAGGTGTCTTTTACCGTTGCGGCGACACGGCCCTGCAACGCTCCTACGGACTGACCCCCTCGGTCGGTCTGGAGGAGGGGATTGCACGGATGCTCGCATATCTTCAGGCCGAGCAGGCGTCATACGCACTCGCCATCTGACCCCATGACCAATCATGGTTGTCACGTCCCGTCGACGAGATCCGGGCTGACCGGTTGTGCCCCCATCTGAATTCGGCGGCCCACCGTGGTCGGTGAGGCCACGCGTCAATCGACCTCGGGATCATCCACCGATCTGACCAACCGCGAAATAGTGCTTGCGCGTCTCAAATAATTAGGTAAGTTGCCTAACAAATGGATCGGGACGCATGATTGCTGGAATTGATATTGGCGGAACCAAAACGCAGCTCATCGCCGAGATGAATGGCGAACCGGTTGGCGAAAGAGTCGTCCACACGGCTGAATGGCGCGCTCGCGTCGATCATGATGCGGATGCGCAGGCCCTCGTTTCGCTGCTTGTGGCGACGACCGGAGCCATCCCAAAGATCACGGTCGTCGGCGCGCATGGCTGCGACAGCGACGAGGATCGGCTTGGGCTGCAAGCAAGGCTCGCCCGGCACTTGCCCGGCGCCGTGCTGGTCCTCAACGACTCCGAGCTGTTGCTGCCGGCGGCGGGCAAGTCGACTGGCATTTCCGTCATCAGCGGCACCGGTTCAATTGCGGTCTCGCGCGATGCCGCGCGCAGGATGATCGCATCCGGCGGGTGGGGGTGGTATCTGGGTGACGAAGGAAGCGCGAGCGGTCTTGTGCGGGAAGCGGCCCGGACCATCCGATTTGCGCTAGACCAGGGCCAACCGCTCGATCTCCTCGGTCGGAGCCTCATCGAGGCCCTTGCGATATCGTCGCCGATCGAGATCGGGCGGGCGTTGGGCGAGATCGGATCGGCAGCCGGCATAGGCCGCTTCGCGCCGCTCGTATTCGAGGCGGCGGATGCCGGTTCGCGATATGCCAACAAGGTCATCACGGAGGCGGGCGCCTCCCTTGCCGAGCTCACCGCGCAATTGCTGGAACGTGGCGCGCCGCGTGGCGATGTCGTTACCGGCGGCGGCGTCATTGCCCGTCAGCCGCGGCTTCTGGCGGCCTTCAAGACCGCCCTCAGTGACCGCTTGCCCGATCTGACGCTGACCCTTCTCGACGAGCCGCCGGTGGCGGGGGCATTGGTGCTCGCCCGCAAGCTCAGTCGTGGTGACCTGCCGGCCACCTTGCCGCCGCCGCATATCGACGGCGAGCTGAAAACCGCTGACGATTGGAGAGCCGCATGACCTCCCGGAAGATCATTCCCGCACGAAACTGGGGGCAGAGATTGATCGCGGTCGTGCTGATCGCTGTCGTCGTATTGCTGGCGTTCGTGGTCGCCACCAGCCGTCACATCGCCTGGTCGGCCATACCGCAATATATCTTCGACGAGACGATCCTGGATGGGGTCAAGCTGACCATCCTGTTCACCGTCTTGTCGATGATCATCAGCATCGTTGCCGGCGCCATCCTTGCCACGATGCGGCTCGCGTCGAACCCGGTGTTGTCCGGTTTCGCGAGCCTCTATATCTGGTTCTTCCGCGGCACGCCGCTGCTGGTTCAGATCATCTTCTGGTTCAACATCCAGCTCTTCATACCGAGTATCGATGTCGGATCGATCCATATCGACACCAACTCGATCGTCACGGCTTTCGTCGCGGCGCTTCTTGCCCTCAGCCTCAATGAGGCGGCCTATATGGCGGAGATCATTCGCGGCGGACTGCTCGCCGTCGATAGCGGCCAGCATGAGGCCGCCAAGGCGCTCGGTTATACGCCCGCCCAATCGATGCTGCGCATCATCTTTCCCCAGGCGCTTCGCGTCATCATCCCTCCGATCGGCAACCAAACGATCTCGATGCTGAAGACGACCTCACTCGTCTCCGTCGTCGCGGCCCAGGACCTGCTGACGCGCGCGCAGAACATCTATGCCAGGAACTTCCTGATCATCGAACTGCTGATCGTTGCCAGCATCTGGTACCTCGTGATGACCACGATCGCCTCCGCCATCCAGCTCGTCATCGAGAGCCGGCTTGGAAAATCCACGAACCAGGCGCCTGGCCTCCTGCAAGGCGCCCTGCGCCTCATGGGCGCGGAAGGGAGAAACGGATGAGTGCTCCTGCAACATCGTCCTCGGCAAGGGTCCTCGTCCAGGCGATCGACGTCCACAAATCCTTCGGTTCGCTCGAAGTGCTGAAGGGCATCAATCTCTCCGTCGACAAGGGCGAGGTCGTCTGCCTGCTCGGTCCCTCGGGAAGCGGGAAATCGACCTTCCTCAGATGCATCAACCACTTGGAGCGAATGACGGCGGGCCGCATTCTCGTCGACGGCCAGTTGATCGGCTATCACGAGCGCGGCGATGCCCTGCGCGAGATGAGCGGCAAGGAGCTGGCCGTGCAGCGGCGCGACATCGGCATGGTGTTTCAGCGCTTCAATCTTTTCGCTCACCAGGACGTGCTGACGAACATTTCGCAGCCGCCGATGCTCAATCGCGGCAAGTCGCGCGAGGAGGCTCTGACCCGGGCGCGAGAGCTCCTGAAGATGGTGGATCTCGAAGGCCGCGGAAGCGCCTATCCCTATCAGCTCTCCGGCGGCCAGCAGCAGCGCGTGGCGATCGCCCGGGCATTGGCGATGAGCCCGAAGCTCATGCTTTTCGACGAGCCGACATCCGCGCTCGATCCCGAACTCGTCGGCGAGGTGCTGAACGTGATGCGCAAGCTCGCGGCGGACGGCATGACGATGATCGTGGTGACGCATGAGCTTTCCTTCGCCCGCGACGTCGCCGACCGTATCGTATTCATGGATCAGGGTGTCGTCGTCGAGGAAGGGCCGGCGCGCGACGTGCTCGACAATCCGCGGCAGGAAAGAACCCAGGCGTTTTTGAGACGGATGCACTGACTGGCAGGCACCGCGACAAGGCCGCACGTCCTTCACGTGCACGAGCAAAAAAGGGGAATGACAATGACAGGGAAGACAAAGCTGACAATCACCTTCGCCTTGGCGACCATGCTCGCGAGCTCCACGGCCTGGGGCGCGGGCGTCGACCAGAAACTGCACGCCATGCTGCCCGAAAAGATCCAGTCCTCGGGCGAGATCAAGGTCGGGACGGAACCGCAGACACCGCCCTACGATTTCTACGGCGAGGACAATAAGACGATCATCGGTCTCGAACGCGATCTTCGCGACGAGATGGGCGCGCGTCTCGGCGTTAGGTTCACCGACGTGCCGGCGCAGTTCGCCAGCATCATTCCCGGCATCCAGGCCGGCCGTTTCGATATGGGCATGTCCGCCTTCGGCGATTTTGCCGAGCGCGAGAAGATCGTCGATGTCGTCAACTACATGCTCGAGGGTACCAGCATCATCGTGCTGGAGGGCAATCCGAAGGGCGTGCACAAGCTGAAGGACGCCTGTGGGCTCAATGCCGGCGCGGTCCAAGGCTCGATCCCGCTTCAGCTCCTGGACAAGCAGAAGTCGCTTTGCCCGGCCGATAAGCCGCTCAACGTCATGCAGTTTCCCTCGAACGACCAGATCAAGATCGCGCTGCAGAGCGGTCGCGTCGATCTTTCCATGGATACGACGGGCGTCGCGGCCTACAGCCTCCAGCATCAACCGGCGGGTAACAAGAAACTGGAGCTCGTGACCGGTGCCCAATATGCGGTGGGCTACCAGGCAATGCTCGTCGGCAAGGATGATCCGAAGCTGCGCGATGCGCTGGCGGCCACCATGCAGTCGATGATCGACGACGGCTCCTATGCCAAGATCTTCGAGAAATGGGGCCTTGGCGAGAACAAACTCGACAAGGTCACCATCAACGATGCGGCGCGCTTCGCCGACTACATGAAGCTGGATTGAGATCGGTCAATCCTCAGGCGGCCGCTACTTACGCGGCCGCCATTCCTTGCAACGAAATGGGAATGATCATGACAGACAGAGTGCCTTACCGCGAAGCGATCGCATTGCAGCCCGCTGCCCTCAACACCTGCTTCAATGCCGTCTCCAAACGGCTCGAAACGCTCGATCTGGAGCCGGTAAGGCGTGGACCGACGGTCCTCGTCGGGATCGGCGCCAGCCTCTATGCGGCCGTCGTCGCCGCGGCGCAGATGCGCGCGCAGGGCCTGCGCGCCTTCGCCCTGCCGGGTACCGATCTCCATGACCCATCCGTCGATGCCGGCGAGGCCTATATCGCCTTTTCCGCCTCCGGCCGCAGCGAGGAGCCGGCGCGCGCGATGGAGCTTCGTCCCAGAGCCCATTCCTACGGTATCGCCAAGGCAGACGGCACGCCGATTTCGCGGGTCGTGAAGCATATGATCGCAACCGAGAGCGGCGCGGACAGCGGCCCGAATACGACAAGTTATCTCGGATCGCTTCTGAGCGCGGCCTTGCTCATCGACAAGGCCGGCCGCCCTTCCGGCGCGAATTGGCAAGAGCTTTCAGGTCGCGCCGAGGCCGTATTGACCGAAACGCGCGCCCAGGCCGACAAGGGAGCTAAGTTGCTGGCCGGCAAGACGTCAATCGATTGCGTTGGCGCGGGCACGGCACTCGGCACGGCCGGCTATGCCGCGCTCCTGATCCGCGAGGCCGCGCGCGTCGCCGCCCAGGATTGGGATACGCTGAACTTTCTTCATGGGCCGATGGAGCCGAACGACAGGGATAGTGGCGTGCTGTTGTTCGGCAACGGTCGCGAGGTGAAGCTGGCGCGCGATCTCGCCGGCTTCGGCATTCCCTCCGTCCTGGTCACCGCGCGGACCGATATCGCGGATGCCGACAATCTCGTCGTCATCCATGTGCCGGCCTTCTCCGAAGGCATTGGCGATGCCATTCTGCAGGCAATTCCGGCGCAGTTGCTGATCGCGACGCTCTCGGAGGACGCCGGCCTGCCGATCTGCGAATTCCGCTACCGTCAGACCGATACCAAACGCGACATCTGAGCCTCTCAGCTGCTGATCCGACCCACGGTCAGCGCATTCGGATAAAGGAAGGCGGCCTTGCCTTCCTCTCCCAAAAGTCTCGCCATGGCGAAGTCGATGGCGAGGCGCACGGCGCCAAGAACGGTCGCCTGGGTCGATAGCTGGCCATTGACCACTTCAACCGGCCAGCACAATTCCTTCACCACATCCCTCACGCCCGGCAGCAATTGCGGGTTCTGCCCGACGCCGCCGCCAAGCACGATCAGTTGCGGATCGAGCACGCTGACGCAGGCGGCGGCCAGGTTTCCGACATCACGGGCGTGCTGCTCGACAATGGCGCGCGCCGTGCGGGATTGTTCCACGCGGGCAAAAAGCTCGCTGGTGCTTTTCGGCGGCGCACCTTCATTTTCGGGCCAATCTAGCGCCGCGCGCTCGAGAAGGGCCGCGGATCCCATATAGGTTTCCACTTGCTGCCATTTCGGCCGCTCATGTTGCGACCAAGGAAAGGGCAGGTGGCCGATTTCGCCGGCGCCACCTTTGAAGCCCCGGAAAAGACGGCCGTCCAGCACGATGCCCATGCCGGTCTTCACGCCGATCTGCATGTAGATCGCGAAGGAATACTGTTTTGCCGATCCTTCGTGATATTCGGCAAGGGCAGCGCAGTTGACGTTGTTTTCAAGCAATACGGGCGCAGCGTAGATGGCCTGCAAATGTTCCAGAACGGGTATCAAGGTCTCGCGGCCGGACATTCTCTCCAGCGATGCGGAAATGATATTCGGCAGGGCGATCGCGATTGCGCGCAACGGCGTCGATCGCGCCTCGAACTGGGAAAGCAATCGTGCGACGACATCTTCTATCAGAAGAAACCGTTCATCGGCGGATTTGTCGACAAGGTGCATTTCGATGGTTGCGAGTGTTGTCCCGTCGAGGCCGCGGGCAATGGCGTTGATATGGGTCGTGCCGCAATCGACGCCGACGACGAAGCCCGCCCTTGGCCCTAGGCCGTAGGTGACGGAGGTTCGTCCGACGGAGCCGCGATTGATGCCGGCCGGCGCGAGCAGGTCGTGCCGTTCAAGTTCGCTGACGGCCGCCGACATGGTGGGTTTCGAAAACATCAGCGCCGCGCTCAATTGCGGTCTGGTCGCGGGGCCGCTGCTCGCGATGGTTCGCAGCACCGCCCGCGCACTCTCCGTCAGCGGCGGCGCGTCAATTCCGGTCTGTTGCCAAGCTGTACTCAAAGGACACCCGGGGCAGTGAAGTCATTCGTAAAGCTCCCTTACCATCGGTGTCATGAAATTGACAGTCATATCCTATTGAAAAATATCGATTTGCGCGAACGGTCGCATGCGGATGCCGTTCCATCAGATGGCGGTAAAGCCGTTGTCGACGAAGAGGTGGATGCCGTTGACGAAGTTGGACTCGTCAGAGGCCAGATAGAGAGCGGCGCGCGCCACATCCTCGGGCTCGCCGATCCGCCCTTGCTGCGCGGCGATGGCCGCATCCGAGACATCGACGCCAAGCGCCCGCAGTTCGGCGACCTCGCGCAGCCCGTGCGGCGTGCGGATGAAACCGGGACAGACGGCGTTGCAGCGGATATTGCGATCGCGGAACTCGACGGCGATGGCGCGGGCGAACATATGCACCGCTCCCTTCGTCGAGTCATAGAGCACCTCCATCGGGGTCGCCGCGACGGCGGAGATCGACGAGGTGCAGACGATGGAGCCGCCGCCGGCGGCGATCATGCCCGGCAGCACCGCCTTGGTCATGAGGAACATCGAGCGGACGTTGACGCCATGCAGCCACTCCCATTCCTCGAGCGTCGTTTCGAGGAACGGCTTGATGACGATGGTGCCGGCATGGTTGAAGAGCACGGTCACGGCGCCAAAGCGGCCCTCGATGTCCTTGACCGCGGCATTGACGGCCGCTTCGTCCGAAACATCGGCGACCCAATCGTCGGCGATGCCGCCGGCATCGCGGATTTCATGCACTGTCCGCGCCGCCGCATCGCCATTTCTGTCGATGATCGCGACCTTCGCGCCTTCGGCCGCGAACAGCCGCGAGGCCGCGCCGCCCATGCCGGTCGCGCCGCCCGAAATGATGGCGATCTTGCCCTTGAGCCTGTCTGTCATGTGTTCCCCCTCCGCCGCATGTCCAGGACCGGCGCCTTGCGATCTTTTGCCGATGCCCTTCGAAACCCTCGAACCTGTCGAGATTATCGCGAAAGATGCGCTCGGTTCCATGGTGAGGCAAGGGCAATCAGGGGCGGTTCCGGATTACCTCATCGCAGATAGTGAATATGCGGCCGGGAATGGTGAGGAGAGGCTTCGACCCTTGCCTCGACAGCAAAGACGTTTCTCAGCAAATCTTCGGTCAGCACGGCTTCCGGGGTGCCGGAGGCGACTATCCTGCCTTGCTGCATGACAATCAATTCATCGCAGAACATGGCGGCATGATTGAGATCGTGAAGAGCGATGATGCTGGTGACCGGCAGGCCGGCGACCAGCCGCATCAGGCTGATCTGATGCTGGATATCGAGGTGGTTGGTCGGCTCGTCGAGGATCAGTTCCTTTGGCGCCTGTGCCAAGGCGCGCGCGATGTGGGCGCGCTGCTTTTCGCCACCCGACAGGCTCTGCCATCGGTCGTCGCGTTTCTCTCTCATGCCGGCGCGTGCGAGAGCATCTTCAACCGCCTCGTCATCCGCCGACGTCCAGCCGGAAAACATCGAGCGATGGGGAAACCGGCCGAGCCTCACGACATCGATGACCTTGAGATTGGCGTTGGTGGTGCCGTGCTGCTCGACGAAGGCGACACGCCTTGCGATCGAACGGCGGGACATCCGCCGCAGATCCTTCTGTTCGAGTGTGATGCGACCGGAATTCGGCCGTTTCAAGCCGGCAAGCAGACGCAGGAGCGAGGTCTTGCCGGAGCCGTTCGGTCCAAGTAGGCCGAGCATCTTGCCCACGGGCGCCTCGAAGGAGACCCCGTCGAGTACGGTCTTTGTACCGATTTTCCAGATGATGTTGTCGGCCTTGATGCTCATGATGCGCGCTGGAACCGGTAGAGAATGATGGAGAAGAAGGGAACGCCCACGAGCGCCGTGACCACTCCGATCGGCAGAACCTGCTGAGGGATGAGGGCGCGCGAGGCGATGTCCGCCAGCACCATGAAGATCGCTCCGACAATGGCGCAGGCCGGCAGCAGCCGGATATGGAGCGGGCCGACGAAGAACCGGGCCGCATGCGGCACGACGAGACCGACAAAGCCGATCGATCCGACCATGCTGACGATCGTTGCCGTCATCATCGCGGTCAGCGCGAAGAGCCCGATCCGCGCCCGCCCGACATTGACGCCGAGAGACGACGCGGCCTCGTCGCCAAAGGCGAACGCATCCAGCACGCGCGCATAGAGCAGGCAAGCCGCGAGCCCGAAACCGACAATGGTCGCGACCAGCATGAATTCCGGCCAGCGGACACCACCGAAACTGCCGAGCAGCCAGAACATCACATCCCGCGCCTGCTGTGCGTTTCCCGATGTCGTCACGATATAGGATGTCGCAGCATTGAACAGCTGGGAGGCTGCGACGCCGGCAAGGACCGTGCGGTCGGCGCCGCCTCGCGTGCCGTTCGAAAGCAGAGCGACGAAGAAGAACGCCGCGAACGCGCCGGCGAAGGCCCCAGCCGACAGGGAAACCGCGCCCGCGCCGATATTGAGTATGACGATCGCGACCGCGCCGGTCGAAGCGCCCGCCGAGACGCCGAGCACATAGGGTTCGGCGAGAGGGTTCCGAAGGAGCGACTGCATGATCGCGCCCGAGAGCGCCAGGCCCGCTCCACCGAAAGCGGCCACGAGCGCCCGGCTGAGGCGATAGTCCCAGATCACCGTTTCGTGGATGCGGTTAAGTTCGATCCCCGTCCATCCCAGCCTGTTGGTGATGGCATGGAAGGTCGTCGAAAGCGGTATCGGTAGATCACCGATACCGACGCTGACGCCGATCGTC
The DNA here is from genome assembly GCF_020871915.1 of Rhizobium sp. AB2/73. Taxonomy (NCBI): domain Bacteria; kingdom Pseudomonadati; phylum Pseudomonadota; class Alphaproteobacteria; order Hyphomicrobiales; family Rhizobiaceae; genus Rhizobium; species Rhizobium sp. AB2/73. The sequence goes on along the minus strand of NZ_CP067073.1, from coordinate 755,095 downwards.
AGACTGATCGCCGCGAGAGAGGCAAAAAGCAGCAGGCCGATGATGGCGAGCTGCCTCAGGGTTCGATACGCGTCGGTCACTTCAGAAGACCAAGCGCCTTCAGCTGCTGGGCGACCTGCTCGGCGCCATAGATCGTCCGGATGGTCGGGTTCATGGCCTGGCCGTCCATGACGACGATCGCCTTATCCTTGACCGCGGCTAGCTGGCTGACGGCGGGATCGGTGGTCAGAAACTTGATCTTGGCTTCCGGCTTGTCGAGCTCCCAGCGATTGCGGTCGAGGCTGGCGACGACGATGACGTCCGGATTGGCGGCTATGATGCTCTCCCAGCCAAGCGTCGGCCACTCAGCTTCGGTGGTAATGGCATTGCGGCCGCCGAGGAGGTCGGCGATATAACCCGAGGGGCTGTTTTTGCCGCCGACATAGGCGTCCGCGGATGGCGACGGGCTGGAGAACCAGAAGACATAGGAGAGCTTCTTGCCATCCTTCGGCGCATTCGCGCGCAGTGCCTCTTCCCGCTTTTTGAAATCCGCGATCAGCGCCTGGCCCTTGTCGCGGACATCGAAAATCCGCGAGAGTTCGTCGATTTCCTGGTAGAGCGTGCTCATGTTCCAGAGCTGGCTACGGGCGGCATTGCCGTATTTATCCTGAGAGGCGCCCTGGGCCGGGCAGATGCTGGGGGAAACATAGGTGGGAATATTGAGCTTTTCGAAGTCCTCGCGCTTTGCCACCTTGCTGCTCGGTCCCATCAGGGTCGGCAACGCGGCGGTGACGAAATCAGGATTTTCCGAGAGGATCGATTCAAAGGTCGGGAACTCGACCGTCAGCAGCTTGACCTTGGAATTGGCTTCCGCAAGCTGCGGCAGAACCTTGTTGGGCCAGAAGGCGGTACCGACCATTTTGTTTTCGAGGCCGAGCAAAAGAAGAATTTCGGCACTGTTCTGTCCAAGCCCGATCGCGCGCTCCGGAGCTTTCTGGAACGTGACCTTGGTGCCGCAATTGTCGATGGTCAGCGGATAGCTGGTGGAGGTGGCGGAAGCTGCCGTTGCGCCAAAGGCGAGCGCCGCGCAAAGAGCTGAAATGGTCAAAACTGATTTCAATATGGTCACGAATATATCCCGGTAGCTATTGTCAGCGCGATCGGACGAAAGCGCCCGCGCGATATAGCCTCGCCGCCCGGTCACAAACAAGAGGCAAAAAGTCATATTATTTTTAGAGCCGCGAGCATTTGTAAACTTGGCCCGCCATGCATTCCCGAAAGACGTATTTTTCATCGGCTCCGGTTGGCCGTGGCATCCTCGCATCCGGATCTGGAAAGGAGAAGGCGGTTCATCTCTGGAACAAAGCGAACCATTCTGAAGCCTGCCATCTCCAGGATTTTCCTTGAGGCTGCATTTTCAGGATGGGCAAAGGCGCGGACCTCTCGAATCCGCAGTTCCCGGTCCGCCAGCTGCAACGCCGCCGTGACCAATTCCGATGCATATCCGCATCCCCAGGCATCCCGGCGGAAAAAATATCCGATTTCGCAACCCCAGCCTGGTTCAAACGGATCGTCGTATAGGCCGCCCCAGCCGATGATTTTTGCATCATCCTTTCTGATCACCGTCCAAGGTGCATATCCGTCGCGTCGACGCCGCCATTCATGAACGGCGATCCTGCGACGGCAGGCGGCAGGTGTCGCGTCGACATGAGTGTGCCTCATGGCTTCCCGGTCGCCGAGAAATTCGAACAGGGCGGCGGTGTCGGACAGGAGCGAAGGGCGGAGCAGCAGCCGCGGCGTTTCGATCTGCGATCCGGTGTTCCTCATATGATTTCGACTTCCATATGCGAATGTTTCACGAAGCGAGCGAACGGCGGGTCGATATGTCCGACCCATTCAAACTGCCCGTCGGATGTATAGGCAACGACAGAATACTACTCATTGCCCAGCCGAAATGGCGTTGAAGAGGGTGGAGAAATGCGATTGCGTGCCTATTTCAATAATTGGGAAATGGAGAGCAGGAGGACCGGAATAATGGCAAAGAATACGATTTGCTTGTGGTATGACAAGGACGCGGAGGCCGCCGCCAAGTTTTATGTCGAAACTTTTCCAGATAGCGCCATGGGCGCCGTCATCCGCGCGCCGGGAAACTATCCGGAGGGCAAGCAGGGCGATGTGCTGGTCGTGGAATTTACGGTCGCCGGTGTCTCCTGCGTCGGCCTGAATGGCGGCCCGGTGTTCAAGCACAATGAAGCCTTTTCGTTTCAGATCTACACCGAAGACCAGGAAGAGACGGATCGCTATTGGAACGCCATTGTCGGCAATGGCGGCCAGGAAAGCGAATGCGGCTGGTGCAAGGACAAATGGGGCATCTCCTGGCAGATCACGCCGCGTATTCTGATGGAGGCGCTTCGCGAGGGCGGCGATCAGGCGAAGCGCGCTTTCGATGCGATGATGACCATGAAGAAGATCGATGTGGCAGCGATCGACGCGGCCCGGCGTGGCTGAGGACTGAAACGGCTTGCGCAGCACGCATCCCATCCCAAGGTCGCCAATGCCGTCGTGATCCGGGATGGCTTGCGTGCGCGGGGGCCATGATTGCTTTTATTCAAGACTCCATTAAATATGCACTCAGGCATATGAAATCGGCTGTTGTGGATCGGATAATAACAACTTATCCTTGATCGAATGCAGAGGCAGGCCAATGGCGGTTGACTGGTGAGGTTTACAGAGGATGGCCGCACGGAACGCCGCCAGCTGGAATCATTGCAAGGTCAGCGCCGTCTTCAGCGGGCGACGTGCACGACCGCGTGATGAACGCCTTGGCCAAGGAATTTGGCTGATCGAACCTGCCAGTCCCCACAAAAGTCGCTTTCCATACAAAGATTGGCCGCGGGCAGGCATGTGCTTGCGACTGTTTCGGTGCCGGCGGGTTTCCGGGAGGATTGCCGTGAAATCCCGTCACGCCGACGCCATCAGAATCCCTCCCGACCTGTTCCCGAAGAGTAGAGCTGACATTCATGATAAAACGCATGATCATCATGCTGATCATCATAGGCCTGATCCTTGGCGGGATCTTCGGCTTCCAGGCATTCAAGAACCGCATGATCGCGGCCTATCTGGCTAATCTCAAGTCGCCACCGCAGACAGTCTCGACAATCACCGCGGCGATGAGCCCGTGGCAGACGACACTACAGTCGATCGGCAGCTTCAATGCCGTCGAAGGCGCCAACCTTTCGGCGCAGGTCCAGGGCATTGTCCAGAAGATCGGCTTCGAGGATGGTCAGGACGTCAAGAAGGGCGATCTCATCGTGCAGCTGCTTGCCGATCAACAGATCGCGACGCTGGAACAATACAAGGCGTCGATGGCGAATGCGCAGATCGCCTATGAGCGCGATTCCAAGCTGATCAAGGCGAACACCATCGCGCAAAGCCAGGTCGACAGCGATCTGGCGAACTGGAAGGCGGCGCAGGCGCAGGTCGCGTCGCAGCAGGCGCTGATCGATCAATATTCGATCCGCGCTCCCTTCGATGGCCACCTTGGCATCAGGCTGGTCAGCCTCGGCCAGTATCTGCCTGCAGGAACCGCGGTCGTCACCTTGCAGTCGCTCGATCCGATCCAGTTCGATTTTTCGATGCCGCAACAGGCCCTGTCGCAGCTGAAGGTCGGCCAAGCGGTGACGGCGACGGTGGATGCCTACGGCAACCAGACCTTTGACGGCAAGATCACCGCGATCAGCCCGCTCGTCGATACCCAGAGCCGCAACATCACCATCCGGGCAACCTTCCCCAATCCGGACCGCAAGCTGCTGCCCGGCATGTTCGGCAACATAACGGTGGTGGTCGGGGAGCCGAAGGAATATATCTCCCTGCCGCAGACAGCCGTCACCATCAACCCTTACGGCAATGTCGTCTATGTGGTGACCGACAAGGGCAATGGCGCGGATGGAAAGCCGCAGCTTGTCGCCAATCAGAAGTTCGTCAGCACGGGGCAGGCCCGGGGCGACCAGATCTCGGTAACCAAGGGGTTGAACGCGGGCGAAGTGGTGGTCACGTCGGGCCAGCTGAAACTCAATAACGGCTCGCCTGTCATCATTAACAACGAGGTGCAGCCGTCGAACGACCCCAACGCGAACCCGGCAAATCCCAACTGAGGTGTGGCGATGAATATCACCGATATCTTCATCAAGCGCCCCGTTCTTGCTCTGGTGGTCAGCGCGTTGATTATCGTCATCGGCTACCAGTCGTTCCGCTCGCTCACCGTACGGCAATATCCGCAGACGCAGAATGCCGTTGTCACCGTGACGACCACCTATCCCGGTGCGGCGCCCGACGTCATCGCCGGCTTCATCACGACACCGCTCGAAAACGCCATCGCACAGGCCAACGGCATCGATTACATGACCTCGACGAGCACCAGTGGCACGTCGACGATCACCGTCAATCTTCGGCTCAACTACAGCGCCGATGCGGCGATGACCGAAATCAACGCCAAGGTATCATCCGTTCTCAATCAGCTGCCCACGGGCACGCAGCAGCCGATCATGACGGTCTCCATCGGCCAGTCGATCGATGCCATGTATATCGGTTTCCGAAGCGACGTTCTGGCCAGCAACCAGATCACCGACTATCTGACGCGCGTCGTTCAGCCCAAATTGCAAGCGGTCAATGGCGTTCAGACAGCCGAAATCCTCGGTGCGCGAACATTCGCCTTGAGAGCCTGGCTGCAGCCGGACAAGCTTGCCGCCTATGGCCTGTCGGCCGGCGATGTCTGGACCGCCCTCAGCGCCAACAACTACATCTCCGGCATCGGCACCACCCGCGGCCAGATGACTCAGACGGTGCTGACGGCGCAGACCGACCTGCATTCGGCGGATGAATTCAAGGAAATGGTGGTCAAGCAGATCGGCGGTACGATCGTGCGGCTGAAGGATGTCGCGACCGTCGCCCTCGGATCTCAGAATCCCGACGTCCAGATCGGCTTCGATGGGCAGGACGGCGTGTTCATGGGTATCCAGATCGCCCCGACCGCCAACCTGCTCGACGTGATCGCCGGCGTGCGTGCGGTGTTTCCAGGTATTCAGCAGCAATTGCCGCAGGGGCTCGAAGGTTACATCGTCTACGATTCCAGCACTTTCGTTACCACCTCCATCGACGAAGTCGTGAAGAGCCTGGTCGAAGCTCTCGCGATCGTCATTTTCGTGGTTTTCGCCTTTCTCGGTTCGCCGCGATCGGTCGCCATCCCCGTCGTCGCCATACCTCTGTCGCTGGTCGGCACTTTCGCGATGATGTTGATCTTCGGCTTCTCGATCAATCTTCTGACGCTGCTTGCCCTGGTTCTGGCGATCGGCCTCGTCGTCGACGATGCCATCATCGTGGTGGAGAACGTCAACCGTCATATCGAAGAGGGATCGACGCCCATGAGGGCGGCGCTGGACGCGGCGCATGAGCTGGTGGGGCCGATCCTGGCCATGACGGTGGTGCTGATCGCCGTCTACGTTCCGATCGGTTTCCAGGGCGGCCTGACGGGCGCGCTGTTCACGGAGTTCGCCTTCACGCTTGTCGGCGCCGTTACCGTGTCCATGATCATTGCGCTGACGCTGACGCCAATGATGTGCTCGCGCATCCTGAAGCCGCATTTGACCGACCGCAGTGGCTGGGAAGAACGTATCTCCGACTTCATCGACCGTCGCTTTTCGGAAATCCATCGGCCCTATGTGCGCATGCTGCACGGTAGCCTGAACACCGTGCCGGTGGCGCTGGTCTTTGCCGTCATCGTGCTTGGCAGCATCTATTTCCTCTATACCAGCGCCAAAACCGAGCTCGCTCCCAACGAGGACCAGGGCTTCCTGGCCGCGCAGGTGACGAACCCTCCCAATGCAACGCTTCAGCAAAAGCTGCTGAATTCCAACCAGGTCACCAAGATCTTCCGCGGTTTCCCCGAAACCGACAAGACCCTGCAGGTCGAGGTGCCTGGCACATCCTTCGAGGGCATGGTGCTGAAGCCCTGGGACCAGCGCACGAGAACGGCGGACCAGCTGCAGCCCCTGGTGCAGGCCGATCTGGCGAAGATCGCCGGCGGACAGTCCGTGGTCTTCCAGATACCGCCGCTGCCTGGCGCCAGCGGTCTGCCGGTGCAGTTCGCCATCGGCAGCACCAGCGGCTTCGAGCAACTCAACGAGGTGTCCACCGCCTTCCTGCAGGAAGCGCAGAAATCCGGCGAGTTCATCTTCCTGACGAAGGATCTCTACGTCGACAATCCGCAATATTCGATCCAGATCGATCGCAGCAAGGCCTCGGCCCTCGGCCTCTCCATGAACAATGTCGGCTCGGCGCTCGCTTCCATGCTGGGCGGAGGCTATGTCAACTATTTCAGTATCGACAACCGATCGTATCAGGTCATCCCGCAGGTGGAGCAACGGTCGCGCCAGACCATCGATCAGATCATGAACTATCCGATCGCGAACGTGAACGGCAACAAGATCCCGCTTTCGGCGATCGCGACGGCGAAACTCCAGGCCACGCCGCGCTCGGTCGCGCATTTCCAGCAATTGAATTCGGCCACGATCTCCGGCGTACCGGCGCCTGGTGTTGCCGTCGGCGATGCGCTGAATACGTTGAAGTCGATCGCGGCACGGACGTTGCCGCAGGGCTACTCGGTCGACTATGGCGGGCAGTCGCGTCAATATGTACAGGAATCGAGCGGCATGGCGACCACTTTCGCGCTCGCCCTGATCATCGTATTCCTGGCGCTTTCGGCGCAGTTCAACAGCTTCCGCGACCCGTTCATCATCCTCGTATCGGTACCGATGTCGATCGCGGGCGCTCTTGCCTTCATCAGTCTCGGCATCGGCGGCGCGTCGATGAACATCTATACGCAGGTCGGGTTGGTGACGCTGATGGGGCTGATCAGCAAACACGGCATTCTGATCGTTGAGGTGGCAAACACGCTGCAGGCGGAAGGAAAGACCAAGCGCGAAGCGATCGAAGGCGCTTGCGCTATCCGCTTGCGGCCGATCCTGATGACGACGGGCGCCATGGTTCTCGGCGTCGTGCCGCTGATCCTGGCGACCGGAGCAGGGGCTGTCGCCCGCTTCAACATGGGCCTGGTGATCGCTGCCGGTCTTGCAATAGGAACGCTGTTCACGCTCTTCGTCGTGCCGGCGGTCTATATGCTGCTCGCAGCCGACCATCACAAGAAGGATGCACCGGAAACAGAAGCAGAGCCGGCCCCTATGCATTGATGGGGTCGGCAGCAAGATGGGCTTGCTCGCATCGATTGGCGCAATGGGCTCGAGAAGGTCGTCGGCCGGCCAGCTGACGCATTGATGGCGGGTTTGCGGGGCTTCTCGCGTGCCGGAGCGATCACATTCGTCCGGTATTGCGGGGTGGCCGGATAAACTCAGCCGACGGCGGTCGTACTTACCACTTTACTCGCAGTCCGACATTGCCCTGGAACGTACGCTGATGTTCGCCGCTGACATCGAACCGATAGTCCACCGTCGCAAAGACGCTGAAGGTTGTGTTGACGGCATAGACCACGCCGCCGCCGACCTCCATCGAGGTGCCCTTCATCGCAGTATTCATCGCATCGGAATCGAAGCGGACGGTGTCCGTGCTGTCGAAATCGTGCCAGATGTCGGTCTTCAGATAGGGTTGAAGCAGACCGGCCGAGGTTTGGAAATTGCCTTGCAGGCGAGCGCCGACCCGTCCGGTCCAGCTGGTATCCGAACCGAAGGCAACGGCTGAATAGGCATCGCGCTTGTCGTCGAGCGACATATCCTGCCAGATCAGCTGCGCCTGCGGTTCGAGCGACCAGTTGCCGCCGAGCGCGATCGGGTAGCCGCCTTCGAGTGAAGCGGTGAAGCCGCTGCCGTCGATATCGATCCCCGTACCGCCGATCGAGTTGGCACTGCCGCCATACCAGGTCCCCATCAGCACACCATCGAGATACCAGCCCGTGGGGCCGATATGGGTCCAATAGGCGCCAACGCTGGTAGCATCGAGGTTGATCCTGCCGGTCTTAACATTGTTCCAGCCGACCGCCTGGCCTGTGACATCGGCTCTGAGATCGGCATAGCCGAAGAACAGGCCCGCAATGTCGCGATGCCCGCTGTCGGTCTCGTGGCGGAGGATGTCGACACCGGTCTGCAGGCCCCAGAGCGAACCGTCGATCGACGGCGATACCGAGCCGGACCAGCCCTGATCGACATGTTCCCCAAAACCTCTTCCCCAGACGGCAGAAGCAATATTGCCTGACGTCACCACGCTTTGCTCGCCGCGGCGCTCATGAAAGGTTCCGAGCGTGGCAAGCGTTGCGACCTGTGCCGCCGGCGGGATGGCCGTATAGGTCGCGACTTCCGGCCGGATCAACCGGATGACTTCCACGTCGACGCCGCCGATGTTCATGATTTCGGGAGAGATCGGCGTCGCGCCCGAATTGGGCGGTGCCGGCGCCGGATCACCCGGGGTCACCAGCGGCGGCTGAATTCCAGAGGTTCCATTCGTCGCCGGGATCAGAATGGGGCCTTCCGGATTCGGGTTGTCCGGTGTCGGGACAGGTGCGACAAAGGCCGAGCGCAGATACCAGTTGTTGCTCGTCCCGGCGCTGACGCCACCCTTGAAAAGATAATATTCATAGGCGCCTGCGGCCGCCCGGCCATTCAGATAAAAGGCGTTGCTGCTGGCGGTGGCGCCGTTGGTCGCTTCGACGACATTGATGCCGTCGAGCATGGTGGCTGCGCCGCCGCCGCCAAAATTGTTGACGGTAATGGCTGTCGAGCCCGATGCCGTCCCGCCATCGATCACTAACTTGTCGGAGGCCGCGCCATCGCCACCGAGCACGGTATCGAGAAGCAGGGAGCCACCCGAACCGACATAATTGCCGACAACGGTGAGGCTATTCGTGGTTTGGGAGCCACCATTGGTCAGATTGATCACGCCTGAATTGGTGAGTGTTACGGCCGCGCCGCCCGGATAAGGGGCGATCGAGGGATTGAAGCCGCCGCCGGCCAAGAGGCTGGCGCCGGAGGACACCGTCACGTTGCCGGTTAGGTCGCTCTGAAGCTGAAACGTGCCGTTCTCTATGAAGCTGTCGTGAAAGTCGCCGGTGCCGGCCCAGGTCCAATCCGTCCCGGTCATGTAGAGCGTCTGGAAATTGGTGAATGCATTGTCGATCAGGCCATCGCCCTGAAGCGTCACCGTGTTGTTGCCGCCGCCGCCGTTGGCCGTCCCGACCATTTTCGAACCGGTTTGCAGGGTGAGGGAGATATTGCCGTTGCCGCCGCTGATGGCGAAACCGTTGCCTCCGTCCAGCAGCCCGGCATTGGTGATGCTCGTCGGGCCGTTGAGCGTGCGGATGGCGGGGCCTCGGTCGCTGATGATCTGGCCGCCGGAAAGATTGACGATCGTTGCATTGAAGGTCGAGCCGAGCGTGTTGGAGAAGACGCCGTCCGATGGCAGGCCACCCGAGGCTGCGCCGCCGCTCGCATGGATCGTGCCGCTGTTGATCAAAGTGCCGTTGCTGCCCTGGATGTAGACGGTCGGCGAACTATTTCCGCTTGTCGTCAAGGTGCCCGTGTTGGTGACGCTGCCGTTTGCGCCGAGGATCGATACCGCACGCGCATTGCTGCCGCTGGTCGAAACCGTGCCGTTGTTGATGATGGTGTTGTTCGGCGAGCCGCCGCCGCTCTGGCCCCAGCTTGCCGTCATGCCATAGGCATTCGGTCCTGTGGTCGTGATCGAGCCGTTGTTGGTCAAGGTATTGCCGCTGCCGTCGGCGGCCATGCCGTCATTGTACTGGCCTGTCGTACTGATCGAGCCGTTATTGGTGAGGCTGTTGTTGTTGCCGGTGCCGACGAGCCCAGCGCCGCGATTGAGACCGCTGCTGCCGGAACCGGTAAGGGAGATGGCGCCGGAATTGACGATGGTGCTGAAATCGACGACGCGAGCGCCGGCATTGGCGGTCGGCGCGCGGACGATACTGACGATCGCGCCCCCCAGAATATCGATGGTGACACCGGAACTTCCTGCTGCCCCGTAGACACCCGCGGTGACAGGATTGGGAGACGTCGCGTCGCAGGTTGCCGTCTGACCACTCGCCGGTGTGAAGCTGTTGCATGCCGCCTGAGCTATCTCGGGTGCGACAAGGCTTGTTCCCAATACAAGCGCCGCCTTCAGAGAAATGAAGGCAGATTTCGGACTTGAATTCCTGACATGGCGCATCGCTCTCCCCCCAACTTCATCAGCCGTTTCCAGCCGATGGATCGCCCGCCCACTCAACTAAGAGCATAGTAGAAGATTCGCATCAACTCAAAAATTTAAAGCTAATAACGTAATTAATATATTGCTTTAGCATCTTGGGTACGCGATTGTCCGACGCTGTGTCACGGCGAAAGAAGATGCATAACGAGGCGATCAAGGCCGGCTGTCGGTCTTCAGGCAGGAGAGGCGATCCTTACGCGGGGGTCGCCATATTGAGTTCTGCCTGACGCCCGAGATGCTTCATCCAGTCGACGAAATCGGGCCGGCTCTTGATCTGGCGACCGTAATGGCGGGCAAGCGCGGCCGTCAGATCGCCCTTTCGGCCGAGCTGTTCGTCGGCAAATCCGATCATCTGGGAGTTCGGCCAGGCCTGCGGACGGATGGCGACCAGACGAGTAAACAGGCTCTCACCGGGTTCATCAGGGTTTGCCTGCGCCATCAAAGACAGCATGGCGGCGGTCGAGCGCGATACGCCCATGTGGCAATGCACCAGCAGATGACTCGAAGCCCCGGGATATTGTCGTGCCTGAAACTCGGAGCCGAATTTCAGGATGGCTTCAACATGTTCCGGCCGGGGCATGACCCGCCCCGGAGCCGTCGCGATGATATCGTGAAAACGAAGCGTCGTGCGATGATGCTCGGCATAGGAGTAGAAGACATCGAGCTCGGGATATTCCGGATCAAGGAGGGAAAGCACATGGGTAACGTTTCGCGCGCGTTGATCGGGCAACTCCTCAATGCCACAAACCGTGAGTTCTGGAGAGAGAAGCACGCTCATTGTGATATCCTTCAAACCGGCTGGCGATTCCGCAGCGCTCCGAGACGATATAGCGCCATCGCTCTGAAGTGAAAATGCTTTTTCCCCTGTTGCCGCGAAGTGGCGCGGCAAATCGTCCGCGGGGGCTAGGTCCTTGAAAACAAGACGACCTGCGTTTTGATCTCTTCTTCGTCCATCTCCAGGATACGATAGCCGAATGTCCCCGTATCTACCTTGAGACGTTCGGATTGCTTGACGATCTGATAGGAGACCGCTGGCGAGACATATTGCCTGATGTTTGCCTCCCGGGCTTCGTGGATCATGTGGTAGTGACCGCAGAACAGGGATATCCGGCAATCCATGCCGATCAGAAGCGATCTGACCTCGTCGCGATCGCGCAGGGCTGCCCCGTTTCGATCTATCGGCGTGTCGAGCGGCAGGATCGGATGATGCAGGAAGATCGCGGCCTGCCTCACACCTTCGAGTTCGCGGGCGAGCCACCGGCGCTGGCCGTCGCCGACGACGTTGTCGGACGTATCGAGGAAAATCCGTTTCACATGCGGATCTTGCTGCGAGTAGCACAGTTTCCCAGCCACGGTGCCGCCGCCCATGTCTTGGTACGGCGCGACATCGCCGTAGGTATCGTGATTGCCGAGGATGAGCGACACATCGAAGGCATGGGCGCGCAGATGCCCGAAAAAGCCGCCGACCGAACACGTGGTGCCGATATCGCCGCCGAAGACGATCTTGGAAATGCCCCGGCGGGCGATATCGCCGAGGACCAGTCGCAGATGATGCTCGTGCTCTCGCGGCGTATTCTCATAGCCCATTTTGTCGCCGGCGATTTCGGTCTTGGTGACCAGCTTCTGGCCGAGATGGGTGTCGGTGAAAAAGGCTAGGATGGTCTTTGTCATGGGTCGGCTCCGCGGCAGTTGCTTGAGCGGTCAGTCTAGGCCGGCAATCTGCCCCAATGCTTCGACATGTGTCGAAGCATGCGAACTATTTCGGTGTTATGATGCAGCCTGATGTAAAGGGGCCCAGACATGACGACCCAGCCGAACATAACAGCCGTTGCCTTTCTGATTGCCGATCCCGCCCGGGCGGCCATATTGTCGGCGCTCCTCGATGGCCGGGCGCGGCCCGCCGGCGAGCTCGCCCATGCGGCCGGCGTGACGGCACAGACGGCCAGTTCCCATCTCGGCAAATTGTTGGCCGGCGGGCTGCTGGCCGTGGAAACCGAGGGGCGGCATCGATATTATCGTCTCGCCGGTTCTCATGTCGCGCTGGCGCTCGAGACCCTCGCCTCCATCGCTCCGGTGCAATCCGTGCGAAGAAGGCCGCTAACCCGGGATGCGCAGAAGCTTCGGTTCGCGCGTTGCTGCTATGATCACCTGGCCGGCCGCGTTGGGATCGCCCTAACCCATGGATTGGTGGAGGAGGGGTTCCTTGTCGCGGCCGAAAAGAAGCGGTTCGAACTCACGCCTGATGGTGCGAAGTGGTTCGACCGCATGGGCATGAACACGGCCAGCATCAGACCCACGCGCCATGGGCTTGCCCGGCAATGCCTCGATTGGACAGAGAGAGAACATCATCTTGCTGGACCGCTCGGCGTTCATTTGACCAACTTCCTCTTTGCGAAGGGTTGCATACGGCGGGCGCCTTCGTCCCGCGCCGTTGACGTCACACCGAAAGGCTGGAAGGTGTTGAAGGAGCATTTCGGCATTCACGAGCAAGCCTTGCTCCGACGGGCGCTCTACCGCATTGACTTCGTTTCGACAATGGATGATTTTGGTACGCCATATTATGGTATCCGAGGATCGAGGGTGTGGAAATGAATGACGATGCGCATGGCGCCGCGATTCGCGTGGAGCGTCCGACGAAGACGTTGCGGGAGCTCGCCCTCGACAAGGTGCGAGAGGCGATCATCAACGGCTATTTCCGCCCGGGCGACCGCCTGGTCGAACGCGATCTTTGCGCTCAGCTCGGCGTCAGCCGCACGATCGTGCGCGAGGTGCTGCGCCATCTCGAATCCGAAGGCCTCGTCGCCAACCTGCCGAACAAGGGGCCGATCGTCGCGCAGCTCAATCATGACGAAGCCAAGCAGATCTACGAGATCCGCGCCGCGCTCGAAGGGATGGCGGCACGGCTTTGCGCCGAGCAGAACAACCCCGCGATCGCGGATGCCCTGGACAAGTCGCTCGAGGACATAAGGCATAGCTACCGCGAGAAGGACATGGCCGGCGTGCTCGCCCACACATCGTCCTTCTATCAGACGCTGTTCAGCATGGTCGACCGCCATGTGGCCTGGGGCGTCGTCAACCTTCTGACCGTGCGCATCAATCACTTGCGCTCCATGACGATCAAGACGCAAGGTCGCGATGTTCAAGGACCCGCGCAGATGGCGCGTATCGTCGATGCTATCAGGCGCGGCGACGGTGACGGCGCCTATCAGGCCGCGATGGATCATGTCGCCAGCGCAAGCGCCATCGCCCAGGCCGTGCTTTCCGGACGGCAGCCGATCGGTTGATTTCCCAAGAAGGCCATGAAGATGACGGCTTCCTCTTCCTTTCTCGGGTTCCCGGACGGCCTTGATGACGGTCGTCCGCCGCGTGTGGTGATCTTCGGGGCGGGTCACGGCAGTACCTATCCCGGCAGGGACAGCGGCGGCCATGCCTTGTCGGCGGGAGCCATCCGGGACGCCAGCCAGGATGATGCCGGCTTGGTCGAACACTGGGATTTCGATCTCGGCGGCCCGTTGTTCGCCGGTCAGCCCGCTTGCTGCGTCGACGTCGGAAACATCGAGACTGTCATGCACGACAACGCCGGCAACCGCGATCGGATCGAGGCAAGGACGCGCGGCGTGCTTGCATTGCCGGCCATTCCGATCCTGCTTGGCGGCGATTGTTCCGTCACGATCCCCTTCATCGCCGGCTTTGCGGATGAGGGGCCGGTCTGGATCTTGCAGATCGACGCCCATATCGACTGGCGCGACGCGCTGCATGGCGAGCGCTACGGCTATTCAAGTCCGATGCGGCGGGCAAGCGAGATGCCGCATGTCGCCGGAATGGTGCAGGTCGGCCTGCGTGGCGTCGGCAGCGCTCGTCCTTCGGATATCGAGACAGCGCAACGCTATGGCAGCCGCTTTGTCACGGCCCGCGAGATCCATGCCCAAGGGGTCGGGGCCGCTCTTCGGCATATTCCGGAGGGCGCTCGGGTCATTGTCACCCTTGATTGCGACAGCATCGATCCCGGCATCATGCCAGGCGTGGCGGCTCGCACGCCCGGCGGCCTCACCTATATGCAGATCATCGACCTGATCGCCGGCCTCGGCCGGCGGGCTGACATCGCGGGTTTTGATCTGGTGGAGCTCTATCCTCCCGCCGATATCGACGGCCTTTCGGCCCTGACCGCCGCGCGCATTGTCGTCAATGTGATCGGCGCCATCATCCGCCAGGGCTAACGCCCGCGAAGATCTCGCCATGTGACGAGCCGGCTTGCGCCACGTCGGATATGCAGGAAGCCGTCACGCCTCATCAAATTGTCGTTTGCCTGGCGGAGCGGGTTGACACTGCTACGCCTTCGGTGTGACGGCATACCATAATAACGAATACGGAAGCGGAGCATCGGCGGCTTAAGATCCGCCACGACAAGCATTGCTGTCGCGGGCATTTGCCTCTACCACTTCTTAAGTTACTGATCTGGATGATTATTTTCTGACGGCCCCAGGTTTTTTGGTCCGGTCGTTCAAAGCTGCTTGACAGCGACATATTATGGCATACCATCATATGTAATCCTAGATGAGAGCGAGCCATGAGCCTTCAGATCCGAAAAACCGTCCTGCAGATCGAAACGACGCTTGTTGAAGGGGGCAGGGCAGCGGCCACGCCGTTGAAGCTCTTCTCGGCATGCGCGATCGTCAAAAACCCTTGGAGTGGTCGTGGCTTCGTCCCGGATCTGAAGCCCGAGATTCATGCCGCGGCCCCCGTTCTCGGCGAACTGCTCACCAAGATGATCATCGATGCGGTCGGATCGGGCGAGGCCGTCGAGGCTTATGGCAAATCCGCCGTCGTCGGCCTCGATGGCGAGATCGAGCATGCATCCGCGCTGATCCACACTCTTCGCTTCGGCAATCATTATCGCCATGCCGTCGGCGCCAAATCCTATCTCGCCTTCTGCAACACGCGCGGACCGGCCAATGCGCCGATCATGATCCCGCTCATGGACAAGAATGATGAAGGTCGCCGCTCGCATTATCTGACAATCCAGACGTCGATACCGGATGCACCGGCGGCCGACGAAATCGTCATTGCGCTTGGTGCCTCGATCGGTGGTCGGCCGCATCATCGCATCGGCGATCGCTATCAGGATCTTAAGGATCTGGGACAGGACGTCTCCAATCCGGCCGGCGTTTAAGAGATCGGGCGTCTGGATGCCGGCGATGGAAACGATGGATCAGAACAAGGCCGATCTTCTGGATGTGGGAGGCTTGCCTCGCAAGCACACGGCGCGCGGCACAGCCTATCACGAAGTCGGCAAAGGTGAGCCGCTGGTGCTGATCCATGGTGTCGGCATGCGGCTTGAAGCCTGGACGCCACAGATCGAGGCTTTTTCCAGAAGCCATCGCGTCATCGCCGTCGATATGCCGGGTCATGGGGAAAGCGTTTGTTTGCCCCCCGGCAGCAAGCTGGAAGCCTTTGTCGCCTGGTTTGGCGGCTTTCTCGATGAGATGGCGTTCAGTGAGGTCAATGTCGCCGGCCATTCGATGGGCGCGCTCGTTGCCGGAGGGGCCGCCGCCACCTTCGGTGAGCGGATCAAGCGGGTCGCCTATCTCAATGGCGTCTATCGGCGCGATCCCGAGGCCAAGGCGGCCGTGCTGGCACGCGCGGCCGCGATACCGATTTCAGGTGTCGACAAGGAAGGCCCGCTGCTGCGTTGGTTCGGCGATGATGCACAAAGTGGAGTCGCGCGGGAACTCACGCGGAATTGGTTGAGCCTTGTGAATCCGAAAGCCTATGCCACGGCCTATGCGGCTTTCGCCGGTGGTGATGAGACCTATGCCAATCGCTGGCCGGATGTCGGGGCGCCGGCCTTGTTCCTGACGGGATCCGACGATCCGAACTCGACGCCACGGATGGCGGAGGAGATGGCCGCGGCGGCACCCAAAGGCTGGGCACGGATCGTCGAAGGGCACCGCCATATGGTGAACCTGACCGCGCCAGATATCGTCAATGAGCTGCTTGCCGAGTGGCTTTCATGCGGGGAGGACGCAAGATGACGGCACAAGATTTCGATCCAAGGGCGCTGCGCGACGCCTTCGGCGCGTTTCCGACGGGCGTGACGGTCGTGACAGCGCGCGATCAGGCCGGTCAGCCGATCGGCTTTACGGCGAATTCCTTCACGTCGGTATCGCTTGAACCGCCGCTTCTTCTTGTTTGCCTCGCCAAGACCTCGCGTAATTTCGCGGCCATGACGAGCGCGAAGCACTTTGCCATCAATGTGCTCTCGGAGACGCAGAAGGCCGTCTCCAACACCTTTGCCCGACCCGTTGAAGACCGGTTCGCCGCCGTCGAGTGGGCTTCCGGAGCGGATGGCTGTCCGATCCTTGCCGATGTCGCCGCCTGGTTCGAATGTGCCATGAGCGAAGTGATCGAAGCAGGCGATCACGTTGTCCTGATGGGACGTATCGTCTCGTTCGACAATAGCGGCCGCAATGGGCTGGGCTATGCCCGTGGCGGCTATTTCACCCCGATCCTGGCGAGCAAGGCGGTCTCCGCTGCGGCGGAGGGCAATATCGAGCTGGGTGCCGTTCTCGAGCGCGACGGTGAGATCCTGCTGCTCGGGGACGATGTTCTGGCTCTTCCGAATTGCGAGGGCAGGGAGGGCAGCCCCGCCGATATTCTCGGTCAGTATTTACGGACGCTGACCGGCCTTACCGTGACCGTCGGCTTTCTCTATTCCGTCTATGAAGGCAGGAGCGATGGCAAGCATCACATCGTCTATCGGGCCTTTGCTTCACAAGGTGAGCCGCGCGAGGGCCGGTTCCTCAAGCCGGATGCGCTCAAGACCGCGCATTTCAAGACCAGCTCCACCGCCGATATCGTCTCCCGATTCGCGCTGGAAAGCCAGATCGGCAATTTCGGGGTCTATTTTGGCGACGAGACCTCCGGCATGGTGCGACCGGTTTCCGGAAAGGCGGTGCGGGCATGAAATTCTCTCTCTTCGTTCACATGGAGCGCCTCGACGCGAACCAGACGCATAAAAGCCTCTATGACGAGTTCGTCGCGCTGTGCGAGATCGCCGACAAGGGCGGCATGCACGCGATCTGGACGGGCGAGCATCACGGGATGGATTTCACCATCGCGCCCAATCCCTTCGTGACCATCGCCGATCTGGCGCGGCGTACATCGCGGGTAAGGCTTGGCACCGGAACGGTGATCGCGCCTTTCTGGCATCCGATCAAGCTTGCCGGTGAAGCCGCCATGGCCGATATCATCTGCGACGGCAGGCTCGATATCGGCATTGCCCGCGGCGCCTACTCCTTTGAATATGAGCGATTGTTGCCGGGTCTCGACGCCTGGGGCGCTGGTCAGCGCATGCGCGAGCTGATCCCGGCCGTCAAAGGCATTTGGCAGGGGGATTACGCCCATGAGGGCGAGTTCTTCAAATTCCCGTCGACCACCTCGGCGCCAAAGCCGCTGCAGCAGCCCAATCCGCCGATCTGGGTTGCCGCGCGCGACCCGAATTCACATGAGTTCGCCGTCGCCAATGGCTGCAATGTCCAGGTGACGCCGCTCTGGCAGGGTGACGATGAAGTCGAGGCGCTGATGGGGCGGTTCAACGACGCCTGCGCGAAGAACCCGGACATCGAGCGGCCGAAGATCATGCTCCTACGCCATACCTATGTCGGCTCGTCCGAGGATGACATCGCACGGGCCGCTCATGAGCTCAGCGTCTATTACAACTACTTCTTCGCCTGGTTCAAGAACGAGAAGCCGATCCATCAGGGCCTGATCGAGCGCATCCCGGAAGAGGACATTCGCGCCAATGCCATGTTGTCCGGTGCGGTCATGCGCAGCAATAACGTCGTCGGCGATGCCCAAACCGTGATTGCCCGACTGAAGGCTTATCAGGCGATGGGCTACGACGAATATTCCTTCTGGATCGACACCGGCATGTCGTTCGAGCGCAAGAAGGCATCGCTCGAACGCTTCATCGCCGAGGTCATGCCGGCATTTCAGGAGTGAACGCCATGCAGCGCTTCCAGTATTACATCGACGGCGAATTTCTGGATGGGGAAGCCCGCTTCCAGAGCATCGATCCCGCGACTGGCGACGTCTGGGCAGAAATGCCGGAAGCGCGGGAGGCTGATGTCGACCGCGCCGTCGATGCCGCAGAGAAGGCGCTTTACGAAGGCCCCTGGGCAAAGATGACGGCGACGCAGCGTGGCAAGCTTCTCTACAGGCTTGCAGACCTCGTCGCGGCCAATGCACGGAAACTTGCCGAACTGGAAACGCGCGACACCGGCAAGATCATCCGCGAGACCTCGGCGCAAATCGCCTATGTCGCCGACTATTATCGCTACTATGCCGGCATCGCCGACAAGATTGAGGGCTCCTATCTGCCGATCGACAAACCGGACATGGATGTCTGGCTGCGCCGCGAGCCGGTCGGCGTCGTCGCCATGGTCGTGCCCTGGAATAGCCAGCTTTTTCTCTCGGCGGTGAAGATCGGCCCGGCGCTCGCCGCAGGCTGCACGATGGTCGTCAAGGCGTCCGAGGATGGTCCGGGGCCGCTGCTGGAATTCGCGCGCCTGGTTCATGAAGCCGGCTTTCCGGCCGGCGTCGTCAACATCATCACCGGTTTCGGCCCTTCTTGTGGCGCGGTACTGGGAGGGCACCCCAAGGTCGCGCATATCGCCTTTACCGGCGGACCTGAGACGGCACGCCATGTCATCCGCAATTCGGCCGAGAACCTTGCTTCGACCTCGCTGGAACTGGGTGGCAAATCACCCTTCATCGTCTTTGCCGATGCCGATCTCGAGAGCGCCGCGAATGCGCAAGTCGCCGGCATTTTCGCGGCGACCGGTCAAAGCTGCGTTGCCGGCTCGCGGCTTATCGTCGAGGCCAGCGTCAAGGACGCCTTTCTGTCGATCCTCAAGCGCAAGGCCGAGGCGATCCGCATCGGTTCACCGCTCGACATGGCGACCGAGGTCGGCCCGCTCGCCACGAAGCGCCAGCAGGATCATGTGACCGCTCTCCTCGATAAATCCATTGCGAGCGGCGCTCGGCTGATCACCGGCGGCCAAAAGCCAGACGGCGTGGGTTATTACTTCCCGCCGACGATCCTCGATTGCGATGGCGTCAACTCGCCGTCATTGGCCGAGGAATTCTTCGGGCCGGTTCTGTCGGTTGTCTCGTTCGAGAGCGAGGCAGAAGCGTTGAGGCTTGCAAACGACACCCGCTACGGCCTGGCATCCGGCGTGTTCACCCAGAACCTCACGCGGGCCCATCGCCTGATGAAGGGCATCCGCGCCGGCGTCGTCTGGGTCAATACCTATCGGGCGGTATCGCCTATCGCGCCCTTCGGTGGCTTTGGCCTTTCCGGCCATGGCAGGGAAGGCGGTCTTGCCGCAGCGCTCGATTATACGCGCACCAAGACGATCTGGCTGCGCACATCGGATGATCCGATTCCCGATCCCTTCGTCATGAGGTGAGACCGATGTTTTACGAGATCCGCACCTATCGGCTGAAGAACGGCACGACCCCGCAATATCTGAAGGCGGTGGAAGAGGAAGGGATCGCCATCCAGAAGGCTCATCTCGGCGATCTCGTCGGCTACTTCTACTCGGAAATCGGTGTCATCAACGAGATCGTGCACATCTGGGCCTATGCAAGCCTCGACGATCGCGAGGCGCGGCGCGGGCGGCTGGCCGCCGACCCCAAATGGCAGGCCTTCCTGCCGAAGATCCGCGACCTGATCGAACAAGCGGAAAACAAGATCATGAAGCCCGCCGGTTTCTCCCCATTGGGGTGAATGGGCGGGTGCGTAAGGCATGCCTCTAAAAACCGAAAACAAGGACAAGGGAACATGAAAGCAAGAATTGCACTCGCGGCCTTTGCCGCCATGATGGCCGCATCCATGCCCGCCAAGGCCGACACCATGGTCTTCACGAGCTGGGGAGGAACGACGCAGGATGCGCAGAAGGTCGCCTGGGCCAATCAGTTCACGGCAAAGACCGGTGTCGGCGTCATGCAGGACGGCCCAACGGATTACGGCAAGTTGAAAGCGATGGTCGAAGCCGGCCAGGTGAGCTGGGACGTTGTCGACGTCGAGGGTGATTATGCCGCGCAAGCCGGCAAGGCGGGTCTGCTCGAAAAGCTCGACTTTTCCGTCATCGACAAGTCCAAGCTCGATCCGCGTTTCGTGAGCGATTACTCCGTCGGTAGCTTCTATTATTCCTTTGTCATCGGCTGCAACGCCGATGCGGTCGGCGCCTGCCCGAAGACCTGGGCTGATCTCTTCGACACGAAGAAATTCCCCGGCAAGCGCACCTTCTACAAATGGTCCGCGCCGGGCGTCATCGAAGCGGCGCTCTTGGCCGATGGCGTTCCCGCCGACAAGCTCTATCCGCTCGATCTCGATCGCGCCTTCAAGAAGCTCGATACGATCAAATCCGATATCGTCTGGTGGTCGAGTGGCGCGCAATCGCAGCAGCTGCTGGCCTCGGCCGAAGCGCCTTTCGGCAGTCTCTGGAATGGCCGCATGACCGCGCTTGCCAGCAGCGGCGTCAAGACGGAGACCTCCTGGAGCCAGAACATCACGGCAGCGGATGCCCTTGTCATCCCCAAGGGTGCGCCGAACCTCGAAACGGCGATGAAATTCATCGCGCTCGCGACCTCGGCACAGTCGCAGGCCGATTTGGCGAAGGCCACCGGATATGCGCCGACAAACCTCGGCTCGGCGAAACTGATGGACCCTGAAATAGCCAAGACCTTGCCGGACCAGCAGACCGCCAGTCAGGTCAATGCCGACATGAATTACTGGGCCGCGAACAGGGATGCGATCGGCAAGAAGTGGTACGCCTGGCAGGCGCAGTAAACGGCGGAGATGACCAGACCACCGCGGACAAATCTCCGCGGTAGGGCATGCGAGGTCCAGGCCTGTGCATAGCGATCGCTGCTCAACAGCGCCCATGGTGGGAAAGGATTGCCATGTCGACATACGTAGACGTCGCGGACGCGGCCGCATCGGCGCGCAAGACGGCAGGGTCGACCGGATTCGCGCAGGTCGCGCCGGCCCTCGCCTTCGTCGCGATCTTTTTCATCTTTCCGGTCATCGCGTTGCTTCTGCGCAGCGTGATGGAGCCGGCATTCGGCTTCGGCAATTACGCCGAATTGCTGGGCTCCGAAACCTATCTGAAGATCTTCGCCAACACGTTCATCGTGTCGGGCCTCGTCACCGTCCTGTCGCTGCTGATCGGCTTTCCCGTGGCATGGACGCTGGCGATCATGCCGTCGCGCTGGTCCTCGGTCGTCTTTGCGATCCTGCTGCTGTCGATGTGGACGAACCTGCTCGCGCGCACCTATGCCTGGATGGTGCTTTTGCAGCGCACGGGATTGATCAACAAGATGCTCATCGGCATGGGCCTGATCGACAAGCCGCTTGCCCTCGTCAATAACCTTACAGGCGTGACGATCGGCATGACCTATATCATGCTGCCCTTCATCATCCTGCCGCTCTACGGCGTCATCAAGAAGATCGATCCGGCCGTATTGCAGGCGGCGGCGCTCTGCGGCGCCAGCCGTCTGCAGTGCCTCACTCGCATTCTGATACCGCTTGCCGCTCCCGGCATGATGGCGGGAGCCCTGATGGTGTTCGTCATGTCGCTCGGCTACTACGTCACGCCGTCGCTGCTTGGCGGCACCGCGAACATGATGCTCGCCGAACTCATCGCCCAGTTCGTGCAATCGCTCGTCAACTGGGGCATGGGCGGGGCGGCCGCCTTCGTCCTGCTCGTCGTCACCCTGACGCTCTATGCGGTCCAGCTGCGGCTCTTCGGCGTTCAAAGCACGGGGGGACGCTGAGATGTTGCTGAATTTCGACCGTCTCGGCTGGTGGAAATATGTGCTGCTTGCCATCACCGTCCTGACCGCGGCCTTTCTTCTTCTGCCGATCCTGTTCATCGCCGCCTTGTCGTTCGGCTCATCGCAATGGCTGATCTTTCCGCCGCCGAGTTGGACCTGGCGCTGGTACGCGGAACTGCTTTCCGATCCGCAATGGCTGGCCTCCGCCTGGACGAGCTTCAAGATAGCTTCGATCGTCACCGTGCTTTCGGTGCTGCTCGGTCTTGTGACCTCCTTCGGCCTGGTGCGCGGGAAGTTCATGTTTCGCGATGCGCTGAAGGCACTGTTCCTGACGCCGATGATCCTGCCTGTCGTCGTCTTCGCCGTCGCTCTCTACGCCTTCTTCCTGCGAATTGGGCTGGGCGGCACCTTGGTCGGCTTCGTGTTGTCCCATTTGGTCCTGGCGCTACCCTTTTCCATCCTGTCGATCGCTGGCGCGCTCGAAGGCTTTGACAAGTCGATCGAGGATGCCGCGGTGCTTTGCGGCGCATCTCCGCTCGAGGCGAAGATCAGGGTCACGCTGCCCGCCATCAGCCATGGATTGTTCTCGGCTGCCGTCTTCTCGTTCCTGACGTCCTGGGATGAGGTGGTCGTTGCGATCTTCATGGCGAGCCCGACGCTGCAGACGCTGCCCGTCAAAGTCTGGGCGACGCTCCGGCAGGACCTGACGCCGGTCGTCGCAGCAGCCTCCACACTTCTCATCCTTTTGACGGTCATGTTGATGACGCTGGCCGCGATCGTGCGCAAGGTTCAAAAAAAATGAGCGAATCCTTCCTGAAGATCAAAGGCATCCGCAAGGAATATGGTCCCGTCGTCGCGGTCCACGACGTCAATCTCGAGGTCAAGCGCGGCGAGTTCCTGACCTTTCTCGGCCCCTCCGGCTCGGGCAAGAGCACGACGCTCTATATCCTCGCCGGTTTCGAGAACCCCACCAAGGGTGATATCCTGCTGAACGGCGAGACGCTGCTGTCGACGCCATCGCACAAGCGCAATATCGGCATGGTGTTCCAGCGCTATACGCTATTTCCGCATTTGACCGTCGGAGAGAATATCGCCTTTCCGTTGAAGGTGCGCCGCAAGTCCAAGGCGGAGGTCGACAGCCGGGTCAGGGAGATGCTCCGCCTTGTCCGGCTGGAAGGCTTCGAGGATCGCAAGCCCGCGCAAATGTCCGGCGGCCAGCAGCAACGCGTCGCTCTTGCAAGGGCACTCGCTTATGATCCGCCAGTGCTTTTGATGGACGAGCCGTTGTCGGCTCTCGACAAGAAATTGCGCGAAGAGATCCAGCACGAGATCAAAAGGATCCACGAGCAAACCGAGGTAACGATCCTCTATGTGACCCACGACCAAGAAGAGGCCCTGCGGTTGTCCGATCGTATCGCCGTCTTCTCCAAAGGCATCATCGATCAGATAGGAACCGGCCCGGAACTCTATGCCAATCCACGTACCCGTTTTGTCGCCGAATTCATCGGCGACAGCGACTTCATCTCCTGTCATCTGCTTTCATCGGACAATGGCCAGGCGACGATCTCACTCGGCGGCAAGATCATCTTCGACAGCATCCCGGTTCACGGCCGGCCGGCGTCGGGGAGCAAAGCGGCATTGATGTTGCGGCCGGAACGCATCCGGCTCGGGCGCGAGGCGGGCGTGAGCAAGGGCCTCAGCGCGACCGTCAACGATATCACTTTCCTCGGCAACAACGTGCATGTGACCACGCGGATTGCCGCCGGGGAAACCCTGTCCGTGCGCCTGCCCTTCGGCCACGAAGCCATCTCTGGTCTAAGCCGCGGCGATAACGTGCATCTGGAGTTCGATCCCGACGCCGCGCATGTCTTCTGTTAGCGCTGACCGGAGGCCGGCGTGGTCGAAGCACGATGAAGACAATGGCAGCGAGGACGGCAGCCCTATTTGCGCCAGAGTGCGTTCTACACCATGCGGAGCTTCCTGCATTATTGCGCAGCGGCCACCCGTTTTTCATCAATGAAAAATACCCTGCAGATTTGGCTGTTTATCGCTCTGGCATCTCTCCCTATGTCTGCCTGCAACGATAGATGATCGTGGAGGACGACATGCTGACCAAACCCGATAGCACGACCACAATGACGCTCTGGAATGGCCGGGAAATTCCACGCCTGGGCATGGGATGCTGGGCGATTGGCGGACCGTTTTATGCTGGCGATGTGCCGCTCGGCTGGGGTGACGTCGATGATGATGAATCGGTCCGTGCCATCGACCGGGCGGTGGATCTCGGCATTCGCTTCTTCGACACCGCCTCGAATTACGGGGCTGGTCATTCCGAAGAGGTGGTCGGCAGGGCGATCGGCAATCGGGACGATATCACCATCGCCACCAAATTCGGCTTCGCGACGGACGAGAAGACCAAGCAAGCCACGGGCGCCTTTTCCGATCCTGCCTTTATCCGGCGGTCCGCTGAGACGTCATTGCGCCGCTTGCGCCGCGATCGTCTGGATCTGCTGCAGTTCCATCTTAACGATTTTCCGCTCGAAGCTTCTGACGAGGTATTTGAGACACTCGAAGCGCTCAAGGCCGAAGGCAAGATCGATGCTTTCGGCTGGAGTACGGATCATCCTGACCGCGCCGCACGTCACGTGCATCGCTCAGGGTTCGTTTCGGTTCAGCATACGATGAACGTCTTCGAGCCGGTCCCGGCGATGATCGATGTCATCGAGCGTAATGGTCTGATCTCCATCAATCGCGGTCCGCTCGCCATGGGGCTGCTCAGCGGCAAGTTCACGTCTGACAAGGCAGTCGGAGAAAAAGATGTGCGTGGTGCGAGCCTCGACTGGATGGTCTACTTCAAAGACGGCAGGATTGCTCCTGAATTTGCCGCGCGCCTGGAGGCGGTCCGCAATCTGCTGACTGAGGGGGGCCGCACCCTCACACAGGGTGCGCTTGCCTGGTTGTGGGCGCGTTCGCCGCGCACGCTGCCAATTCCGGGCTTCCGCACGGTTGCTCAAGTCGAGGAAAACGCCGGAGCCTTGGCCAAGGGACCGCTGCCGGCGGATGTGATGGCGGCAGTCGATCGGGCGCTCGCGGGTCTCCAGTCGTCGCTCCGCGAATAGGATGATGGGGCATGATGGTTAGATCTCTTTGCCGTCGTGTCGCGGCCGCAATGCCAGCCCGATCTGGCTCATGGCAGCCAGGATCCCGACGAAGCCACTGGAGATGGAAAGTGCCTCGCACACGTTAACGAGCAGCGGCTGAATGTAATAAGCGATCGCCACGGCGGTTGCCGCGGCGACCGTCAGCAGGCCAACAGCGCGATCGCTGAGGATTGTTGCACTCTTCATCTGCGAGGTCATTCTTCGATTACCGCCATCAAAGTTTTTTGCTCTGGAGCCAGCGTCGGATGGCCTGGATGAGTTCTTCCTTGCGCTCCAACGGCAGCCAATGCCCGCAGGGCATACTCGCCACGGTAAGGTCTCGGCAGGCTGCACGCATCGGGTCGCCCTGGCGATTTCCGTTGATGCTGCAGATCTGATCGAAGTCGCCGTTGACGAACAGCACCGGCTGCGACAGTCGGCCCCCATTGGGCGCCTCGCGCGCATAGACGGTGTTGGCGTCGCCGTTCAGATACAACGCGCAGGTAGGGAGGAAGCCACGAAGCTTGAACGCGTGCACCAGCTCTTCGAAGTCCGCCGGCGGCCACAGTGCCGGGTCGGGCCGAGTGGGCGGGGCTCGATGTGCGGCGCCGAAGCGCCCACCGTTGCGCGTGACTTTCGCGGATGGCGAAACCTCGCCGACGGCGGCAGGGCTGCCCGATCGAAAGATCGATGCCAACGATGCTTCCGCGTCCGCGTCGAGGTCGGCCACCGCCGTATCGAAATGCGTCGTGTAGTAGCGGTAGTAATCCCATTGGCCGTCCGGATACCGATCAGCGGGGTAAATCGTTCGATCGACCAGCGCAACGAGCGTGGGCAGGGCGTTCCCGTCGGGA
The DNA here is from genome assembly GCF_020871915.1 of Rhizobium sp. AB2/73. Lineage (NCBI taxonomy): Bacteria > Pseudomonadati > Pseudomonadota > Alphaproteobacteria > Hyphomicrobiales > Rhizobiaceae > Rhizobium > Rhizobium sp. AB2/73. The sequence continues at coordinate 729,018 of NZ_CP067073.1, read as the reverse complement.
AAATACGCCCACGAGATCAGTACGACGCCACGGCAGCGTTTCGGCTCATGCGCGGCCAACGCGCCGGCTACGATGCTGCCCCAGTCGTGGCCAACCCAGATCGCAGCCTCGCGGCCAAGGTGGTCGTGGAGCTCCGCCATGTCCGCCACAATTTCCTCGATGGTATAGGCATCGTTGGCTGCAGGTGCGAAAGAGCTGCCAAAGCCGCGAAGATCAGGAGCGATGCAGCGCCACCCGTCGGCGCCGAAGGCGTTCATCTGGGCGCGCCACATCAGACCTATGCCCGGCCAGCCGTGGAGGAAGATCATCAGCGGTCCGTCGGCCGGCCCGCATTCGATGTAATGCGTTGTCTGACGGGGCGTGCTGAAAGTGCGTGAAACCAGCGTTGATGAGGGCATTCCCCCCGCTGCGCCCGACAGGACGGCCGCGTCGGTCACCAGGGGGATGGACCGTTGGTTGGGATGTCCGATCAGCACCGTACCTTCGGCGGAATGGTATTGGATTGTAGGCATGCGCAACCGTACGCCGAACAGATGCTTGCGATTAGCCCCGAAATCAAACATGAAGTATGAAGCAAAACTTCAAGGTGGATCACTTGCGACAGAAAAATATCCTCGAAGGCGTGGCCGTGTTTGTCGCCGTGGCCGAAGCCGGTAGCTTTTCCGAAGCAGCGCGGCGTCTCGGCATCTCTCCATCTGCGGCCAGCCAGGCGATCCGAAGCCTCGAGGAGCGTCTCGGCGCGCCGCTTTTGCGCCGCTCGACCCGCAGTTTGAGTTTGACGGAAGTCGGTAGCGACTATCTGCTGGCGGCAGCTCCTGCCCTATCGCAATTGAGGCGAGCCGCGGAGGAGGCAGCACGGCGGGGCGGTCGACCAGCAGGCCCTTTGCGCCTCACCATGCCGCGCGCGCCCTTCGACCTGCTCATTGCCGCAGCACTGGCGGCTTTTCAGGATGCCTATCCTGAGGTGGAACTCGAAATCGCGGTCGAGGCACGCATGATCGACATCGTCAAGCAAGGCTACGACGCGGGATTACGCTATGGCAATTGCCTCGAGAAGGACATGGTGGCAGTTCCAGTCGCGCCCGAATCAGAAGCCATTCTCGTCGCGTCACCTGCCTATCTTCATGCCCGGGGGATGCCAAATCTCCCAAGCGATCTGCTCAGTCATCGCGCCGTGGTGTGCCGCAGTCAGACGACCGGTTTGATCATACCATGGATCCTGCAATCCGCAGCCGAGAGCGTACAGATCGCGCCGCCCGCGGCAACGATCGTTCACGATCTCGCCTCACAGATCGAGCTGACTGTAAGGGGGCTAGGAATTGTCAGCGCGCCGGCTGCGAGCGTGTCCGATCTCCTCGCCGCTGGAAAATTGTCACGGGTCCTGCCCGAATGGTCTTCGCCGCTGGAGGCGCTTTATCTCTATTTTCCGAGCAGGCGCCATCAATCAGCGGCATTGCGCGCGTTCGTCGCGTTTCTGAAGGGACGCTCCTATCTTGCCTCCAAATGAGTAATGGTCACGTTAAAAACCTAGATGGGCGAGATGAAGCCTCATCCCGCCCGGGATCAATTCGCGCTCGGCCTTAAGACTGATCAGCCTGAAGGTTAGCAAGCAGTATGGAAGGCATCGTAAAGTCAGCGGCCAAGCAGCAAGAAGATGACGCTCGTCGCAGGCACCGCTCATGCCCGCGCGATTTTCGTCCACAGCTTCATCGCCGCTGCGCGCAGTTCGCGATGATGGCTGGAGGGTAATCGTGGCGTGGGATGTGGAACAGGTTGGTAATCGGATCATGGATGGAAACGAAACGTTGCAAATGTCGCTTTGACTTGAAGCGCTTCATGATCCGCTCTCGCTGTCGGCTGGCTGGTGAGAATTCTCCACCGATTGTTCAGGCCTTTGTGGGACCGATGCTCGACGCCGGGCATGATCTCCCGCTTTGCGACATCGTAGGAGCGAAGCTTGTCGATGATCATCACACGTGGCGCCCGACCGAAACCTTTCAACAGCTTGCGCATCAGGCGCTTGGTCGCCTTGGCATTGCGGCGACTTTGCACGAGAACGTCCGGAACGAAACCGTTCTGATTGACGGCGGATCTCATTGGCGAAGGTGCGGCCGTATTTCTCCGCCCACAGTCGGACCGTCTGATGGGAAACAATGGCTTTCCCCTACAATCCGTAACTTCGTGTTGTCGGGCCGCCGTCGGTTTCCGCGACGAGGCTCTTCAACTTCGTATCACCCGGCAAATCCTCGCCATCCGCCCGATCGCCAACCTCGATGAAGAGTTTTTTCCGGATTGCATACGCATAGTCGGTGACGGCATTTGGAGTGATGACGAAGGAACCGGGGCCACCGATGACTTCGCGTTTGAAATAGCCGGGCAGATCGGACGTAATCCCAGGCTCTTGGGGAGTGACCGCAATGACATTGATCACCCGCCCTTTTTCCAGAGCGCGCCTGCGGCTTTCCAGAACCGGCGGACCATCATTATTGGTCCCGTTGGCCGAAATGTCTATGATTTTGCGAGCAGTTGACCATGGCAGGCGGTCCAGAAGAATACTTGCGGCATCGATCGCAAAGGACACCGAAGTTCGGCCCCCGCCAGGCCGTGCGAATCCACTGTCGGCTCCTTCTTCAATTGCGCTCGCGGCAGCTTCCGTGTCGCCTCGATTGCAAAGCCTTACCCAGGGAACAATTGTTTGAAACTGCCCTACGCTCGACCACTCTATATATGTCACGGCGATGCAGCCGAGCGGGCCGCTTGCAATCGCCGTGTTGACCATGTCGGAGCGCAGGGCCGCAGCATGGCCATCACGTTGCAGTCTTGCCGCCAAGGAATCGATCGAAAAGCGGTTCGATGTTTGCTCTTACTGTTCCCATTGCCACCGTAGATATTCCTGAGACAGAGATTGCTGACGAGGTGGTGACGAATGGCGCACTTGCCGTCGCGGTGATAGACGACGAGCGCGATGCTCTCGATGCGATCAGCCTGCTGTTGAAAACCCTTGGGCACAGGGTCTATGCCGGACGCTCGGCAACTGAGGCTTGCCGAGCGCACGCGGAAGCTTCGCTCGGTGAAGCCTTGCCGATTGACATCGTCATCACCGACTACCGGCTGGAGGCCGGGGCAAATGGTCTTGAGGCAATAGACCAGATGCGCAGATATGCGGACCGCTGTTTGCCGGCCATTACCTTGACCGGCGACACGTCGCCAGCCCGGCTGAAGCAAGTCTCCGAAAGCGGCCACTCGCTGTTGCACAAGCCGGTAGATGCCGAGCAGGTGCAGAAAGCAATCTTCGAATTGCTTGCGGTTCAAACGCGCGATGGTCCGTCCAACTGCAAATGATGATCGACGGCGGATCTCATTGGCGAAGGTGCGGCCGCATTTCTCCGCCTACAATCGGACCGTCTGATGGGAAAGAATGATCCCACGGGCAGCCAGCAAATCCTCGCCGTCAGCGACGCTAGGAGGTAGAATCACGCAACAGCAGGCGCGTCCCGACCTCTACGATGGATCTGATCGCGGGGAGGAGTTCCTTCCCCAACTCGGTCAACTCATATTCCACCGTGGGCGGTGATGTCGGTAAAACCTTGCGCGTGAGGACGCCGCGCTGTTCGAGATCCCGCAGCCTGCTCGTCATCACCTTCGCCGAGATGAAAGGATTGTCCCGGCGCAATTCCGAGAACCGGCGCGGGCCTTCACTCAGGGACCAGAGCACCTCCGGCGTCCAGCAGCCACCAAGGAGATCCATGCATTTGGACATGGGGCAGCCCGGAGGTGTCTCCACCTTCTTTCGTACCTTGAGTACCATCGTCCTTCCTTCAACGGCAGTTTCCAGTTGGTTACCGGAAAATAGAGGTAACCGCAAGATACGTGGTTTCCCATGGTAACGATGGACGCTATGTAAAGGCCATCGAATTCATTGCAACCACGAAATGGACTGAACGATGTACGCAGTAACTGGAGCAACAGGACAACTTGGCCGCCTCGTGATCGAGGCGCTGCTGAAAACCATTCCCGCCAACCGGATCGTCGCGGCGGTTCGCAATCCGGCAAAGGCCAGCGACCTGGCCGAACGCGGGGTGATCGTGCGCGAGGCGGACTATAGCCGGCCAGACACGCTTGGTCCGGCGCTGACTGGCGTGGAGAAACTGCTGCTGATTTCCTCGACCGAGGTCGATGGCCGCCTGCCGCGGCATCGGGCCGTGATCGAAGCGGCCGGGCGAGCCGGGATTTCGCTGATCGCCTACACCAGTATGTTGCACGCCGACACGTCACCGGCGAGGCTCGCAATCGAGCATCGCCAGACAGAGGAGGTCATCGCGGCCTCGGGGCTGCCCGCGGTGATCCTGCGCAATGGCTGGTACACCGAGAACCACCTCATGGCGCTCTCCGCAGCGCTTGAGCACGGCGCCTTCGTCGGCGCCGCGAAGGATGGGCGCTTCTCATCCGCGGCCCGGCAGGACTATGCCGAAGCCGCAGCCGTGGTGCTGGCGACTGACGGGCACGTCGGTAAGACGTATGAGCTTGCGGCCGACCAGGCCTTTAAGCTTGCCGAGCTTGCCGCGGAGGTCTCGCGCCAGTCGGGCAAGGTCGTCGTCTACAACGACCTGTCCGAGATTGCCTATCGTGATGTCCTGACGGGTGCCGGCCTGCCAGCCGATCTCGCCGCTCTCCTGGCGGATGCCGACGCCGCTGCCTCGCGCGGGGCGCTGTTCGACGAGGGTGGTGTGTTAGGGCGGTTGATTGGTCGTCCGACCACTTCGATGCAGAGCCTGGTCGCCGCCGCGTTGCGCGCCTGAGCCAGGCCTTCAGGCGATGTCACGTCGACAGAACTGCCGTGGTTTCCTGCTGGGCGGAACCGCCCGACTTCCATCCAGCCTCGCGAACTCGCGTGACACCAACGTGGCCGCGAGGGGGAGGAAGTCTCACCCATCAACGCGATCAAAGCTCAGTTCATCTCGTAAGATTAATCCAGAGAGCTGTCCCATGCCCATGAAATATCAAACAAACGACAAGGCGACGTCTTCAACAACGCGTCTGGAGCACAATTTGTCCCGCGCCGTCTCAGTCGGTTTCAGCGCTGGACTGACTGCCGGCGTGATCGTTCTCGTGCCGGTTCTGATCCTGCAACTGTCCCGGGGCGTCGGGATCGTACCTGAGATGCAACTGGCAGCCAGCAGCCTGATGGGCATGGCCGCCTATGCGGGCGCGACCGGCTTCGTCTTGGGGACGCTGCTCCACTTTTTCGTATCGGTCGTTCCAGCCGTCGCCTACGCGCTGGTCGTCTGGCAAGTGCCGGTCTTGAACCGCTGGGCGTGGATCGGTGGTCCTGTGCTCGGCATCATCCTGTTCTTCTTCATGGGCTTTGTCGTATTGCCGCTCAGCGCCTTCACGACACCCGCATCGGTGACCCCGATGCCCTTCGTGCCGGCCCTGCTGATCCATATGTTCGGTCTTGGGTTGCCGATCGCATGGGTTGTCAGGCGCGGATGGGCTCGGTCGAACGGTGTCGCTTGATCTGCTATGCGCGGTGATCAGCCTCGCTGGTAAGACAAGGTGAGGAAGAGCCCGATTTAGCGCGAAACGACAGCGGGTTGAACGCGGTTGATCGCCTCTCATCGGCGAGTCGATATGTGCGGTAACAGCAGATAGGATGCATGCTCTCCGCCCGTCGCCAGCGTATCCGTCCCGCCATAGAGGGTGGCGTCGCGGTTAGGATGCGCGGCGAAGAACAGCCCGGAGTTGCTGGAGTTCGGAAGATCGTAGTCCTTGGCGCGAACGATGGTTGCGCCCGGGCCGTAGCCGAAATCCTTGCCCTGGATGGTCAGAGCCAGACGATAGCCCTTCGGAATGACGATGCTCGTCGGTTCGGTGAATTCCACATCCACCGGGTAAAGCTGCCCGGGCGTCATCGGCTCCGACGTCAGATGCGGATGGAACGGAGCATACTCGGTCGAGCGCGCCGGATCGACCGCTCGGTGCGACCCGCGCAGATAGCCGAGGCCGAGCGGTACGTTCGGGTCGCTGTTGCCCATGAAGGCGACGTCGCGGCCCTGCGGATCGATCAGCCGCACGGCCGCGAAGATGTCCATGTCCGCTGTGGAGGAACCGACCCAGAGCCTGACGGCGATTGGGCCGGTGAACTCCGTCTCCTCAGTGAACGGCGCGGAGGTGAACGTCAGCCCGTCGCCTTGTCCGGGATAGGATTTTTCCGCGGGTGCGGCAGTTCCGAGCGCGGGGTCCATCGATCCGTTTGCCGCGTCGAGATAATAACGCTGCCACTGCGTTTGGGGGAGCGGCCACGCGGCGGCACTGCGCCACGTGGTTCCGTCGGGGCGACGGACCTGCACGGCGACTCGCGGCTCCTTCTCCCAGCCATTGTTCACGCCCTTGAGGAAGTGATCGAAGAAGCGCTTCTGCAGCGCTAGCGCTTCGTCTGAATAGAAGGGCGTCAGATGATCGCCGGTCTGGATGCGCAGCCATTTCTGCTTGCTCGCGGCGGAGCGAAAGCCCTCCGTGCTCCAGTCGGTCCAGTTGGCGACGTCGAGCAGCGGCACGGTGATGCGGCTGCCGTCGGGCGTGCGCTGGTGGTAATAGGCGTTGTCGAACGGGTGCTTGGCGAAGGCCTCGACCGGATCGACACGGTTCTGCTTCAAGACGTCCGGGGAGAGCGGCGCCCCGGTATCCTTGGCGCCATTGATGGAGTCGACCAGCGGCGTTTCCGCATTGCCGTTCTGGTTGGGCACCACCTGGTGCGTCCACCAATATTCCCAGGCGACGTTGAGAATGCCGCCGTAATAGGCGATCTCGCGATACTGATCGTACGCGCCTTCCCAAGGCAGGATCGCCGCGAGGCCTTCCGGTTGCAGGGCGGCAACCTGATACTGATTGATCGCCTGGAATGACGTGCCCAGCAGGCCGACCTTTCCCGAGCTCCAGGGCTGGTGCGCGGCCCAGGTGATCAGCGTCGCATAATCTTGCGTTTCGCGCGGCGAGAAGGGATCGAGCACGCCTGGTGAGGCGCCGGCGCCGCGGACATCGGCATGGATGACGATGTAGCCGTTCGTGACCCAGCGTTCGGGATCGGGCGCCTCGAAGCGGATGTAGCGGCAGGAGGATTTTTTGCAGAGATCGGGGTATTTCGCGATCAGCTTCGCCCACGACGTCTTGTAGGCGGGCGCATCCGCGAGGCTCGTATCCTTGCCATAGGGGCCCATCAGCATCAGCACCGGATAGCGGCCCGGCTTTTCCGGACGATAGATGTTGGCGCGCAGCTGCAGGCCATCGGTCATGGTGATCGGCACATCATGGTCGAAGAGCATCCCGGGAACGCCGGAGGCGACAGCGTCGCCAGGCTCGGCTTGGCAAAAGCGAGCGCGAGAGTGAAGGCAAGGGGCAGTAGTTTGGTCAATCGCATCGGAGGTTTTCCTTTGTTATCCGCAGGCCGAGCAGCGGCGTTCTTCAGCGCGCGCGATGTTCCGCGACCAAAGTCATGCAGGAATGTGAGTGTGCTTGTACCTTTGGGTTCGCTTCAGGCGAGGGCCGATGATGCCCGCGCCTCGGCGTTGCGGAGAGCCGCGCCGATATCGTCCATGAGCCGCGGATGGGTCGGCTGCCAGCTCAGGCGCCGCTGCGTGAGTTCACTGGACACGGGATTGTCGGCGCTGACGAAGGGCGCGAGCCAGCCGAAATGCTTGTGTGCGTCTTTCGGAAACAAACCTTCGACGCGGATTCCGAGGTGGCTGCCGATCGCCTCCGCGATGGCGCGCACCGGGATTCCTTCTTCGGCGACCGCATGATAGCAGGTGGCGGCTTCGCCCTGTTCGAGGACGAGGCGGAAGAGGCGCGATGCGTCGAGCCGATGGACAGCGCCCCACCTGTTTTCACTATCGCCGATGACATAGGCGGAGACCCGCTTCTTGCGCGCGATAGCGATCAACTGGGTGACGAGGCCCTGCCGGGTTTCGTCGTGTACCGAAGGCGGTAGCCGAACGATCGTGGCCTTCACGCCGCGGGCTGCGAGCGCCAGGGCTGCCCCCTCAGATCGGGCCCTGAGACCGCCCACAGCATTCGGATCGGCGGGATCCGTTTCAACCGCCAGCCGTCCCTGAACCATCGCCATTGTCGGAAAGGCAATGACCAGCGATCGCTGATCTCCGCGCAGCGCGTTGCCGAGCGTCTCGATCGCGCGCCGGTCCGCCTCGACGGCAGCGGTCATAAACCGCTTGACGATATTGGTCGGGCTGCCGCCGAGCATGACCCGCAGGCGCGTCGCGAGACTGGCGTACGAGAAGGCATGGAAGAAGGCGGTGTGAATCACGCCGTCCGCCCGGGCCGCGCCGCGTGCGAGGCTTTCGAGCTCCTCGATTCCGCCGCGCCGCGGTTTCGCGCCGGCCGCCTCAAGCTTCGCGGCTGCCTCCGCTGAGCGGACGAGCCCGGTGACCTCGTGCCCGGCCTCGATGAGCTCGCGGACGATGGCGGACCCGATGAAGCCGGTGGCTCCTGTAACAAAAACTCGCATTTCGGCTTCCTTTCCACTCCAGACTCAATGGATCGCGGGCTGCTTAGGCGCCGAAATAATCCGGACGGGCGAGATCCTCGAGCAGCTCCGGTTGCTCGGGTGTCCAATTCAGGAGCGTGCGCGTACGGTCGCTGCTGGTTGGTGCATCGAGGCCGACGAACAGCGCGAACCACCCGAAATGCTCGCTTGCCTCGGCGGCCGCCTTGGAGACCAGGGGAAGATCGAACCTGCGCGCGATCGCCTCGGCGATGTCTTTCAGCGCCACGCCCTGTTCTGCGACGGCATGAAACGGCCCCTCGGCGGTGCGCTCCAATGCCAAGCGGAAGATCCGCGCCGCGTCGAGCCGATGCACAGCCGGCCAGCGGTTCTGGCCATCGCCGATATAGGCCGACACGCCCCTGTCGCGGGCAATGCCGGCAAGACGCGGCACGAAGCCATGATCGCCGACGCCGTGCACCGTAGGAGCCAGACGCACCGTGGTGGCGCGGACGCCGCGACCGCGAAGCTCTTCGACGACCGCTTCGGACGCGCGCGGGAAGCGCTCCGTCACGGGTGGCGCCACATCGGCCTCGGTCGCGAGGCGACCTGGCGCGAGCAGGGCGACGCCGGACGTGACGATCAGCGGCCGCTCCGTTCCTTCGAGCTCCGCGCCCAATGCCTTGATGGCGTGCTTGTCGGCCGCGCAATTCTCCGCGAAGCGGGACCAGTCATGGTTGAAGGCGGTGTGGATGACCGCATCGGCCTGCGCCGCTGCGGCCCTCAGCACGTTGATGTCCTCGATCGATCCGTGCACCACCCGCGCACCGGCCGCTATCAACCGTTCGGCACTGGCCGGAGACCGGGCGAGGCCGGTGACCTCGTACCCTGTGGCGAGCAAGTCCTTCACCACGGCAGAGCCGACCCATCCGGTGGCACCGGTCACGAATATGCGCATGGTGCTTCTCCTCTATTGACTTCAAACCCAATTTAGGCCGTTGATCGGGAACGATCCATGTCGCATAGTTCGATTATGGTTTTCGATCGTTCAGGAAGTCACGAATGGATGCACTCTCGGATGTGCTCTCGCTTCTGAAGCTGCGTAGCTACGTGTCGGGCGGCTTCGATGCGGGCGGCGATTGGGCGATCAGCTTCGGGCCGCATGACGGGATCAAGTTCCACGCCGTCGTGACCGGCTCGTGCTGGATATCGGTCGAGGGCGAGTCCCCCGTTCAAGTCAATGCCGGCGAATGTTTCCTGCTGCCGCGTGGCCGGCCGTTCCAGATCGCCCGCGACCTCTCGGTCGAGCCGATCCATGTCAGCCAGGTGTTGCCGCCACGGCCGAACGGCCGCATCCTCACCTACAATGGCGGCGGCGATTATCTCAGTATCGGAGGCTATTTCACGCTGTCGGAGGGGCAATCGGAGCTGCTCTTGAATGTTCTGCCGCCACTCCTGCACATCCGCGATCGGCCCGGCAGCGCGACCTTGCAATGGTGTGTCGAGCGCATGCGGCAGGAGCTTTCGGAGGGGCAACCCGGCGATTTCATCATCGCGCAGCAATTGGCGACCATTGTGCTGGTCCAGGCGCTGCGGCTTTACCTATCCGACCGAACGAGCGAGGAAGTGGGATGGCTCTCGGCGCTCGCCGACAAGCGATTGCGCACGGCCATCGCTGCGATGCATGGAGCGCCTGGCCAGCGATGGACGCTACAGACTCTCGCTAGGGAGGCGGGGATGTCGCGCACTACCTTCGCGGTGACCTTCAAGGAAAGGGTTGGCCTTTCGCCGATGGACTATCTGACCCGCTGGCGCATGATGCAGGCGGCGGACAGGCTGACCTCGACGCGTCAGTCGCTTGCCGAGATCGGGTTGGCGCTTGGCTACGAATCCGAGAAGTCGTTCAGTACCGCTTTCAAGCGGGTGATGAACTGCTCGCCCCGGCAATATGGTCGCCGGCAGGTCGAGGCGGGTGAAGCTGAACGTCGCTTAGCGTCTGGCCGTGAACAGTCTTTCTCTTCAATCCTTTGACGATGGAGCGGACACGTTCAACGTGGCACCCGTTTTGGTCTCCGCCCGCAGGCGATCCCCGCGGTTGGCCGCGAGGATCTGTCCGACAACGGCACGTCCGCGATCCTGTCCGACGGGCCTGGCCGCGAGATCCGCTATCAGCAAATTTCGTTCGAACACTTGAAGCAGCGATTTCTGCCTCAAGGCGCGAAAGCTAGGCATGGCGGGCATTCGCGTCCGTGCTCTCAAGCTTCGAGTGGAGCCGGAGCTTTGGGGTTCGGAGAGACTTTGCGCGCCTCTTCAAGTGCGCCCGCGATCGAGGCCCGACGCACCTCCTCGCTGCGTCCGAGCCCCTCGGCGACAATAAACTCGATATCCGTGACGCCCATGAATGCGAATGCGGAGCGGAGCAGCGTCTCGGCATGTTCGGACGACTGATACGGCGAGCCTTCGCTGTAGACGTTGCCGCGCGCCAGCGCGACGATCACGCGCTTGCCCTGGGCGAGACCGATCGGCCCGTTTTCGCCGCGCGCGAAGGTCTTTCCCCGCACGACGATATGATCGATCCAGGCCTTGAGCTGGGTGGGGACCGAGAAATTGTAGAAGCCGGCGCCGATCACCACAACGTCCGCGTCGAGGAATTGCTGCACGTCGCTGCCGGCATCGAGCACCTTGAATGCCTCGAGGGTGAGATGCGGGAGCGGTTCGTTGGCAAGGTCGCGATAGGTGACGTCCACCGCGTCATGTGTTTCGACGATCCGCTCGACGATAGCGGCAGAGAGCACCCGGCTTGCCGAATTTTCGCCCATGATGCTGGAGTCGAGATGAAGAAGTTTCACTGGATATCTCCGGTCTTGATTTGTGACCAGGACTATCTATGTGACCACAGGTGCTCCGCCAAGAACGCATAATTTTAGGACCTGGTCACATGGATATGCCTGCCTCGCCGGCCGTCAGCGCCCAATGCCATAAGGTCGGCAAAGTGCTCGCCATCGTCGGCGACAAATGGACAGTGATGATCGTCAGGATACTGGTCGAGCGGCCGCACCGCTTCAACGAGATCAAACGGACGGTCGGGGGCATCTCGCAGCAGATGCTGACACGCACCCTGAAGGCGCTCGAGCGCGACGGGATGGTGAGCCGGACCGTCTATCCGACGGTGCCGCCGCAAGTCGAATATGCCCTGACGAAACTTGGACAATCCCTGGCTGTGCCGGTCCGCGCGCTGGGTGCATGGGCGGGAGAGCATATCGACGAGATCGAGAACAACCGGGCGCGCTATGATCAGGACAAGCATGGTCCCACCGGTCGCGGTGGATCAGAGTAGGCCCGACGTTCGGCGGAGGGCAGGCCGACATGGCTGAACGCGCTCGCTGCGCCACAGCCGATACGTTCGACATGCCAGCTTCGTTTCTCTGGCGCGCTGCGGTTATAGCGCGGCGCTGAGAAAATCGATGAGGCTGAAGGGCGCGTGCTCACCCAGGCAAAGGTCCAGGACCCGGTGCGCGTCCGCGGCAGCCACCTCGCTGCGCGAGAACATCGCCGCCTCATAAACGGTCAGCGCATTCTCGATGTCTTCAGGCTGAGCGGCTATGGCCTCGCCGAGCTCGGCCCCGTCGAGCATCGCCAGGTTTGCGCCGTCACCGGCCGGAGGCGACAGATGCGCGGCGTCGCCGAGCAGCGTCACCCCTGGCGTACGATCCCATCGATGACCAACCGGCAGCGCGTTGACCGCTCGCAGGACCGGCGCCGTGTCGCTGCCGGTGATCAATGTGGTGAGAGCCGATGTCCACCCGTCGAATTCGGCTGCTATCCGTGTTTTCACTGTCGCGGCATCGTTGAAGTCGATGTCCGCAAACCACGCCGCAGGTCGCATCAGTTGAACGGTAAACGCTCATTTCTAAGCACCTTCATTGGTTGAATGGAGTGGTGCAAAGGGTGTCCACCGACTGAAAGGGTGGACACCGATGGGAACTATGGGAGCGAATGGAGACAAACCGCACGTGCTGTTTGTCGACCGGCAAGGCAACCATCACTACGATCGTGCATGGAAGAAGCAGGTTGTTGCTTGCGCCCTTGAGCCCGGCGCATCGCTGTCGCGCGTTGCCATTGATCACGGGATAAATACGAACCTTGTGCGCAAATGGGTGCGTAAGCACAAGGCAGCGGAAATGGAAGCCTTGTCACCATCGCCACCTTTGGCGTCGGCTTTTATTCCGGTTCGCATCGAGCCTGCTACAAGTGGCGTCATACCTGGACATAATAGTGCTCACGCGCTGGATTTGGCTGCGAGCAATCCTGGCGCGATGCAGCTGGCATCTGCGAAGGTGGCGTCACTCTCTTCTGTCACCAAGCTGAATGTGACTTTGCCCAACGGTGTGACGTTATCGCTGGAATGCGATGATGTACGGACATTAACAGCCGTCATCGGAGCGGTTAGGGATGTTTAAGTTTGCCTCTGACGTTCAGGTCTATCTGCACCGTGATCCCATCGACTTCCGGGGCGGGATCAACAGCCTTGCAGTCCTTGTCCAGGAGGAGATGGAACTCGACCCGTTCACGCCAGCGATCTTTGCATTTTGCAACCGGCGTCGGGACCGAATGAAGATTTTGTTCTTCGATCGATCCGGCTTTGTGCTCATATTGAAGCGATTGACCGACGACAAATTCCGCTGGCCACAGCGTCAGGAAACAATAGTGCAGCTTACGACGGAACAATTACACTGGTTACTTGACGGTATCGATATCGATGCGATGGTTCGCCATCCGGTACGGCAATATAGAATTGCTGGTTGATGCGAATATCGTAACAAAATCTGAATTCATTTATTGACGCCGTTGGTCGCGTTCGATTCAAGCATTGGGATGAATCGAACCGACAACCCCACTGTTGAAGAACTGATGGCGCAGATAGCTGCGCTGCAAGCGGAGAACCAGAAGCTCTCCGAACGTGTCTTCAAACTTGAGGAAGAATTGGCCCTGGCGCGACTGCACCGTTTTGCTCCGCGTAGTGAGAAGGGTGTTGATCGCGTCTTCAACGAAGCCGAACAGGCTGCCCTTGAGGCAGATGCGGACGAAGACCTCGCCGATACCGATGATGTGGACACCGCTGAATTGCCAGAGACGGGATTGCCGGACACCGAGGCGGGGCAAGGCAAAAAGCGCGGACGTAAACCGCTTCCTTCAAACCTGCCACGCGAACGTGTCGAATACGACCTCCCCGACGATCAGAAGATTTGTCCATGTTGCAGTCGCCGGCTGCATCGCATGGGTGAACTGGTCACCGAGCAGCTTCACATCGAGGTGAAGGCCAAGGTCTTGCAGAATGCGCGTGCCAAATATGCGTGCCGAAACTGCGACCGTACCGGCATCAAAACACCGATCGTTATTGCCCCGATGCCTGCGCAACCTTTGCCGGGCAGCATCGCCACGGCTTCGACGCTGGCCTTCGCGCTCGTTCACAAGTTTGTTGACGGCACACCGCTCTATCGGTTGAGCAAGGCCTTCGAACGGGCTGGCGTTCCCGTTAGTCGTGGGGCTCTCGGACATTGGGTGATCGGTTCCAGCGAGAAGCATCTGCATCGGATCTATGACGCGCTAAAACTGCGGCTCAGATCCCATTCCCTCATCCACGGCGACGAGACCACGGTTCAGGTGCTGAAGGAAAAGGACAAGACTCCCACCAGCATATCCTACATGTGGGCGTATCGCAGCAGCCAGGATAGTGACGAACCGATCGTGCTGCTCGATTATCAGCCCGGTCGAGGGCAGCAATATCCGCAAGCCTTCCTTGGAGATTATCGCGGTATATTGGTGAGCGACGGTTATGCGGCCTGGCGCACCTTGAAAGGTGCCACCCATATCGGGTGCATGGCTCATTCACGGCGGCGCTTTGTCGAGGCGCTGCGAGCCAGAAAGAAAGGCGGGGGACCACCGGAACAGGCGCTGAAATTCTTCGAGCAACTTTACCGGATTGAAAAACAGGCTCGCGAGGAAAAGCCAAATGATGGTGAAACGCAGGCTGACTGTATTCGTCGCTTTCGTCAACAGCACAGCATTCCCGTCCTGAATGCCCTCAAGGAATGGCTCGACAAGATTGCCCCGAAGGTTTTGCCGGAAAGCAAGCTTGAGGATGCGGTCTCGTATACGCGGAACCAGTGGGAATACCTGATCCGCTACACCCAAGATGGCAACATGCCGATCGACAACAACCTTTTGGAACGAGACATCAGAATCTTTGCAACGGGAAGAAAATCCTGGCTCTTTAGCGATACCGTAGACGGAGCAAAGGCCAGTGCCGTCATCTATAGTCTGATGTTGACCTGCCGCGCATGCCGCATCGAACCCCTTGCGTGGCTGCGACACGTCCTCGCGGAACTGCCCCAGCGGCGTCCCGACGACAATATTGACGACCTGCTCCCCTTCAACTTCCCCAAGCGCTCGAGTGTTGAAGCCGCCGTCTGATTCGCGACGATCCAACCTCAAATCATAAAGTAATCGGCAATCCCCAGGCCGAAGACCGCAAAATCGCCTCTTAATAACCCCCGAAATTAGCGCTTACGTTGAACGTAAGTGTGGAGCGCGCCTGCCGGCTCCCGGTGCGCGGTGATTCCCTTGCCCGGCTCGAGCGCGAACATTCCGCCGGCCCCGACCGCCGCGGCCGTTGCGGGAAACCGCCGATCAGCGTCATGCAGGTAGGTCTCGACGAAGGACACGCCGACATAGCCCGGTTTCGCGTCTGACAACAGCGGCCGTACCTTCGACCAGGCGCCATCGGCTCCCACGAGCAATGCGGTCTCTACAGCCGAGCCATCGGTGAACGTCAGCTCGTGACGACCGGCGCCAAGCGGCCTGGCTCCGGCGAGCTTCCGCCCCCACCGGATCGTCCCGGCAGGCAAGGAGTCGATGAGGATCCGCCGCAGGTCACCCCGGAGCACCTCGGGACGCCGGCCGTCTCCGGGCTGGTCGAGCAGCACATTGCCGTTTCGGTCGAGGGCGCGCGTCGCGTCGCCACCGTCGTGAACGATTGCGCGGAATGCGTCGGTCAGGCCGGCGGCAGCGAGCGCGCGCTGACCGTCATGTTCGTGAACGTCAAGCTGTCCGCCTTGAGTGCGGGCGTGCGCGGAGGGCTCCGCTTCATAGATCGTGGCGGCGATGCCGTGAACGTGGAGTACGCGGGCGAGGGTCAGGCCGCCTGGGCCTGCGCCAATAATGGTAACGGAAGTGGTCATGCGGCACCTGTATCTGATTGGAACATTGTTCCATATATAGTAGGGATTGGAACGACGTTCCAGATATGTCATCATAGGTGCATGTCTAAACGAGCTCACCAGACAGCGCGGCGCGCGGACGCTCTTTCCAAGGCGCGGATTGTTGAGGCGGCGATCGAGATTCTCGATGCGCGCGGGGAGGCCGCTCTGACATTTCGGGCGCTGGCGACACAGCTGGCGACGGGCAGCGGGGCGATCTACTGGCATATCGCCGACAGGAACGATCTGCTCGCCGCCGCGACGGGAGACGTTCTCGCCCGTGCCCTGGCGGAATCGGTCACGGAAGAGGAGCCAAGGGCCGCGATCCGCGCCATCGCGCTCGCGGTATTCGATGCGATTGACGCTCACCCCTGGGCCGGCGCTCACCTTTCCCGCGAACCATGGCATTCCGCGGTTGGAGAGATCTTCGAACGCATCGGCGGATGGCTCCAGCCGCTTGGTGTTCCAGTGGATGCACAATTCGACTGCGCCTCAGCGCTCACGAACTACATCCTCGGCGTGGCCGGCCAGAACGCGGCCAACGCCCGCACGCTTCCGGGCGGAACGGATCGCAAGGCGTGGCTGGAGACCATAGCCAGGAGCTGGATTCAGGATGATCCCGAATCGCGTCCATTTCTTCGGCGGGTGGCGGCGCAGCTGAGCGAGCATGACGATCGCCAACAGTTCATTGCCGGCGTCGACTTCATCCTGACGGGCGCCTGCGTCAAGCCAAAGGCATAAGGCGGGACGGCGCTCATGCGCGGACAACAACTCTCCGGAGCGGGGCGCTTAGCTTCTTGACCGGCCGCGCCCGTCAGGATGCCGAAACAGGTTGCCGCCGCGCATAGCGCGCAGGCGGCAGGCCGACATGGCGGGTGAAGGCGACACTGAACGCGCTCGCCGAGCCGTAGCCGACGCGCTCTGCGATCTCGGCGATGCGAACCTCACCCCGCTGGAGCATGTTCTTGGCGAGTGCCATGCGCCAATTCAGCAAATAGGCCATTGGCGCCAGACCGACGGCGCGACTGAAACGCTCGAAGAACGCCGAACGGGAAAGGGCCGCCTCTTTCGCCAACTGCGCGACCGTCCGGGCCTTGGTCGGGCTCAATGAGGCCGCGGGCTCCAGCCGGCATAATCCATTTGAAGCGGAGTGAGCCGCCCATGGCATTCTGATCCCGCCCCGCAAGGAGCCTGGAGCCCGTGATGGAGCATGCATAGGTAAGCTGGGCAATGCCGGCGGCGCGTTGAATTGAATGCTAATAGGGAACCGAGCGGCGGATCACGTCTGTGCCGGCAGGAGCCCCGTGGCTCGGTAGCTTTCGATCAAGGCGTCGAACAATGATATGTCGCAGCGGCTTCTCGCCATCAGCTGAGCTCCGGCGATCGCCGCAAAGATCGCACGTGCCCGCGCCTCGCTGTCTTCCGGGCGGGTCACGCCGGCGGCAACGAGCACCTTTCTGATCCAGGCCACATTGATGTCGGAGAAGGTCTGAACCTCTGCCGTCACCTCATCTGGGAGATCATCATATTCCGCCGACATGAAGCTGCAGAGGCAAAGCCGGTTGCCGCTCGCCAGCGATCTTCGAAAGATTTTCGGATATTCCCGCAGGGCGCCGATGGGGTCATCCGAATCCTGGAGCAAGGTCGCCAGTTCGCTTTCGGTATCCTCCCAGTAGCGCCGAGCAACCGCTGCACCGAGGCCCGCCTTGCTGGGGAAGTGATGATAGATGCTTGCCGCCTTGATCCCAACCTGGGCCGCGAGATCGCGGAAGTTCAGCCCGCTGTAGCCATGTGATTGAGCGATCTGCCTGGCGGCCGCCAGGATCGCTTCCTTTGAATTCGTCATCGTCATCTCAGCGGCCAGGATTGAATGGTCATTGCCCTACCAAATGTTAGATAGGGGTTGACGCACAAAAAGGAAAGGGCTTATCTCTGCCTAACGAACGTTAGGTTGGCTACGTGCAGGGCGAGACGGAGCCGGAAGAGAGAGAAAGCCATGAGTGAGAACATCATCTATTCGGACGCGACCAAGCTCGCCGACATGATCCGCAGCCGCGAGGTCTCAGCGGTCGAGGTTGTCAAGGCCCATCTGAACCGGATCCAGGCCGTGGACCCGAAGATCAATGCGATCGTCACGCTCGCCGAGAACGCCCTGGAAAAGGCCGAGGCGGCGGACGCAGCGGTCCGCGCGGGTGACGAGCTGGGTGCCCTTCACGGCGTCCCCTTCACGGTCAAGGACTCGATCGATACCGCCGGGGTGGCGACGCAGCGCGGCTCGCCGATCTTCAAGGGACGCACGCCCGATGCCGACGCCACCAGCGTCGCACGCATGAAGAGGGCTGGCGGCATCCTGCTCGCGAAGACCAATCTTCCCGAATTCTCCTACTGGATCGAAAGCGACAATCTGCTTACCGGCCGGTCGAACAATCCCTGGGATCTCTCGCGGACGCCGGGCGGTTCGAGCGGTGGCGAGTCGGCCGCGATTGCGGCGGGCATGTCGCCCATCGGCCTCGGCACCGATCTCGCCATCTCGGTGCGCGGACCGGCCGCCCAGACCGGCATCTCGTCCATCAAGGCAACGCATGGCCGCATCCCGATGACAGGTATTTATCCGCGCGCGCCGCGCCGCTTCTGGCACGTAGGCCCAATGGCCCGCAGCATCCGCGACCTGGCGCTCGCCTTCTCGCAGCTTGCCGGCCCCGATGGCCATGACGCTTTCGCGACGAGCACGGTTCAATTCGACGCCGGTATCGGCCGCCAGCCCTATCGGCAGCTCCGGGTGGGTTGGCTGGTCGAACCGGGCTTCGGGCCGATCGACCCTGAAGTGGCCAAGGTGGTCGAGGCGGCCGCCGAGGCGCTCAAAGGTCTCGGGCTACATGTCGAGCCGGTGCGCATTCCCGCGCTTGAAAGGGATTTCGCGCTTGATGTCTTCAATCGTATCCACGTGATGGAGATGAAACAGGCCTTCGCGGAGGCGACCGCCGGGCACGAAGACCAGATGTACAAGATGTCCAAGACGATGCTGTCGCTGCCGGACACCTCCATGGCAGACTTCATCGAGGCCGAGCGGGCGGCCGAGCGTCTGCGAGATGGCTTCGCCGAGTATTTCCGGAAGTTCGATGCGCTGATCACGCCGGTGCTGCCCTTGCCGGCACACAAGCACGGCCAGGAGGAGTTCGTCATCAATGGCCGAACTGTCGACGCCACCTATCTGCAGGGTGCGACCGTGCCGCTCAACGTCACCGGCTTGCCGGGAATTTCAATGCGGTTCGGCACGAGTAGGGAAGGTCTGCCGATCAACGTCCAGATCGTCGGCAGCTGGCTGGCGGAGTCGACGATCCTGGCGGTCGCGTCCCAGCTGGAGAGCGTGAGCACTGTCAGGGATCTGCACCCAGATCTTTGATCGGGGCGCCGGGAGCGATCAAGTTCGTGCGGCAGCGTATGTGTCGCGATATTATTTTGTCGAGAGGAAGCTGTCCGTAGTCATGCCGATGGTAAACACCTCTGGCAACTAACCTCCGCCAGTGCCCCGAATACCGCCGGCGTGCGTTCCAGGCGTGCGATCGTTCGCGCGCCTTCGAGGGCGGCTACCAAAGCGGCCGCGGCAGAGGATGCGCGCGCGGGAGCGAAACCGCACCGCCTGAAATGCTCTGCAATAATCTGGGTCGAATCGACAAATCCGCGCGCGACCCTTTTGGTCAGCTCAGCGTCGAGCGCGGGCAGCTCGTTGGCCAGATTTTGCATCAGACAGCCATATTGGAAGTCGGAGGCGACCATTTCGGCGGCGAATGTTCCGAAAATCTGGCGAACGAAATTTTCAGCATCGCCTGCCGTATTCGCGGAGATATTTCGCAAAACCGCAATTCGGCTCGCAACGTATTGATCGATTGCTTCTTCTGCGAGCTGTGCCTTGCCGCGTGGAAAGTGAAAGTAGAACGATCCTTTAGGCGCACCGCTTTCTGTAATGATCTGAGTCAATCCAGTTGCGGTGTAACCTTGGATGCGAAACAGTCTTTGGGCCGTGGCAATCGCGTTGGCGCGGGCGTCAGTCTTACGTGGCATGCAACAAACATAACACGGTTCGCTTGACGCCGCTATGGCGATCGCCATACTATGGTGATCACCATAGAAAGAGGCCATCGGATGAATCATCCCGTTCGTTTCAAACCATCGATGTCCCGACGAGTCGTCTTGGCGATGGGCGCGGCCAGTCTGGTTGCCGCGTCCCTTCGATCGGCTCGCTCAAACCCCATGGGAGGAAGTGCTTTGACTACACCACCTTACGGCGGGGGAACGCTTCCCAAGGGGGTCCGCTCGCGCATGATCCACGGGGTCAACGGCCTTGATGTCCATATTCTCGAGGCCGGTTACGAAAACCCCGGCCGGCCGCTCGCGCTGCTTCTGCACGGCTTTCCGGATTTGGCTTACGGGTGGCGACACCTGATTCCGATTCTGGCTGACGCGGGGTACCATGTCGTGGCGCCCGATCAGCGGGGTTTTGGCTGCACCACCGGTTGGATGAACGGCTACGACACCCCGCTCGCGCCCTTCAGCCTCTTGAACATGACGCGCGACGCGCTCGGACTGGTTTCGGCGCTGGGGTATCGGCGCACGACGATGCTCGTCGGGCACGACTTCGGCTCGCCCGTGGCGGCTTATTGCGCGCTCGCTCGACCTGACGTCTTTCCATCGGTGGTGCTGATGAGCGCGCCGTTTCCCGGCCCGCCGGCATTTCCGTTCAACACCGCGGAAAGCGAGGCATCATCGTCGGTCCAACCGAACACTGACAATCAAAGGTTGGCGGCCGCGCTGGCCGCGCTCGATCCGCCCAGAGAGTATTATCAGCAATATTTGAGCACGCGGGAGGCCAATGATGACATGTGGCACCCCCCTCAAGGTCTACATGCGTTTCTTCGTGCCTTTTTCTATGTCAAAAGCGCCGACTGGCCGGGAAACAAGCCGCATCCGCTGCAGGCGCGAACCGCCACGGAGCTTGCAAAAATGCCCACCTACTACGTCATGGATCTCGGCAAGACGATGCCCGAGACTGTCGCTCCATTCCAGCCTTCCGCCGCCGAGGTCCAAACCTGCAAATGGCTCACCGAGCCGGAACTTGGCGTGTACACGGAGGAATATGGCCGCACCGGATTTCAGGGCGCGCTGCAGACTTATCGCGTCTATTCCGATCCTGACCTGAATGCCGAGTTGCGCCTGTTTTCGGGCAGGACGATCGATGTCCCGTTACTCTTTGTGGGCGGGAAGAGCGATTGGGGCACCTACGCGGCGCCGGGCGCGCTCGACGTCATGAGGACGAAGGCAGCGACGAAGATGGCTGGCATCGAGCTGATCGACGGCGCCGGTCACTGGATCCAGCAGGAGCAGCCGGGTCGGCTGAGCGAGCTGCTGCTCGCCTTCATGAAGGAGGCGGGTGGGGCGGATCGCATCCCCGGTTAGTCGCGGAATTCCTATTGAAGCTTGTGAAAATATTGCCGGCGCCAACGACGTGATTGGGGTGGAATGTTAGCGGAATGCCGCCACGTTCTTCCTGATGAACGTCATGACGCGATCTATTCGCGTCGGGTTAAGCGTATGGTTTCGACGGATCATCCACATCGTTGTCGGTTCGCACGCCCAATCATCGAGCACGGAGGACAAGCTGCCGGCCCGCAATGCATCGGCGACCAGCCAGTGGGGCGCCCACGCTATGCCGGCACCGGCAATTGCCGTTTGGACAACGGAGTTGGCATCGTCGAGGATCAATGCGGGGTTCGGGTACCATCGCAATTCGGAACTATCACCATGACGAGTGCCGAAGCGCCACGCATCCACGGCCCCGGTGCGTTGGTTGCGGAAACCGATAAGATCGTGATTTGACAAGTCACTCGGCGTCGATGGTTTTCCTCGGTTGGATAAATAGGCGGGCGACGCGCAGGCGACCCATGCAAAGTCGAATAGCGTCCGCTGAAGATGCCCAGGGATGCCGTCTATAGCTCCCGCACGCAGCACAATGTCCACCCCATCCTCTGCCAAGTCGATCATCTGATCGCTACCACGCAAGTCGAGTAGGATATCCGGATGTGTGCGCCTGAAGGCTGAAGTCAGGGGAGCAAGGCAGGCGCTGAGGAAAGCGGTTGGTGCTCCGACTCGGACGCGACCGTGGGCACCGTCTCGTGCTGCCGCTGTTAAGGCTGTGTCCACCTGTTCGATGCTGCGAACTGCTTCGCGGGCGAGTCCGATAAGTTCCTCACCTTCCGGGGTTAAGGAAAGGGAGTGCGTCGAGCGATTAAGCAGTCGCACTCCTCGTGTTTCCTCCAAGCGTGCGATCGTCTTCGATATGCCGGATGTGGACAAGCCCAGCTGCCGACCTGCTTCGGCGAACGATCCAGCGTCGACGATCCGCACGAAGCATTGCAGCTGAATTGTACTGAGTATTGGTGTTGACATGGTGTCAATACTGTCACGCCTGATCCGGCGCTACAAGGGCGGGAGGCGTCGTGCGATTTAGTCGAAATCAACAGAAGGAAAATCGACATGGATATGCGACATGTAACGCCATTTCTGAACGCCATGGACGCCGGCGAGGTAGACAAACTCGGCGAACATCTAAGCGACGACATCGTGCTGCTGAGCCCGTTTGTCGCCGATCCCTTTGTCGGCCGCGATGCCGTCGTTAAGGTGTTGGCTGTGCTGCACTCGGGTGTCGACTCATTTACGACGGAAGAAGTCATCGCGGGAGACAATCGCGCCGCGGTGATGCTGCGCATCCGGGCTGGCGGTATTGAAGTGACGGGCGTGGACGACATGCGGATCGGCGAGGATGGCCGTATCACAAGCATGTCGGTCCAGTGGCGGCCGCTCGCCAACATCGTAGCGATACAGCAGCGGCTGGCTCCCCTGATCGGCGCGCCGGTGCTCGAGCTCATCGAAAAGCGGGCGTGAGTGCAATGGCTCCAAGAGCGTGCCGTTGCTGATTAACAATCGCTCGGGTATCTCCAAATTCCAAGGAGCCTTTGAGATGCTCTTGTTATCGCCAGCGGCAACGAGGCAGCGCCGCCGCCAGCGTTCCCGCATGGGGGTGTCAAGGCGACCGGTATAGTCCGACTGTTATGAAAGATCCCGGGGTGCTTTCTTTCCGTCAGCGTGTCGTGGCTGAAATCGATCCGGAATTCGATGCTAAAATGAGTGGTGTTAAGCGGCGGCCGGCCGGTGATACTTCCAAGGCGCTGTTTGCCGCCGGAGCATCGTCAGCGAATAGCGCTGACGACGTCCATGAAGCGCTTGACGCGGGCGGGCTCGACCTTATTCCAAGTATTGCCCTCATATTTGAAATGCGTGCCGATGACGACGCCGCTGGCGCAGGAGAGGATGTCGGTGACATTGTCCTTGTTGACGCCTGTATTGGCGAAAACGGGAACATCCGTCACGGCTTCGCAGACCTTGCGCAAGCCGGAATGATCGACCGGCTGACCGGTCAGCGGCCCGGACACAAGGATGGCGTCGGCCAGCGATGAGAAGACGGCGCTCTTTGCGCGCAGTTCGATCGGGCGCTGGTCGAGCGAATGGGCGAATTCGGCATTGATGTTGAACAGCATCTTCATGTCGGTGCGGCCGAGCTTGGCGCGCAACCGCGCCGGTGTTGCGCAATCCGGGGCCCAGATACCCATGTCGGAGGCGAAGACGCCGGTGAAGATCTCGCGCACGAAGCTTGCGCCGGTGGCGGCGCCGATGGCGACGCTTGCCGTCGGATCCCAGAGATAGTTGACGCCGAAGGGAATCTTGAGTTCCGCCTTTGCAGCCTGGACGATCGCCGTCATCGCGGCAATACCTTCCGGCGGCGCCTTCAACTCGTAAGGCCTGTCATTCTCATTGCCAAACATGATGGCATCGACGCCGCCTTCCTGCAGCGCGCGAATATCTTCCATCACGTCATCGATGAGCTTCGAGACGCCGCCTTTCGGATCATAATTCGGCGAGCCGGGCAGGGCGCCGATATGCGCCATGGCAATGATGACCTTCTTCTTGTCACCAAAAAATTCAAAAACCATCGAAAGCTCCGAAATTGGGCGTTGGGGACAGCGGGTTTTCACAAACCCGATGCTTCTTCAGGAGGATGCGCCGGCGACCATCACTTCGACCCTGGCGGCTTCAAGCGCTTTTGCCAGTTCTGGCGGCGGCGATGCATTGGTGATCAGCATGTCGAATTGTGACAGCGGGGCGATGTGGACGAGCGACATGCAATCGAATTTCGATGCGTCGCAGAGAACGACCTTCTTCGTCGAGCGGCGGAGATAGACGCGCTTCATCTCCGTGTCATCGAAGGAATAATCATAGATACCGTCCGACGTCAGTCCGGAAACGCCGACAAAGGCGATGTCGAACCAAAGTGCTTCGAACTGGGAAATCGCCGTTGCATTGGAGATCGACAATTCATCGTTTCTCATGCGTCCGCCAGGCAGGTAGACTTCCGCCAGGCCTTCCCCAAGCTGGGTGGCGTTGCGCACGCTGTTGGTGAAGAACTTTACATGCTGCTGGCCGGCGAGCAACCGGGCGAGCAGGAATGTTGTGGTGCCGACATCGAGCGCGATGGTGCGAAGTCCGGCGGCGACCCGCGCTGCCGCTTCCGCAATCAGCCGCTTCGGCAATGCGTTCTTGGCAAGACGGGCCTGAAAGGTCGGCTCGTTGAGGCGCGAAGTGGTTGCTGAAAGGCCGGGTTCGACACTTGTGGTAAGGTCGGTGCTCACTGCCCCGCCATGAGTGCGGGCAAGCCGTCCTTCCTTCTCCAGTTCCGTCAGGTCACGCCGCACGGTCATTTCAGATACGCCGAGTTGCGCGGCAATTTCCGTGACGGATACAGCGCCCGTTTCGGCCAGCGCATCCAAAATGAAGGAACGGCGCGTGCGCGCGAGAACTTTCGTTTTTTCGACGGTCAGCGTTTCGGCGTCATGGCCTGTGATCATTGGTCTGTCTTTCATTTAGATAAGCTGGGCGGGTGTTTGCGTTCGCATACCACCGAAGCTCAGCCCTCCCATTACATAACCAGTGCTTAGCTCAGAAAGCGAACAAATTCAAACATAAATTTCGATTGATTTGTAAGTTTTTGTTGTTATATGATCGCCATGTTGTTTTTGGGAGATATGGTTCGTGGGACATCCGATATTTGCGGAACTCGACGGTTTGAAGGCGATCGTCACCGGCGGCGGCAATGGAATAGGTCGTGCAATCGCGCAGGCGCTGGCAAAACAGGGTGTCAAGATCACCATTTGCGACATCAATCTGAACGCGGCGAACACAGTCGCACAATCGATTGCCGGCCATGCGCTGGAGATCGATGTTCGTTCGCGTTCCTCCGTGGAAAAGACCTTCGAACGAGCTGCGGATGTCATGGGCGGCTACGATATACTGATTGCCAATGCCGGCGTCTCCACCATGCAGCATGCGTTGGAGATCACCGACGAAGAGTGGGACTTCAACTTCGACGTCAACACGCGCGGCATCTTCCTGACGAACCAGATCGCGGCGCGCCGCTTCGTGGCGCAGGGCCAGGGTGTGATTGTCAACACGGCCTCGCTTGCCGCAAAGGTTGGTGCGCCCCTTTTAGCGCATTACTCCGCCAGCAAGTTCGCCGTTCTCGGCTGGACCCAGGCGCTTGCCCGCGAACTTGCCCCGAAAGGCATCCGCGTCAATGCCGTCTGCCCGGGCTTCGTCAAGACCGGCATGCAGGAGCGCGAGATCGATTGGGAGGCCAAACTGCGCGGCGTCAGTCCCGAACGTGTCGTTGAAGACTATATCGCCCAGACGCCGCTCGGGCGGCTGGAAACACCCGAAGACGTCGCCGATGTCGTCGTTTTCCTCTGCTCGAATTCCGCCCGTTTCATGACCGGTCAGGGCGTCAATGTCACCGGCGGCGTCTATATGACCTGACAGGCCAGCCGACCGCCCAAGCCGCATCATATCGGAGAGAGCATGGCATCCATCGTCTTTGAGGGAGTGGAAAAGCGTTATCCGGACGGATATGCGGCAATCCAGCACCTCGACCTCACCATCGAGGATGGTGAGTTTCTGGTTCTGGTCGGCCCAAGCGGCTGTGGTAAGTCGACCGCGCTGCGAATGATTGCGGGTCTCGAGGATATCACTTCGGGTCGCCTGTTGGTTGGCGATACGCTCGCCAACGGCCTTGCGCCCCGTGACCGCGACATCGCGATGGTCTTCCAGTCCTACGCGCTTTATCCGCATATGACCGTTGCCGAGAATATCGGCTTCGGCCTTTCCGTGCGCGGCGTCGACAAGATGGAAATCGATCGCAAGGTCAGGGAAACGGCCAAGCTTCTCGAACTCGACGCCTATCTCGGCCGCAAGCCGGGGCAGCTTTCCGGCGGTCAGCGACAGCGCGTGGCGATGGGCCGGGCGCTGGTGCGCGCGCCCAAGGCGTTTCTGATGGACGAGCCTTTGAGCAATCTCGACGCACGGCTGCGCGGCCAGATGCGGGCGGAAATCGCCCGGCTGCAGAAGTTGAGCGGCATTACCACCGTCTATGTCACCCATGACCAGATCGAGGCCATGACCATGGGTGACCGCGTCGCCGTCATGCGCGCCGGCGTTTTGCAGCAGCTCGGCACGCCGCGCGCGCTTTACGACACGCCCGCCAATCTCTTCGTAGCCGGTTTCATCGGCACGCCGTCGATGAATTTCCTGAAAGCCACGCTGGCAGGCAGTGAGGGCCGCCTGGCTGCTGCTGCCGGAGGGTTCACTCTGCCGGTGTCAGAGCCTGTCCTTGCCACGCGTCCGGCGCTTGCGTGTCATGTCGGCAAGGAGATCATTGTCGGCGTGCGGGCCGAGGCGTTGAGCACCGTGGATGCCGTTGATCCCGGTTTCGGGCGCATGGAAGGAACAATTGCCTTCATCGAGGATTTCGGCGCCACGAAACTTATCCATCTCGATATTGGCGGGGCCGGCAAGCTGGAGGAAGTGACGGCGGAAGCCGACGAGGTTTCGCTTTCCGGCCCTCGACTGCGTGCCTCTGTGCCGGCGACGCTTCCGCTTCGCGTTGGCGAGACGCTCGCCCTGTCGGTCAATCCGGCAGAACTGCATTTCTTCGACGCCGAGACTGAAAACGCGATCCGCGACTGAAAGGTTCTTCCGCCATGCCCGTGTTCATCGGCATCGACATCGGCACCACCTCCACGATCGCGGTAGCGATGTCGGAAGCCGGCGAACCGTTGGCCTCGGCCTCGCGTCCCTCGCGCTTGTCTTCGCCGCATCCCGGCTTTGCCGAGGCCGACCCCGGGCAATGGTGGGCGAACACGCAGGTCGTCGTGCGCGAAACGATCACGCGCTTGCCGGAGGGATGCGAACTCGCCGGCGTCTGCGTCACCGGAATGCTGCCGGCTGTGGTGCTTCTCGATCGCGAGCGCCGCGTGCTGCGTCCAAGCATCCAGCAGAGCGATGCGCGTTGCGGGGCGGAAGTCGAAGTCATGAAAGCAGCGTTGGACGAGGCGCGCTTCCTTAGCCGCACCGGCCAGGGCCTGACCCAACAATTGGTTGCCCCGAAACTGCAATGGCTGAGGGCGCATGAACCGGATGTCTTTGGCCGGATCGCCCATGTCCTCGGCTCCTATGATTTCATCAACATGCACCTGACCGGCCACCTGACGGTCGAGCGTAACTGGGCGCTCGAAGCAGGCTTCATCGACCTTGACGATCACCGGATTGCGGACGACCTCGTGACGCTGTCAGGGCTTCGTCCCGGTGTCCTGCCGACGCTGGTCGCCTCGCATGAGGTCATCGGCGCAGTGACGGCGGAAGCGGCGGAACTGACCGGTCTGCCGGAAGGCCTACCTGTCTTCGGTGGGGCCGCCGACCATATCGCCTCTGCGCTCGCGGCAGGTCTGACGCAGGCCGGCGATGTTCTCCTCAAATTTGGTGGGGCAGGCGACATCATCGCCATTGCCGGCAGGCCGGAGCCCGACCGCCGGCTTTTCCTCGATTACCATCTCGTTCCCGGCCTTTATGCGCCGAACGGCTGCATGGCCTCCTCCGGCTCGCTCCTCCGATGGCTTGCCGCCCTCATCGGTGGCTCGGAAAGTGACGACGTTTTAAAGCAGCTCGACCAGGAAGCGGCGGCCGTGCCCGCCGGCGCGGATGGCGTGCGCGCACTGCCTTATTTTCTCGGTGAGAAGACGCCGATTCATGACCCGCTGGCGCGCGGTACGTTCACCGGCCTTAGTCTCGGTCATACACGCGGCCATATATGGCGCGCGGTGCTGGAGGCGATTGCCTGCGGTTTCCGCCATCACCTCGATGTGCTTGCGGAAACGGGACGCCCTGCGACGCGGCTGATTGCCTCCGACGGGGGAAGCCGAAGCCGCATCTGGATGCAGATCGTCGCCGATATCTGCGGCCAGCCGATCCACGTCCTGTCCGACGCCTTCGGCTCGTCGATTGGTGCGGCCTGGGTGGCGGCGGCCGGATCAGGCGTGGCGGCATGGGAGGATGTCGCGGCCTCCGTGCGGTTTGGCGTGGTGCTGCAGCCTTCGCCCGAAGGTGTCGCCGCCGGCGACCGGATCTATGCCGACTACCGCGATCTCTACCGGTCGCTGAAACCCTTCTTCGCGCGTGGAGACCAGCCATGATCAAGGCAATCGCCTGGGATGTCGACGGGACACTGATCGACAGCGAACCGGTTCACCACAAGGCGCTGATGGCCGTTTCGGAGCGCTATGGCGTCAACATTGCCGCCAACGATTCGCGTTTCATCGGGGTGGCAATGAGTGATGTCTGGACGGCGCTCACGCCGCTCTATCCGCCCGGACTTGGCCCCGAGACTTGGATCGCCGAGATTATCGAGGCCTATATTGAGCGGGCTGCCGAATTGCAGCCGATTGCGGGCGCACCGGAGACGGTGCTTGCGCTTGCCGCAGCAGGGCTTGTTCAGTGCGCTGTTTCCAACTCGTCTCGCCGCATTGTCGAGGCCAACCTTCAGGCTTTGACGCTCGACCGCGCGATGACCTTTGCGATCGGGCGCGAGGACGTAGTGCGCGGCAAACCTGATCCCGAGCCTTATCGGCTTGCCTGCGAACGTCTTGGTCTTGATGCTTCGCAGGTGCTGGCCGTCGAGGATAGCGTCGTGGGCGCGGCCTCGGCACTGGCGGCGGGCATGCCGGTGCTGCGCTATGGCGCGGATTTCACCGATTTCGCGGCGATCCTCGACCTCGTTGAGGAGCGGAGGCTTCGCGCATGATGAATTTCTGGCCCTGTAATCCGCCTGAACGCGCCGCTAAGGCGGCGCTTGTTGTGATTGACATGCAGGTCGATTTCTGCGCGCCGGGTGGGTGGGTCGATCAATTGGGCGAGGATGTCAACAATACGCGCTCCGTCATCCCGGCCGTTGCCGAGGCCCTGACAATCGCGCGGGCCGCGGGCCTTGCCGTCTTCCACACCCGAGAGGGCCATAAGCCGGACCTGTCGGACCTGTCGGCCAACAAGCAATGGCGTACCCGCCTCCATGGGCTCGGCATCGGCGATGAAGGTGCTTCCGGGCGCATCCTCGTGCGCGGCGAACCCGGCTTCGAAATCGTTCCCGAGCTTGCGCCGCTCGCTGGCGAAACGGTGATCGACAAGCCGGGCAAGTCGAGTTTCCACGCGACCGATTTCGATGCGCGGCTGACGGCTCACGGCATCACCCATCTCATCGTCATCGGCGTCACCTCCGATTGCTGTGTGCAATCGACCTTCAGAGACGGCTTCGAGCGCGGTTACGAATGCGTCATTCTCGAAGACTGCACGGCAGCGGTCGAAACGGCCAATCACGAAGCGACGATGGATATCTTGAAAGCTTTCGGCGGCCGCTGGGGGACAGTGTCCGATCTTGCGAGCTTCCGCGCCGCCGTGGAGGCGCTTCATGGCTGACAACTTCCCCGGCGTTGCCGCCGCCCCGTATTCCTGGCCCTTCGACGGGCAATGGAGCGCTGCCGACAGCGCGCTTCTCATTCTGGGGTTCCAGAACGGTACGATCGCGGCACTCGGTGCGGAGCCGGAGGCTGCTGTCGCGGCAAAGCTGATCGCCTGCGCCCGGGAGGCCGGCGTGCCGGTGATTGCGAGCCGGCGCGGCCGCAGCGAGACGCTTTCTCCGATTGCTGCCCGCCGCGCCGCCATGGGCGATCCCGTCTTTGCGCCCGGGACGTCGGAATGGCAGCTTTCAGACACGCTCGGCCTGCAGGTGGAGGCTTCGATCTTCGACCATCCGGGCGACAATGCCTTCTATTCGACCGGGCTCGAAGCCTGGTTGCGGCGGCGCGGCATCCGCAATCTCGTGCTGGCGGGCGTTCCAACCGAAGGCTTGCTGCATGCGACCCAGCGCGCTGCCAACGACATGGGCTTCGAATGCATCGCCGTTTCCGATGCGTGCAAGGGAACGACGGATGCCCGTCATGCCGGGCAATTGCGCGTCACCGTCTTCGGCAACGGGCTTTTTGGCACCGTGGCGTGCTCGGATCAACTGCTCTCGGCGCTGAGGGCGCCCATCCCGACCTGAAGAGGATCGACATGTCTGATTTTCATTGGCCGGCCGAGACCGGCGGCCTCGACTTCCATACGTTGACTGCTGCCTATGTGTCCGGTCAACTCAAGCCTTCCACGGTCGTCAACGCCATCTATGACCGGATCGAGGCGCGGAGTGACGACCATGTATGGATCTATCTCGTCTCCCGCGCCGACGCACTGAGAGCGGCAGAGGAATTGGAGAATGCCGGCTATGACGGCCGTCCTCTCTGGGGGATTCCTTTTTCGATCAAGGATTGCAACGACGTTATCGGCCTGCCGACGACGAATGCGCTGA
Organism: Rhizobium sp. AB2/73; assembly: GCF_020871915.1. Lineage (NCBI taxonomy): Bacteria > Pseudomonadati > Pseudomonadota > Alphaproteobacteria > Hyphomicrobiales > Rhizobiaceae > Rhizobium > Rhizobium sp. AB2/73. The sequence goes on along the minus strand of NZ_CP067073.1, from coordinate 698,429 downwards.
AAGAGGGGATCTATATAGCCGAAAGCACCGGTCAGGCCGTGACGCGCCTTTTCGACAATGGTGCGATCTTGATCGGCAAGACCAATATGGACCAGTTCGGCATCGGCCTTGTCGGCATGCGTACGCCGTATGGTGCATGTTCGTCGGTGTTCAACGATGATTATATTTCCGGTGGTTCCAGTTCCGGTTCGGCCGTTTCGGTGGCCGCCGGGCTTTCCAGCTTCTCGATCGCCAATGACGCTGCGGGCTCCGGCCGCGTGCCGGCGGGTTTCAACAACATCGTCGGGATTAAGCCGACGCCAGGCATTGTCAGCAATGCCTGCGTATCGGGCGGCGGCTGCGTGAAGACGATCGAGACCGTATCCGTCTTCGCGCTGACGGTGGAGGATGGCATGGCGGTCATGCGCATCATCACCGGCTACGATCCGACCTATCCCTTTTCCAAGCCCGAGGCCGATCATGTCGCGCTCGACATGCGGCCGGCCCCGCCAAAGTTCCGCTTCGGCATTCCGGCCGGCGCGGCGCTTCGCTTCTTCGGCGACAGCGAGGCGGAGCGGTTGTTCCAGGAAGCCGTCAAGCGACTGGATGACATGGGCGGCGTGGCGGTCGAGGTCGATTTCGCCGCATTCGAGGAAACCCAGCGTATTCTCTACGAAGGCCCGTGGATTTCAGAGCGTGCGCTCAGCCTCGACAAGGTGCTGGCCCAGCATGGCGACGAGATCCATCCAGTGACAAAGAAGATCCTCGAAAACAGCGGCCAATATTCATCCCTTGATGCATTCCGCGCCATTCACCGCATCGCCGAGTTGAAATGCGCGACACGCCCGATCTGGGACGACATCGAAGTGCTTCTGGTGCCGACGACGCCGACGATCTATCGCAAAAGCGAGATTCTCGCCGATCCGATCGCGCTCAATGCGCGCCTCGGCATCTATACCAATTTCGTCAATCTGATGGGGCTTTGCGGGATCGCCGTGCCGAACGGTTTCCGCGTCGACGGGCTGCCCTCGGGTGTCACCTTCCTCGCTCCCGGCATGGCTGAAGCGAAAGCGGCGGCGATCGCGGCCGAATTCCATCGTCGCGCCGGCATTGGGCTCGGCATGAACCTCAATCCCTATCCGGCCTATGGCGCACCGACGGAAATTCCGGCCGGTCACCGCGAGATTGCCGTTGTCGGCGCACATCTGTCCGGCATGCCGCTCAATCATGAACTTACGGAGCGCGGCGGCGTATTCCGTGGCCATACCCGCACGACAGGCGACTATCGGCTTTATGCGCTCACCGGCACGACACCGGCCAAGCCCGGTCTCGTTCGCGATCCGAACGCCAAGGGACCGGGTATCGAGGTCGAGATCTGGTCACTGCCGCTCGCAGGCTTTGCCGATTTCATCGAGCGCATTCCGCAACCGCTGGGGATCGGTAAGGTCGCGCTTGAGAGCGGTCGCCAGGTATCCGGATTCCTTTGCGAGACCGTGGCGCTGAACGGCGCGATCGACATTACCGCGCATGCCGGCTGGAAGAATTATCTGGCTTCGAAAGCGGCTTGAGAAAGGTGCTTGCTGGGAGCGTTTCCGTTGAAACCAAAATCACATGAAGCGCTCCGCACGTTTTGTTTGTCTTGCTCGAAATGCCAAAAGGCGCCCCGCGAGAGCATGTCTTTTTAATCGTCGGGGTTTGTCCGCTCAGTTGATGCCTTTGGTCAGTCCCTGCACGAAATAGCGGTTGAGAACGAGGACGATGAGCACGATCGGCACGGTCGAGAAATGCGCCAGCGCTCCGAGCGTACCCCAGGTGATGTCCTTTGTTCCGTAGGCCGAAAGTAAGGCCACCGAGATCGGCTTGGAATCGAGCCGCGTCAGGAACATGGCGAAGAGGAAGTCGTTCCACGAGAAGAGCACGCAGAAAAGCGCGGAGGCGATGATGCCGGAGCGTACCGCAGGCAAAGATACTTTCCAGAAGGCGCCGAACTGCCCGCAGCCATCCGTCAGCGCCGCTTCTTCCAGCTCCTTCGGCAGGCCGCGGAAATAGGAAAACATCATCCAGCTCACGAAGGCGGTATTGAGCACGCAATTGATCAGGACGACGCTGAGCCAGCTGCCGATGAGGCCGATATCGCGCATGAGCAGATAGAACGGGATAAGCGCCGCGACAGCGGGGACCATGCGGATCGTCATGAAGAAATAGGCAACGCCCATGGCGGCCGGATGTGTCGAGCGGGCGAGCGCATAGCCGGCCGGAACGCCGAGTATCAGAGAAAGCAGCATCGAGCCGCCTGCAATCAGGAGGCTGGAAGTGATGAGGCTGCCAACATCGAAGATGCGCAGCGCATTGCGGAACTGGTCCAGCGTCGGCGTGAAGAAGAGATGTGGCGGAATGGAGAAGATCGCGTTCGACGGCTTATAGGCGGTCATTGCAAGCCACAGGAACGGCAGCAGGAAGAAGGCGAGCGTGAGCAGCAGGAAGCCGCGGCGCGCCGTATCAAAGACCATGGAGCGTGTCGTCATCGGCCGTTGGCCTTCTTGTCGAAATGGCGGATCATGAGGATGAAGCAGGTGGCGATGATCGCTACGCAGAGAAGCGCGATGTTGGAAATCGCCGACGCCTTGCCGATATTGAAAAAGCTCAGGCCCTCCTTCACCGCATAGACCATGAGCGTGTTGGTGGAATTCCCCGGTCCGCCACCGGTTGTCACGAACACGCTGTCAAAGACGCGGAAGGCGTCGATGGTACGTAGGGTCAGCGCCAGCATGAGGGCTGGCAGCATGAGCGGCAAGGTAATAGAACGGAAAGTGCGCCAGGCGGTTGCTCCGTCGACGGCGGCGGCCTCCAGGAGATCGCCGGGCAGCGCCTTTAAGCCGGCCAGTAGGATGAGCGCGACGAGCGGTGTCCATTCCCAGATGTCGATAAAGATGAGCGTGGCCAGCGCGGTCGACGGCGTTGCGAAGAGGCCGCGCGGATCGGTAATGCCCCATTGAGCTAGATAATAGCCGACCATGCCGTAGTCGGCGAGCAGCAAGCCCTTGAAGATGAGACCGACGACCAGCGGCGTGATGGTGACGGGAACGAGGATCAATGTCAGGCAGACGCGATTGAACCGGTCGTCGCGCCAGAGCGCCAGCGCGATGACAAAGCCGAAGACGAGTTCGATGGCGACGGAAAGGACGGTGAAGATCACCGTATCGGCGATGGCGCCGCGAAAATCGGCGTCTGCCAGCAGGTTGATATAGTTGTCGATGCCGACGAAATGCGTCCGCGCCGGTTTCAGCAGATTGTATTCGTAGAGGCTGTACCACATGCCCTTTACGAGCGGGAAGACGCCGAGCGCCATTACGTAGGCGACGGCGGGGAGCGCCATGGCAAGGAGGAAGAATTTTCGCCGCGTGGCAAAAGAGACAGGCGAGAAGCCCGTGGCTGCCTTGCTTTCAACGGAGCTGGTCAGGTTCATCGCGTAATTCGTCATCGCCGAATGGCCGCTTGCTTCGCGTTCGATCTGAGAGGAAAACGGGCCGGCGCGCAAACGGAATCTTGCTTCAGCGTGCCGCTGAAGCTCGCGCGACCAGCGCCCTCGAAAATGAAAGGCCCGCCTTTCGTGAAGCGGGCTGTTCTTAGAACAGCTTGGCGGCGGCTTCCTGCGCCGCGTCAAGCGCGGCCTTGGGCTCGACCGTACCAACGAGGACGGAGTTGACTGCCGTGCCCAGGATGTCCTGGATTTCCGGATATTCCGGAATGCGCGGGCGATAGTCGCCGTCGCCGTTCTCGAAGACTTCGTTGAGGACAGGCAGGAATGGATACTTGGCGTTCAGCTCCTTGTCGGTAACCGTACTCTTGCGGATATAGCTACCCGCGCCGAGCATGTTCATCTCCTTCTGGATCTTCGGGCTTGTGACCCACTTGATGAAGGTCCAGGCGGCTTCTTTCTGCTTGTCCTTCGCATCGGCGTTGATGGCCATGCCCCAGCCGCCGATTCCGTAGATCTTCGGTAAACCCTTGCCGCGCGGGGCAAGCGCGATATCGACCTTGCCGACCACCTTCGACGTCTTCGGATCGTAATAGCCGGGCGCGCCGACGGACCAGGTCTGCATCGTGGCGGCAATCCCCTGGCGGAAGCTTTCCTCGCGGCCGCCCCAGTCATAATCGGCGGCACCGGGAGGGGCTGCCTTCTTGAAGAGATCGCGATAAACAGTCAGGCTCTTGATATTGGCTTCGGAATTGAGCGCCGGTTTACCGTCCTTGTCGAGGATGGCGCCGCCCATTTCGGCATTATATTGCATCCAGTCCTGAGCGACCGCCGGGCCTTTCTGGCCGTTGGCGACAAAGCCGTACTGCTTCTTGGCCGGGTCGGTCAGCTTGTAGGCGGCGGCAACCAGGTCTTCCATCGTTTCCGGCGCCTTCAGGCCGGCGGCATCGAAGAGATCCTTGCGATAGGCGAGAACGTTGGCATAGCCGGCAAAGGGGTAGGCGACCTGCTTGCCCTTGTAGTTGCCGAGCGCTTCCGTGAGCTTGGGATAGATGTCGGCGGCATCGAGCTCCTTGGCATCGCGCTTCATCAGGTCGCTGAGATCGATCGTATAGCCGTTGGCGGCGAACTGCCCCGCCCAGACGATGTCCATGGTGATCAGGTCATAACCGGCGGTGTGACCCACGAAATCGGCGGTCGTCTTCGTCAGCAGGGAGCCGTAGTCCATAATGTCGACCTTGATCTCTGCGCCGGTCGCTTCCTTGAACTCGGGCGCGATCTGCGCCAGCACGGCCGAAAACTGGTCGTTCATGGATGCCAGATTGAGAGTGATGCCGGCCAGCGGCTTGTCGGCGGCCTGCGCCGTGCCCGCTGCCAGAGCAACGATGCAAACGCTAGCAAATTTCTGAAAATTCCCCTTCATGAATGTCATTAGTGTTCTCCTTTTCATGATTGATCGCCACTATACATCAAACAAAAACGCACTCAAGTACACTTGACAAAAAAGCATTAACGGCCTGAATATAACAAAATTGAACAATATCGCTCATTTTTTGCTTGGTGAATGTGCAGTATGCCTCGTTTTTGCGCATCGGCCGGCTTGCTTAAAAGACTTGCGGTCATGCCGGACTTGGCGCGAGGCCGTATCAAAGAAAAAAGTGTCAGGATCGAACATGAATGGAGGTCTCAGCATATCGCGACTTGAAACGCTAGAAAAACGGCTCGTCGCCGAGATGGAGGCCACGGAGGCGCTCGGGCGGGTCTGGGCTCCAGCGCCGGAGCCAGGACCTGCCAGCGTCGCGCGCTATAATGTCGTGATCTGTGGGGCCGGCATGTCGGGGCTCGCTATCGCCTTTGGCCTGAAACGGCGTGGGGTTGCGGGCGTTCAGGTGATCGACAGGGCCGAGAAGGGGCTGGAAGGGCCTTGGATCGGCTGCGCGCGCATGAAGACCCTGCGCTCGCCGAAATATCTCGCGGGGCCGGATTTCGGCCTGCCGTCGCTGACGCCGCGCGCCTGGTACGAAGCCGTCTATGGCACAGACGCCTATGAAAGCCTCGGCAAGATGTCACGGCAAGACTGGATGGCCTATCTCGGCTGGTATCGCGCAGTGACGGAGCCGGAAGTGGCCAACGGCACGAGCCTTGCCGGTATTTCGCAAGTCGGCGGCTGGTTGCGGCTTGCACTTGAAGCGGACGGTGAAACGCGACAGATCGAATGCCGTCGGCTTGTGCTGGCGACCGGTATTGATGGCGGTGGCGCGCCCATGATCCCCGATTTCGTTCGTGCCTTGCCCAAGCCGTACTGGACCCATAGTGCCGAGATCGCAGACGACAGCCATCTCAAGGATCGAGATGTTGCCGTTCTGGGTTCAGCGACCTCCAGCTTCGATTGGGCGGTGACGGCTTTGGAAAAGGGCGCGAAAAGCGTGGCGATGATCGGCCGTTCGCGCAATTTCGGCCGGACGGAAGTGCTGGCCTGGACCAATTTTCCGGGCTTCCTCGGTCATTTCGGCGACCTGCCGGATCTGCAGAAATGGCGTTATATGCGGCTCTACAATGGCTTCAAGATCCCGCCGACACAGGATCAATTCGACCGTGTCGTGTCCGATCCGCGCTTCACGATGGCGCTGGGCCATAAGGTAAGGTCCGTGACCTTGGATGCCGGGCGGGTTGTGATCGAAAGCGATAGCGGCATGTTCAGCGCCGATCATCTTCTGCTTGGAACCGGTTATACGATCGATTTCAACCGGCGCGCGGAATTGAAGAGTATCGCGTCGCATGTGGCATTCTGGTCCGATCGTTTCACGCCGCCGGATGGCGAGGCATCGGCCGAGATCGCGGCCCATCCTTATCTTGGGCGCGGCTTCGAACTCACGCCGAAGAATGCGGCGACCCACGGCTGGCTGTCGCATATCCATTTGTTCAACTGCTCGGCCATTGCTAGCCTCGGCCCGATCAGCAATGGTGTGACCGGCATGAAATACGGTCTACCGCGCATCGTCGATGCGGTCGTGGGCGGTCTCTTTCACGAGGCGGCCGACGATTTTCTCCGTGACCTTGCGGACTATCGGGAGCATCATTTCGATCCGCGCGGCTATGATGGAGACCTTGAAGGCATGAAGGAAGTGTCATCATGACAATCATACCTACGTTTCCGCTCGACAGGGTTCTGGAAAGGGCTCGGCGTGACAGCGTGGAATTTCCCTATCTGCTCGCCAATCACGTTCCAATGGTCCTCGTGGCGCTCGATCGCATGGGCGCGACCCCTGAGCGGCTCGACGAATGGTACGAGATTTATCGCGTGGCAAACCAGCTCGTTCCCGCGCCGCCAACCGTGAGCCAGATTCAGCGTGCGCATTGGGACGCGGCGTTAGGTGACCGGACGCGGGAATCCGATTATCGCGCCTATTTCATCGCAGAAGTCGAGCGGCTCGGGACCGATGCCGCGATCCGGCATTATTTGCCTCGGCTGATCCGGGGTGTCGCCGGCAGTGCGCTGCACCCGCTGATGCGGCTGGCTTACGCGGTGCTCAACAGCGACGCGAAGGAAGTCGGAACGGCGCTCGGATACTGGGCGACCTGTTATCTGCCCTTGCCGGATCCGACTGGAAGAAAGCCGGACACGGACGATCCGGCAGCAATTCTTGCTGCCATGAATGATGTTGCCGGCGCACACGACTATGTGCCTGAAACCGATCTTCTCTGGCACAATATACGCGAAGTCGCCGCCTTGCCGGATTTTCCGCCGGTGATCGATCGCTTGCGCATTGATGAAGCGACACCGAAACGCATGGCGGAGACGGCGCTGGCTCTATTCGCCTCGACCATGGATTTCTCGGCGCTCCACGCCGTTACCGGCTTGCATTGGGCTCGGTTGGTCGCGCCGCATCTGGATGATCCGCTGCCGCTCTATCGTGCCTTTTGGCAGGTGATTGCGACGCTCGTCCCCAAAATCGGCTTCCCAGCGCTTCCGGCTGCCGAAGCCCTTCAGGTGATGCGCGAGATGCGGGTGCCGGACTGGCCGGAGATAAGGGCCGCAGCCGTCGCCTCCAATGACGAACACGACGTTAGCTTGGTCTTTTCGGCGTTACAGGAACAACTGGCCTGGGGTGATCCTCTCTATCGGGTCGTGGCGGCGCGCCGCGTCCGGCTGATCTAGCGGTTGGCATCCTGGAAGCTCTTAACGCGTCACCCGATCGAATTGTTTTCGCACGCCCACCAAGCTCCGCCTCACACGTTGTGCCGGGAAAGAAGCTTACTCGTCATCAGACTAAGGTCCATGTTCAACGCAGCTCTATTCGGATAGTGCATGACTGCCCCCGGTCGCCGACACCACTGCCACCCGTCGGCGGTCTGCCCTGTCATCGGACCAACCTCCGGTGACAGGGCGAATATTCAGGCATTGGATCGGCGTTCGCTCGATGCCGCATGGACGGCGACTTCCCGCCGAAGGGGCTCTTCACCCGGTATCGTCAAGGCCAGCCTCTAGCGAGACCCCGAAGCGGCCCGGGGTCATGCGTTGAGCATCGGCGCCTTCCTGACAAAAGGATCACAACCACTCCTCTTTCTCCGACCGACCATTATCTTTCCGCAAGTCGGTAAGCGTCGGCTGCGACGATTGAAAGCCACCCGTCGCCAACGCCTGACCTGCGACGACGTGGGTCTCAAGTCGCCTTCGTTGCCATCATCTGCTGCTTCGAGCACTCGGCGCCCACGCGAACAACTCCATGGATAGGGATCGGTAGCACCGGGCGCGTTACCTGGACGCAGCCACATCTTTTCGATGAAGTGCGAAGCCTGATGCCTTCTGATCGCCCAGTTCCGAACGGAGTTGCATGGTCGGAATATGGTAATCCCCGCCATTTTGGCTCCTGTAAGGAATGGGGCTTGTTGTTTCGAGCGTTCGCATCCGATCGCGAAGATGTTTTGCAGCGGCTTCGAAGCGGGCGTCGTCGAAGCGATCGGTGCTGTAGGTCACGAAGGGCGGCAGCACATCGTAGCCGGGATAGTAGAGAATGCCGTGATTGATCGGAAACAGAAGATCGTCGATGGGGCCGTTGATTCCCCGAGGAGCGTAGTGTTCTTCCCACCCCCCTGCGGTTACGATCAACATGGCTCGCTTGCCGACCAAGGTTCCCTCTCCATAGCGATCACCCCAGCGCTTGTCGCTATGTTCGCCAACACCATAGGCGAAGCCGTAAGCAAACACGCGGTCGACCCAGCCTTTCAGAATGGCCGGCATGGCGAACCACCAGAGCGGAAACTGCAGGATCAATGCATCAGCCCAGAGAAGTTTTTCGATCTCCGCTTTGACATCGTCCGTCAGCGTGTCGCAGCTGAAGGCATGTTTGGAAGCGGCGACCGGCATAAGTCGCTCGTCGGGAGCCAAAGACGGGAAATCCGCGCGGTCGATCTCCGATTTCCAGCGCATGGCATGTAGGTCGGAAACCTGTACCGTGTGGCCGGCTGCTTCCAGCTCCTGGACCGCAACATCACGTAGCGATGCCGATAAGGATTTAGGTTCGGGGTGAGCGAAGACGATGAGCACATTCATGGTGGTACCTGCTTGTTGAAGAAAACTCTCCCTAAGCTAGGCCATGTTCCGCTAATGCGTTATATAGCAGAGATGGATAGGATAATGCCGAATAATGGATAGATCGGACATTACGCTCGAACGCATTCGCACCTTTGTCCGCGTCGCCGAACGCGGCAATCTGTCGGCTGTGGCCCGTGAGTTGAACATTGGTCAGTCCAGTGTCACGCGGCATGTGCGTGAGCTTGAGGAAGCCCTCGGCGTGGCGCTGTTGAGCCGCACGACCCGTCGTGTCACGCTCACCGAGGAAGGCGGGCTTTACTATGCCAATGCCATTCAAATCCTGCGTCTGCTGGAACAGGCGACCGATGAAGCGCGAAGCGCGCGGAGCGTCTCCGCCGGCACGGTTCGTATCTCCTGTACGGCGGCGCTCGGCGTCCGGCATGTCAGTCGTTTAGTCTTCGCCTTTCAGGATCGCCATCCGGACATCGCAGTCGACTTCAGCCTGACGGATGAACGCGTTGATCTCATCCGCGAAGGCGTGGACATCGCGCTGCGCCTCGGTCCGCTCGCCGACAGTTCGATGAAGCTGCGGGCGATCGGTCAAAGCCGGCGCGTCCTCGTCGCCTCTCCCGCCTATCTGGCAAGCCGTGGCCGGCCGTCGACACCCGAGGAGCTCAAGAACCACGAGGGCGTCCGCATGTCGAACGTTGCAGGAAGCGAATCTCTCGCGCTTGAGCGGGCGGGAGGCACGCGCCACGTCGTGCCTTTCAACGGGCATCTGCGCGTTGATCACGGGCTCGCCGCGCGCGAAGCCTTTATCGCGGGTCGCGGCCTAGGCCCCGCTCATATCTGGCTGGTGGACGACCTTCTCGCGGACGGCCGGCTCGAAGCGGTGCTGCCTGACTACGCTCCACCGGCCGTGCCGTTGAATATGCTTATCGCGCCCGAACGAACCGGCATCGCGCGTGTCCGGCTGCTGGTCGAGTTTCTGGCAGAGGGAATGCTCCGGGTCCCCGGTATAGAGCGGTAACGAACAGGGAGTTGGACCGCTTGCCTGAAGCACGCCGCGCCGCTTTCGAAGCCTCCGCCATATGGCGCGGAGCTCAATTGGATCTGGCGCCGCGGCGGAGATGGCATAGAGGCAGCGGTCTTGATCAAGAGGAAATCTGGACAAGCCTCTCGCGATTTCGACATCCGTCGTTATGCGGTAGACGGCCAGCCGAGACTAGGGGCCACCTGAGCGGGATTGGTCAATAGCCGCACATTCTCCGCAGGACCGAAAGTGGGCGGCAGGAAGAGAGCAATCTCGTCGGCTGCCGCCAAGCCAGACCCGCGTCCCGAACCCAAGCGCGTAGGGCGCATCCAATATTTCCCCCGCAATGCCACCATCACATGTTGGATCGGAAATCATCTGCCCTAGATCAGCGAAAGGGAGATATCGGTAATTGTCTTGCCTCTATTCGAAAGCGGAAAAGGCCAGCGATGATCTATGATGCCGTTGTCGTGGGTTCTGGTTTTTCCGCCATTTCCACCGTTTGCAATCTCGTAGAGCTGCTCCCTGAAACGGCATCGATCGCCATTGTCGGCGACGATCCTGGCTTTGGTCGCGGGACCGCCTATCGGACAGAACTCTATTTGCATCGCCTGAACGTGCCGGCCGGCCGCATGAGCTTGTTTCCGGATCGTCCGAATGCCTTTGTCGAATGGCTGCGGGAACGCAGGCGACCGCTGGACGCGGGAGATTTCGCCTCCAGGCAGGACTATGGCCTGTATATTCGAGACAGTTTGGCCGCTCTGCTGCGTAACAGGAAACAGCGTTGTCGGGTCGACTTCATTAAGGCCAAGGCGACGGGATGCGTTGAGCGATATGGTTCCGCGCTTGGCTTTATTTTGGACAACGGCAATGAGATCGCCGGGCGAAGCGTCGTGCTCTGTCTCGGCGTTGGCAATGCGCAACTGCCGTTTGATGTTTCCCGACTATCCGCCGACGCGCGCTCCCACATCATCGAAAATCCATGGCGGCTGTCATGGTTGAGACGGGTGGGTACGGCCGATACGATCTGCATCCTCGGTTCGGGATTGACGATGATCGACCAGGCTCTGGCACTGTCCGCCCACGGCTTTAAAGGAAAGATAGTCGTGCTGTCACGGCGCGGCCTCGTTCCGCACGATCATGTCAGCCATCCCAAGCTGGCGGTCGACATCGACGTCGAAGCCTTGCCCACGCGGATGAGTGAACTCCTGCATGTTCCCCGTCGCGAAAGCAAAGATGCGGGGGACTGGCGCAGGGTCATGGATGGCTTACGCCCGAAGACGCAAGCTCTCTGGTCGAGATTGCCGGAGACCGAGCGCCGTCGCTTTTTACGTCATACCCTGCCATGGTGGAACATTCATCGTCATCGTGTTGCTCCGGATGTGTTCCGGCGGTTTGAGAGGATGCTGCAAAGCGGCCAGGTTTCGGTCCGAGCCGGCTATCTGCGGAATGTCGAGAAAACCGAGGCTTTAACCGTACACTACCGGCCTCGCGGCGAGAGCTTTATCGCATGCATTGAGGCCGATTGGATCGTGAATTGCACTGGCATGGAACGGGCAGGCATCGCGCATTCCCCATTGCTGCAGGAGATGCAGCGCAAAGGCCTGATCGAGGCGGACCCGCTTGGTCTAGGACTGGTGGTCGATGAGCGCTCACGCATCCCTGACTCGAGCGGCGAGGAAGCAATCATCTATGCCGTTGGCGCGCTGACCGCTGGTCAGTTCTGGGAAATTACCGCCGTGCCGGATATCCGCGTGCAGGCAAGAAAAATCGCCGAGGCCATTGCGGATGGACTGCGGTGAAGGATCGATATCCGCCGACTTGAGAGCTGGCGGTCAGCTCTGTGCGGCACGCACGATCAGCTTACCGAAGTTCCGCCCTTCCAGAAGCCCGAGAAAAGCCTCCGGAGCGTTTTCGAGCCCATCTACGATGTCTTCCTTATATTTGAGGCGCCCCTCGGCAATCCATTTTCCGGCTTCGCGATAGAAATCGGGGCGTTGATCGGCGAATTCGCGCTGTATGAAACCTCGGATGGTCAGGCTTTTTCTCAGGATGGCGCGCATCACCGCAGGCAGTTGGTCTGTTCCGTGCGAGGTGGACGGGTCTTCGTTATAATGTGCGATCAGTCCGCAGACCGGAACGCGCGCGAAATCGTTCAGCAATGGAAACACCGCGTTCCAGACATGTCCGCCGACATTTTCGAAATAAATGTCGATGCCGTTCGGACAAGCCGACGCGAGCTGGGTTTGAAAGTCGTCGGCCCGGTGATCGATCACGGCATCGAAACCGAGTTCGTCGCGGATATAGCGGCACTTGTCCGGGCCGCCAGCGATCGCTACCACCCTTGCACCAAAGATCTTGCCCATTTGGCCGACAGCAGAGCCGACCGCGCCGCTTGCAGCCGCCACGACCAATGTCTCTCCGGCTTTTGGCCGCCCGATATTACGCAGCCCCGCATAGGCGGTGAAGCCCGGCATTCCGAGAATGCCGAGTGCCGTCGAGATAGGCGCCGCTTTCGGGTCGAGCTTGCGCAATCCCGCGCCGTTTGAGATCGCATGGCTCTGCCAGCCGGAATGGGAGAGGACGATGTCTCCCGGCGTGAACTCCGTATTGCGTGATTTGACCACGCGCGCAACGGTTCCTCCTTCCATCACGCCGCCAATTTCGACCGGCGCGGCATAGGATTTCGCGTCGTCCATCCGACCCCGCATATAGGGATCGAGGGAAAGATAAAGGATCTGCAGAAGAACCTCGCCTTCATCGATATCCCGCAAGGTCTCCCGTTCAAGCCGGAAGTTCGCCGCGACCGGTTTTCCAACGGGACGGGAGGCAAGCACGATGCGGCTGGTGACGGGCTGATTGGCCATGTGGAATTCCTTATCTCAAGTTCAGCTTCCGGACGCGACGCAATCGCAATGCCGGATTTCGTAATCTCGGTTGCAGCCGTCCCAGCGTTCATGCCGTATTACCGTGTGTGAGCGTCGGTCTTTCCAACTCATTCCTTGAACCATAGTGCGACTCCATTGGCGGCATCGGCATCAACAAGCAGGCCGCCTTCGAAGGAGCGAGGTGAAAAGCCTCCTTTAGCCAGTGCGTCCGCCGTCGTTTCAAGCGCTCGGACCTTCAGTCCGAGCGCCACTTTTCTTTCGTTTCCGTCAAAGCTTGCCGGAATGGCCGAGCCGAACCGGGAGGCGGCCGCAGCCTCGGAGAGGATATGAAGTGTGACGATGCCGGCGTGAATTGCAATGCCGTCCCTGCTGATTTCAGGCGCGGCGGTATTGGCAAATCCGCCTAGCAGTTCGGTTAACGCTTCGGGAGCGCGGCTGACGATGAAGACATCGACGATATCGAGAACACCGTTGGGGTGGCTCTGATCCCTCGGCTGCCATACCAGCTCCGGCGTATTGTGCTGGCAGAAAAAGAAGCGGCCGTTGGAGATCGCCTCCTTGCCGATCTGGAAGGTGCGGAAACTGGCTGACTTCTCTATGCCTCCCACGTCGACGGGGCGCGAGAAATCACGCCATTCGGTGACGGATTTGCCGGCGCCGCCCAATTCGCGTTGCAGGCTGGCGGCGTCGGTGGTTCGAAAGGCAAGCCCGTTCAAACCGACCGGATAAGACCAGAGCTCGGTGCGTTTGTCGTCACTGTCAGGCGGAAATCCCAGTAGCTCCAGGTAGTTCTCGCCGAACACGGCAAGATGATTGATGGAGCCCAGGGTATGGTAGCCTCGTGGCGTCAGCGCGAAGCCGAGTTTGCGATAGATCGCAGCGGCCTCGTCCAGCCGGTCAAGGACGCCAATGACGGCGTGATCGAGGATGAGGGGTTGGGCAGTAACAGCCATTGGGGACTCCCGACATAGAGGTATGTTAAATTGCGGTCTTCGCGCCGCATTCGGCATGCCGCGATTTGGTGATCACGTCAGCACGCGTATCCGCAGGCCGAACGAGGTCGGGTGCTGGACCGTTTGGACGGGATTGGTTATCAACGGGAATACCGGCGTCGATGCGAACCGATCTCATGAGATAGTTCGACGCATTTCGATTGCAGCTCATGGCTGGTACCGTCATCGACAAGATCATCGAGAATGAGCGCCCGATATTCTTGCGCCAGCAGCCTTGTCTCTATCTCGTCGCGTTGTGCCGAGAGGCGAAAGAAACGATGCAGCCTGCTCATGATACTCCTCCTTACGCGGCTCGGTTGAGATTGCCAGACGTGGACACCAACTTGTGGATTGCTCGCAGCACGTCGGAGGCGGCGGCAAAATGTTGACCATCAAGGTCATAGACGTGAAACTTGACCGCGATGAACCTCAGCGCGCCCTTGTCCGGGACGACGATGCCCACCGGAATGCCGGCATATTCGATCACTTGTCTGGTCATTTTCATCACCCGTTGACACCAATTCTCCCGAACGAGACGATTGGAGGCGTCCCAAAGTTCGATTAGTCCATTAATTTAGTGGATTATATGCGTGGTAGATGCGGCAGGCCATTCCCGGCAATGCCAAATAGTCGGGCCACAGGGGAAAACAATTCTCATAGAAAGGTTGAAGAGTACCGAGAAACAGAAGTGCATTGAAGATTGCGAAGTCGTTTTTGAATGCGCGAATATCGCACCGCTCGCTTCAAGCGGGTGCCAACCCCATCAAGGAGCCACCGCCTATTCAGCCTCGTGATATACCCGCGCGTTCGTTTCCTGACTTGCTACCAAATTAGAATATTAATTCTATAGATAGATTGGTGTTTGCCGTAGTTTGATGCGCGTTTTCATACAGAGGCTTACACAATGGGCATCAAAGCCAAATTCAAGGCGGCAAGTTTACTGAGCGTGTGGCTATTGGCGGCGCCGTCGGCATTCGCCGATGACCAGCCGCTCAAGGGCGGCACGCTGATTTATCTCGAGCAGCAGGCGCATACGAACCTTTACCCGCCGGCGGGCGGCTTCTATCCGAATGGTGGCATTCTCAACCAGATCACCGACAAGCTCACCTATCAGAACCCGAAGACGCTCGATATCGAGCCGTGGATCGCCGAATCCTGGACGGTCAACGACAAGGCGACGGAATATACGTTCAAGATCCGCAAGGGCGTGACCTTTTCCGACGGCACCCCGCTCGACGCCAATGTCGTCGCGAAGAATTATGATACGTTCGGCCTTGGCAACAAGGAGCTGAAGCAGCCGGTTTCCGAGGTCATCAACAACTACGATCACAGCGAAGTCGTCGATCCCTATACGGTCAAGTTCTACTTCAAGAAGCCGTCTCCGGGTTTCCTGCAGGGAACGTCCGTCATCGGGTCCGGTCTGGTCTCGTTGAAGACGCTCGCGCTGTCCTTCGACCAGCTCGGCGATGCGACGAAGATCATCGGGTCCGGTCCCTTTGTCGTCGAAAGCGAGACGCTCGGCAAGCAGCTCTCGCTGAAAGCGCGGACGGACTACAACTGGGGTCCGAGCAAGCTGGAGCATCAGGGCCGGGCCTATCTGGATGGCATCAAGTACATCATCACCGGCGAGGATAGCGTGCGCATCGGCGCATTGCTTTCCGGCCAGGCCGATTTCATCCGTCAGCTGCAGGCCTATGACGAGAAGCAGGTGTCCGATCAGAATTTCGCGATCTATGCGGCGCCGACACGCGGCGTGAACGACAGCGTCGCCTTCCGGCCGGACAATCCGCTCGTCGCCGATATTAGGGTTCGTCAGGCCCTCCTGCATGCGACCAACAACAAGGAAATCGTCGATACGCTGTTTTCGGCAAATTATCCGCAGGCGAAATCGGTCATTTCGTCGGCCGCGGCCGGCTACACGGATTTGTCGTCGAAGCTGACCTACGATCCGGCTCTTGCTGAAAAGCTCCTGGACGAAGCCGGGTGGAAGAAGGGCGCGAGCGGCGTTCGCGAGAAGGGTGGCAAGCCGCTTTCGCTTGCCGTCTATGAATCCTTGCCCCAGCCGCAGAACAAGGCCGTGCTGCAGCTCGTTGCGCAGCAATGGGCCAAGCTCGGTGTCAAGCTGCAGGTTCTTGCCGGAACCTCGGGAAATCTGGTCACCGACAATATCGATCCTGCCAAGACTCCGCTGGTCGTCGCCGAGGTCGGCCGTGCCGATCCCGATGTCATCAAGAGCCAGTTCTACCCCAAAAACCGCGATGCCCTGCTGCAGAAGGGCGGCCTCAGTCCCAAGGCGACCTTCTCGGATGACAAGCTGAACGGCATCCTGGAAACCGTCGCCTCCGAAACGGATCGCGACAAGCGACTGGCGGCGGCCAAGGCGGCGCAGGAATATCTGCTCGATCAGGCCTATGTCATCCCCTTCTTCGAGGAGCCGCAGGTCTTCGCTGGCGCGCCTTACGTGAAGGGGGTCGCATTCGAGGCCGTGGGACGCCCGTCCTTCTACAGTGCCTGGCTCGCTGAACATTGATGAAAAGGGGCTGGCCCGGCGTGGTGCCGGGCCCTCCTTCATGCGAAGACATGGTAGTGGCATGGCAAGATACATATTATCGAGGTTCGGGCAGGCGCTGTTCGTCTTATGGGCGGCCTTCACCGTTTCGTTCGTTTTGCTGCAGTCGCTGCCTGGCGACGCGGTGCTGATCAAGTTCCAGAACCCGGATTACGGACTAAGCCCCGAACAGCTTGCCGATATCAGGGCGGCTTATGGCGCCGACGGATCGTTCCTGCATCAATATCTCCATGCGGTCTGGAATTTTTTGACGGGGGATTTCGGCTATTCACTGCAAGCGGGCGTTCCGGTGAGCTCGCTGCTTGCCACCAATCTGCCACCATCCCTTCTGCTTGCAGCATCGGGGTTTGCGGTGGCGACACTTCTCGCCGTTCTGATCGCAATCGCCTGCAATCTCTCCGGTTTTGCCTGGCTGCGAAGCCTGATCCAATCCATTCCGTCGCTGTTCATATCGGTGCCGACTTTTTGGCTCGGCATCATGCTCATTCAGATATTCTCCTTCCGGCTTCGCCTCGTGCCGGTCATCAATCCTGGACCCTGGGAGGGTCTTTTCCTGCCCATTCTGACCGTCGCGGTGCCGATTTCCGCTCCGTTGGCGCAAATCCTGCTGAAGAACATAGACGAGGTCCTGACGAAGCCATTCGTGCCCGTGGCTCGGGCCAAGGGACTTTCGCATGCCAAGGTCCTGTGGCGCCACGTTGCCAAGAATACGCTGCTGCCGGTTCTGACCGTTGCCGGATTGCTGTTCGGGGAACTGATCGCCAGCGCGGTCATCACCGAAACGGTCTTTGGCCTCAATGGTATCGGCGGGCTGACGAAACAGGCCGTGGACAGTCAGGATGTCGCCGTTCTTCAAGCGATCGTCGTCATTGCCGCGACCGCTTTCGTCGTCATCAACCTTGTGGTCGATCTTCTCTATCCCGTGCTCGATCCGCGTCTGAAAACCAAGTTGGGAGCTGTGTGATGGCAACGATCGAAACCGCCCGACATCATCCAGACCTCGATGCGTCCGACCGGAAAGTCAGTGTATCGCCCGTGACGCCCGAGACCGATGTTCGTGAGAACGCCGGAGCTGGCGGGCGTTTTCCCCGCATTCAGCCTGGTCTCTTCCTTGCGTGCCTTATCCTCGCGCTGGCTATCCTTTGGGCATTCCTCCCCAGTCTCTTTACGATCTACAACCCTGTGCAGGGACTGCCCGGGCAACATCTACGACCGCCCAGCGCCACCCATCTCCTGGGGACGGATTCGCTCGGGCGGGATCTCTATGCCCGCATCGTCTATGGCGCAATTCACTCGCTATCGGGCGCGCTCGCGGCCGTCGGTATCGCGCTTGTGGCCGGCACGACGCTCGGCGTCCTTGCTGGATCATTTGGCGGCAGGATCGAGACGGTCATCATGAGGTTGGTCGATGTCATGCTGTCGATACCGGATCTTCTCTTATCGCTCAGCATCATCGTTCTGCTCGGTTTTGGCACCGTCAACGCCGCGATCGCGGTCGGCTGCACGCTGATCGCCAAGTTTGCCAGATTGGTTCGCTCCGAAGTCGTCACCGTGCGCCGAAGCGAATATGTCGAGGCCGCCTTCGGCAGCGGCGGCACCTTCCTCAAGGTGCTCTGGCGTCACATCCTGCCGAATTCGCTGACCTCGGTAATCGCCTTCGCGGCACTTCAGGCCGGCTGGGCGATCCTGCAGCTCGCGACGCTCGGCTTTCTCGGCTATGGCGCGCCGCCACCGACACCGGAATGGGGCCTGCTGATCGCCGAAGGACGCAATTATATCGCAACCGCCTGGTGGCTGACGGCGGCGCCCGGTCTTGTCGTCGTCCTGGTGGTTATTTCCATCAATCGCATCAGCCGGGCAATCGGGAGCATTGGGAAATGACGGCTCCGATCATTGAAACCATTAAGGAAGAGGGTGCGCCGATCCTCGATGTGGCGGGCCTCAGGGTCGCCTATCGCGACAAGAGCGGCCAGCGCACGGTCGTTCACGATATTGGCTTTGAGGTTCGCGCCGGCGAAGTGGTCGCCCTCGTCGGCGAATCCGGTTCAGGCAAGAGCTCCACCGCACAGGCGTTGACCGGCCTTCTGCCCGAAGGCGGCATTCTCCAGCAGGGAAGCATCCGCCTGAACGGCCAGGATATTGCCGGCTGGCCGCAAAGGCGGCTGGATGGCATTCGCGGCTCCGTCATCAGCCTCGTGCCGCAGGATCCGGGCAATTCGCTCAATCCGGTGAGGACGATCGGCGAACAGGTCGCCGAAATCCTGACGGTGCATGGCAGGGCCTCCGGAGCGGCTGCTCGCGCCCAAGCGATCGAATTGCTGGAACGTGTCGGCCTCAGCCAGCCTCAATTGCGTGCAAGGCAATATCCGCACGAGCTCTCCGGCGGCATGCGCCAGCGCGTGTTGATCGCCATTGCCATCGCGCTGAAACCTTCGCTGATCATCGCCGACGAACCCACGAGTGCCTTGGATGTGACGGTACAGAGGCACATTCTCGATCTGATCGACGATCTGAGACGGGAATATGGCACGGCGGTCCTCTTGGTGACCCATGACCTCGGGGTCGCCGCCGATCGATCCGACAGGCTGATCGTCCTGCAGCACGGCCGCATCCAGGAGCAGGGGCGCACGGCCGACATTCTCGCAAACCCGCGAAGCAACTATACGCGCCGCCTGCTTGCCGACGCGCCATCGTTGAATGCGCGGCCGAAGGCCGCCCCGGCACACCCGGTCGCATCTGTCGCGACGGACGACGACATCGTTGTGGTCGATAGGCTGGTGCAGGATTTCGGCGCCGATCGCGGCGGCAGTTTTCGGGCGGTCGACGATGTCTCTTTTCGCGTTCGCCGCGGCAGCACCCATGCAATCGTCGGTGAATCCGGCTCCGGCAAGACGACGACGATAAGGATCGTTTCCGCCTTTCAGAAGCCGACTTCGGGTCAGGTACTGATCGACGGGCTCGACCTGGCTTCGTTGCGCGGTGAAGCGCTGAGGCAGCTGCGCAAGAAGATCCAGCTCGTCTATCAAAATCCCTATGGTTCGCTCGACCCACGCCAGACGATTACGGGGATCGTGGAGGAGCCGTTGCTAAATTTCGAACGCCTATCCCGGCGTGAACGATTGGCGAAGGTAGCTGCCACTCTCGACAAGGTCAGGCTGCCAGCCGACATATCGCAACGTCGGCCGCATGCGCTTTCGGGAGGGCAGCGCCAGCGCGTCGCGATTGCCCGTGCCCTGGTGCTCGATCCGCAGATCCTGGTGCTCGACGAGGCTGTCTCCGCGCTTGACGTAACGGTGCAGGCGCAGATCCTCGATCTCTTGGGCGCGTTGCAGCGCGAGCTTGGGCTGACCTATCTGTTCGTCTCCCACGATCTCGCCGTCGTGCGACAGATCGCCGACACTGTCTCGGTGCTGAGCGCCGGGCAGCTGGTCGAGACGGGTCATGTCGAAGACGTCTTTTCCAATCCAAGCAGCCCGTACACGCGCGAGCTGATCGATGCGGTGCCAGGCAAGAAGTTTCCGTCCGCGACCGCGCCCGCCCCTATCAATGCAGGATGATCCCATGAGTACGCCAACATTACCGAAGCGACTGGGCTTCTTCAGCCGGGTCCTGGACCAGGTGGATGCCGGAACCCGCTACAGGCTGGTTGCCGAGCAGATCATCCATGCCGAAAAACATGGCTTCGACACGGCCTGGGTGGCGCAGCATCACTTCAACGGAGACGAAGGCGGCCTGCCTGCACCATTGGTGTTTCTCGCCGCCTTGGCCCCGCAGACCTCGCATATTCGTTTGGGCACGGGTGTCATCACCTTGCCGATGGAGAATGCGGTGCGGGTCGCGGAAGATGCCGCCGTGCTCGACAGCCTGCTTGATGGGCGGCTGGAAGTCGGCTTTGGTACTGGCGGCACTCCGCAAGCCTTTCTTCCCTTCGGCCTGGAAAGCAGCCAGCGCTCGGAAGTTTATGGCAACCATCTTGCGCTGGTGCGCAAGGCTTGGGCCGGCGGAGAGCTTACAGGCGGCAATCGCCTTTATCCCGCCGCGCCGCATCTGCGCGACCATGTCTGGCAGGCGACATTTTCCGTCGGCGGCGGCTTGCGTGCCGGCCGCGATGGCGACGGGTTGATGTTATCCAGGACGCAGCCACGGCCGCCGGAGACACCGGACGCCAAGCTTTCGGACCTGCAGAACCCGATCATCGATGCCTATCTTTCAGCGCTGCCTGCCGGGCGGCCGCCGCGAATATTGGGTTCGCGGAGCCTCTTTGTCGCCGACAGCAGGAAAGAGGCCCTTCGTTTTGCCGATATCGGCCTGAGACGGATCGTCGAACACTTCAAGGCAGCGGGTTTTGCTGTTCCCGGTGAAACCACGGCTGATTTGATTAAAGCATTCGACGTTCACGTCGGCACCCCTGACGATGTTATCTCATCGCTTCAGGCGGATGCGGTGCTGGCGCGTGTCACCGATCTGGTGTTTCAGGTGCATTCCGTCGATCCGCCGCATGAACATATCCTGCGTTCGCTGGAACTGACCGCCGCCCATGTCGCACCCGCATTCGGCTGGGTGCCGCAAAGCGCCGTGGGGAACGAACGTCGCTTCGCCGCGCAAGCCTGAATAGCAGTATCCGAAGAGAAGGCATCGACCATGACTTTGCAGAACAGAGATATCATCGACTTCCTCGTGGGAATAGAACCGGGGTCCCAACTTGATGGTCTACGGGCAAAGCGGCCCGAGACGCGCCTCAATGCGCAAAAGAGCTATGGGGCTCTCTTCGAACCCGAGCATTGGGGAAGCGTTACCCCGGCGGAGCGCTTTGCGGCCGCGGCCTTCGTAGCAGGGCTGCACAAGGCAGCCGTGGTCAGCAGCTATTACTTTTCCAAACTCCAGGATGAGCCCCATGGCTCCTGCCTTGTTGCCGTCATCGGTGCAGAAATAGAGCGGGGCAATGCAACCGGGCCTTACGGCCATTATCCGGCTGGCCCGCTTTCCCGCGAGGACCGGCCGGGCTTCGTTTATGAGGTTTCGGGCGAAAGCCGGCAACTTCTGGACCTGAAGCTCAGCGCGGCGCTTGAACACAGCCATCTTCTGGTCTTCCGTCCGAGGGAGGCGAGTGCAGCGGCGCTGCAGAAGCTGCTGGACGCCGGCTGGACGACCACGGGCATCGTTACCTTGTCACAGCTGGTCGCATTTCTAGCGTTTCAGATCAGGGTCGTTACAGGCTTGAGGGCCTTGGCTGCCAATCCAGCCGATGTCGGACATGTCGCGCAAGCCTGATCGCACCAACGAGGAATTATGCCATGACCGAAACTGTCATTCACCCGACAATCGAAAACCGACCAAATGCCTTCACTCAAGCTGAAATCGGCTGGACACCTTGGCTGCAGCCCCTTGATGAAGCGGACTTGACCGAGCGCCACTGGGCAGGCCTTGTGGATGCATCCCGCGCGAAGTCGCCGTATTTCATGCTGCTGGTACGCGATCCCGACATTCTCCAGGCCCGTACCAAGACGGACAAGGATATCTTCTACAATGTCTCGGCCGGCCTTCCTCGTGCTGAGCGTGAACTGGCTGCCACGGCCGCATCGCGGGCGAATGGCTGTATTTTTTGCGCATCGGTCCATTCTCGCTTCGCCGCCCATCATTCCAAGCGGACGGATGACGTGCAGCGTCTGCTGGATGATGGGCTTCAGGCGGACCTTGGCAGCCGCTGGAATGCGGTTGTCGAGGCTTCAGCCGCGCTCACCGCGACGCCATCGCAATTTGGAGCCAACGAGATCGTCAGATTGCGCGAGGAGGGCCTGGATGATCTGGAAATCGCCGACGTGATCCATGGGGCTGCCTTCTTCAATTGGGCAAACCGATTGATGCTATCGCTCGGCGAGCCGACACCAGCGGTCTGAAGCAGACGTTGTCGTGATTGAGCAGCGGAAGCTCGCCTGCAGGGCGGCTATCTCGATGGCAAGCGCTACAATACGGCGGGATCGAAACTGAAACGACGGACGAGATGGTCACGCAAAGAAAAAAATACTGCTCAACGCATTCAACATGAACTGCGTCGGGCACATCAATCACGGGCTATGGACGCATCCGCGAGATCAGTCCGATCGCTATAAAACGCTGAGCTATTGGACATCGCTTGCGGCGACGCTGGAGCGCGGCCTTTTCGATGGCATTTTCCTAGCCGATATTCTCGGCGTCTATGACGTCTACCAGAACTCGGTCGATCTAACGTTGCGGGAATCCATTCAGTTGCCGCTCAATGATCCCTTGTTGCTGGTATCCGCCATGGCGGCCGTGACGCGGCATCTCGGCATTGGTCGTCGCGCGCCGGGAAAACCGCCCAAGCCCGGTCGCGATGATCGATGTGGCGTTGAAAGATTTGGCTAAAACCTGGCGGGATGTCTGATTGAGGGCCAACGGTGGCAGAGTGAAGCTTATCTTAAGATCACCCCGCCCAGGAAGTCGCTTGCTGCCTCGATCAAGCCACATTGCTCAGCCGGTCATTTTGAAAATCGACGACCAGGATGGCAATTTCGTAGCCACGCCGCTGCAGCTGGCCGCCTTCCGACGACAGCGTGCCATTGGGGAAGATTGATCGACATCGACACAAAACTCTCGCAACTTATTTCTGTACGCCTTGACGCCAAAACAAAGTTACTTAATCTAAATCCGGGCTATGCGATCCGCTGGAGGAGAGGGGCGCGGCCGGCGACCAACTCGCGCTGATTTATTTTCTCCCCCGTCGTCAGTTGCCGATTTTCCGATAGGAACCCGCCAATGTCTCTCACTATTGCCCAACGCCTTGATCGCCTGAAAGTCCGCACTACGGAGCTTGCGTATTGGCGCGACAGGAAAAGTCTCGCAATCGACGGCTGGACCTTCGATGGGGAGCCGATTGCGCATCATCAGGACTGGCCGCATCGCAAAGGGACGGTTCGCTTTGCCGCCAAGGCAACGGCGCCGCAGGACTGGCCGCTTGAACAAATCCGCCTGCAGCTTGATCTTGGCGGCGAGAGCCTGCTGACGCTGCGTTATCCTGATGGCGAAGCGGAGACCTTCGGTCTGGATCCCTATCACCAGGAGTTTCCGATCAAGGGTCGCGACGTCCAGATCGCGACCGAGAGCGTCGCGCGCTTTCCGTTCGGCGAGCCGAACAGGGCGCCGAAGCTGAACAAGGCGCGATTGATCTGGCTGGATGGGGCCGTCCACCGGTTGCATCTTCTGCTGCAGCAGATCGGCGAGGCTGCCGATATTCTCGATGGCCATGAAGCCGTGCCGCATCTGATCGATGCCGCCGAACGGGCGCTGCGCAGCCTCGACTGGCCATCGGACACATCAGCCTATATCTCGCGCACCGCGGCGGGTGCAATGCAGCAGAAGATCTGGGAGCTGCCGGAACTTCAGGACGATCCGGCCGGTCTCAGCGAAGCACAGAGTGCTTCGGCTGCCGCTGCCTATGATGAATTGCTTGCGCAATTGAAAGAGCTTCAGACGCGTTTCCCGCAAAATGGCGAGCTGCTTCTGACCGGCCATGCCCATATCGATCTGGCCTGGCTTTGGCCCTACGGCGAAACGCGCCGCAAGATGCGCCGCACTTTCAACACCGCGCTTTCGCTGATGGAACGCTCCGACGACTTCCGCTTCAACCAGTCGACCGCCCAATATTATGCGCAGATCGAGGAAGATGATCCGGAACTGCTCGAGCGGATCAAAAAGAAAGTTGCCGAAGGCAAGTGGGAAACCGTCGGCGGCATGTGGGTCGAGCCGGATACCAACATGCCCACAGGCGAGAGCCTCGTGCGCCAGGTTCTCTATGGCCAGCGCTATTTCGAAAAGCATTTCGGCCTGCGTCATAGCGTCTGCTGGCTGCCGGATTGTTTCGGCTTTTCAGGTGCCTTGCCGCAAATCCTGCGGCTTGGGGGCATCGATAGCTTCTTCACGATCAAGGTGAACTGGAGCGAAACCAATCACATTCCGTCCGATCTCTTCTGGTGGAAGGGGCTCGATGGCAGCAAGGTGTTAACACATACATTCGACAATCCCATGCAAGGCTACAACGGCTTCGTGCAGCCGGATTGCTTCGTGCCGACCTGGAAGAATTTCCGCGGCAAGACGCAGCACGACACCTCGTTGCTGGCCGTCGGCTATGGCGATGGCGGTGGAGGCGTCACGCCGGAGATGGTCGAGCGTGAGGTACAGCTGCGCGACTTCCCGGCGATCCCGAAGGCGCGCTGGGGGACCGTGAAAGGCTACTACGAAAAGGCGCACCGCACCGCTAAGGAAAAGGAGCTTCCTGTCTGGGATGGGGAGATCTACCTAGAACTGCACCGCGCGACGCTGACGACGCAAAGCGGCGTCAAGCGCAAGCATCGCCAGGCCGAACGCGCCCTGATCACGGCGGAGACGCTGGCCTCGCTCGCCCATATGCTGGGCGCCGCCAAACCTCAAAGTCTTGAGGCCGATTGGCGCGTCGTTCTGAAAAACGAGTTTCACGATATCCTTCCCGGATCGAGTATTCGCGAGGTCTACGTGGATGCCGAGAGGGAACTTGACGACGTGATCGGCAAGGCCAAGGCGGAGCAGGCAAGCGCGCTGAAGACGCTATCGGCCCATCTTCCAGCCGGCGGAGTCGCGGATGCGCTTGTCGTCGTCAACCCCTCTTTGTCGCGGCGTCCGCTCACCGCAGTGCTGTCTGATGGAACGGTTCTGGCCTCCGCCGATCCCATCGCGCCTCTTTCCGTCGCGGTCTTCGATCGCAACGCTATCAGGCCGGCCGGGCCGCTGAAAGCCGATACCCATCATCTCGAAAACGAGCATTTGTCCGTCGTCATCGGGAAGGATGGAGCCGTCTCGAGCCTTGTTCACAAGGCAACGGGGCGGGAGGGGATCGAAGGGGCCGCCAACCAGCTCTGGGTCTATCCCGCCGACAAGCCACGCAACTGGGATGCGTGGGACGTGGATGCCGATTATGCCGAGAAAGGCATCCGGCTCGAACAGCCGGAGAGCATTACCTTGGTCGAGGAGGGGCCGCATCGCGCAGCGATCCGAGTTGTCTATCGATATCGCAACTCGACCGTGACCCAATTGTATGTTCTGACGGCCAATGCCCGTAGGCTGGATATCGAGACGGCCATCGATTGGCATGATCGGCGAACGCTGCTCAGAACCCTGAATCCGGTCGCCGTGCGGTCGCGCACCGCGACTTTCGAATGCGCCTTTGGCGTCGTCGAGCGGCAGACACATACCAACACCTCCTGGGAGCAGGCGATGTTCGAGGCGGCGGCGCATCGGTTCGTCGATCTGAGCGAGCCCGGTTTCGGCGTTGCCTTGCTCAATAATGCCAAATACGGTCATAGCGCCAGCGGCAATGTCATCGGTATGAGCCTCGTGCGCTCGCCGATCTATCCCGACCCACTCGCCGACGAAGGCCAGCAGTGCTTCACCTATGCGCTGATGCCGCATGAGGGCGCCTGGTATGAAGGCGGCGTCCTGTCGGAGGCGATCGATCTCAACCAGCCGCTGGTCAGCATGGAGGCAAGCGGTCTTGCGGCAGGCACTTTGTCACCAATTGACATCGAAGGTATACCGGTCGCCTTCTCAGGCCTGAAGCCGGCCGAGGAAGGGGAGGGCCTTATCCTGCGGCTTTACGAACCGGCCGGCCGGCGCGGCCGCCTGTCGCTGACCCCGCCGTCGGGATGGCAGGTTTCGGGGCCGCTGAACATCCTCGAAGAGCCAATGGAGCGCGCACGCCCTGCCGACATCATGCCGTTCGAAATCCGGACCTGGAAGTTGCAGCGGATCTGACGGCAGATTAATTCGGCGCCCACCTGCTCCAAAGAGCCGCCTTGTCAGCGGCTCTCCAGTAGCCGCATGAGCCGAGTTCCGTGGCCCTGGCATTCATCTGCTTATAATTTATCAGGCCGTATCGGCGCGGCAGATGTTCAAAGAGCAGGTTTTCGGCAACGCTAGGATTGGAAAGCGGGTGAAGTTCCTGATGAATGACCCGGATGCCCGCCTGAAACGCTTCCAGCGGAGAGGACGGATGATAGGCTTTGCCGTCAAAGAGGATGCGGCCATCATCCGGCTTGAAGAAGCCGCCAAGCAGATTGATCAGGGTCGATTTGCCGGCACCGCTTTCACCGAGAAGAATGTGACCCTTTGCCGTTTTGTTAAGCAAGCAGGATGCTCCGGCACTCGGTAAACCACTCCTGTTGGCCTGCGAGATCTCAGCGGGGGAAACAACGTCTTCACCGCAACCGGATTAAAAGATGATGCCGTTGGTTGTGGATGACACTACACCTAAATATTGATGAACTACATGCATGTCTTTCCCCGCTATTGTCCGTGAGACATGTGTTCAGCAGCCTCCGAACTGCATCGGAATTGTCTTACCGCCACATAATTCGTACCTATCAAATACCCAGCGTATTAAGCCAGTCGCTGAAGCTGGATGTCTTCGTCACTCGCGGTAGATGCTCAACCTTGCATTCCCCGCTATGCCTGCGGACTTCGCTTGGGCTGTAGCCGAATTCATGTGTGAAGGCCCTGCTGAAGTTGGCTGCCGATTCGAAGCCCAGATTACTTGCGATATCTGCAATTTTCTGACCATTGTTCAGGTCGGCTAGTGCTGCGCGCGCGGCCAGAAGGCGCCTTCTGCGCACGTAGTTCAAGACGCCACCCGATGCCTGGAACAATTCGTACAGTCTGGTTCGGGAGATTGCCAATTCACGGCTCAACGCTTCCGGCGTGAGCTCCGCTGATCCGAGATTGCTCTGAATAAAGCGGCGCGCTTTCGTCATCAGTCCGATCTCGGAGCTGCGATCGCCGATCGCATGGCCATCCACCAGCGGCGTGACGCTATGAAATATCATCTCTTGCAGCTGGTTGCGTACACTGTGGAGATCATCCCTCGTCAAACGGTTGAGGTTCGCTTCGAGAAAAGCGATGTAGTCGGCCAGCAGCTTGACGCGCGCGCCCCCCAGGACGATGTTGTTGCTTGCTCCAGGCAGTCCGCCATGATCGGCGAACAAATCGCAAGGTAGAATGAGGGTAACGGATTGTGCGCTTATGGTGCGGCCATAAAACGGGCAGCCAAGTGCCCGGATTTCCATCATCCCGGGCTCGTTTTCGACCACATGCCCATTGACGCTGGTCCATGTCTTGCCCGTGCGCAGGAATGTGATTTGCCAATGATCTATGGCGCTGAAGCGTAGTTTCTCCGGAGAGCGTTCATAGCTGAAGGCTGGCGTTTGCTGCTGGATGAGAAGCGCCCCTTCAAGATTCCAGACGGTTTGAGATGCCGCGAACCCTTCTCCGGCCTGGCCGCTTTCGGGAAGATACGCGTCTATCAGCGGCGCCATATGCTTCTGCCAAACCGGGAATTGCTGACTGGGAGCCTCATGGGATGTGGAGAATGGCAGTGACACGAGCTCTGGCACATCCGTGGTCTTGCCGCAAATTGGAGCTTCGGAAATGCGGGGCCACCGGCGCCTTTCGACAAAAGCAGGTTGTCCGGCTGTAGTCTCGGTCTTGTTCCACATCATCGTGGTGGCCTTTCGACAAAACGTGCCAAATCGGCTGGCAGTCGCCGCGGTATCCTTACCGCGGGCGGATGGAGGGGACAGGCACCTATAGGTGATGGACGCCCAAAATGGGTCGCGCGCGGAAAGCACGGGCCTTGTCCGGTTACGATCTTTCCCAATTGTCGCAAAACAGCCTGAATTCCAGTCCATCCGGGCGCCCGCCGGTTGGTGGACGGACATACGGAAAGTGATCGTTTCATGCCTTGAGCAAAGAATTTTGCCTCGCGATGCGCCTTGGCCGGCAAACCAAAGAAGTCTGTGGATGTCTGAGCCGAGGCTCTGTGCATCCGCCGAATGTCGCGCCAAGTTATTATCATCGCAGGCAGCATTGTTGCAGGTCCCCCGCCCGAAGGCTGTAAGGGAAACTAAGCAGATTTCATTAATATTTTCAAGGTATTTATGGAAGTTGCTTAAATATTTTCCGCTGAAATACACGAATGAAACTTGTCAAGGAGGTAAACTTATGGGTTTTTGGAAGAACTCTTGCAATCTATCCGCTGGTAATCGAAAGGCTGGCGTCTCTTTATCGATAATACTTGCGATTGCATCTTCGATGGTCATGCATGAAAATGCAAGTGCTGCCGAAAATGCGCACATAAGGAATAAGACTGTTCAGTTGTACATGAAGAAGTATCAGAAGAACAATGTCGTTTTCTATAGCGGAAGTTCACTTTCCAGGACGACTTCGGTTTCCGCCGAGGATTACTTCAAAGGTTCTCCTTACATCTGCACGCCAAGTGGATTTGGAAGAACGTCGCGTTGCTACAATCGCAGCGCATTTTGAGTTGAGCCGGCTGATGTCACGCACTGCGCGCGGCAAAGAATAGGGGCATTTCCCGGATGGCGGTTCGACGGAACAGGTGAGACGCATGCCGCCCGCTATCCAAATGAAAGCCCCTATGTGAGTATTCGACTTCAACCGGGCAGATGTCTGCGAACATAGTCGCCCGGCCGAAGTTTCAGAACTTCGTCATCATGTTTGATCGGATTATGACGGAACACATACCATTTTCCGCCTGATGCTCGTTTCTGATAGATGATCCCGGCCTTCTTGCGATGCAGGAAGCAGGACACGTTCGGTGCGGCGCTTTTCTTGCTGTACCAGACAGCGCTCATGCAAAGCCTACCGCGATCGGTCGCATACCACATACCCCTTGCGTAGGATTTTTGAGCGCCCGTATGCGACCAGGCCGTAAATCGACGGTGATGACGCGAGAAGAAGCCGGCCCCGTCCTTCCATATCCAGGAACGTCCCGAGTAGAGCTTTTTCAGTTCCTTGGCGCTCATTGGCATGGCTTGATGCGCCGCACGCGCTGTCATTCGATCGATTTGATGCGGTGTCGCCGCGTTCGCGGTGCCGACCAGCAGCATCGCGAACATGGCATTCAGGATGATGAAACGGAACCAAGACATGTGTTTCTCCTTAACCTCTTTCATCATCGCGGTTAATTCAAGAGCGGCGGCGTGGCGACGCGCCAATCCGGCCTGCCCAGACCATCCGGCCAGGGGTAGACTTCACGGTCGTTGAAGTAGACCACCGCTTTCAGGTCGGGGAATTCGGAATGCGGCTTGTTGGCTTCCTCGGCCCACGCGTGAACGTAGGCCTCATTTCCCTGATAGCCCAGTTCCGCGATCACGATCGGCTTCTTGAAGCGCTTCACACGGTCGTAGCCGGGCTTAGTCGCTTCCACGAAAGTCGAATCCCGCCCGAGCTTGCGCTGATCGAACGGCTGGTAACCGAAGACCGACAGCCCGACGACGTCGACGAATGAATCGCCGGGATAATAGGCTTCAAGCCCATCCTTGCCCATCGGCGACCACATATACTTTGCCGTGGGAAGGCTCTTGCGGCAGACGGTGACGGCGTGCCTGTAGGCCTTCACATACTCCTCCGCATTCCAGTAGGCCCAGGTGAACTGCCCGTTCTTCTCATCCATTTCCTGCGCCCAGCGAATGGTAACGGGTGCATTGAGCTTGGCGGCCGCGGAGCAGATCGCCGTCATGTTGGAATCGTAGTGGCCCGCCATAATTCCATTGAGTAGATCGGTAGGCGTGACGCGCCAGTCGCGGGCCCATGACCAGGGCTCGATGGTGATCAGCAGCGAGCGCCCGCGCTTGCGGGCATAATCGTCTGCCGTGCCCAGCGTCGACAGATCGACGTCTTCCCAAGGCAGGAAAAGATGCTCGATCTTCGGATTAGGGTCATTGGAAAAGTCCCCGTTGGGATCATAGGCACCCCCCGGCAGCGATTGAGGAGTGATGATCGGCCTCTTGTCGTTGAAGAGCGGCCGGGTCTCGGCCCTCGCGTCCAAGCCGTTGCTGGCAGCGTATACGCCCCCACACAGGGCGCCGGCCGCAAGCAAGGCCGTCGTTAGTTTTGATAAAGTTTTCATAGCATTGCCTCCTTCCTCTATTCGGTCTTGTGGACGGTCAAAGAGGTCTTCAAGGCCTCCAGTCGTTGTGAGACCAGATCATCGGCGATCAAGTTTGTCGCCTCGTCGGTTTTCTTGGTGACGGGATGGCGAAACACGAACCATGCTCCGCCAGTCTCGCGTTTCTGATAGATTGTTCCATCGAGAATGCGATGGATGAAGCAGGTCTTGGCGGGAAACTGGCCGTTCGTGGCGTGCCAGGTTGCCTCGAGACACAGACGACCGGTGTCTGTCACAGCCCAGCGGCCTTCGGCCCAGGATTGTCCCCCGGTCCCGTCGACCCAGGCCGAAAACCGACGGTCGGTATCCTGCATTCGGCCAGCACCGTCGGGCCAGCGCCAGCTCTTGTCGTGATAGAGCATGTAAAGTTCAACCGCCGTCATGGGTCTTGCTCCATCCGGCACCTTGGTGGTCGTAGCGGCCAAGGCCGTATTGCTCCCCGCTGCAAGTCCAAGCACGATCGCACATGCCAGCGATGCGGCGGGGACCAGGGAGGTCTGTGTCCTTGATGGCTTCATATTGCTTCTCCCGTATCGTGGATTGGAACGAGCTTTGGGGTTGCCGCCTTTACGGCTCGCTGCCGGTTTCGTCGCTTGGCGATATCGCGCAGGCTGCTATTTGTGCTTGCCGACTTACCTATGGAGCAGACGTGAAAGCCAATCCGGCGGGCGGCTTCCGCATCCAGCGCATTTCTCAGATCTATGAGAACAGGCTGGCGCAGTTTCTCCTTGAGTTGGGCCAGATCGATCTTTCGGATGGCGTCCCATTCCGTCATGACCACGACGGCATCCGCGTTTCTCGCGCATTCATAAAGATCTTCGTGGAAATCGACGCTGCTGAGGACTTTTGCTGCATTCTCGATGCCGACGGGGTCATATGCCCGGATGCGGGCACCCAGGCGCTGCAGGGTTTCGATGAGCGGCACGGAGGGCGCGTCGCGCATGTCGTCGGTATCGGGTCTGAAGGTCAAGCCGAGAATGGCGATGGTCAGGCCGTCAATGTCGCCGCCAAGTGCCTTGCTCACCTTCCGTGCCATGCGCCGCTTGCGCATCTCGTTGACGGCAAGGGTTTCCTCGACGATACGCAGCGCCACGCCATGGTCCTGCGCCGCCTGCAACAGTGCAAGTGCGCTTTTGGGGAAGCATGAGCCGCCATAGCCGGGGCCGGCGGCAAGGAGGCTTGCCCCGATGCGCTTGTCGAGTCCCATGCCGAGAGCCAGCTCTCCGACATCGCTGCCCATCTCCTCGCAAAGATCGGCAAGTTCGTTGATGAAGGTGATCTTCGTGGCGAGAAAGGCATTGGCGGCATGCTTGATCAGCTCAGCCGTCCGACGCATCGTGATGATGACGGGCGTATTCTGGCGCTCGATCGGGACATCATAGAGCTCGACAAGCCGTTTGCAGGCCCATTCCTCCTCCACGCCCAGGACGATGCGGTCCGGAGCGAGAAAATCCTGCACCGCAACGCCTTCGCGCAGAAATTCCGGATTGGAGGCGACGGCGAAGGTGCCAGGCGTCCGGACCGAGCTGATGATCCTGTGCACGGCGTCGCCGGTTCCGACCGGCACCGTCGATCTTATCACCACGATACTATCAGCCGAGATAAGCGCCGCTAGCTCGCGCGCTGCCTGGTAAACGAAGGAAAGGTCGACATCCGTCTGTCCTGGATGCGGCGGGGCGGCGATCGCTATGAAGACGATGGCTGCTCCTTCGACTGCCTTTGCGATGTCGCAGGTAAAGTCCAGCCGTCCAGCGGCATAGTTTCGTTCCACCAGCTCGTCGAGATCCGGTTCGTAGATCGGCATCCTGCCGTGACGAAGGGCGGCGATCTTATCGGCATTCTTGTCCACACAGACGACACGATTGCCCCATTCGGCAAAGCATGTGCCGCTGACCAAGCCCACATATCCGGTTCCAATAACAGCTATCTTCATGTGCGTTCCCGCCAATAGCGTCCTTCCCGTCATGAACCTCAATTGTCCGTGTCACTCACGTGCCAGTGCGGATTAAGCACCATTCTGTGCAGTCCACGCCCGCCAATTCCGGCGCCCGCCACCGAAAAGCGATTGTCGAACAGCACGTAGCCGTCGGTGTCCCAAATCAGTGATTGTACTCCAGCGCGGCCGTGCTCCATGATGCCGACAAATGGCAGCGCGGTCAGAGCAAGCAGAGCGCTGGCGAGCGCCGGCCGATAAAAGCGCTTGTTCGCGCCGAGCGTGTTTTCACGTGCATGCTGGACGATGATGACAAGCAGCAGCAAAGTGTAGATGGCGGCATTCATCGTTGCGAAGATATAAAAGCCGCTGCTCTCCTCCGCGCTGACGGCTAGTACCGGCAAGATGGATGCGAGAGAGAGAAGGGCATAGGGTGCAAGGACCCGGAACGGCAGCGGATCGACTTCCGATGTGCCTTTCGGCGTGACGCGGAAATCCACGAACGATCCGGTCGCCCAATCGCGAATGGCAGCCAGAGCGCCCACGAGTGCCCACGGCCAGCGGGCAAACAGGAACAATGTCATCTCCCAGCTCAGGATCCTGGCATTGACCGGCCTGAACGTCCGCGTACTGCGCCAGCGATAAGCGAACAGGATCAGCAGTACGGATTGCGGCACGAAGTGCAGCAGAAAGTCGGGATAGGAGACATCGACGAAGGTCCTGCCTCTAACAAGCGCGATGATGGGCATGACGAACATCAGCGCCATGAAGAGCGAGAAAAGAGAATACCAGAGCTGCGAAAACAGGAACTGGATCTTGAGACGCGGCGGCAGCCGTTTGATCAAGCTTGGTGAATATTGCAGCAGGATCATCATCAGGCTGCGCGACCACTGAAACTCCTGGGTGATGAGATCGGCAAAGGTGCGCGGGCCATCGCCATGCGCAATGGCATCGAGCGCATGAATGCCACGCCAGCCATGCGCATTCATCATCAGCGTGGTGGAGTGGTCTTCCGCCAGCTCTGGGCCTAGTCCGCCTATGCTCTTGAGGGCCTTGGTGCGAACGGCGTAGTGCGAGCCGATGCAAAGCGGCGACAGCCCGTGATTGAACCCCACCTGAAGCGATCCATGCATGCTGGCTTCAGCATAGAGACGGCCGCGTGCCGACCAGCTTTCGCCGGCATTCTGATCGCAGATGCTCGGCGCGGATACATAGCCGACCGCCGGATCGGCGAAGGGGCGAAGCATCTGAAAAAGATAGCCTTGCTCGGGCACATGATCGGCATCGAGCTGCACGACGAAATCATAGTCTTCATAGCCGTAGTGATCGTAGAAGAAGGCAAGATTGCCTTCCTTGCAACGGGTGCGCCGCGGCCAGGTCTGGCGGTGATAATCTTCGCGGCCCCTGCGCGTGGACACCTGGACGCCGTGTTCGCGGCACCAATCCAGCGTCGTGGGTGACGGATCTTCATCCGCGAGCCAGGTGTCGTGCGGCACATTCTGCATCAGCATGGCAGCCAACGTCCGGGCCACCACCGCGAAGGGCTCCGATGGCGCCTTGGTGACCACCATGGCGATGCGGCTGCGGGCGGGAAGCCGCAATTGCCCCGTCGGCTTTTCGGCGCGAAAGAAGACAATGATGAAATAGGCTGGAATGATCGTCACCCAGGCAAGCACCAGGGTCAGCAAGACCGATCCCATCGGGTCGACATGGTGTGCGGGTGTAAGCCACCAGCTCCAGAAATAGACAAGCGCCGCAAGCCATAGCGTGGCGCAAACGACATATTCCGCGCGCTGGCGACCCTGCAGGACCGGCGTCATCAACGCCCTTTCCTTCATTGCTTCAGCTCGTGTCCGGATCGATGTCATCCTCGCATCTCCAGTCCGAAGAAGGGAGCCGCGGTCCGGATGATTGTTTCGATATTCGAATGCAGAGCGTGGAAGCCGAGTTTCTCGGCGGCAAGTTCGGAAGCGGCATAAAGGACGGGCGGATCGCCCGGTCGCTGCCTGTGCATGGCGACGGGAACCTTGCGTCCGCAAACGCGCTCGATCGCGCCGACGATCTCCTTGATCGACGTGCCGTGCCCTGTCCCCAGATTGACGGCAAGATTGTCACCACCAGCCAATAGATACTCGACTGCCAGGACATGCGCCCTGGCGAGATCCAGCACGTGGATATAGTCGCGCACACAGGTACCATCCGGGGTGTCGTAATCGTCTCCATAGACCTCCAAGGTTTCGATCGCGCCGGCCGCCGCCAGCAACGCGCGTGGAATGAGATGCGTTTCGGGATCATGCCATTCGCCGAGTTCCCGTTCCGGATCGGCGCCCGAGGCGTTAAAGTAGCGTAGTGCCACATAGGAAAGTCCGTAGGCGGCTGAATAGTCGGCGAGCATGTGTTCGGCAATCAGCTTCGTTCTGCCATAAGGATTGATCGGTTGAGGCGTCGCGCATTCGCGGATCGGCAGATGGGCGGGAATTCCGTATATCGCGCAGCTCGATGAAAAGATCAGCTTATGGGCTTGCGCGCGGCGGCATGCCTCTAAAACCGACTGCGTGCCGGTGACATTGTTGGCGTAGTATTTCGCGGGATTTTCAACCGACTCGCCGACATAGGCCGAGGCGGCGAAATGTATGACCGCCGCAGGCCTGTGGCAATCGATCGCCTCAACAAGGCGGGGTGTGTCGAGAATATCGCCGTGGACGAAGGGCCCCCAGCGCACGGAGGTCAGGTGGCCCGTCGAGAGATTGTCATAGACGACGGGCTC
Source organism: Rhizobium sp. AB2/73 (assembly GCF_020871915.1). Lineage (NCBI taxonomy): Bacteria > Pseudomonadati > Pseudomonadota > Alphaproteobacteria > Hyphomicrobiales > Rhizobiaceae > Rhizobium > Rhizobium sp. AB2/73. The sequence goes on along the minus strand of NZ_CP067073.1, from coordinate 663,243 downwards.
GAAGCCCTGGCGATGGAGGAGTTTCGCGGTGTGGCTGCCGATGAAGCCGGCGCCACCCACGACGAGTATTTTTTGCCTGGCCATCACGCAACCTCGAAAAGCTCGCTGCTTGGACGAACCAGCTGCCGTTCGAAGTAGGCGACGGTGGACTTCAGCCCATCCGCTAGCGCGACCGACGGTTCCCATCCCAGTTCGCGTTTCGCGACGCTGATGTCGGGCCGGCGCTGACGCGGATCGTCGACCGGCAAGGGCTTATGGACGATCTTCGAGCTGGAGCCGGTGATCGCGATCACCTGTTCGGCAAGATTACGCACGGTAAATTCCGCCGGATTACCGAGATTGACAGGCGTATGGATGACCGTTTGGTCGGCCATAAGGCGGACGAAACCATCGATCAGGTCGGCGACGTAGCAGAACGAGCGCGTCTGGGAGCCATCGCCATAGACCGTGATGTCCTGGCCCCTGAGTGCCTGGACGATGAAATTGGATACGACGCGGCCGTCGTCGGGGCGCATGCGCGGCCCATAGGTGTTGAAGATGCGGGCAATCCTGATGTCGACGCCGTGCTTAGCGTGAAAGTCACGGAAAAGCGTTTCGGCGGAACGCTTGCCTTCGTCGTAGCACGAGCGGGGGCCGAAGGAATTGACGTTGCCCCAATAGTTCTCAGGCTGCGGATGTACCTGGGGATCTCCATAGATCTCCGAGGTGGAGGCCTGGAAGATGCGCGCCTGGTGATGCGCGGCTAGCTCCAGCAGGTTGAGCGAGCCGAAAACGCATGTTTTCATGGTGTGGATCGGATCGGCCTGATAATGTGGTGGAGATGCCGGGCAGGCTAGATTGTAGATCTCGCTGACAGGCAGATCGAGTGACGCTATGACGTCGTGGCGGATAAAGCTGAACGTATCGTAGCGAAGCAGATGCCACAAATTGTCCATCCGCCCGGTTGAAAAATCATCCACGCAGATGACCTCATGACCATCCTGCAGAAGCCGGTCGCAAAGGTGCGAGCCGAGGAACCCCGCGCCTCCCGCAACAAGAATCGTACGTCTCTTGGTATTTTTTGGAGTTATGCCTGCAGATTTGAACGCTATGCCCATCAAACCCTCCCGGTACTTTAGACACGCAGCCGAATATCAAGGCGAAGTAAGACTTCCGCCCTTGTTGTAGGCTGTTTACAACTGGGAATTATTTCTGCAATTTATGGCTATAGTTTACTAACGTTTAACTATGCTGTCGTTATCAAGGAATGCAGAAGTTTTACATTCTGTCCATTTTTGCCGCTATCAGAACCGATGTATTAATTTGAAATAATTTACATTGGATGTGCGATTTAAACTGAAGTTTTCACTATAGAAATTAGATATACATTAGTATCGTGAGATATTTTAGAGATATCAATGAGTATTGTTGTTTATCTCCGTCCTGAATGGCGAAGCCGATAGGTGCAAGGGAGAGTTGACCGAAATTCTGTTTCAAATAAATTCGCGCAATATGTTGTATCACAATGCGCCTCTTCTCCAGCAAGTTTCGTGTCCGCGCGCTGCGCAACGGCGACAAAGCATCGTGGCTCATATGAGATCTTGTAAGCGGATATCCCATAAGGCCGAATGCCCGAACCATGAGCGTTCTGACACCCCGAGGGAGCGGCAAGGATAAGGGCGCGGGCGCTTGATGGCTAGGTCAGGCGCAGATCCAGGCGCGGATGCAGCTTTTTCAGGTTTGGCAATGATTTCATCTGCCAGGGAATTTGCGACGAGCCGCAGACGGTAAGATGAACATCCGGATGCTTGCGCGCCTCTATCGTCAGTTTGGCAAGCAGGTTGATGCCTGAGGAATTCAAGAATTGCAGACCGGTGAGGTCGAAAGTCGCCTTGCCTCCACCCCCATGAAGGATCGTCCTAGCCAGATCATAGACCGGTGCATAGGCATCGGGACCCGCCAGACGCATGGTTCCGTCAAAATACAGAGTGCTGCCTTCGGACCAGACGCGGAATGCTTCTTCTTTGATTTCCATAAAAGGCCTCTCGCTGGTTCACGCCGATGAAATCGCCATTGCGGCATAGGTTTGCAGCTTGATCCGCTTGTGCGGACCATCGTCGTCGAAATGCCAGGCCAGCTGAACCTGGTAGTCGCTCATCAATGTCAACAGTCCTAACCCGGATGCATCGTCGCCGGCAAGAACACTTGCCTCGATCTGTTCTATCAGGAGATCGCCGGGATCGCCGGCCGTAACCCTCAACAATAATTCCTGGAAGCGTTCAGTCGCGTCGCGGTCGATAAAGTTTCCGATCCGCATCCTGAAATGATGGTCATCCCTCAGCGCCTCGATCAGGATCTCGCCCGTGGCGCGGAACTTGATGGAGTTTTCGATGAGCTCGTTGGTCAAATAACCGATATCGTGCCGTACCGTCTTGTATTGGCGCTCGGAAGCACGGAAATCGAGCGCCATCGTTTCCGCGATAAAGTCGGATGTCATGGCCGAATGGCGCCACGCCAGGTGGAGAGGTCCGTCGAACAGGCGAATGCGAAGGGCATTGGTGCCGTCGAACGAAACCAGATGTTCCTTGCCGAAAATTGCTGTCGTCATCTCCTCACCTGTGCCGCATCACCACAAGGGTAATATCGTCATGGATCTTATGGGTCCCGATGTAAGTCATCAAATCGTCGAGTATGCCCTCGACGACTTCTTCCGCAGTCCCGCCATGCAGGCGGCGAGCATCCTCCAAAAGCCTGTCGAAGCCGAACAGTTCACCCTTCGAATTCTCCGCTTCGGTGACACCGTCGGTATGCAGGACTACCATGTCGCCCTTCTCGAAAGATACCTGCCGCGTATCGATAAAGGGAGCTATGTCAGGCTCAAGGCCAACAGGAAGACCGAGATCGCCTGTGTCTATCCGCTCCACCTTGCCGTCTTGGCGAATGATGATCATGTCCTCGTGCTGGCCGGAAATGGTCAATCTCTCGCCGTCATAGTCGAGGAACGACAAGGTGAGATGCTTGTCCGTCCGTGTCCGTTCGATGTTCTTGAAGATGGCGCGATTGAGATCGGTCAGGAATTTTGCCGGATCCATCTCGCCTGCTTCCTGCAGGGCGCGGGCGATCGATTGCACCATCAGCATCAATACGCCGCTCTCCAGCCCGTGGCCGGTCACGTCGCCGATGCCGATCTTGAGGTTGTTCCCGTTCTGCAGGACATCATAGTAATCGCCGCCGACTTCGTCGGCCGGGCGCATGTAGGCGGCGATCTCCAGGTGCTTGATCGCCGTCAGCTCCTTGGCCCGCGGCAGGACCATGAGCTGGATCTGCCGGGCGACATTGAGCTCGGCACCCAGCCGCAGATTTTCGTTCTTCAATTGGCTGTTGAGGGTCGAAATCTCTTCCTTGGCCGCCTCGATCTCCTTGGTCCGGTCCGAAACGAGCTTTTCGAGGTTTTCGGTATGGAAGCTGATATCCTCCGCCATCCGGTTGAATGCGATGCCGGCCTCCGCCACCTCGTCCCGGGTCGAGATATCGACCCTGACCGAATAATCCTTCGCCTGTATGCGTTTGGCGGCGCTCGCCAGCGCGCTGATGCCGCTGGTGACGCGTTTCGAAGCGGCGAAGACCGCCGCCGTGACGATCATCAGCGACACAAGGACCGCCATGATCTGATAAAGCAGGATGCGGTTGGTCGCCCGCGATATCTCATCCTTGGCGGCAATGAGCGAGGCGTAGATCTCGTGCTCGGGCACGACTATCCCGAGCGACATGACTTCGCGTTGCACCGGTCCATCCACCCAAAGATTGGTCGGGCGCAATTGCTTGACGACCGCGAGGTAGGGCACATCCTCTCCCTGCTGGCTGAGGGTGATATGCTGGATCACGCCATCGGCGTCGAGCGGCAGCTTGGTGATCGCCGTTTGGGTGCTGTTGCGCAAGGATCGATCGACGCCGGTGACGCCCTTGGCGGCGGCATCGTTGGCGGCGCGCAAGCCGATGACCTTCTCGCCCACGGGATTGATCGCGACGACATTTCCATTCGACATGGCAAGGAAGCCGAAGCCGGTCTGGGCGACTTTCACATGCTCGACGATTTCGGCAAGTTGTGTGAGCGTGATATCAGCGCCAGCGGCACCGGCCAGGCCATGCCGATCCGGCGTCCAGAGCGGATGAAAAAAGCTGACGATCAGCTTGCCGGTGATGGCGTCGGTATAGGGAGCGGTCTGGGTGATGTAATCGGCAACCGGCCGTGACGACGGGTTGGAAGCCCATTGCTGCCAGGATTCGTAAAGGCCTGGAAAGAAGAATGTCCAAAAATCGGCGCTGTTATGGCCGGGATAAAGCCGGTCGAAAGTCTGTGCCTGCGTCGTATAGGGAGCGGTCCGGAAAATCGGACGCTCCCTAGGCCCGATATAATACATCTGCAACTTCGACGCGCCGTTATGCAGCAATGAAGGGGCGACCAGATCGAGCACCGCGCTCCATTCTATGTCTGCCTGCACCTGGGGCGGGGGATGGTGATCCTTATCGAGCAGGTACCCCCAGACACTGATGACGGAGGGCGTGCCGGGCAAGTTCTGTGACCACTGGCCAACCGGGTCGTAGGACACTGTTACCGCGCCCGGGGATGCCCTGCTCATGGCGGCCCCCACATCCACGCTTCGCGCCGGGTTGTCGATCTGTCCCTGCAGCACGCCCGCCAGCGCCTTCACGTCGGAATGGACCTGGTCGATCAGCAGGCCGACCTCCGCGGCGGTCGAATCCGCATAGGAGCGAATGTAATCCTGGCTCGCCTTCTCCAGGCCTTGCCCCACTTCCGTCGTGGCGTTGCGCGAAAGACGCTGGACGTTCCACAGTGCAAGGCCGCCGCTGACGAGGAGGTCGAAAAGAACCGCTCCCCCGACCACGAGTAGAAATTTGGCGCGAAAGGAGCGCAGTCCGAGCCGTTGCTTGGCGGTTGACGCGTCTGTCATAGCGGTTTCTGTCCCGAGGAAGCCCAGATCGGCCAGCCGGCATAGCCTCTTGGATGGAGCGCGGCAAAAATATGATCCGCGAAACCTTGTTTGAATCGCTCGATGAATGCGGCCGAATCCCCTCTTCGGACCGCCATCTCATCTGCGTAGACATTCCGCCACGCCGTGATGATGTCGGCGAAATCCTGGGGATCGCCGTCGAGATTGGTGACCATGAAGCTTTCCATCCGCACATCCTTGAAGCCGGCATCCAGCAGCATGCGGCGGCCCTTGGGACCCATTTCGACATCCATGTCGAAATGGGCAAACAGCTTCGCGACCTCGTTATAAGTCCATTGGATGCTGTCGGCTCTGGGCTCGCCAAGACAATGGGAGTTCTTCTCGTTGGTGATGTAGACCCTGCCGCCTGGCTTGCATATCCGATAGAGTTCGCGCAGCAGAATATCCGGACGGTCGAAGATCTGCAGCGAATGCCTGCAGGTCACGAAATCGAACTGGTCGCTCTCGAACAGCATCTGGGATGCATCGCCATAGGTATATTCGATGTCGCGGACATCGAAGTCGTCCGCGACCTTGCGGGCATATTCCAGGCTCGGCACCGAGTGATCGAGGGCAACGATCCGCGCCGGCCTGAAATCCTTTCGCAGCAGCATGGCGAAATCGCCGATGCCGCAACAGATGTCGGCAACATGCAAACCTTCACGAAGGCCGTGTCGCGGCAATATCTCGCGTTCGTGCCGCCAGGTCATCTTGGTCTGGGTTCGGAGGATCGGGATGAAGCTCTGGTTCTCCACGAATGTCTGCCCGGGATAGAAGGCGGAATCATAGATCTCGACGACGATGTTGGGCGACAGATCGCTCAAATGGCGAAACAGCCGCGATGCCCATGCAACGACGCTCGAGGCGACGACCGTCAGTTTGAGATCCGGCCTCGACCGGGTGGCATCGAGGAGTGCATGCGTCAGGGCGCGGAACGCCGTGTTGTTCATGTGGATGACGCGCTTCAGATTGATGTAGCAGACACCGTTCACCGTCTCGATACCGTTTCGCAGCAGGGCGAGATCATCGGCGAGCTCGGCAACCGAATGCGGTCTGAGGACTCCCGACAGGGAGAATTCCTGATTATTGGCATCGAATTGCGCTGTGAAACGGCTAGAGGAGGGGTTGTTCAATTGAGTAGCCTTTCGAGTGCGAGATCCACCACGAAAGTCATCACGCCTGTATCCTGATCGAACAGCCCGATATCGGCATCGTAATTGACGGCCAGGCCAAGAAGGATCGCATGCTCGGCACGCGCGGCGTCATCGGTGATGACATCGAGATAGTTTGCAAGCGCCTGGCCGTTTCCGATTCGCTCGACGATTGCCTGATATGAATCGCGTTGTTCGGCCGAGCAGGGAAAGGTCAGTTCGATTCGCTCGATCAAGCCATTCCGGTAGAAGCGGCAGGTAAGAGTACCGCCGCTTTCCCTGGTATGGAACGACATCTCGAAGAGTTCATTCAGGGCTGACGAAAGCAGGTTGGCATGACGGATGGGATCGTGGCGATCGTGGCTGACCATGCGTGCCACATAAGCGGCGCATTGGTCGCAACGCGACCAGTCCGCCACCAGGGTCGCCATCTCCATCTCCAGCTCAAGCAATGGCTCGAAAGCCGCGTCCACTTGCACCTCCTCCATGGTACCCCCTCGAGAAATTCCCGAACGAAATGCGAAACTCACGGGCTGGCGTGATATTCGTCGAATGTGGTGGCCGGCTGAGTGCGCGCACCCCGCCTTATGAAATCATCGAGCTTGTCGGCGCTGAGCGGAGGGCTGATGCTATAGCCCTGCAGGCGGTCGCAGCCTTCTTCCCGGAGCCAGGCTGCCTGTTGCTGCGTTTCGACGCCTTCCGCGGTCACCCGCATGTCCAGGCCGTGGGCGAGCCCGATCACCGAGCGCACAATGGCTTGGCTTTTGCCGTCCTGCAACATATCCCTGATGAAGTAGCGATCGATCTTGATCGTATCGAAGGGAAAATTCTTGAGATAGCTGAGCGAGGAATATTCCGTGCCGAAGTCATCGAGGGAAATCTGGATACCGAGCACGTTCAGCGTGTTCAGCGTGTCCAGATTGTTGGTCGTTCGTTCCAGAAGCACGCCTTCGGTGATTTCCAGCTCCAGGCGCTCGGCTGGAAATCCGACGATATCGAGCGTTTGGGAGATGCGATCGGTCAGGCCCGGCGTCAGGAATTCCGCCGGAGAAAGGTTCACTGCAAGCGTATAATGCGCCGGCCACGCCAAGGCCTCGCGGCAGGCTTCTTCCAGCATCCACTGACCGATTTCGCGCATGAGACCGTCGGCTTCCGCCATGGGAATGAAAGCTGCCGGCGGAATGATCCCGAGGGTCGGATGCCGCCAGCGCAGCAGCGCCTCGAAGCCGACTATATGGGACGAAGACTCCACCAGCGGCTGATATTCGATGAAGAACTCGTCGCGTTGCAGTGCCACGCGCAGGCTGCGCCGCAGCAGCTCCCTTTGTTCGACCACGATCAGCATGGCCGGATCGAAAGTCCGCGCCCGCCGTCGTCCCTCTTTCTTGGCGGCATAAAGGGCGACATCGGCAGCCTTCATCAGCTGCTCCCCCTCGTTGCCGTCGCGCGGCGCAATTGCAATGCCGACGCTCACGCCAACGAAAAGAGAGATGCCGTTGACCGTGAACGGCTTCTTGAATTCGGTCACCAGCGCGTCTGCCAGCCGTTCCGCCTCGAAGGCACGCTGCGGTCCGACCTGGATGACGGCGAATTCGTCGCCGGCGAGACGGTAGACCGTTCCGCCCTCGCCGAGCGCTTCCTTGATTCGTTCGGCGGCGAGTTTCAGCACGATGTCGCCGGCACCGTGGCCGAGCGTGTCGTTGACGGGCTTGAAGTCGTCGAGATCGAGCTGCATCAGCGCCGGCCCGATCTTGCCGCGCGCTGGAAGGAGTTGCGCCAGCGCCGTACTGAATTGGCGGCGATTGGGCAACCCGGTCAACGCGTCGTGTGTTGCCTGATGGATCAGCCGCGCTTTTTCACTGTCTTCGGATGACAGGTTCCCACTCGAGCTTGCCCCGTTGGTTTCGACAATCAGGAGGCCTACTCGAATGTAGGAGATGAGAACGTTGCGTTTTCCTCGCCTCGGATCGTCGAGCGGGATCGTGCGAGCTTCACCCGTATCGATTACCTGACGGATGAGCTCGGCAAGCGCCGGTTTTGCAAGTGCCGGATAGGCCTCCCACAATGTCACCTCGCTTCGGGACGCAGCGCCGATATGCTCTTTGAATCCCTTAGAGGAGTCGAGCAGTTTGAGATCGAGGTTCCAAAGCGAAATCATCGCCTCTAAACCGTTGTCGGATTCGGACTCATATGGAATTTGCTGCGACCGATCCACTCGGTTCTCAGGCATATGGCCTCGTCCTCCCCAAGCCGGCCACACAAATCCGGCCATTGTCCAGTTTGAACTGGTCCGTTGGCATCGAATCATGCGCATCAACAATCGCAGTCTCATCGAGCGTGCGGGCGCAAGTTATAACTTACCAGAACGCGATAGCCGCTTTAAGCGAGTATATTACGAGATCTTCATATTTAGCAATGATTGCTAAGACATGTGCAGATTAAATCGAACCGCGGCGATATTGTCTGTTTCATTTTGAGTGCCGGGAGATTGCGCTCCCAGATCGCAGGATGCGTTTAGATTGCAGTGCTTCCATCGGGTGATTTCGATGGCTCCATGGTTTGATTCGCGGAGCGTCCTCTTTTCTGACCGACGCCGGTGGCCGCCGTCCCGCCGACTTCTACTGAAGTGTCCTGCTTTGCGGCTCCATCGCAAGGACCGGCAATTGCGCTTCGCGGCCTCCTTGAACGGCAGGGTGGCTGCGAAGCCTTGCGGCCTTGCGGATCAACAACTCCTCATTGATGATCGCTTGCATGCTCGCGGTGAATTTACGCGGACTGAACTGTTCCGCATGCGCTTGCAGTGTTTCCGGGTGAAAGCGGTGCTGCATGGCCTCGAAATCGATCACGGCCTTGATCAGCGCGTCGACGGACTGCTGATCGAAGAGAACGCCGGTCACGCCCGGCGCGACCGTTTCCAGCGCTCCGCCACTTCCGTAAGCGATAACGGGTCGCCCGCTGGCCATCGCTTCCACCGGAACCATGCCAAAGTCCTCCTCGCCGGGAAAGACCAGCGCACGGCAGCGGGCAAGCTTTTCCCTCAATATTGGAAATGGGGTCCGGCCGAGAAAAGTGATTGATGGACCGGCGATACGTTTGAGCCCCTCCGCTTCGCTGCCTTCGCCGATGACGACCAGTTGGCGATTCATCCGGGTAAAAGCCTTCACCGCCAGATCAATCCGCTTGTAGGGAACCAACTGGCCGGCGCAGAGATAAAAATCCTCGATCGATGGCGCCGGCGTGAAGTCGTCGACATTGACGGGTGGATAGACCACGGTCGCGGGCCGTCGATAATACTTGCCGATGCGGTCGCAGACATGATGCGAGTTGGCGATAAAGCGATCGACGCGCATGCTCGTATTGACGTCCCAGGAGCGCAGCATCGGCGCCAGCATCGGCAACATGAGCCGGGATGCGAGGCCTGCATGGGATCGATAGAAGTGATAATGATCCCAAAGATAACGCATGGGGGAATGGCAATAGCAGATATGCGTTGCCCGCGGCGGCGGGATGATACCCTTGGCCGGGCCGGATTCGCTGGAAATGATCAGATCGTAGCCGGTGAGGTTGAAGCTCTCCAACGCGAAGGGCATCAGCGGCAAGAGCGATTGGTAGGTCTTGGCGGCACCCGGAATCCGCTGAAGGAAGGAGGTGAAAATCTTGTGCCTGCGAATCTTCTCGGAGACACGGCTTTCATCGTAGACGAGAGTGAAGATATCGGCGTCCGGATACATGTCGCAGAGCGCCTCGACCACTTTTTCTCCGCCGCGCATCGATACCAGCCAATAATGCACGATCGCTACCCGCATTGCTCTTCCCTCCATGGGCCGAAACAACATTGGGCAGCCGGCAACTTTTACGACAGGGCCTACATCGGTTCACCGCGGCATACAAATGGCCGAAGGGAGTGACCAAAAGATTTAGCTGCCGGTGTGTGCCTGCACACAAGGATATGCCCATCCGACCAAGAGACGGCGGCGTCGCCTACCCCCCTGCCAGAAATGATAAGCCCTGTTGCTTCGGTAGGGGGTTTACACGTTATGCGTTCAGCTGCTGATCTCGCTCCATGGCGCCTTTTCCGTGTGATGGCGCAAGCGATCAAGAAAGCGAGATTTCGACTCATGTCCAGAGTGCGCGCTTCAGCTTACCATTCCATCTCCAGGCCATCTCGATTGATGGCGCCCTGGTTGATGGCATTACTTCTTTCCGGCGTGGGGATGCATGGCATGGCGGGTGCTGCGGCCGCCGACGCCTATCGTGTCGGGCCTCAGGCGCGGATCAAGATCGCCATCGTCGAATGGATCGCTGCAACCGGCGAATACAAGGAATGGACCGCGCTGAACGGCGAATATGTCGTATCGCAATCGGGTTCGGTCTCAATTCCGATGATTGGAGAAATGCGGGTCGGCGACAAGACCGTCGAGGACATCAGCGCCGATATCGGCGACAAGCTGAAGCAGATCACCGGTCTGGCGCTTGCGCCGACCGCTTCGGTCGAGATCGTCAAATATCCGATGATCTACGTGTCCGGCGCTGTCGAAAAGCCGAGCGAGCTGGAGTTCAGGCCCGGCCTGACGGTGAAGCAGGCGGTTGCCATGGCGGGCGGGCGTGAGCGTCGGTCCAGCCAGACCGGTGACTACTCGGAGGCGCAGCAGGTCAGCTATGCCGGCGAGATCAGCCGGATGGAGCTGCAACTGAAACAGCTCGGCGCCCGGCGGGCCCGCCTGATGGCCGAGCTCAACGATCAGCCGGCGATCACATTCCCGCCGGAGATCAAGGCCGCTCCCGAGGGATCGGCCATCTGGCAGATCATGACGAGCGAAGTAGACCTGTTCAATGCCAGGGCGGATGCTCTGCGTCAGCAACTCGCCGCCGCCGCGGATCTGGAAGTGCTGCTGCGCAACGAAATCAACATCCTTGATGAGAAAATGTCGTCGCAGGACGAGCAGGTGAAGATCGCGCAGGACGAGTTGAGCGACATTTCCAAGCTGGTCGACACGAAGATTCTGACCACCTCTCGGAAAACCTCGCTGGAGCGGATCGTCGCCGAGATGCAGGCAGGCAAGCTGGATCTTGTCGTTGCTTCGATGCAGGCAAAGCAGAAGCTGAGCGAGACCGAACGTGACGCGCTCAATCTCAAGGGCCAGCGCAAGACCGATGCCGGCCAACTGCTGCAGACTACCGAGACCGAAATCGAGGACACCAAACTAAAGCGAAACACGACGCTGCAACTTCTGCAGCTTTCGGGCGCTTCGCTTTCGAGAATTCAGAGCATGAAAGCGCTCGATCTCCAGCCGATGGAATACTGGATCACCCGCAACGGCGACGAGGCCAATGCGATCAAGGCATCGGAAGCGACCGCGCTGCAGCCGGGGGACGTTCTGGATGTGCGCTACAATATTTCCGGAAGCCTGGACGGCACGGCGCTTTCGTCTGCCGATACCGGCCAATCTCAATAGTGATAAGCGAGCAATGTGGGGCGACAATCATGGCAATTCACGAGATCGGTAAGGGCTTACGCAGCATTCCTTCGAGCGCCAAGGGGACAGGGGGCAGCGAATATATCTCCTTTCGTGACGTCTGGCGTTTCCTGCAGCGCCACTGGATGATCTTCGCACTGTTTACGGGGGCGGGTCTCGGCATCGGCGGTTTCTACATGGCGACGACGCAGCCGGTCTATCTGGCGACCACGCGGCTCGTCATGGATCCAGACCAAGGGCGCATCGTCTCGCAGGACGCCTTCACCGGAACGGTCATCATCGAGGCGGCGGAAATTGCGAGCCAGGTCGAGATCGTCAAATCCGAGGCGATCGCGCGCGCGGTCGTGCAGAAACTCAATCTCACGGAAGATCCGGAAATAGTCGGCGGCATGTCCTGGCAGGCGACGCTGCATGACAAGCTGCGCACACTCTTCAGCTACTTCAAGCACGGCGATGATGGCGGCGCGAAAGCGGAAACCACGGAGGATGATCTCATGCGCCGCACCATGGCCTCCTTCCTCTCCAGGGTCGAGGTTACCCGCGTTGGCCAATCCTACATTCTTGAGATCGGATATAGTTCGGTCGATCCGCAAAAAGCGGCTTTGGCGGCGAACGCGATTGCAGAGGCCTATATCAGCACCGGCCTGTCGGAGCGGGCTTCCGCAGCGCAAAGTGGAGCCAAATGGCTGGAGACACGTTTGATCGAAGTCGGACGACAGGCTCGCGAGGCAGCTATGAATGTCGAGGAGTTTCGCGCCAAAAACGGCATCATGGAGATCAGCACGTCGTCTTCCCTCGATCAGCAGCAATTATCGGAGATCAGTAGTCAGGCAGTTGCGGCCAAGGCACAGACGGCGGCGGAATCAGCCAAGCTCGCGACACTCAACCAGCTGATGTCGGGTGGCAAAGTCGAAGGCGATGTCGACGAGACGATGAACAATCCGCGCATACAGAAGCTGCAGGAGGATCTCGGAGCTGCGACGATCAAATTGAACAACCTTACCGGCAGATATGATGCCGATAATCCCGCCATCATTGCCGCGCAGCAGGAAATCGATCGAATAAAGGGAGATATGCGCAAGGAGTTCGAGCGTATCCAGGCAGTCCACAAGGTGAATCTGGAAGTCGCCCAAACCCGCGAAAAGCTGCTCAGCGATGAATTGGCGTCGCTCAAGGACGCCGGAACGGACAAGAATCTGGCAAGGGTGGAGCTGTCGGAGATGGAAAGCCGCGCCACCACCTACCGACGGATGTATGAAAGCATCCTGCAGCAGCTGATTGGCGCGCTGCAAAAGGAATCGTTTCCGCTCGGCAATGTTCGTGTCGTGACCGCGGCCGCCGTGCCGCTGGCAAAGAGCTGGCCGAAGTCCTCCTTCGTCCTGCCCTTCACGGCCATGCTCGGCCTTGCGGCCGGCGTCATGGCGGCGCTTTTGCGGGACGGCTTGGATCGCCGCGTCAGCTCCAGTGAAAAGCTGCGGCGGGAATTGGGGATCAGCTCTCTTGGCCACGTGCCCGTCTACGTGAGCCCGTCCTTCCTGCCGGGAAGAATGGCGGCCGCCAACGCCGGCTGGCGACGAACGATGCTGCCGTTGAGATCCGTGCTCGATACGCCCTATTCGCAATTTTCCGAAGCCTTGCGTGGCGTCAAGCACTCGATCGATTCCGCATTTCCGCCGAACGCACCCATGGTGATCGGCATCACCTCGGTCGGCACCGGCGAAGGCAAGACCACGATCGCGACCAATCTCGCGCAACTCTATCAGCACGAAGGTGCATCCGTTGTGCTCGTCGACGCCGATTTTCTCAATGCGAGACTGAGCTGCGTGGTGACCGAAGCCGGCACGGAGTTCGGCATGGAGGCCTTGAGCATCAACGATGTCCCGCGCCGCTATGCCGTCGCCCATGAAGGCGGCCTGCTTGTCGCGAAGGCCGAGCATGAGCCGGAGGCGGAGGTCATGCAGGCCCATGGTGGCGTCCCGGTCGTCACCGTCGACGAGACCGAAAAATCCGTGACCGCTTTTCAGCGCTATGGGCATCTGCCCGCGCTGAAGGCTGAGATCGACTTGTTGCGCCGGCGATACAAGGTCGTCATCGTCGATATGTCTGCCTTCGAGGATTCTGCCGATACCCGCGTCATCTGCACCTATCTCGAGGGCATTGTCGTCGTCGTCGGGCAGACGAACAAGATGACGGTGGAGAGGCTGTCGGACGCGCTGGCAAGTTTTGGCACGACAACGATCAATATCCTCGGCATCATCGCCAATCGCAGCCATGAGAGGCGCCACCGCCAGGACAAGCGTCTTTGGCGCAGCCGTCAGGACCGCCGCCAGGTGCGTGCGTCGGTGCGACGACTTACGGGCAGCGTAACGGGTCGGCCCTTGAAGATCACGCTCGGTGTCGCAAGTTCCGGTCGCCGCGATATCCTGTCGTCCATCCTCCCCCATGTGGCCAGCCAAACCCGGAAGCCGGACGAGATCGTCATCTGCCTTTCCTCGCCGGAAGACATCGATCCGAGCTGCCTTAGAAATCTCGACATTCCCGTGCGGGTGCTTATCAGCGAGCGCGGGCTCTGCCGTCAGCGCAATCGCATCCTCGACAGCGTTCAGGACGCGGATATCGTCCTTTTCCTCGATGATGATTTTCTGATGACGCCTGCCTATATCGAGGAAACGGAACGACTGTTTCAGCTGCAGCCGGATGTTGCCATGTGCACCGGCACGGTCCTGGCCGACGGCATTACCGGACCGGGTATTTCTGTTCGTGACGGCTTACGATTGGTCAGCTCGGAGCGCCGCCGCCGCTCCGAGCCCTCAATGCAAATCCGATCTGTTTACAATGCCTATGGCTGCAACATGGCGATCCGCATGGCCATCGTCAAAGCCGCGGCCCTGCGTTTCGACGAGAACCTGCCCTTCTATGGCTGGCTCGAGGATGTCGATTTCAGCAGGCTCGTGGCCCATTACGGCCAGGTCGTCAGCGTCAAGCAACTCGAAGGCGTTCATCTCGGCACGAAAGGTGGCCGACCGGGCGGCGTTCGTCTTGGCTATTCGCAAATAGCCAACCCGCTCTATCTCATGCGCAAGCGCACGATGAGCGTGCCGCAGGCAACAATGCAGATCGGCCGCAATCTCGCGGCTAACCTCGTCAAAATCTGGCGACCGGAGCCTTGGGTCGACCGCAAGGGCCGCCTTAAAGGCAATGTCATCGCGCTTCGTGATCTCCTCAAGGGAAGGTTGGCGCCGCAAAACATCGAAGCGCTGGATTAATCCGGTGGCACGCTCATCCGACCTCGATCGTGTCATCATCATCAACGACCGTTCCGCCAAGATAGGCGGAGCCTCGAATCTGGCGATGCTCTCGGCCACTTTGCTGCAGGAAGCCGGGGTAGCCGTGACCTACTTCGCCGGCGATGGCGCCGGCTCGGAACAGCCGGCGGCCGACACCATCAATCTGGCCGCGCAGCCGCTAACTCAGCAACCGCGTCTCAGTGCACTTGCCAGCGGTCTTTATAGCCATCGGGCCTATGAAGGCTTGAGCGCTCTCATGTCGCGCGTCGATACCAAGGGCACTATTTATCATGTCCACGGCTGGTCGAAGATCCTATCGCCGTCGATTTTCCGCGCCCTATGGCCGGTTCGGGACCGAGTCGTCCTGCACGCTCATGACTATTTCCTCTCGTGCCCGAACGGAGGATTTGCCAATTACCGGAGAAGCCAGGTCTGCCCTCTGACGCCGATGTCGCTCGGCTGTCTGGCGACAAACTGCGACAAGCGCGGCTATCACGAGAAGATCTGGAGATCGGCCCGCCAGATGGTGAGGGAGCATTATTACCCCATCCAGCAATTTGCCGCCAATATCATCGTCGTGCATCAACGTATGCGCGAATACTTCGCCCGCGGGCGGATCAACATGGGCAATATCGAGACAATTCGCAATCCGGTCGAACCCTTTCTCGATCATCCTACTGAGCCGTGGAAGAAGCGCGATTTCTTCTTTGTTGGTCGACTGGAGCCGGAAAAGGGATTTGAAGATGCCGCGATCGCGGCGCGGCTTGCCGGTGGAAAGCTGCAGATCATAGGCGATGGCGCCGGCCGCGGTCGGCTGGAACGGGACTTTCCCGAAGTCGTCATTCACGGCTGGAAATCCAAGAGTGAGATGCGGAACATCCTTTGCGACGCGCGCGCCCTCGTCATTTCCTCCCGGGTGCCGGAACCTTTCGGATTGGCGGCGCTCGAGGCCGTGACGAGCGGCATACCGGTGATATTGCCGGATACCGCGCTTCTCGGCGATGAACTTGCGATACTCGGATGCGGACTGACCTTTCAGGGCGGCAAGGTGGAAACGCTGGCAAGCGGAATGCGCCGGCTTGCCAGCGATGACATACTTCTTCGACGGATGAGCGTGAATTGCCTCCGCCGATCAGGCGAGCTGGCGCACACACCTGTCTCATGGCGCGAAGCATTGCTTACCCTGTACGATCGTGTTCTTGACCGCGCAAACGCTGCCAGACCGAACTTGCGGTCGACCTTGAACGACGACTTTTCAGCCGCTCATCGACTGATCGACGAAGCGGGCTGAGGCTTGTGGGTAGCTTTGTGCCCGGCGTCCTACGCCAATGGGACTAACCCAATGTCCGCAGGGTCAATTGTCAAGGATTGGGGCAGCTGGCAGCCTTTGAAGGAGCATGATGGTGGTGAGGGGTCCGGAAGATGTTATCGACTTTTGACAGCATTGCCCATCGCGAGCGATCTCGCCGCGAGGCGAAGCGGGCGGAACGGCGGGGACGCGCCAAGCGTATTGTCGACCTCGTTCTTTCTGGGCTCGGGCTGTTGTTTCTGGCGCCGGCGCTGCTTGTCATCGCGATTGCACTGCTTCTGGTCGACGGCCGGCCCGTCATCTATCGCCATACGCGCGTCGGCCGCGATGGACGCCCGTTCGACTGCCTGAAATTCCGCACGATGCGCAAGGATGCCGATCGGCAGCTGGCGGAGCTGCTGGCACGTGACGAAACGCGAAAGCAGGAGTGGCTATCGACACAGAAGCTGACGAACGACCCTCGCGTGCACTGGCTCGGGAAATACCTGCGCATGAGCAGCGCCGACGAGCTACCGCAACTGGTGAACGTTCAGCGCGGTGAGATGAGCCTGGTCGGACCTCGACCTGTCGTTGCCGCGGAGCTCGATCGCTATGGAGCCAATCTCTATTGTTATCTGGGGCTGCGGCCGGGGATCACGGGCCTCTGGCAGGTCAACCGCCATGCCGATACCACTTACGAGGAGCGTATCCAGTTCGATCTGGATTACTTCCATAGCCGTTCCTTGCGCACCGATTTTGCAATTCTCGTAAAAACGGTTGGCGTCGTGCTGCTCGCACGCAACGAAAAAGAACGTCTCACCAAATGAAAAAAGCGGCTACGGCAATCCAGACGACAAGGCAGAAAATCACCAGAATCCAACGAAGCAAAAGTTTCTGGCGCAATCCACCCGGCCGTTCCGGGGCGATGCGATCATGGTTTTCGTCTTTCATAAGCGGCTCTGCGTGGTGTTTCATGACGATTGCCGGCAAGCCCCTCTTCTATTGCCGAGAATTTCCATCGGACCCTGACGTTCAGGGTAATAATTTCTCTGATGCAAAATCGAATAATTCCGGCGCACCCCGCTTGCAGGCAGCGCTTCATTGCACGGAATCATGTCCTGAATGGGAACACTATAGACTTTATCTGGTGCAAGGCTGGAAACAATTGTGGATTATCATGTTACACTTCAATGGGATTTCTCAACCGGGCGATGCGAAGGCCGCCTATGCTCGTATTTACTTGTCGCGACGGTGCGCTGATGGATAACTTTCCGCTTCGCCCCAAGCGTGCCATCTGGACGAGCCTACGTTACTGGATAGCCGCCCGCATGCCCGCGATCGTCGGCGACGGAGCGTCGACGCTCGTTTCGAAAGTCGTATCTCAGGTCGTCCAGCTTCTCATATTCCTCGTCGCCGCCCGTGTGCTGGAATCGGCCGAATTCGGTCTCTATGCGTTCAGTTCCGCTATTGTCGTCATGCTCGTCGTGATCTCTGAAGGTGGATGGGGCGAGTTCGTCATGAAGGCCGAGTGTACGGATCGCGAGCTCGACCAGATCGGCACGCTTTCGATCGTCGCCGGGGTGCTCGTGACCATCGTCGGGCTGCTTGCTTCCGCCATTGCCTGGCTCCTTTTCGGCAGGCCGCATGAAGCGCTTCTCCTCGTTCTTTTCAGCTGCTGGTTTTTGCCATCGTCCCTTTACGCGGTTTACGATGGGTTGTTGGTCGCACGTGGCCTGCTGCGCAAGCAGGCCACCATCCGGATGGCAAGCGAAATTGCCGGGCTCTGCGCTACGATGCTTGGGCTGTGGCTCGGCTGGAACGTGTTTTCGCTCGCGGCGGGGCGGCTCGTTTCGCAGCTCGTTTGTCTTACCGGCTCGGCAGCCGTGCTTGGCTGGCGTCCCAAGCTGCATCTCACCTGGCCTTTCGCGCGCGAAATTCTCGAATTTTCCAGCCATATCCTGTCGAACCGGCTGATCCTCTTTCTGCGATCCTATTCCGGAACGCTCGCGATCGGCAGCTTTCTGGGCCTCGCGGAGGCAGGTTATTATCGCGTCGCGGAACGTATCGTCGCGGCATTTTCCGAACTCATCGGCGAACCCGCGCGAATGCTGGCCTGGACCCTGTTTCGCCGTGCCGCGATCGTGATCGGGGTGGACGGAAGGCAGGTTCGCGACGCCGGTCCTTCCGCAACGATCTTCATGACGGTCCTCATGGCAATTTCGACGCCGATCTATCTCGGCCTTTCGCTCATATCATCCGATTTGATCGACATCGTCCTCGGCAAAAAATGGGCGCCAGCGGCGATTCTGGTCGCGATCCTGTCCATAAAACAGATCCTGTTGATGCCGGGCTACGTCACGGAAGCCCTGCTATCCCTGTCGGGCAATATCAGGCGCATGCCTCCCACCCTGCTGTTGAATGCGGTGGTCTCCGTCTCCCTGATCCTGCTTCTGGCGCCTTTCGGCGTGGTTGCCGCCGCCTGGGGACAGTGTCTGGCGTCGTTGATCTCCTTTTTAACATCGATGCACCTGCAAAAGAACTATGGCGGCCTTCGCTGGGGGCGTGTGCTGCGCAAGAGCGGTTATCTTGCCATTGCCGTCGTGTTGATGGCGTCGGCGGTTTACGGGCTCGGCTATTTCGCCGGATCACTGAGCATGCAGCGCGTGCTGACCGTGTTGCTGCAGGTGGTCTCGGGCGGGGCAATCTATGTCTGCACGCTTCTGGCTTTGGAGAAGATGAGCGGAGGCGCGGTTTCGATTCTCTCGGGCAGGCGGTGATCGGCGGCGATAGGATGGTTAGAGATAGGGGATGTAGGATGACGGCTTCATTGGAGTCCAATGTGTCATGGTCGGCACATGCGCGTTCGGCCTTGAAGAGCGCCGCACAGACCGCCGCTCAAGGGCTTTCGCCACTGCGCCTTGCCAGAGGACGACTGAACTATCTCTTGCCCTTTCCACGGCGGTTTACCGGCGCCTATGGCACCTATGGCGCTGCCATGGCTGCCGCCCGCAGACAGACCATGGCCGGCTACGATCACGATGAGATCGCGACCGTGGCCTTCGCCAAAATGTGTGAGGTGACGCCCTGGGATTATCCGGTGCTGTTCTGGGTCCGCAATTTGCTGCATGAGATCGATGGCCTCGTCGATGCTGGTGGGCACATGGGCACGAAATATCGCGCCTTCCGTCCCCTGCTGCCGCTCGACGGCGCTTTTCGCTGGGTCGTCTACGATCTGCCGGCCATCGTCCGCGCCGGGCAGAGCCTTGCCGAAAAGGAAGGCCTGACGAGCCTGTCCTTTGTCGATCGGATCGCAGACGCCGGCGAAATGCCATTGTTGCTTGGATCGGGGTTGATGCAGTATCTCGATATGCCGCTATCCGGACTGCTATCGCAAATGCCTTCGCTGCCGCGGCATCTGATCCTCAACAAGGTTGCGCTGCGCAAGGGCAGCACGGTCGTCACGCTGGAACGCATCGGCAGGTCAAATGTCCCCTATCACGTGCGCAACGAGGCGGACTTCATCGACGATATCGCAAGGCTCGGCTACAAGCAGGTCGACCGCTGGTCCATTCCCTCCCTGTCCCACGCCATAGACACGCACCCGGAACTCGGCCGCAGCGAGAGCGCCGGTTTCTATTTTCGGCTGGGCTAGGACAATTCCGGGGAAAGTGCATAGCGGCTTTCCGTCGGGAATTGCGCAAAAAGGCCAGAGCATTTTCGCGACTCGAGCGGAAGGTTTTAGCCGCGATGGAGCGATAGGTCCGCTTCGTTCCGATGATCCGGCCTATGCGATTGCTTGGACGCGTGCCGTTGCTTGAGGTGATCGGCAAGGCGAATAGCCAAGGCGAGAAGCATCAGCGTCGGATTGGCGTGGCCCGGCGTCGGGAAGACCGAGCTGCCGGCGACAAACAAGCCATCGATGCCGTGAACCATGGCATTGGTATCGACGACGCTCGTTCGCGGATCGGTTCCCATGCGGGTGGTGCAGGAAGGGTGGGCCATATCCATGAAGACGGGCTGGGCGTTCTCCCTTGCCGCGATCCAATCCGGCAGCACTGGTTTCGGTAAGCCAACGCGAACGAATTCTTTCGAGATCAATCCTGCAAGCCGTTTGACACTGGCGATTTCGCGCTGGCCGATTTTCCAGTTGACCCGCGGCAATGGCTGACCGAACCGATCGCGCTGTTGGGCGAGCATGATACGGCTTTCGGGATCGAGCTGTTGCTCGACCATGACGTCGAAGCGCAATTCAGTCGAGCGATGCGGCAGGCCGCGCTTGCGCACGAGGCGTTCGTAGAGCCCAGAGCTGATCATATCAGCCGATCTCGCGACTGTCGCAAGATCTCCCATGACGGTCTTGCCCGCCCCCTTCGTCAAGCGCTTTAGTGCCGCCCAGGGATCATCCCAAGCATGGAGCTGCACCGGATAGGCGGCGCAGTTGGTAAGGCCTTCATATGCCTGAATTTCCGCGCTTAAGGACAGGCCCCTGAGATAGAAATGCGTGCGTCCCCCGTGGCTGAGGCCATAGAAATTGAAATGACGTGCGATCGCATCGATGTCGCGTCCCGTGAAGCGGCAGAGCGATGTTCGGGGGTGGTCGCAGAGATAGCGGCCGACAACATCATGCTTATTGCCTATGCCCGCCGGCAGATGAGAATTGGATGCGAGCAGCAGGCGTGCATTCTCGACGCCCCCACCGCAAAGAACGATGGTGTTTGCACGGACAGTCGCGCTGCGGCCGATGGCGCTCCGGAGATTGAGCGAGGTCACCCGGCGGCCCTGGCTGTCGACATTGATCTCGGTCGCCGTGGCATGCGTCAGAAAGCTTATGTTCGCGGCCGTGATATCGCCAGCAAGTCGGGCAAAGCGCATCGGCTCGGCACGCGGATGGCGCATGTGGCTGAATTGCCAGAAGAAAGGCTTCAGAAGCTGCTTGTCCAGGCCAAGATCGTCCGGGCGTGAATGGAGCAGCGCAAAAAGGCGCTCATCGTAGAGGTTCGGCCCGAGGTTGAGCAGTTTGCCGGCTCGATCGAGAGCAGGCAGCAGCTGCCCGCGATCGATCGGCCAGCCGGAGAGCGGCAGCCACGGTCGGTTCTCGAAATCGATGTCATCGAAGGCGGCGCATTTGCCGACCCAGGTATGGCTGCTGCCGCCAAGCATGCGATTTCGCAACTCGAATGCGGGAACATCGTTCAGCCATGCCAATCCGCCGGTATAGCCCCGTCCTTCGGGCACGGCATTCGCCGAAACGAATGGCTCGCCAATGTTCTCGACGGAATTCAGCGCCTGTATTTCCGCCTCGTAATCCTGGCCGCCGCTCTCGATGACAATGACGCGAATGCGGGTATCGGCCAACTCGCGGGCGATCGCAATTCCGGCCGGTCCGCCACCGACAATCGCAATATCGGCATGTATTTCAATCCCTTCCGGTATAGATCTCAAGTCACTGGTTATCATGATCGTTTTTCCGCTCGTTTTCCTATTTTTTACCAGCATCGCGAGCATGTGGATAACTGTTCGATTGGCATAGGCGGGCGCGATATCTACCGATTTCGGATAGGTGATCTGATCGGTTCCGGCGCTTCTTTCAGTCGGAAGTCCATGCTGAAAATGCGCCAATCACAGGCTAGGCTCTCCAGCAAATGCCGAGTTTCCTGGGAGCGAAGATCATGGCCAAGGTGGGGTTACGGGAGTGGTTGGCGCTCGCGCCGGTATTTGCCTCGGGCAAATTGGCACGCTACAGCGACGAGACCGGCGGCCCGCTCGGGCGCTTCGAAGCCGATTTTTCCACGAAGTTCGGTGTGCGCCATACCTTGGCCACGAGCAGCGGAACCGGCGCATTGATCTCGGCGCTGGTTGCCGCCGGCGTCGGTCCCGGGGATGAAGTGCTCGTGCCCGCCTATACCTGGATCGCGACCGCTGCCGCTCCACTGGCCGCCGGCGCGGTGCCGGTCCTGGTCGATATCGACCACACGCTAACGATGGATCCGCGGGACATATTGCGTAAGATCACGCCGCAGACGAGAGCAATCATTCCCGTCCATATGTCGAACATGGTGTGCGACATGGACAGTATCATGCGCATTGCCCGGGAGAACAACCTCGTCGTCATCGAGGATGCATGCCAGGCTGTCGGATTGCACTACAAGACCAAGCGGGTTGGGACGATCGGTGATTTCGGAGCCTTCAGCTTCAATCAGTTCAAGAACATCAATTGCGGGGAGGGCGGGGCCGTTGTCACGAACGACGCGCGGCTGTTTGCGCGCGCCCGGATGTATCACGACATCGGCTCCATGTTTCGCGGCCACCTCGACAATGCCAACGAACCGCCCATGCTGGGGGTGAATTTCAAGGCGAGCCAGATTCAAGGCGCCATGCTGAACGTGCAGTTGAAAAAGCTTGATCCGATGATTGCCCGCTTGCGTGAGCGCTACGATGTGATGAGCGAAATCTTCGCCAAGAGCGGACAGATCATGGTGGGGCCTCACAACGATATCGGCAATGCGGCGGGCCTCCACGTCATCTTCGAGACGTCGGACGAGGCCAAGCGATTTGCCGAGGAGAACAAGCGTGGTGTCTATCGGCTGTTCGATTCCAGCCGCCACGTTTATACCAACTGGCAACCTGTTCTGCAGCAACGCACAGGACATCCGGCGATGAACCCCTTCCACTGGACCGATCGGAAGATCGAATACACACCGGAACTTTGCGCGCAGACACTCGACATCCTGAAGCGCAGCTGCCGCATCAGCCTTGGAGAAAACTATCCCGTCGCGTTGGTCGCCTATATGGCGAAGCGGATGTCACGGCAGGCAAAATCGAAGAACGCCAATCTCTTCTACGCAACGATCTGACATGGAGAGCATCGGACCCGACACAATCGATGTCTGGCACTGGAAGCTGGACATGCCGTTGCCTGATCTCGGCATGTATATCACATTGCTGTCGCTCGACGAATGCGTTCGGACCATTCGCTTCTTCCATGATCGCGACAGGCATCGTTTCGTCGCCGCCAGGACCGGAATGCGGGTTATCCTCGGGCGCTATCTCGGCATTCCGCCGCGGTCGATAGGCTTCGACTACGGCGACAACGGGAAGCCTTATGTCGCGATCGGCGGCGCTTGTCCCATCCATTTCAATCTCAGCCACAGCGCCGACCGGGCTGTCCTTGCTGTTTCCGATCGTTACGAACTCGGCATCGATATCGAGGAAATTCGGTTCCTGAAGGAAGATATTGCGAAATGGTTCTTCTCCCGCAAGGAGTATCAGACGCTTCGATCTCTGCCGGCTGACAGCTACCTGGATGGTTTCTATCGCTGCTGGACGCGCAAGGAAGCGTTCATCAAAGCCCATGGTGCCGGCTTGTCGCTGCCGCTCGACAGTTTCGATGTCACGTTCGACAGATCGAAGCAATCGCGATTGGAACGGCTGGAGGGGGACGAGGATGCACCGCAAAACTGGGCCATTCTGGAGCTTGCGACACCGGCCAACTTCGCTGGCGCGGTAGTTGCCTCGACCGGCGGGCACCAGGTAGGCCTGCGCTATCGCAACGGAAATATCAGTCAGATGGTCAGCCGCGCATCGAGAATGTAGCGGCCGTCGACGGCATCGAAATGATGGCAACCATGAAGTCCGGCCTTGAAAGCCGGGGTAATGGTGCGAATGCGGCGTTCACGATAATCGTCGAGCGTGAGTCTCTCGATCTCCATGATGTTGAGAGCATAGCCATAAATGCCGTATGCATTGTGCTGCGAGGGCCGCAACAGCCTGCCGCCACGTTCGAAGATGCGCCCTGCGCCTCGAGCCTCGGTACTCCCGATGACGACCGGATTTCGCTTGTGGGGTCTTATGCCTGTGAGCGCCGGGCCGTCGACTTCGAACAGATAGAGCTCGCTGCAATGGTCTTCATAGGCATGGAAATCCGACAGGTTGGTGAATAGCCACCATTTGCCGCCATGGCGGATCAAGACGCTATCGGCCGGCGATTGGCCCTCGAAGGCAGTGGCGTGCAGCTCCCATTTCACCGGAAACTCACGGCAGCGCCAGACCTCGAGCCGCCGTGCCTGATGCGTTTCCGGTATCATGAAGATCTGGTCGCCATCGCGAAATATGAATGGATAGGAGAGATGGTAGGGGCGCTCCAGCGCCACCCCGACCTGCGTGAGTGCATCGCCGTCGAAACGGCCGACCGCGATATGCGCCTTGCGGTCGCCGTGGGAATAGGCCTCATAGAACAGGTAGCATTTGCCATCCTCCTGAAACAGGAACGGATCGGCCTTGATGCTGTTGTTGAGAGGTGGAATTTCCACCGCCTTGCTCGGATCGAAATCATCGATGTGACCGTGTCCCGTATAAAGTGTCCATATGGCCGACTCGGCGCGGAGCCTCGCCCTGATCGATTTGAATGCCTTGACCGAGATCGTTCCCGCGACGATGCAGCCGTAGCGAAAGAGATCGCCGGGCGATGGCGCCTGCTCGATGATCGAGCCAGCAAAGGCGGATGGGTTGAACCGCCTGGTGTCGGCGAGCCGCGTCAGCTCCCGCAGCAGAAGGGTAACGCTTCGCTCCCTTACAAAGGCACTCAATCGCGCTGCACTGGGCTTGATGTTGAATGACGCCCGCGCAATCTCGAACCTGCCGGCCTTGCCACCGCGCTTGGCATAGAGGATCAGATCGGCAGTCGACGCGCGAGCAAGGACCTCGGCATAGCCGTACCAATCGACATCCGCCGATCGCCGGTCGGAGAGGTTGAAGGCCCATTCCCCGAATGGGAGAGCCGCGATCGCATCGTCGGCCATGCTCATTGGAACCATGCGGATGACGAGGTCGAGCTTCAGACGGCGCAGCGACGCCACCGTAACGTTGTCGACAGTGCCCGTCTTGTCGCCATCGGATTCGTAGCAGTCGACAAAACGACGGCGGCTATTGAAATGCTTTGGCAAATAGGCGGGTTGACGCGCAAGAGCCCGGGTCTCCAGTCGCGCACTCCAGGACAACAGCTTCGATGCCTTGCCGACGCCGAACGGATGAGGATGAGTGAGCACGGCTGCAAGCTCCAGGCCCGGGGCGGCCAGAATTCGGTCCAGGATCATCAGCTCCCAATTTGCGAGCGCATGTCCGCGCGCGACGAGAATGCCGACCCTCAATGGCTTGGTCTCGTTCATGACTGTTTCCTCTATGGCTCGACCATTTGCCGGATACGGTTCGAGGCATTGGCGGCTACCTAAAGCCTTTCCGCTTTTTCGAGTCGCGAAAGCGCTCTATCCTTTTGTTTTCACGTAATTCCGGATTGAAAGCCGCTATGCACTTTTCCTGGAATTAATCTAGGCATCGGCGAGTTTTCCCGAGAGCGTCGACGCCAGGTCGCGGATGCCGTTGCTGGTCAACGAATCCTCATGCCAGCCGTCGATATCGACCACCATGCAGTCCTCTCCGACCGCCTCACCCCATCCAAACCGCATTTTGCGCGCTCGAGGATGGGTCGCACTGCTTCGAAGCAGGACAACGCTCTCGTCCCTTGTCCGCGGCGGCTTATAGCGGCGCGCCGCCGTCACCAGCAATTTGGTAACGGCCTCGTTCGCCTCTTCTTCCGGAGAGTATTGACCGGCCCTGACGCCAAGGATCCTCAGTAGCGCCAGTGAGACCTCGAACTCCTTGAGATAGTCGATCAGCCGGATACGGCGGGACAGAAGTTTCCGGGTGAAATAGGCAAGACGTTTGCGCCGCCGCTCCCGATGCCATCGCGCTTGCTCCTGCTTCGGCAGGGAGGCGAAATAGCCTGGAGCCCAGGCATCGATAATGGCCGTGACGCCGACATCCATGCCTCTCTCACGCAATTGCCGGCTGATTTCCATCGCAAGGACGCCATTGACGCAGAGCCCGACGATGGCAATGCGGTCCGCGGCCTTGTCGATCCGCATGGCATCGATCGCATGGCTGGCGATATCCTCGATGCTGAGACCGTCCAGGCCTCCTGTCAGATCCGCATGGAACATGTTGACGTTGTATACCGAAATCTCGTCCGGCAATTCATTGGCAAGACGGTAGTACAGGAATGGATGGTTGAGGGTATAGACCGCCCCGGTCCCCACCCCATGTTTGCAGGTAATCAACTCCCACGGGTTTACTGCTTTTTCCCGCGGTTTCTCGATCTCCTCGCTGTTGAAGATCGCAGCTGCAAAGCCCGCAAACGTCGGCTGTTTGAATAGAAGCTGCAATGTCGGGCTTGTATCAAGTCTTGCGCGTGTTTCCGATAGTAGCCGGAGCGCGAGAAGCGAGTGGCCACCGAGCGCGAAGAAATCATCATCCGGGCGTATTTGCGGAACCTGTAGGACTTCCTTCCAGATTTTAGCAAGCGCTTCCATTCGCGTATTCGGTGGCGATTTGCCTGTGACGGCGCCATCCATCGGCGCAGTCTCGGCGGCAGCTGCCACGTGCCGGTCCGGCGCAATGAGCGAAGAAAGCGGCGCCTCAGGGCGATCGAGAGCAATTTCATAAGCGTTCCTCCATAGTTGCAGGAGGCTTTCGATGGTGCTGGCTTCGAAAAGGTCGGCATTGTATTCGATCGACATGCGCCAGCCTGTCGGCCGTCCGATCATGATGAAGCTTAGGTCGTAGATGACGCCGGGGGATTGCGAGGGCGAGCTGATCAGCTCGAAGCCGCCGTAGCGACGATCCTCGAGAAAGGCTTTCTGCAGATTGAAGTTGACCGAGATCAGCGGGTTGCGCGCCGGATCGCGCACCGGATTGACCAGTTCCACGAGCTTGTTGAACGGCATGCGCTGATGGTTCAGCGCCCCTTCGATTGTCGCGCTGACGGAACGGATATGTTCGGCGAAGCTGACATCGGAGCCGAAATCGAAACGCAGCACCAGATTGTTGATAAAGACGCCGATCATATCCTCCAGATCGCTATGTTCACGGCCGGCGATCTGCGAGCCGAAGAGCACGGTCGGAGCCTCGGTCAACCGATGAAGGGCCGCACTGAGGACGGCAGCGCCGAAACTATATTGCGAGACGCAATGAGCGCGCGCGGCCGCATCCATGCGATCGGTGAAGGCGGGTGGCTGGACAATGGAGAGAATATCACCGCGATTGGTTTTAACCTGACCGCGAGGCCGGTCGGAAATGACTTCGAAATAGGGGGCGCCGAGCAGAGTTTCGCGCCAGAAGGTTTTTTCCGTCTCGAAGCCGTAGCTCTGCAGATATTCCTGTTGCCAGAGGGCATAGTCGCCATATTGCAAGGGCAGCTCGGGCAGGACCGGTGCACGCCCCGCATCGATTGCGGCGGCTATTTCGCCGACCTCTCGCCCGAGGACGCGGATCGACCAGCCGTCGAAGCAACTCTGATGGGCCGTGATCAGCAGGAAACCGCGCTCGTTTTCCGCCATCAGCAGTGTGACGCGGAACAGGCCCGGCGCGCTGAGATCGAATGGCGCCTGCGCCGTCTCCTCGCCGATCGACAGGATCCGCGCCTGGCGCTGCTCCGGCGGCATGCCGCGCAGATCGATCACCGACATCTTGAAGTTGACGTCGCTGACGGCCTGCTGGAAGGGCCTGCCGTTCCTCTCGATGAAGCGCGTTCGAAGGATCTCGTGACGCTGAATGATCTTTCGAAAGGCTGCTTCAAGGGTCGAGACCCTGAATATCCCCCGGATTTCCCACCGAACCGCGACATTGAGCGCCGGGTTGCCGGGATTGAGCTGATCGAGAATCCAGCAGCGCAGCTGTGTCTGTGTACAAGGAAATTCACCGATGATCTGCGGTTCGGCAAGCGAACCGCTTGGGCTGTTATCGACTGTACTCATAGAGATGCCCCCAGGCCGCGGCGCGCGCCGTTACGAAAATCTCGCAGTGATGGAATGTGGAGATGCACTGCATCGGATGGATCCCCTCCCTGGGCGTCGGCAAAGGCTGCCAGCGCGGCGATCGTTGGATGGCGCAATAGATGTTTTGCCTCGAGCGACAACCCGTTGTCGCGCATGCGGGCGGCGATACGGAATATGGCAAGTGAATCGGCGCCCAGCGCGTAGAGATTGTCGTCAATGCCGATGTCGCCGAGGTTGAGCACATCCTGCCAGATCGCCAGCAGCCGTTTTTCCATCTCGGTTTTCGGCTGGACCTTGGTTGGCGCGACAACACGCTGCGGTACGCCGCGCTGCTGCAAGGTCTTGCGGTCGAGCTTCCCGTTGCCGGTCTGCGGCAGCTCGCTTTCCATCACCCAGAAGCTCGGCACCATATGCGCCGGCAGATTGGCTTTGGCATGTGCCGCGATATCGGCTGCAAGTGCTTCGCCGCCCTCCGCGGTCGGCACGATGTAGCAGACCAGGGAACGATCGCCCCTGGCGTTTTCGGCGACGACGGTCGCACATTGGCGCACGCCTTCCACCTTGGAAATGACGGCCTCGATGTCGCCAAGCTCGATGCGGAAGCCGCGCAGCTTGATCTGCTGGTCACGCCGCCCGAGCAGCTGCAGCGACCCATCGGCAAGCCGCCGTCCGACATCGCCGGTCTTATAAAGCCGCATCGGCTTCCCGATGGCAAAGCAATGCGGAACGAAAGCCTTCTCGGTGAGATCGAGACGATCGAAGTAGCCTTCGGCAAGCCCGTCGCCTCCGATGTGCAGCTCGCCAATGACACCGACCGGTGCGATATTCTCGCTCTGGTCGAGGATGAAGAGCTGGGTGTTGGCGATCGGATGGCCGATCGTGATCGGCTGATCCGCATCGGTGATGCGCTGCAGCGACGACCAGATCGTCGTTTCAGTCGGGCCGTACATGTTCCAGAGCTCGCCACCGATTTGGAGCAGGGAGCGCGCCAGCTCTTTGGGCAGGGGTTCGCCGCCGCAGAGCATTTTCAGCGCCGGCCGATCCTTCAGGCCCGCCTCCACCAGCATCTGCCAAAGCGTAGGCGTTGCCTGCAGCACCGTGGCATCGTGTTCGTCGATGAGCTTGACCAGTTCGAAGCCGTCCTGGACCTGACTGCGGCTGGCGATGACGACCTTTCCGCCCGATATCAGCGGCAGGTAAAGTTCCAGACCGGCTATGTCGAACGAGATGGTCGTCACTGCGACAAGCGTGTCATCCGCACTAAAGCCCGGTTCCTTCGCCATGGAGAGCAGGAAGTTCGTCAGGGACCGATGCGAGACCTCCACGCCCTTCGGCATGCCGGTGGAACCGGATGTGAAGATGATGTAGGCCGATGCTGTGGTATCGACGGGCAGGGTCTTCAGGGGGAGGCCCGTCATCGAGTTGATCGCCTTGGCATCCTGATCGAGCCGGATAACGGGGATATCCGCCGATGCCAGCCGAGCCATGTCGTCGCTATCGCAGATCAGGCCGCGGATGCGGGCGATTTCCAGCGTCTGCCGTAGGCGTGGTTCCGGGTGCGCCGGATCCATCGGTACGTAGGTATGCCCCGCTTTCATGACGGCGAGGAGGGCGACGATCATATTCACCGAACGCTCGACCAATATAGCAATCCGCTGGCCGGGGTCGGGAAGCGCCATCTGGAGGTAGAGGGCTAGCTGGTTCGATCGGGTTTCCAGCTCGCCGTAAGTGATCGACTGGCCGTCATGTTGAGCCGCAACGGCATTCGGATGTTCGGCCGCCCGTCTGGAGAAGAGCGAGAAGACGAATTGATCGTGATCGTAAGGCATTGCCGTCCGGTTGAGATCGTCGATCAGCCAGGACTTCTCGGCCGCGGAAAGCAGAGGCAGCTCGGCGATCTTGTGATCCATGTCCTTGGCCAAGGCTGCCGCCAGCGTCGAGAAATGGCCGATCCATCGTTCCACGGTCGCGCGGTCGAAGACATCGGCGTTATAGTCGACATCGATGCGGATGTGGTCGCTCGCCTCGATCATGTTGAAGAACAGGTCGAAGTTGGAAAAGGCCTTTGCATTCGGCTCGATGGTTGGCGTTAGATCGCCAAAGGACGATCCGCCGGCCATGCGTTCGAGGTTGAACTGGATCTCGGTGAGCGGCAGGCGGCGTGGATCACGCTTGGTATCCAGTTTGCGCACCAGCGTGCCGTAGGTGTAATCCTGATGTTCAAAAGCCTGGAATACGAGCTGCTGCGTTGCCTTCAGATGTGCCGCAAACGGCTCTGTCAGCGATACAACCTGACGCAACGGCAGCAGATTGACGCAATGGCCGACGAGGATTTGGCCGTCAAGCAGGCTTTGACCGGCCGAGGGAATGGCGATGACGATATCATCCTGGCCCGATAGCCGTGATACCATCACCTGGAGGGTCGCCAGCAGCGTTGAAAATAGTGTAGCGCCCGACTTCGCCCCCCTTTTCTTCAGCGCCTTGTAGACCTCGGCGCCGATATAGCCGGTGCAGCTTCCGCCGGCAAAGCTGCGATATTCCGGCCGTGGGCGATCCAGCGGCAGATCGGGAAGATCGGGAACCGTCTTGAACTGATCGAGCCAGAATTGCTCGGTCGCCTGCGATGTCTCCGGCCTGGGCGAAAGGTCGGTCGAATAGGTGGCAAAGGAAAGTGCCGGCTGGAATTCCGGAACATTCCCGGCGCTATAGGCCTTATAGGCCATCGCCAGTTCTTCGATGAAAGTGTTGATCGACCACCCGTCGCAGATGATGTGATGAGCCGTGAAGACCAGCACATGCTTTTCGGGTGCCAACCTGATGATGCTGGCGCGGACAAGAGGGCCGTTGATCAGGTCAAAGGGTGTATGAGCATCATCGTCGATGAGAATCGCAAGGCCTTGGTCATCGATGTCTTCAAGGAGCGGCAGCTCGAGCCTGAAATCCGGAATGAAGCGGAAATATTCGCCGCCGCGATCGAAGCGAATATGGAAAGCGTCGTGACGCGCGATGACCGTATCGAACGCCCGCCGGATGGCTGTCTCGTCCAGGGTCCCCTCCAACGTCAGCGAGAAGGACTCGTTGAACGAGCAGGAGGCTTCGTCGCCCGCCTGGGCTGCAAGCCATATTTCCGTCTGCGCTTCCGTCAGCGGCGCGGATTGCGGCCTTGCGTCGGATGCCTGCACCGGCATTGGCGATAGGGTTGGCTCCCTGATCGCGGTGAAAATACCAACCGCCTGCATGGCGTCGAGGCTGTCGCGGAAGGCTTTCGCGATGGAGCGGAAGTCGTCCTCGCTGTGGGCTGTCGTCAGGAAGCAGGGGTAACCGTCCTGTATATGGACGCCATTCAGTCGCATCTGTGCATAAAACAACGCGCCGAGCGGGTCCTGACTGGAGAAATCGGTGGCAAACCAGCTCTTGTAGCCATGAACGACATCGGCGATGCCGCGCCTGGCGAGATCGGCCTTGATCTCGGCTACGAGTGCCTCCGTTCGCTCTGCGACACGGTCGTAGAGGGCGGAGCCTTCTCCCTTGATATGATGCAACACGGCCTCGGCGGCGGCAAGCACCAGCGGATGACGGACGAAGGTCCCGGCAAAGAATGTCGGTGCCGTCATGGGAACGGAATTATCACCGTAGGTCCAATGGCCGCCGTCGAGGGCGTCCATGAAACGCGGGCTGCCGACCAGCACGCCGATCGGCATACCGCCGCCCACGACCTTGCCATAGGTCGCCATGTCGCCCTTGATGCCCCAGATCGCCTGCATCCCGCCGGGATCGACGCGGAAGCCGGTGACGACCTCGTCGAAGACGAGGGCGAATTCGAATTGAGTGGCGATATCACGCAATTCCCGGACGAATTCGCGCGGCTGCAGTTCCGGATGGCGGCTCTGAATCGGTTCGATGATGACAGCCGCTATATCGGTTGCATTGGCGCGGATGAAATCGAGGCTCTCCGGCGCGCCATAGCGCAGGACCGTCATGTTCGACACGGAGGCCAACGGAATGCCGGAGGCGACCGGCAGGGCAATCGGCTTGTCGGCACGATTACGGCCCTTGACCAGCACCTCGTCGAACTGGCCGTGATAATCGTTGGCAAAGACCACGACCCGATCGCGGCCGGTGACGGCGCGCGCCAGGCGCATCGCGGCCATGACCGCTTCCGAGCCGGTGTTGCAGAAGGTCACCCGATCATGGCCGGTCACTTCGGCGATCATCTTGGCGACATCACCGGCGAGCGGCGTCTGCGGACCGATGGCAAACCCGCGGTCGGCTTGAGCCTTGACGGCGTCGATCACGAAATCCGGTGCGTGGCCGAAGGCCGTCTGTCCGAAGCCATTGACCAGGTCGACATACTGGTTGCCGTCGATATCCCATATATAGGCCCCCTTGGAGTGGTCGCAGACGATCGGGAAGACCATCTCCTTCCAATCTGCGCGGAAGCCCGATGCGGATCTGGGGTCGGCCAGATATCCGCGATGCTCCTGCGTGAAGGCCTTGGACTTGGCATTCTTGGTTTCATAGGCCTTGGTGAGATCGGTAATGAAACCCTGCTTGGCGGCGGAAATCTCCGATGTCACGCTTTTGGCGTTCGGACGATAAAGCTTGATGCGCTCGGTGCCGAAATCGCTTTCGGCAGGTGCTGGCGTGGCAGGAGGGGAGGATGGCTGGCTTGCTGCATCTTGCTGGGCTGGCAAGACGGTCGCTGTGGACGGCATGCTTGGCGTTACCGCAGCCGGAACCCCGCCCTGCATGGCCTGCAGCATCAGCAATTGCTGGGAAAACAGGGTTTGCGCCATCTGGATCTGCGATTGCAGTACCGTGGCGAGATCCGATGCCCCAGCCGGGATCGATGCGAGCTGTGGAGCAGGCGCAATGATCGGCATCGGCGTCGAAACCGGCATGGGAGGTGCCGCCGCAGCAGCGTTGGGGGCCGCGGTCAATGGTTCGGCCGTCTTCACCGCATCCTGTGGCATTTGACGATCGAGATAACCAGCCAGATCGGCAACGGAGGGAATATCGCTCAGCAGTTCCCGGAAGGAGATCTTGACCTTGAAGTCTTTCTCGATGCGCTGCGCGAACTGGCCGACGAAGAGGGAATCGAAGCCGAGCTCCAGAAAGGTTGCTGCTCGCTCATCCGGCCCGAGCGTTTCGCCCGACATGTCGCTGAGCAAGGTCAGAAGAGCCGCTTCCAATTGCGGCAGACGGTTGGAGGTGGGAATGGGTGCTGCAACATTCATTGCTCGATTCTCCCCGATAAGGTTGACGTCAGAGACAAAGGGTTCGGCGGCTGGCCGACTGTCTATTTCGGCATTCGGGCGCTGGGTCGATGCCCGACGCGAGGATGGCGGGGCATCGATCCAGTGGCGCTGCCGCTGGAAGGGATAGGTCGGCAGGGACAGGCGCTGCCGTGACACCGATGGAAGTGCCGGCCAGTTGAGGCGGCAGCCGGCCATCCACAGCTTGCCGTGAGCCTCTGCAAGCGTTGCCGCGGCGGCGGAGGCCCGGTCATGTTCGGGCAGGCTTTGTACGATTGCGGCAAGACCGTCGCGTGCGATCGTCTGGGCGGCAAAGACCGACAGTGTGCGTCCCGGCCCCACTTCGAGAAGAACCGGCTTGCGGTCGCGGCAGAGCGTGGCAAGCCCGTCGGCGAAGCGAACGGCGTCGCGGCAATGCATGGCCCAGTAATCCGGCGAGGTCGCCAATTCGGCTGTCTGCCAATCACCCGTCACACCGGAGATGAAGGGTATGGTGGCCGTACCGTAGGTGACCTTCTCGGTCTCCTGGCGTAGCGCCAGAGCCGCATCGTTCATCATGGCGGAATGGAAGGCGTGCGATGTGTGCAGCCGGCTGAAGGCGATCTCAGCTTCCGAAAGTGCCGCGCAAACGGTCTCGATATCGGCAAACGGACCGGAGATGACGCAAAGTTTCGGGGCATTGATCGCGGCGATCTCCACCGCGCCGCGCAGGTAGGAGGCCGTCGTTGCGGCATCGGCACGAACGGATACCATCGCACCTTGCGGCTGATGCTGCATCAACCGGCCGCGATTGGCCACAAGACGGAGGCCATCCTCGAACGAAATGACGTTGGCGAGCGTAGCGGCGACAAACTCGCCAACGCTGTGGCCGATCATGGCATACGGCTTGACGCCGCGGCTGAACCACAATCGGGCAAGCGCATATTCGACGAGATAGAGGCAGGGCTGCGCGATGCGGGTTTCGCGCTGCTCGTCGGTGATGGCCTGCGTCGCCGAGCCGGTGTGGCAGATGTAGTCGCGCAGATCGAGCCCGAGCGTCATCTTCAAAAGCTCGGAACCGCGGTCGATCCAGCGCGCAAACTCCGGCTCCGAGCGGTAAAGCCCGGCACCCATGCCGACATATTGCGCGCCCTGGCCTGGGAACATGAAGGCGACGGACGGCTGATCGGCGGCGACGAGCGGCTGGTAGCTCTCCGTCGTCAGCTTGAGGATCGCTTCCTCGATATTTTCGGCGGTAACGGCCAGCCGGTGACCGAACTCGCGTCGTCCGGTTTGAAGCGTGTGGGCCAGTCGCGCCATTGAAAGCTTCGGGTTTTCGGCGAGATGGTCACTCAGATTGGCGCGCATCTCCGCAAGCGCCTGCTTGCTGCGAGCCGAAAGCGGGAGAATGTGGTGGCCCTCTGCCTCTTTCGACTGAGCCAGGGGGTAGGGGGGCTCCTCCAAAACGACGTGAACGTTTGTTCCGCCTACGCCGAAAGCGCTGACACCCGCCCTTCGTGGCGCCTGTCCCCGTGGCCACTCGGTTGCCGTCGCCGGAATGTAGAAGGGACTTTTCTCAAGATCGATGCGGGGATTGGGCTGCTGATAATTGGGCATCGGCGGGATTTTCCCGCTGTGCAGGGCCAAGGCCGTCTTGATGAGGCCTGTCACGCCGGCCGCCGCGTCGGTATGACCGATGGTGCCCTTGACCGATCCGAGCGCGCAGCGGCCTGGCTGCGACGCATCCTGTGCGAAGGCGCGCGTCAATCCGTTGAATTCGATGGGGTCGCCGAGCGGCGTCGCCGTGCCATGGCATTCGATATAGCCGATGGTCGAGGGATCGACGGCCGCATTTGCGAGAGCCGTGGCAATCGCTTCGGCCTGGCCTTCCACACTCGGTGCCGTGAAGCCGACCTTGTCGCTGCCGTCATTGTTGATGCCATAGCCGCGAATGACCGCATAGATGTGATCGCCGTCCTTGAGCGCGTCCTCATACCGTTTCAGGAGGACGACGCCCGCCCCGCTGGCAAAAACCGTTCCGGCGGCGTTGGCATCGAACGGCCGGCAGGTTCCGTCGGGTGAGGCCATGCCGCCTTCCTGGTAGATGTAGCCTCGCTTTTGCGGAATGGTGACGGACACGCCGCCCGCCAAAGCCATGTCGCAGCTATAGGTCAGCAGGTTCTGGCATGCCTGGGAAACCGCGAGGAGCGAGGTTGAGCAGGCGGATTGCACTGTGAAAGCCGGACCGCGCAGGTTGAATTTATAGGCGATACGGGTCGCCAGCGTGTCGTTGAGCGCGCCAACAAGCTCATGGAAGCAGCCGATCTGGTAGTTCGACGTGAATTCTTCCGCCTTGGCGCGATCGCGCAGAACATTGTTGATCAGGTAGGTCGGCATCGAAGAGCCGGCGAAAACCCCGATCAGGCCGTCATAGCGCTGTGGATCGTAGCCGCCGTCCTCGAGGGCTTCCCAGCATATTTCGAGGAAGATCCGGTGCTGCGGATCTGTAACGGCGGCTTCGCGCGGAAACATGCCGAAGAACTCAGCGTCGAACATATCGGCGCCGTCGAGATGGGGCCTTGCGGCGACATAATTCGGCTGTGCCCGTTCTTCATCGGTAAAAGCGTCTTCAATCTCATCCGGCGAAAAAAGCGAAAAGGCGTTCTTTCCTTCGAGTACAAGCTGCCAGAGTGCCTGCACCGAAGGGGCTCCGGGAAAGCGGCCGGACATGCCGATAATGGCGATATGCCCGGAAATTTGCTCGCTCAGGTCCTCATTGTCTTCGAAATCACGCTGATTGCCATTGTCCTGGTGATTCCCTTTCATAAGGAGCTCCTGCGGATATGAGAGATCGCCTTTTTCTGCAGCGCGGCACGCTGCGCCGCGGCGGCAAGACGGGTTGGGCCGGATGCGCGGCCATCCAGGTGAAGTGCGAGTTCGCGAATGGTCGGATGACGCAGCAACGCAACCACATCAATCGCGTGACCGAGCGTCTCTTCGAGCCCGGCATGAATTTCCATCAGCTGAAGGGACGTGCCGCCGAGATCGAAGAAGTTCCGATCGAGATCGACGCTTTCGAGCGCCAATGCGTCTTGCCATAGCGTCGTCAGCAGTTCCTCCGTCCGGCTCCTGACATCGGCGGGCTTTGTCTGGGTTTCGACCGGAGGCGGCAGCAATTTCGAACGATCGACTTTCCCGGCCGGGGTCAGCGGCAAGGCGTCAACGATAACCGTGGCATTCGGGATCATATAGGCGGGAAGAGCCGCGCGCAGTGTCGCCATGACGCTCTGCGCCAGATCGGCGCCCGCGCCCATATAGCTTTCCTTCGGGCACAGATAGGCAACGATGCGCTTGAGGTTCTCACCCTGCATGTGGCAAAGCACGATCCCGTCGGCAAGGCGTGGATCACGGCGAAGTGCTGCCTCGATCTCATCGAGTTCAATGCGCTTGCCGTTGATCTTGATCTGCCGGTCCCGGCGTCCCTTAAAGATGACAGTGCCGTCCGGCTTCAGGCAGGCCACGTCGCCGGTCAGATAGAAGCGCGTCACGCCATCCCTGGTTTCGATGGTGACGAATTTCTGTTCCGTCAGCTCCGGTCGCTTGAAATAGCCAATAGCGAGGCCGTCCCCCGAAATCGCCAATTGGCCCTCAATGCCTGGAGGAACAACACGCAATTCCTCGTCTAATATCGCGATTCCGGTATGAGCGATTGCCTTACCGATCGGCAGCTCAGTGCCCGAAAAGCTTGGCAAAACCTGAAAAGCGGTGGCAAAGACGGTCGTTTCGGTCGGCCCATAGGCATTGGTGAGCCTGCAGCCGGGATAGTGCTCCAGGAAGCGGCGAGCGTGAACGGCCGAACCGACATCGCCTCCAAAGAGGATATGACGAAGTTTCGGCAGGGTCGCGCGGGCGTGATCGGCAAAGAGATTGAATAGCCCCGTCGTCAGGAAGGCGATACTGACACCCGTCTCCTGCATGAAATCGGACAGCCGTGAAATCGAGAAATCGGTATCGGGCATGACCGCCAATGTGCTGCCGTTGAGGAGCGCACCCCAGATTTCGAGTGTCGATGCGTCGAAGGAGATGGTGGCCGTGTGCAGGACGACGTCATCGCGGTCGAATTCGATATAGTTCTGATCGAGAACGACCCGCGAAATACTGCGATGGCAGATCATCGTTCCCTTGGGCCGCCCGGTTGAGCCGGACGTGTACATGATATAGGCGAGATCGCCGCCCGTTATCTCGATGGACGGCATGGTTGCGCCGGGCCGATGTGCCATTTCCGCGATGATGGCATCCGCTTCGATGACCTTGCCGTTCATGCTCGGCACGCCGGCCAGCTTCTCGCCATGGGCGCAGTCGACGAAAATGACCTTGGGAGCGCATTCCGCGATGACGAAGTCGAGATGCTCCACGGGAAAGGCTGGGTCGAGCGGGAGATAGGCGCCGCCGGCTTTCAGTATGGCCAGGGTACAAATGATCGCATTGATGCTGCGCGGCAGGAAAAGGCCGACGATGTCGGCCTTGTGGACACCTACCTTTATCAAATGCAACGCCAGCGCATCGGATATGCGATCAAGGTCACGATAGGTGATACGGATATCGCGGGAAACGAGAGCTGTTGCCTCCGGTACTGCCCTGGCCTGTTCGCGTAGCATGTGATGAAGGCAAAGATTGCGATCGTAATGCATGCTTGCTGCGCCAATTGTGTCTGCCTGCGCCTCGCGGTCAATCATTATCGCTCTCCGGGTTGTCCTGCGATGGATGACGGCATGTTGCGAAATGCTTCGTCGTCGATCGCAGAATTTCACGCTGGAGCAAAAGCACCAGCTGGTCATTGGGATGATTGTCCGCACCACCGAAAGTCGTAAGTCATGAGGGCGCGTAGCCATTTTGTCGGAGAGGTCCGCCATGGCCGCCGCAACGCGACCGAAAGCATTATGCGCGGCATCTATCCTGCCAATCGAAAGGTCACACGGTCGCCATGGTTCAGGAAGAATTACCGGAGAGCCGGACGATGCAGAGGCTATTTGAACTGATAGGCTCTGACGTAATCGACGAACATGAATGATGGGTCGGCCGCAGCCATCTTGGATATGCCGTCGACGATACCGAGGTCGATGAGCATATACATCGGCTGGCGATGTTCCGGCGGAATTTTGGTTTTCCAGACGAGATTACCGTCGAAATACATGCGTATGAAATCGGAATCAATCTTCACGCCATAGGTGTGCAAATCAGCGGGACTTGCGGTGGCGAATACATTGATGCGGGAAAAGGCAGAGTCGTGCCGCCCATCCCGATGCCAGACATGCACCGTCGAAGAGTAGGCGCCGGGCTTATCGCCGTAATATTCGATGACATCTATCTCGGCGGTAGCCTTTGACCGATCCCTGCCGATAAGCCAGAAGGCCGGCCAGACACCGGGTCCATCCGGCAATCGCGCCCGCATCTCGAAGTAGCCATATTGCTGAGAGAAACCGTTTCCATGCTCATCGACCGAGGCAATCAAGCCGGAGCGCCATAGACCCTTGCTGTCGCGTGCAGCGGTAATGCGCAACGTCCCATCCTGTATTGCGAAGGGGAAGTCACCACTCGGATCCGAGAAGCGAGCGCCACCAAAGTCGCCATTCCATGGTGTGTGGGAAATCCAGCGGGTACCGGGTCCCCAGGCGGAGATGCTGAGATCGTTGAAAGCATCCTCGAAGGTAAGTGTCATACTGCTGACATCAAGCGTATCGCCTGTATCACCGGCGCGAACAATTCCTGCATCCATGATCGAAACCAATGCAGCCGCAATCGACGCGCGAAGAAATACGCGGCGGTTGCTCCTGCATCGAACATTGGATATCGGCGAGAACTGATCCATGCATATGAGAATGAACGGTACAATTTCTGCGGTATAGAACGTATTTCGGCCATAACGTCCACCAAAAGGCTTAGGCGTGGCGGAAATACAGCTGCATGACGCCGTGGTAGTTTGCGGCGATATTGAGGCAGAGCAACCGGATTGCCAGACATGAATGCCATGGGGCTCGTAACACTGATTGTAGGAGTTGTTGCGCTGACCGCGCCTGTGCGATGGTCATTCATCATCATGGTTTTGTCGACGGTATTCGGTGCGGCGGCGGCCTTCAGCATACCCGGTCTTGGCGGTGCATCGGTACTCGTTCCGAGCCTGTTTCTGATATTCTTCGCCGCACGGTTGTTTGCGGCCCATGGAGAGGGGCCGTTCCTCGGCGCCCTGGCTCCCTGGCGCCCTGGTTTCTTTCTGCTGCTTCTGACGGCTTTCGGAATCTTCTCTGCGATTTTCTTCCCGCGCATGTTCCAAGGCATGACGCAGACGATGACGGTCGAACGATCGATAGGGGCACGTAACCTGATCGCGTTGGTGCCGTTACGTTTCTCTTCAAACAATATCACTCAATCGGTCTACGCGGCGGGCGGCCTCATCTGCTTCATGACGACCTTTGCCTTCTTTCGGCGTCAGGACACCCCTTCGGCCTTTATCAATGGCGTGCTGGTTGTCGTCGGTGTCAATCTCAGCTTCGCGCTGGCCGACATAGTGACCCATTTCACCCATACGGACTTTCTGCTGAGTTTCGTGCGGACAGCCAATTACGCGCTCCTGACCAATGCCGAAAAGGGCGGCCTGAAGCGCATTTCAGGAACGTTTCCCGAAGCCTCGGCCTTCGCCGATTTCACGCTCGTGCTCTTTGCCATCGTCACCAGCCTCTGGCTTGGGGGCATCCGCTCGAAGGTCACCGGCACTTTTTCAGGTCTGCTGCTGGTCGCGCTGATCCTGTCGACGTCGGCGACCGCACTTGTCGGGCTCGCCGCCATCCTGCCGATCCTCAGCCTTCAGTCGTTTCTGGCCTCCCGTCGCGAGCCTGGCGCCGGCCGGCCCGTCCTGATCGTGTCCATTCTGGCCAGCATGCCGCTCGTCATCTTCTTCGTTCTCATCGTCATGCCGGATCTCGCGCATAATCTGCAAGATTTTCTGGACGAGATGCTCTTTTCGAAGGCCGATAGCCAGTCGGGGCGGGAGCGCTTCATGTGGAACGCCATGGCTTACCGGGCCTTTCTGGACACGAGCGGCTTTGGCGCCGGCCTTGGGAGTGCCCGGGCATCGAGCTTCGGTCTGGTGCTGCTGTCCAATATCGGCGTCTTCGGCACGCTACTCTTTGCGATGTTCGTCGCTCGGCTGCTCTTGGCCGACATGCGCGGCTCGCATTCATCATCGCGGGAAACCACCGCGGTTCTGCGCGCTGCCAAGGCCGGGATCATCACGGTTCTCATTTCAGCGGCCACGTCCGGTACCGTGTATGACCTCGGACTGATGTTCTATATCCTCGCAGGCAGCATTTCCGCGCTGAGTGCCGAAGCACGGCAGATCCGGGGCGAATACACCCCGCGGCTGCGCACCATCGGGGAGATGCAATGAAGGTTGTCGTCTTCAACGTCAAATACAGCGAAAATCTCGGGGACGGGCTGCTTGCGGAATGCGTCGAATCCGCCTTGGCGAGCGGCAGGGATGAGATCGAAGTGGAAACGATCGACCTGGCCGGGCGACAGGCCTTCGCGACAGGTCATGGCGGCCGCAGACGGCTCGTGCTGGGATTGCTCCATCGACTGCCCGCCGGCGCCCGTCGGCGGCTCGTTCGCGCCGTACTGGAGCGCAGGCTGCGCGCGCTTCGCGGACAATGGGAAGAGAAGGTTGCGGTTGCCGATGCCGTCGTGATCGGCGGCGGGAACCTGTTTCAGGACGATGATCTCAATTTCCCGCTGAAGATCGGCGCGGTGCTCGATTGTGTCGTACGGTACGATCGGCCGCTGGCGATCTATGCTGTTGGGGTCGGCAGCCATTGGTCGGAGCCAGCATATCATCTCTTTGCCCGATTGAAGCAGGCGCGCCTTGTTCATCTTTCGGTACGCGACGGCTTTGCGCAGGATAACTGGCGTGAGCACTTTCCCGATGGACCCGATGCGAAGATCGTGCGTGATCCCGGACTGCTGATACAGGCCTCGCCGGGGCATGAAGGCGTGCGCGCTCCGTCCAAAGGCCCTTTTACCATAGGTCTGTGCGTGACGGATCCCATCGTCCTGCATCGGCATGGTGCCGTTCAGGCCGATGGGATCCCCTTCGCCGATGTTGAAGCCTACCGCGATCTGATCGAGCTTCTCCTGGATGATGGCCAGCAGGTGGTCTTGTTCTGCAATGGAGCCAAAGAGGATCAAGCTTTTGCGGAGCGTATCGGCGCTTCGGTCGCCAGGCAGCGTATCGCCAAATCCGGCACTCTGCATGTTTGCAGACGCCCGCGGCTTCCGATCGATCTCATCCAGATCATCCAGTCCCTGGATGTGGTTCTGGCTCACAGATTGCACGCATGCATTGCCGCCTATGCGCTCGGAATTCCCCATGTCGGCTTGGCTTGGGACAAGAAGGTCGAAGGTTTCTTCAACTCGGTCGGGCGCGAAACATACTTCATAAAGGGAATATCGCCGCCGCCGAAGCACGTCGCCCTGCTCCTGAAGGCGGCGCAGCAGGAAGGCATAGAGGCGCGCCGCCATCGCGACACGATTTCGGAAGCCCGCGCCGGAATCTCCAACATGCGGCGACATCTGGTCGAGCGCGACCAATGCGCTATGTCGCGGATATAGGTGCACGCATAACGATACAGGAAGCCGATAGTATAGAATTTGTGACGCGGGCGGAAATACTAAAAATTATACATAAAAATCTCGAATTTTGTTCCGCCATGGCGGTAAAAATTTGAGGAACAACGGATATCAATTTACAATAAAGACATCGTTGATTTTCTATGGTATTGAATACTTGGAACTCACGAAAAGTATATTTTCGAATGGCCCCTAGAGCATTCAAAATATGCTTTTCGTCCGAGGAGATGACGGCATGGCAGCGCAGCTTTCAATTGAGCATATTCGCAGCCTCGGTGGCGTAGCGCGGACCTTTGTTGCAGGTAGTGTGATCTGCGACTACGATAACGATACGCCACGCCTACTCTTTGTGCTCGATGGGTGGGCCTCGCGCAGCAAGATGCTTCCGAACGGCACGCGCTTCATGACGGAATTCGTGTTGCGCGGCGATATGATTTCGACATCCCTGACGGCGCTTTCGCGCGAGACCGTGCGGGCGATCACCAATGTCACGGTGATGGTCTTCCCTGACTTCACGTCGCTGCCGAAGATCGAAGCGCCAACGTTTTTCTATCGTATCGTCATTGCTGAACTGGTGCGGCATCAGGCGCGCATGTCTGAGAGGCTCGCCAATATAGGACGCCGCGACGCTCTGGAGAAAACCGGCTACCTGCTGCTCGAGCTCGGGGCACGCATCGGCACCTCGCGGGACTATGCAAATGCAGAATATTTCGATTGCCCTTTGACCCAGGCGGATATTGGTGATGCGGTTGGCTTGTCGACGGTGCACATCAACCGCGTCCTCAGGGACATGCGTGAAGCCGGCCTGCTGTCCTTCCGCAACGGCGTTGTCGCCTTTCTCGATCGGCCGCGGCTAGCCGATCTCGTCGACTTCGACGAGTCCTGTTTCGACACAACTATGGTTTGAGCAATGCTTTGCCTCTATTATTAATGGAGCAAGAAAGAATTATTTTATGCAATATTTAAATTCATTATTAACATATGTTAATGCGCGGAAAAACAAAATAAGCAATTACTACGGTAACATAAACCTAAAAAGAGGGGACAAATATGGGAGCTCAAGAAGATCCTCGGCTTAAACGGATGTTATTCTATTTAAATCGAGTAAATACTCTAAAGGTTGCAAGAAATACAAAGGCCATTTTAAAAGTTGGGGGTAACGGCCATGATTGGACAATCGCTCACAAGTGAAAAATTCACGTCAGACACGGGCGCACGCATCATTTCAGTTCGGACATCCGACACGTTGAGGCCATTCATCGCATCCGGCACGCCCGGGATCGATGAATGGGAAGACTATATTCTTCTCATAGATTCTCGCGCTCTCGATCGCGAGTGCCTGTCGAAAAGTCTGACCGAATGCGATAGCGCCATGCATATCGTTACCGTGGGTTCGCTTGACGAATGGCAGATGCGCAATATGCAGGTATTACCGTCCGCGGTTCTCTTCATGATCGGCGGCCGTAAGGTTTCCGACGCGGATGTCAGTGCCAAGATCTGCGCTCTGGTGGAAAGATTCCAGACGAGTCCGGTGATCGTGGGCGCTGATGGCGATGAGCTTGCGCAGTTGCTGCATGCGCTGGAGTGCGGCGCCCGCGGCTACATCCCGACCAGCGTCGGAATCAAGGTCGCCGCCGAAGCGGTGGCTCTCGCGCGGGCAGGTGGTGTCTTCGTGCCGGCAAGCAGCCTGCTGGCCGCCAAGGAGGCGATCGCACCCGTGGCCAGCCGCAACTGCTGCCTCGATAGCCTGTTTACGCCACGCGAAGTCGTCGTCGCGGAGGCTTTGAGGCGAGGCAAGGCAAACAAGATCATCGCCTACGAGATGGATCTTTGCGAGAGCACGGTCAAAGTGCACATTCGCAATATCATGAAGAAACTAAACGCGACGAACCGAACGGAAGTTGCCTACAAGATTCGGGAACTCGTTCGATAATAAGTCGGCCGCGGCCCACCTACCATGTAAAATAATGCCGGGAAACGCCGTGTCGCTCCAGCTAGAAGCCACCGGCCCCCGGCGCCGGCGCACAAGTGACCTGCAGGGCAGGTTCGCAAAGCCTCGGCTGTTGAAGCTGCCGTCGGTCGATGGAAAAGCGCCGGCGGCTGATCGCGGCCAAAAGTTGATATAGCAAGTTCGGAATTCCCGCGTATTTGAGCTGCCGGGCCTGTTCTAAGGGGCCGACCAACAGGCATTTCCGCCGGAGTTTGAGTTTACTGCTTTTGCACGATGAGTGGAGCTTTCACACGCGTCGACGACGGAATCTTA
Source organism: Rhizobium sp. AB2/73 (assembly GCF_020871915.1). Classification (NCBI taxonomy): domain Bacteria; kingdom Pseudomonadati; phylum Pseudomonadota; class Alphaproteobacteria; order Hyphomicrobiales; family Rhizobiaceae; genus Rhizobium; species Rhizobium sp. AB2/73. The sequence continues at coordinate 619,045 of NZ_CP067073.1, read as the reverse complement.
AAAAACCAATCCGACAAATGGCGATGCTGTTTGGTGGCCGAAGTTCGCGCGGGCCAGCTCAATGTTGTACCACACGCAGGGAAGCGATTTCCGCGGGCTTGTCGTCGATGATCGCACTCACGGTCAGAAGGCCCGGCTGACGCAATCTCAGCGGTGAAAAGACAAGGCTGGCGCCCACGACGACATTGATCGGGATATCACTCGCTTCCGCGTTCTCCATGACATCCTTCTGCTCGCTGAGCTGGGTGGCGTCCAATCGCTCTTCAAGAAGCGGCTGACGGTCGCCGGGCGCGGTGCAGCGCAAAACGATCGATCGGTAGGGTTCCGTCGCCAAGGTGATCAGATTCACATGCACGCAGAACTTCGCCAGTGTAAAGGGAAATTCCGGCAGCATCAGGACGCCGCTATAGACGCCGATGAAGCTGAGCTTTTCGCCGATTTCCGTGCGAACGTCGTCGCAAAATATGCAATATCCATAGCGCATGTGTTTCAATCGTCCCGATCGTTGTTGCTGCGAGCAATTATCGTGCGGATGGCCCTTGATGAGCTCCAGGAAACGGTCCCGCCGGAACGAACCGGATGGATAGCTGCCCGGGTCTCCGGTTCGGAGAGGCCACTACCGTCTGCCGTAGACCCCTTGGGATCGCACAGCTCAATGTGGATCTCTTTGTCGAGCGCCCAGGCGAGATCCGCGATCGAACGAAGCGGAAGCTCTGTTTGCCCGCAGAGATAACGGTTCAGATCCCTTCGGCTGACGCCGACCAACTCCGCAAGTCGCTGCTGAGTAAACCCTTTCTGCGATCGCCTTTCGAGGACGGCGGCGGCCAGGTCGCTGCGAACATCTGCGATGAAACGGCTGGCCGCCCGCGCCCGCGCCCCTATCTCAAACCGAAATGACATCTTCCGGATTTACTCCCTCTACGCACAACGCATCATCCACACCAAGCGTGCGGCGCAATCGACGCACCTCCAGCCGATAGCCGCGGTAAAGATCGTGATCCTTCACATGGTCGGCCCAGTCCCCAAAGACAGCGACAAAACAGTCTCGCATGACGAACCAGCCGAATATGCGGAAATCGACAGTCTTCAGTTCCCAAACCGCATTTCGTTCGACCCGGATTGCCCGGAACTGTCGGCAATGAATGAGCGGTTTCCCTGAAACGAATGTATAGAAAAGAAAATCCAGCTGCTCGACAGGTCTGAGGACCGCACCGAGCGGAGATGGTTCGTCTTTGCTTACGCGTTCGCTCAACCAGTTCACGAAGCTTGGTGTCGCGAAAAGCAGTCGCTTGGGTGACTGCTTTCGACCAAGCTGGATCTCAACTTTAACGATTGCTTCGGATGCCACGAGACTGTCAAACGTAGCCATAGCTGTCAACTAATCCATTATCATGTGGCAAGCCTTTCATCGAAGCTATCTATGAGTAGCATGAATTGCTGCACACCTGGATTGTATTTATCTAGATTTCATATGGGTTAGAATGCCTAATCAAAGAAGAGTATAGCTCATACGTCATAGCGATACACATCTAATCCGTTACTCATTTCGAAGTAGGCGATTTCTATTTCACATAGATCTGTGTTGCTGTCTTAGTCCGAACGGTTCTCTTGTTCGGCTCTCCTTCCGCGGCCTATTAAAAAGCTCGAGGGCGGCGAATGGTCGCTTGCCCCGTCATGGAGAACAGGGAGGATCACATGAGGACGATTGGAGCTCTCGCCGTCTTGCTGGCAAGCACGTCTTTGACATTTGCCGGGCCCCCGTCGCCGCCAGCCGAAAATGAATCGTTTATCGGCCAGGTGGGTGCATTCAACGGTGCTTTCGTCAGTCAGAACACTGGCAATAATGATGCTCTGACATTCCAGAATGGTGTCGGCAACTTCGCCGTCACCAATCAGGACAAGGCCAAATCCAACACATCAGCCATCTTGCAATTCGGTGACGGCAACGTCGCCTTCGCCGACCAGAAAGGCAAGACGAACGATCAGAGCACGTTCCAGGCCGGCGTCATGAACTTCGCCTCGACCCTGCAGCGGGACGGCGCGGATAACAACTCGACGATCGCCCAGTTCGGCTTCGGTAATTCCGCCTTCGCGGACCAGTCCAAGGGAGATAACTCCCAAGACACGCTGCAGGTCGGTGGTCTAAACTTCGCCTCGACGACCCAGACCGATGGCAAGCATGGCGGAAACGACTCCAGTACCATGCAGTTCGGCTGGGGTAACGGCGCCATCGTCGGCCAGGACGGCGGCGGCAACGACCAGACAACGCTGCAGGTCGGCGCCGGCAACTTTGCCGTCACCTCTCAGTTCGGTGTCATCGGCTTCAACGGCAATTCGTCGTCGACGACCCAGTTCGGTTGGGGCAATATATCCTTCGCCGATCAGGCGGGCGGCAACAACTCGCAAGACACGTTGCAGGCGGGCGCGCATAATTTTGCCATGACCGGCCAGTCGTCGTTCTTCGGCACGAACAAGGCGACCACGGCGCAGTTCGGTGTGGGCAACACCGCTCTGACATCCCAGATCGCCAATCCGCTCGGCTCCAACAATTCGATGATCGTGCAGGCCGGCTATCGCAATACCGCGATCGCTTCGCAATCGGGGCTGCAGACAGTGTTCCCCGTCAGCGGTTCGAACCTTCAGGGAACCATCCAGATCGGTTCGGGAAACTATGCCGTTACCTCTCAAACCAGCTCGAGCGGCCTGACGAACACGTCGGTTACGGCGCAGTTCGGCTATCGCAACACGGCCGTTACGGTCCAGCACTGAGTTTGCCGATGGAGGAGGCGAAAGCAAATGTCCGCCTCCTCCTTTAATGCGGCTGAACCAGCCATGTATGCCGGAATCAATGTCGGGCGATCAACATCCATTTTGCTTCTGAAATCCTTCTTGTCCGCGGCCTTGTTGTTCGCGTTCGCCGTCCCTGCCTCGTCTCAGGCCGAGTTTGAGTGCCTGATCAAAGCAGACAGGAAGGACGAGTTTCTTATGGTGCGGGCGATTGCAAAGTCGGTAGTAACAGTATCCGGAACATACAGGCTGGTTCTTTTCAAACATAACGCAACAGGCTCAAGCCAGAGCATTCAGCAAGGTAGCTTCGCATTAAAGCCAGGAGCAGAGAACCTTCTTGCCACGACAATGGTCGATGCAGGAAACGGGGTAGAACTGAGTGCAAGGCTATTGATCGAAACCGATCGAGGTATATCACAATGCAGATTGCCAGAATGAAACGCCTGAACGATACGAAATCCGTGCTCGGCGCCGCTCTCGTCTTGGCTGCCTCGTTCTGCCAGATTGCAACGGAATGTCGAGCCGAGACGGCCTATGTCGCCCAGATCCCGGTCAATGTCACGACGACTGCGCAACTTGGAAATCTGCCGCCTCAACAGCAGCAGCAATATCATTCTTCGTCATCCCACCTTTCCGCAGGTATGGCCGCTACGCCGGAAGCGATCCTGGTGCCGCGAGGCAATAACTTGGCAAGGACGCTGGAAATAGGAACGCGCAACAGCGTGTATCACCTTCAGTCAGGAACGGGTAACAGCTCGACTGCCGGTATCATAGGGAACTACGGCAATATCAACGTCCTGCAGGGCGGCAATAATCTGAAGTCGAATGTCGTATTGCTGAATGGCGCAGGCCTGAACGTAAGCGTTCTTCAGCCCGCGGGTTCGGCACCTGTCAATGTGCTGATCGCACGTTTACCGGGTGGTGGTTTGCTCATCAAACGTTGAGTGGGCGCAGCAGCCTTTGAAAATAGGGGAGGGGAATAGCAATGAGAATAGATGCGGCAATGATTACAGTTGGTCTGGCGGCCCTGATGGCGGCGCCGGCCATGGCGGGGCAATTGGTCTATCAGCCGACCAATCCGACATTTGGAGGCAATCCGTTGAATGGTTCATTCCTGCTTTCGACGGCGCAGACGCAGGGCGCCGGCGTCAAGTCGGGGCAGCAACAGACGCCGGATCTGTCCGGTCTCGATAAGGCCTTGAGCAATCTTGGGAACGTTGATCAAGGTACGGGTTCAACCGGAACATCTCCGGTCATCGTGATCCAGAGCGGCCAGGTGCCGGCCAATCCTTGAACCAAATTGATTGCGTCCTCGTTCGGTGTTGTTGGGAGCGATTTATTCGAGCGGCCATGTCACATGTTGGTTTTCCTGTCGCAGCCATCCTATGCGGATTGGGTCTTGGTGGCTGCGCCGCCGCGGGCAGCAGCCTAGACCCGATGAGCACTCCAGCGACGCTTATGCCCGCCACGAAGTCAGGTGTGGCATTGGAGAGTCTGCCGCCGCCCATACAGAAGCTCGATGTGGCGGTCTATTCCTTTCCCGATCTGACGGGACAGAACAAACCAAACGAAAACTTTGCCGAATATTCCCGCGCTCTGACGCAGGGCGGCGCGCAGCTGTTGACTGACGTTCTGACCAAGGCTGGTAACGGCAATTGGTTCAATGTCGTCGAGCGTACCGATCTGCAATCGCTGCTGCAGGAACGCCAGATCATCCAGAACACGAGGTCGGCGGTTTACGGCGCGAAGGCTGGCGGCATCCCGCCGCTTCGGTTTGCCGGAGTGCTGCTGGATGGCGGTATCATCGGCTATGATTCCAATGAAACGACGGGCGGTATCGGTGCCAATTATCTCGGGATCGGCGGGAACACGCAGTACCGCAAGGACATCGTGACTGTATCCTTGCGGGCCGTCAGCGTCAGTACCGGGCGGGTGCTAGCCTCTGTCAGCACGACCAAGACGATCTATTCCGTGCAGTTGCAGGGATCGGCGTTCCGTTTCGTCGGTGTCGATCAACTGCTCCAGATCGAGGGCGGTATTACACGAAATGCACCCACGACCTTGGGCGTCCAGGAAGGCATTCAGCTCGCAGTCTATTCGTTGATTTTCGAGGGCGTAAGGAACGGGCTGTGGCAATTCAGGGATGCCGCCGCCGGCGCGGCGTTCATGCGATATCTGGACGAGCATCAAAGAGCCATGACGTACAAGCTCGATGCCAACGGTCGGCCGATCGGCCCGGCGGTCGCCGTTCCCGCCGCCAGCGCGGCGCAACCGGCCGTGGAGGCTACCTCCCAGCCCATCCTGGTCAAGGACAGGCCGAAGAGCTCATGATCGTTGCCGGCGCCAAATCATTTTTTCCGGCAGATTTCAGATTGCGCGTTGTCAGGTCCGCAGGTCGCAGCTCCGTTCTGGGTGCTGGTATTCGGATTTGGTTTGACCGGAGCCTTGGCGGTGGGTCCTTTCTCCAGGTTGCCGTTCTTCCTCGGCGGAATACGTCCTTTCACCTGGGGAATTTGGGTCTCTGAAAATCCGGAACGCCGGATGATGGGTTGACTGCTTGCTAGGACATCGGCTGAGCCGAGCGTGCCGGCAAGAAGCAAGATAGTCGTAACAGCAATGGTTTTACTGGGATGCATCATGTCGATATTGCTCCTCAATCGCAATCTTGAGCCGATATCGAATTATCGGCTCCGAACATGCCGCTCTCGAAGTTTCAGCTGGCCGAAGGCCTCTCAGTTTCATGCTTGCTGCCGCTCCTATTGGCGGTCTTGTTCTCGCCGCGCGCCTGGGGCGGTCGCCTGGTGCTTTGATCATTGCCTGCCGCCAAGATACAGTCAGCGTGATACCGCGCCTGCCCCAACCGTTGGCAAATGGCCATCGGCCGGTGCGGGTGCAGCCCGCTCGGTCACGCCATTGCCGACATTCGGAAAAATGCTGCCTGCCAATCGGACGTTCGCCTGCGTTCGTGATGCCTGCCTTTGCTTGTGCGGCATCACCCGGCGGTTAATCGGAGATCGAGGCACGGGCATGACGGATGTCTCCGGCAGCTGTTCGACGAAGGCAGGGTTTGCTTCCGCGGAGGGAGCCTGTTGCAGATAGCTTTCGTCGCATACGGCTCCATCGGTCAGCGCGAGCATGGCGATCAGGGAGTAGCCGACAACGAGTCTTGATGTCATCTGAATTGTTCCCTTGCGTGTGATTGAATATTAAACGGCTATATTTCTACATCGAATAACTGAATTGAAAATTCATCGAAATTTTATCTTTCTTTAAATGTAATTTTAAACTGATCTATATTCGACATTATTGCAATTGTACTGTAAAATTGCAAACAAAATCGGGAGGATGACATGAATTTATATTTGAAGGCATTCGTGTCTTGTGTGGTTTTCTCGCTTTGCGAAGCGGGTGTATCCTCCACGCTCCGGGCCGATGATAGTTCAGGGGCGCCGCAATCGGGGTCTCAAAATGTGACGCCGGATGCCGGCAAGAGCGATCCATCCAGAGCCGCGGCGCCGGCTCCGGCTACATCAGCGCCAGCCGGTCCGCAGATTAGCGAGCAGAAGTTCGATGCGTGGATATTGCAATGTTCGGCCGACAAAACGATGAAGCCGCGCTGTCAGATCGTCTACCGGTTGACGTCACCGGATCAAAGGCAGGTGTTCATGGTCATCAGCATGGCGCGTTCCGCGGACAAGAAGATTGGCATGCAGATGGCTCTTCCGCTTGGTTTTGCTATTCAGGGTGGTGTGAAGATTGGCTTCGGCAGCAAATATTCGACGATGGCGAAGGTATCGCGCTGCACCACGCAAGGATGCCTGGTGGAGGGATTGTGCCCACCCGCGATGCTTGCCGCCTTGATGAAGGAAAAGTCGGGAAAAGTCTCGATCCGGATGATGCAGGGAAACATGGCGGAGCTTCCGATCTCTCTGACCGGTTTCGGCGCCGCCTTTCAGGCTATGCAGGCGGATAGCGGATCATGATCAGGACGCTTCCGTCCGCTCGCACGTCGCCGTTTTTACGACTACAAAGAGAAAGCTTTTGATATCGCTGCCAGCGGCCGCTTGGTGATCTCCGGAAATTCGGGATCTTCCCGACTTCCCGAGAATTGGCCCGCTCCATATCCTCGCGTGTTTCCGGAAGGGCGGCGAAGGCGGCCGCTCGCACGATCTCCTTCGCCGCTTCATCATCAGTCGACGCTACGTTCCATTTATCGCCTGCAGGTCGGCGACATCGATGCCGTGCGTGTCGAACCACCATTCCGGTGGCATGTCGGGATATTTTTCGCGAAGGCGCAAATATTTGGAGCGCAATCGTTCCTGACGCACGACTTCCTGTTCGAAATAGGGATGGTCCAGTGCTCCGCCCATCACATGGATGCGGCGGAGGAGCTTTCGCAAGACATATCCCTGCTCCTTGTTTCCCGGCTTGTAGCCGCTCTCCACGACCCGCATGACGGTATCTTGCAATGTGGCCAGAGCGTCATCCGGAGGCGTGCCGTTCACGATCATGTCGAGGCGTTCGGCGCCGAAACCCACGTCGATACAGGTTCCGAGCGGATTGACGATATTCCCGATCTCGATGCCATCCTTGTAGAACTCGGTGCAGTAGCCGCTGACGTTGCCGTCGCTCCAGGTGCATCCTTCATCCGGAACGATAGGAATGCGATTCCGATAAAGCGGCGTCCAATCCTCCAGTCGGTCCGGATGGATCGTGACATGGTCCGGGACCAGGCCGAGCGTCCCGAGAAACTCGATCCAGAAGTCGATGGCGTCGCCGACGGTCAGTTCTCGAAACGAGAAAAGCCCCAGCATCGTGAAGTGAAGGAAATGCGTTCCGTCCCCGATCTCATCGAGATCGCCCATTCTCAGGCAGGCCTGAGTGTTGGCGACGGTACCAATATGGGAAGGGTCGGAGAAGAGTGGTTTGTACTGCTGCATCCCAGCGCTGCAGAAGAGCGTGGTATTATCGTGCGGCCGTACGGAGTCTATGCGTGTGAATTTGATGCCTTTGGAAAGGCAGAAGTCTTGGTATTGCTGGATCAGGCGTCCCGCGATGACATAGGCAACCTCCTTTGCTGTTCGTGTGCCTTCTTAGAACATAGCGACACGATGTGGGATCTGCAATGCGCAGACACGAGTTTCACCTTGCCAGGCGGAAGTGCATGCCGCTTCAAGTGGCGGATCTTCTTCACCTTTGCTACATGCCTGTCTTGCTTTTGTTGCAGATCAGGTCCCGAGGTGCCGATGTTTATTTTTTGACGGGAGCGACGAGATTGCTTCGTCGATCGGTTTGGTGTACGGCCTTGGCCCACAATGATCGCAAGCGATCGCCGCGCGACGGTCGTTGTTCTCAGAGAATGCCAGCCTCTCATCAATGCTGATTGTCCATCAACTGCGCTCCGTCTTCGAGCACACACTGAAATATCATGGTTAAACAGACAAAACCCTTCGTTATCGAAATCAAATCCTCCCGCCGAACCAAAGCAAAGCCAGTCGAATTGACAAGATCGATCTGGGGAGAGCTTGCAGCCGATCTCAAGCAGACCCTGGCGATGGAGCAGGAAACGCAGTCAAGCGCGTCTCAGCTCGCGGATCGCGCGGCGCTTCCGACACCGGATTCCGAGACGGTTATCGATCATGATGAAGCGACGGCTCCGCGGCCGGGATTTCAGTTTCTTGAAAAATGGATTGCAAGGAAGGCTGAGAAGCCGAAGGCCGGCACGCAGGGCGTGGTCGAGGCGTTCCTCGCGCGGCTTGACCAGCAAAAGATCCTGCTTGCGGAGTTTCAGTCGGATCCCGACGGTTTCAAGCGCTGGCGCTCGGCGTGGTTTCGCAAGGTCACCGGTGGTTTCGGCGTGAGCGTCAGCCATGACCTGATCGATGCTGGTGGCGGTTTGCGATATGTCGTCGTCGATACGCTTGATGGCGTCTCTCAGTTTCTTGATGATCTCCGTCATCACGCGCAAACCGATCTGAATTTTCAGCGAGCTTTGGAGCTGAACCGCATGCAACGCGCAGCCCGGCTGACTGGCGGCAAAGCAATCTGATGGCTTTTCGGGACAAGGGTATGTCCCAGCTCAAAGACCCGGACTGTGGCGCGATCCGGCGGAGCGGCTTCAGCCACTTAACGTCCTGATCTTCGGTATCCTCGTCGTAAAGCCGCCATCTGCTTTCGCGCATCTGGCTCGTGGTTTCGAGTGCAGGCGGACCATCTATCGGTGGCGTCTCAGTATTTCACGTTCTTCCGGTGGACGTGCCATGCGGCGCTCCCACAGGATAAGCAGGAAGCTTGAGGCGATGATGATGAGGGCCCCGGCAAAGACGTTCGTCGCCGGAATCTCGGCCCAGATCACATAGCCGTACACGAAAGCCCAAACGAGGCCGCTATATTCGATGGGCGCCAGCGTCGAAGCGGGTGCGTATCGAAAGCCTTCGTAGAGCAGAAACTGCCCAATCGTCGAGATAATGCCGAGGGTCAGCATCAGTGCCCAGCCGCTCGCGTCAGGGGTCTTCCATGTCCATGGAAACGACAGGGCACAGGCAATGCCGAATATCAGGCTCGTGGCATACATCTGGGTAAGCGTGGTCTCGCTTCGGCTGACGAGTCGGATCAGGATCGTGCTCCAAGCCCAGCAAAAACCCGCGACGATGCACATGGCGGCGGGCAGGAGGTTGGGCGAATGACTTGGATTTGCCGCGATCGCCACCCCGATGAAGCCTCCTATGCAGGCGATCCAGCGGCCCGCATGGACCTTCTCCTTGAGAACGACGATCGACAGAACCACGACGATGATCGGCGCCGAAAAGTACAGTGTCGTCAGTTCCGCCAGACCCAGATAACGGGCCGCATTGTAGAAGAGCAGCCAGGCAAGCAGCATCAGCCCGGCGCGCAGGACGACCGTGCCGCGATAGGGGCTTTTGAAAATTGAGGGATGGCGCCGATAACGGACGAGCACGCCTGCGACCAGCACGATGACCAGACTGCGCATGAAGAGGATCTCTGGTACTTCGTAGCTGGCGACCAGCCACTTCACCATCGCGTCCTGAAGGGAAAAGCAGGCATATCCCGCGCAGGCGAGCGCGATCCCTGCAATGGGTCCCTTCTCACGGTTTCCGGAAATCATATGGCCTCGCAGGGTATGTCGAATCGATACGGTCGCTTGCCATTGCAGGAAGCGGTTCGCGGTATGGTGGCGCGAGCGATCCTCTGGCTAAGCGCTTTCCCTCGAACTGACAAGAGAGCTCGAAATCATCATGCTGCTTTTATTACGCTTTTCGTGAACGATTCCGTTGGGATGGAACGAAACGCCGTCTGCGATGTTCCCCAACTGGAAAATCCCGGTGGTGGCATTTTCTGGGAGGACATCGTGCCTGACCTTAGTGAGATCATGCGGGTGGAGGTGGATGGGCTGGATATTGTCGTCCGTCTGGTGCTGGTTGTCATTGCCGGAGGGCTGATCGGCGTCAATCGAGAGATGGGCGGGCATGCGGCTGGGTTTCGCACGACGATCCTGGTCGGGCTTGCCGCGTGCCTGTCGATGATCCAGGCCAATCTCCTGCTATCCACATTGGGCAAGACGTCACAATCGTTTGCCTCGATGGATGTGCTGCGCTTTCCGCTCGGCGTCCTCACCGGCGTCGGCTTCATCGGCGGCGGCGCCATCCTTAAGCGCGGAGATCTCGTCACCGGCGTAACGACGGCTGCGACCCTGTGGATCATGACGGCCGTTGGCCTATGCATCGGCGGCGGTCAACTGATTGTCGGTTCGGCCGGCGCCCTCATCGCCTTTGTGGTGCTCTCGCCGTTTAAACAATTCGACAGGCTGATCCCTCGCAGGCAGAAGGCGCGTATCGTGATAGAGCTGCCTTGCGATGCCGGCGTTGGGATCACCGATATGCAGGCAGCGCTTGAACCGCTCGGCTATGTCTTCTCTTTTGTCGGCAAGGCGGCGGGCTCGACCGAGGCCACTGCGCATATTTCCTACGAGGTGCGATGGCGGCAGGCAGGACTGGATGGCGGCGGTGCGCGGCTGCTGGCATCCCTTCAAGAGCGTTATAAGGTCGTGTCTTTGGAAATGCTGACGAGTGGAACTTGATACGACCCTCAACATCGGAACATTCCGGAGCGGTGAAAGTTTGTCCCTAATCAAAGAGGGAGAAAACCATGACCGAAACCAAGCAACAGACAAGGGCAAAGGATTCTCCGGATCGCGGCGATATACGCACCCTTCAGGCGCTTGACCAAGCCGCCGGTGGCTCGGGGGATGTCGCAGCCGAGGAGACCAGGCGACCTTCGTCAAAGGAAATTCGGCCTGAGCAGGGTACGGATGACGCACGCTGCGAGGATTCAGCCGAATCCGACCGGCAGCGCGAGCAAACGGCCGATGAAATTTCCGTCAGGATTTCCAATGTCAGGACGACCTCCGGGTCAGGGGAGGCCGGGGACGACAGAATCTCCGAAGACCCGCCAGCCAGAACCTCCGGGCCGACCTCGGAAAGGACCGATGAGGAAATTCGTACCGAGATCGAAGGCAGGCTGAAGGCCGACCGATTGCTAAACGAGGCGAGCATCTTCGTCACTGTCAGTCGCGGGCGAGTCGTTGTCGAGGGGTCTGTTGAAAATCACGAAGCCAAGCAGCGCGCCGAGGCGATCACCCGGCAAGCCAGCGGCATAATCGGGCATGACAGCAATCTTACCGTGCGCAAATCCGCGTAGGATCAGGACTTCGACATGCGAATGCTGCTGCTCCTCATTTTCGGCGTGATGATCGCGTCCATTCTGGGGATTCTCGTCATTAAGCCGTTTACGTCGAGCGATCATCGAGATTCTGGCGCCGTTACGCACGGTCCCATAGAGCAGCCCGAGCCAAAGCCGTAGGAAAGATCGGCTCTACTTGTCTGGCTGTTGGCCGTTTTGCTGTTCTTTCGGCTGGTCGCCAGGCTTGATGACAGGCGTGTTGCCGACCTGCGGGGCGGGCTTTTCCATTTTGCTGTCACCGACAGGCGGTGGTTTCAGCACGCCGCCGCAGTCGGACAGCTTCTGGCTGGGATTGCCGTCCGGCGTGGACGTCCGCCCGCTTTCCGCATGCCTGTTGTCAGTCTGCCGGTTGGTATCCTCTGCCTTGCATCGATCGTCGTTCGATTGTTGTGCGAACACGAAATTCGATGACATGACGGCCGCTACCGCCGTTATCAGCAGGAAGCGTCCGGATTTGGCCACCGCACACCGGGTATTCGAAAGGAGCAACCGATCAAACCGGGGCGGAGATAATAATGGCGGTGACGCCAACGATTTCTTCGGCGGCACCGCGCTAGTGATAATTCTTGCCATTGTTCACCTCGATGACGGTATGCATCGTCGTCGGACGCGGCCGGGACCCACGGTAGAGCATCAAAGGCCCATCCCTTTCCGTCTCCTCGAATGTTGGAAAGGTCGCAGATCGGATGGGTAGGAAGCTCGGCTGCCGTTTCGTTGGCCATGGAGAGAAAGCGGAAAAATCTCCATATTCTTCAGCACCATCACGTCCGCTTGGCACGATCTGTAACCTCATGAGGCTAACGCGGGGCTCTGCGCATTGTTCCGGTTTAATGCCGATCGGATGCGGGTGCTCCTTTGATGGAACCATCTTTCGACGTCTCTGTTAGGTCCATATGGAATTTGTAGAGATGGAGCTTGCCATGGCATTCGAGGAACCGAAGAAGCCCCAGGATCAGAAGAAGCCATTGTCCGCGACCGAGGCCCGCCAGGGGGTACGTGGCACGCATTTGTCTACCATCTTGATCACGGCATTGGTTCTGGCGGCAATCGTATGGGCCGGCGTTGAAGTTTGGGGCCGTTACATCGAGCCAAGCAAACCGCAGAACCCGGCGCCAACGATAAGTTCCTCCAGCGGCCAGCCGCAGGCAGGCACGATCGACAATACGCCGCCGGCTGGGCAATCCACACAGCCCGCTCCAACCGATCGTACGGAGAACAATCAGCAGGGCACGAAGAGCACGCCGGCCCAACCAAATCGCGACGGAACGCAGAACTAGCGGGCAGGCTTTGGAATTTCATAGGGATCAATGTGTATAGCGGATATCCGTTCCCCCTTTAAGGGATCGGACATGGGAACGGCTTGCTGGCGGAAACTGCCGGAAATTATCCGACGCGGCGATCCTCGGAGGGAGTGTCTTCCTCGGATTTCTGAGCGTCATTCTTGGGCGGGTTTGTTGCAGCCCTCCGCCGAAACCTTGCGAGCACTTCTTCTCCGTCCACGGAGGCTCGCGTTCTCTCCATGATCTCGCGTTCCTTGGCCGCCTGCTCCCAGTGATGCTGGCTGCAGCCCCAGGGACGGCCGGCTGCTTCCCAAATGGCGTAGGCCCTCTTGCTGATCCACTCGAACCGTTCGTCCGTCATTTTTTCCTCCTTCATGGACGCTCCCACAACTGCCGGTGAGTGCGATTGTTCCCTATTGGGAACAATAATGATTCTGATGTGTTCCACTTTAGGATCAGAAGTTCACAGGCTCATGAATCCATGACAGCAAGAGGAGGATCGAATGGCTTTGACGTTGATCAGCAAGGCCTTTGCTGAGAATGCGCCGATACCGAGCAAATACGCGCTGGACGGAGAAAATATATTCCCGCCGCTTGCCTGGGGCGGCGCTCCCAAAGGCACCCAAAGCTTCGCCTTGATCATCGAGGATCCGGATGCGCCGGCGGGAACATTCCGCCATTGCGGCATCGCCAATATTCCGGCGGAGTGGAGCGGCTTGGTTGAAAACGTGGATGCTATGCAGGAGCAGGCGCTGCGTTTCTACAAGAATGATTTCGGCAATGCCCGTTACGACGGTCCGCGGCCTCCGGCAGGCGATCCGCCGCATCGGTACGTTTTCCGGCTTGCCGCGCTCGATGTACCGCGGATGACGCTTCCCGAAGCCGCTGGCGCGGAAGCCATGTGGCAAAAAGTGAAGAAACACATGCTTGCAGAGGCAAGCCTTACTGGCAGCTACCAATCGTAAGCCATGCTTTGCAAGCAGACACGATCGGCGGTTCCTGCCGCCGAGGGATGGTTGCCATGAGCAGAAGAGACCAAGACGGTGCGCACAAACAGGAACCGCGCACGTTTTCTGCGGAAGATGCACGCCAAGGCGAGATCATCCTGAAGCGACGGTGGCAGCGTCTGGTGTTTATCGGCGGACTTGCCGCCGTAGTCCTCGTTATCCTGCTGGTGCGTTTCGCTGGCTAGGCCGGCAAAATCCCAACCTAATTCGAAGGAGATATAATCATGCCAGCAAAATCGAAATCACAGCAAATGGCCGCCGGTGCGGCGCTTGCCGCCAAACGCGGCGAAAGAAAGAAGAGCGAACTGAAGGGGGCATCGAAGAGCATGGTCGACTCCATGAGCGAGAAGGAGCTTCACGACATGGCCTCGACCAAGCAAAAGGGAAAGCCACAGCACGCGTCCAAGTCCTGAGGTCCGGGAACGCTGCACGGCGGTATTCCGCTGCTCTATCGCTTCCACCGCCAATTTGAGACTTCCGGCATATCCTCGCCGTGCCGGCGGACGTAATCGTGATGTTTGGTGAGTTTTGCTTTCAGGCCATCCACGACCTCCGGCACCTTTTCCGATAGGCCGGGAATACGATTGATCGCCTCCAAGGCGAGATGGTAGCGATCGAGTTCATTCAACACGGTCATATCGAATGGCGTGGTCGTTGTGCCCTCTTCGATGAAGCCGCGAACATGGATGTTGTCATGGTTGGTCCGCCGATAGGTCAGCCGGTGGATCAGGTAGGGATAGCCGTGATAGGCGAAGATCACCGGCTTGTCGGTGGTGAAGATCTGGTCGAATGCCTGGTGATCGAGACCATGCGGATGCTGTTGTGGGTCCTGTAGAGCCAGGAGATCGACCACGTTGACCGTGCGGATCTTGAGATCGGGGATCGCCTCGTGCAGCAGCATGACGGCGGCAAGCGTCTCCATGGTCGGGACATCACCGGCGCAGGCCATCACGACGTCGGGGGCGATGGTGTCGTCTTCGTAGCTCGCCCAATCCCAGATGCCGACGCCGGCCTTACAATGGGCGGCCGCTTCGTCGATGCTGAGCCACTGCGATTCCGGTTGCTTGCCGGCGACGATGACGTTGATCCGGTCATAGGTCCTGAGGCAGTGATCACCGACCCACAGCAGCGTATTGGCATCCGGCGGCAGATAGATGCGCACGATGTCGGCCTTCTTGTTGGCGACGAGATCGACGAAGCCCGGATCCTGGTGGGAAAAGCCATTGTGATCCTGTCGCCAGACATGCGACGTCAATAGATAGTTCAGCGACGAGATCGGTTTGCGCCAGGGCAATTCGCGCGAAA
Source organism: Rhizobium sp. AB2/73 (assembly GCF_020871915.1). Lineage (NCBI taxonomy): Bacteria > Pseudomonadati > Pseudomonadota > Alphaproteobacteria > Hyphomicrobiales > Rhizobiaceae > Rhizobium > Rhizobium sp. AB2/73. Next base: position 603,906 of record NZ_CP067073.1, on the reverse strand, counting down.
CCTTCAGCCATTTGGCATGCTGGTTGAACATGGAATCGACGATATGGATGAAAGCTTCATAGCACGAAAAAAGCCCATGCCGACCCGTGAGCAGGTAGCCCTCCAACCAGCCCTGACATAGATGTTCGCTGAGCACCTCCATCACCCGCCCGTCGCGGGACAGATGGACGTCATAATCCTCGATCGCCTCCATCCAGACCCGATTCGTGGCTTCGAAGACGCTGCCGAGCCGGTTCGATTCCGTTTCGTCGGGGCCGAAGATGCGGAAATTCCGCTTGGCATCATTGAGCTTCAGCGTGTCGCGTAAATAGTGCCCCAGGATTTCGGTGGATTGTACCTGTTTGCTGCCGCGCTCGCCGATCTCTATCGCGTAGTCCTCGATGGAGGGAACCGAAAGCTCCTTGCGCAGCAGGCCGCCATTAGCGCGGGGATTGGCGCCCATGCGCCTTTCGCCGCGCGGCGCCAGCGCTTGCAGCTCCTCCTTCAGCCGCCCGCTATGATCGAAAAGATCGTCCGGATCATAGCTGCGCATCCAGTCTTCCAGGATCTTGCGATGCGCCTCGTCGCCGCGGCAATTGGCGACCGGCACCTGATGTGCCCGCCAGAATCCTTCCACCTTCTTGCCATCGACCTGCTTGGGGCCGGTCCAGCCTTTCGGGCTTCGCAACACGATCATGGGCCAGCGCGGCATGCTTTCGGACGACGTTTGTTCGCGTGCGTTTCTTTGTATGCCGCGGATGCGGTCGAACACCTGGTCAAACGTGCCGGCCATCGCCTGATGCATGGTGGATGGTTCATGTCCCTCGACGAAGAAGGGTTCGTAGCCATAGCCTGAGAACAGCTTGCGCAGATCGTCGTCGCTTTCCCGGCCAAGGACCGTCGGATTGGCGATCTTGTAGCCGTTGAGGTGGAGGATCGGCAATACCGCGCCATCGCGCGCCGGATTGAGAAACTTGTTCGAATGCCAGCTCGCGGCCAGAGGTCCGGTTTCGGCCTCGCCATCGCCGACGACGCAGGCAACAATCAGATCGGGATTGTCGAAAGCGGCGCCGTAGGCATGTACCAGCGCATAGCCCAGTTCGCCACCCTCGTGGATGGAGCCGGGCGTTTCCGGTGCTGCGTGGCTCGGAATGCCACCTGGGAAGGAAAACTGCTTAAACAGTCTTTGCATGCCTTCCGTCGTCTCGGAGATATCCGGATAGATCTCGCTATAGGTACCCTCGAGATAGGTGTTGGCGACCATGCCGGGACCGCCATGGCCGGGGCCGCATATATAGATGACGTCGAGATCGCGCGCCTTGATGATGCGGTTGAGGTGCGCATAAATGAAATTCAATCCGGGCGTCGTGCCCCAGTGGCCGAGCAGTCTCGGTTTGATATGCTCCGGTTTCAACGGTTCGCGCAGCAGCGGATTGTCCATCAGATAGATCTGGCCGACCGACAAATAGTTTGCCGCTTTCCAGTAGCGGTCGATCAGGGAGAGTTCCTCGGGCGAAAGCGGTGTGGTCACGGCATTCATCTGCGTCTCCTCGTTTCGTCAGGCGATGAGGGCAAGCGCCTCCTCGGCGATCACACGTTCCTCGTCGGTCGGGATCACGAATAGCTTGATGCGGCTGGATGCCGCGTTGATCGAGGTCAAATTGCTGTCATTTGCATTTTCATCGATCTCGATACCCAGCCACTGCAACCTTCGTGCGACACGCGTCCTGATCTGCGGCTGGTTTTCACCGATGCCGGCGGTGAAGACTATGGCGTCGAGACCGCCAGTCGTTGCGCATAGCCGCCCGATCTCGCCTGAGATGCGCAGGCAGAACAAATCTATGGCCTCGGCTGCTTCCGGGCTCTTGTCATCGAGCAGAACCCGTGTGTCGCCGCTGATACCGGAGACGCCGAGCAGGCCGCATTGATGATAGAGGAAATCCTCGATCCGTTCAGGCTGCTGAATTCCCGTTCTCATGAGATAAAGCAGGGCGCCTGGATCCAGCCAGCCGGGGCGGGTTGCCATGGGGATGCCGTCAAGCGCCGAGAAACCCATGCTCGTGTCGCGACTGATGCCGTTTTCCATCGCGCACAGGCTGGCGCCGCTGCCGAGATGGCAGGTGACGACCTTGCCCTCCGCTGCTTCCGGATCGATCTCTCGAAGCTTCGCGGCGATGTATTTGTAGGAGAGCCCGTGAAAGCCGTAGCGGCGCACGCCGTCGTCATGCATGGCGCGCGGTATCGCCAGCCGCCGCACGGCATCGGCTTGCGACGAATGGAAGGCCGTGTCGAAGGAGGCGGTCTGTTGGACGTCCGGCCTCAGCGTTTGCATCGACCGAATGGCACGCAGAGCCTGCGGCTGGTGCAGAGGCGCAAGAGGAACGAGCTTCTCGATCCGCTCGATTGCGGCATTATCCAAGAGGGTAGCCTCCTGAAACGCCATGCCGCCGTGGACGACGCGATGTGCGACCGTCCGGAGCCTGCCGGGAAGATGAGCGAGCATATGGTCCAGCGTTTCGGAGACCACGGAGACGAACTGCGTGTCGTTATCACCCCTGATCGTCTTCTCGTATCTATCCGTTCCGATGGAGTAGCGGAGCATCAGCGGGCTCTGATCGAAATCGATCTTGCCGCGGCCGACATTCCTTGCCCCTTCGGTCGCCAGCTCGAAGACCCCGATTTTCAAGGTCGAGGAGCCGGCATTGAATGTCAGCAGGACATCGTCGGACATGTCAGCCTCGAGTGGAGAGTGTCGACCACCGTAAGCTAGCGCACTCCAGCCCGGAGGCAACCGGGCATAGGGCCGCAGCTTCTCTTATCGATACCGGTCTGTCGCATAACGCTTCCGTTGACGGCCTGTTCAAGAGAGCTGCGCACTCCGCGTGTCGTCAGATTTCCATCACATCCTCGAATGCTTCGGGGAAGCTTTCGCGCGCCACTTTCTCGTTGATGACGAGCATGGCCTCATAGGAGAGCGGATCGAAATCCTTGGCGGCGGGCAGCACCTCCCGTCCGAACAGGAGGTTCAGCCGCGCAGCATCGAGATTGCCGCGCTCGAAGGGCTCGGCTCCAAAATGATGCCAGAGCGCGTGCAGGAATGCGGCATCGATCAGATGTTCCTGCGATCCTGGCCGCGCACGCCGCGGCAGTTTCTTGATCGGCGTCACGCCCTTGGGATTTGCGCGGCGAATGGTGAATTGCACCCCCGTACCCGGCATGCCGGAAGGAAAGCCGCGGTGTTTCGTCATATCGGGAAGCTTGCCCATGGCTGCTGCTCCTCTCTTGATTAAGCAATCGGATGGCGCCTTTTCCGATGTCAGGCAAGCCGATGCGATGGAGAAGGCCGTAGCACCTACTCTGTCGTGATTTCCCTCCGCCAGTCAATTGTGGGACGAGGTTTCGTTGTGGAAGCGACGCCATCCTGGCTCGGTCGCCGCCAACGTCGCAAGACAACATGAACAGCGTGCAGGTTTCATGGAGGCAACATGCAGGCTCGGTGGATCGATTCCCAATGCCCTTCAGCTCCGGTATCTGTTTTACTTTTACGTAAGGTTCACTAAGCTCTCTCGTTGATACGCTATTCGCGAGGGGAGAACGAATGAGCAGTCGTGCAGATGTCGTCATCGTCGGAGCCGGCCTCTCGGGCCTTGTCGCCGCTTGCGAGTTGATAGAGCGCCGAAAGCGGGCGATCCTTGTCGATCAGGAGCCGCGGGCAAGTCTCGGTGGTCAGGCCTTCTGGTCGCTCGGCGGCCTGTTCATGATCGATACGCCGGAACAGAGGCGCATGCGTATTCGCGACAGTCTCGATCTCGCCCGTCAGGATTGGCTGGGGGCGGCGGGTTTCGACCGGGCCGAGGATTTCTGGCCGCGTGCCTGGGCGGATGCTTATCTCAATTTTGCCGCCGGCGAGATGCGCAGCTGGCTGCATGGGCTCGGCATGCGCTGGTTTCCCGTCGTCGGCTGGGCGGAACGTGGCGGAGGCCTTGCCGACGGACATGGCAATTCCGTGCCGCGCTTCCATCTCACCTGGGGCACGGGTCCCGGCGTTCTCGATCCATTCCTAAAGCGGGTTTTGGCGGCGGCGAGGGAAGGCAAAATCGAGCTGTTGTTCCGTCGGCGAGTGACGCGGCTGATCGGCGATCGCGATGGTATAACCGGCGTGGAAGGCGAGCTTCTGGCGGAGGATGGTACCCCCCGTGGTCGGCAATCGAACCGTGACGTCGTGGGGGATTTCCGCATCGAGGGTGCCGTGATCGTGGCAAGCGGCGGCATCGGCGGCAATCCGGAACTGGTTCGCCGCGCCTGGCCCGTCGAACGTCTTGGCGCACCCCCGGAGCGGATGCTGAGCGGCGTGCCTCATCACGTGGATGGCTTAATGATCGGTCATGCCGAGGCGGCCGGCGCGCGGTCGATCAATGGCGACCGGATGTGGCACTATACCGAAGGCATTGCCAACTGGGACCCGATCTGGCCGAACCACGGTATCCGCATCCTGCCTGGCCCGTCCTCCCTCTGGTTCGACGCCAATGGCAATCGCATGCCGGCGCCTTGCCTGCCGGGCTTCGACAGTCTTGCGACGCTGCGGCATATCTGCAAGCTCGGTCACGGTTACAGCTGGTTCGTCACCACGCAGAAGATCGTCAAGAAGGAGTTTGCCCTTTCGGGCTCCGAACAGAATCCGGATCTTACGGGACGCGACATCGGGCTCCTTCTGCGCAGCCGCTTGGGGCGGTCGGCTCCGCCCCCGGTGGAAGCCTTCAAGGCGCAGGGCAGGGATTTCATCGTCGCTGAAACACTGGAAGAACTGGTCGCCGGCATGAACCGTATCGGCGACCACCCGCTCGACCTTGCGCATCTGCGTTCCCAGATAGAAGCCCGTGATCGCGAGTTGGACAATCCTTTTGCCAAGGATGCCCAGATCGTCGCTTTGAGACAGGCGCGCAGCTATCTCGGCGATCGATTCATGCGCACGGCCCCACCCCATCGCATATTGGATGCGAAGGCCGGCCCATTGATTGCAGTGCGCCTCAACATTCTCACACGAAAATCCCTCGGCGGACTGGAGACCGATCTGAATAGCCAAGCGCTCGGACAGAGCGGCGCGCCCATACCGGGATTGTATGCTTGCGGTGAGGCGGCGGGCTTTGGCGGCGGTGGATATCACGGCTACAATGCGCTGGAAGGCACGTTCCTGGGAGGATGCATTTTCTCCGGCCGCAAGGCGGGGCGGGCAGCGTGAGCCGGTCGAATTAACCGCTCCTCCACGGGAGGGTGTCCGACGACACTGCGAGGGCATGCAGTCTCGTCGGACGCTGCAATGCCCGGCTCGGGGGTGGCGTCCAAGCCGGTAGAGTAAGTTATAGCATCTACCAGAGGTTTATTTAACCTACCCGAATGGACGGCTGAGAGCCCTGGCGACTTGGGAGGGCAAACAGGGGGATCATTCATGTTCGCTGGTCGGCTTGCGAAGGTTCGTTAGGAGCCGCTGTTCGCCAATGGCGCGAACGCAGAATGTATAGAAGGATCCTCGCTCTTTCGAAATAGCCAGGCGTTGCGGGCGAGCTACCATCGTCATGTAGCGAGGAAGTCTGGCGGAACTCGCGACCGAAGCGGAGCGGCACGGCATTGCCGGCAATCTTATGTCCTGCAATGAACTGTCGTTCGGGTATGGGACGAAGAACGCCAGCGAGTGGCCGGTGATATTGACCAACCATCTCGCTCGATCCGTCCCTATGGGTTTTGACGACGACGAAAGGCCACGCCGTAAGCGCCAAGCGCCGATAAGGAGAAGCATGGGAGGGGAGTAGCGGAGCAACATTCGGAAATCCAGATTGTTGCCAAGCCACTAGAAGCCGAAGATTGCGTCGGCATTACACATGCACGAAAAAGTCGAGCCATCCCCGCAAGCAGGATCGCGGCAGGTTTGCTGCGATCCGGGGTTGCTGCGCATCAGATCTCAGTTGTTGTCATTTTTGCCGAACCAGAAGTCGAGCTCGCGTATGCGACGCTTGTCATAGGGTTGATCCGGCGATTTGATCTGCCAGTCGTCATCATTGGCTAGACCGGTCCACTTGGGCGCGCCGCCCTGTTTCTGCACGGATTGCCGCCAGCGATACTGGGCGTAGATTTCCATGATCTTGCCGGCATACTGGCTGGCAAGATCGCCGTTGCCGGTAATGATCACCAGGTTCTCATCGTTCACGCCGCTGGCCTTGGGTCCCATATTGTGGGAGCCGGTCATGACGACGGGATCGGGACCATATGGATCGACGATGACGACCTTGCTATGGACCATGGCGTGAGCCGTCGGCAGCTTCAGAACTTCCTTCTGCCAATAGGCGAAACGGCCGGGGATGGCGGCAGGCAGGACGACGTCGGCATTGGCGTCGATCCGCTCGCTTCTGTTGAACAGCACCACAGGGTTCTTTGCCGTACCCGGATTCTGGTTGACCACGCCCTGGATGTAGAGATCGGGCTTGAACGAAGGGCTCGACGGAGACGCAAGCTCGATGATGTCGTTGAGAAGTGTACCGCGAGGCCCGGGATTGAACATGGCGAACAGGATGCCCTGCTGGGCGCCACGGATCAGCTCGCCTGCCTGTTCTAGATCTAACCCTTCGCGCATGGGCGTGAACCAGACCGTCGTATTCTTGGCTTTCGGCGTTGTTCGGGGCTCGGCATTGCTTTGATAGAGGGCGGGCGGGGAATCGTTGCCGTCGGCGGCCAGCGTCTTCCACTGATCGAGATAGAATTGCGCCACGGCCGGGTTGTCGATCAGAAGCGCATTATTGGCCTGGGTGCAAAGGCCGGTCATTGTCCAGTTCGTGCTGCCGGTCCATACGGACTGTGGCGATTTGTCGGCGCCGCAGATGACGAGGAACTTATTGTGCGCCAATGCCCGCGGCGCGCTCATGCGATCCCTGACATCACAGGAAGACAGGTCGGATCGGGCCTCCTCGTTTTCGTCCTCTCCCTTTTTCTTGACGCTGCCATTTCCGAGCACGATATGGGCGCGTTTCTTGAAACCCTGCAGCAGCGCAATAAGCTCAGGATCGTCCAGCTCGAACAGGGCAGCGTAGATATGGCCGCCATTCGACCTGATATCGCTTAGGAGCGATACCAGCTTGTCGCGGATCGGCCCTGCAAGGAACTGGCGGATCGGGTCCTCCGGGTTGGCGATGGCCTTCTTGAGTTTGGTGGTGGGAGCCTCTTCCGGCAATAGGCGGGCAAGCCATTGGCTGGCGATGATGCCCCGGTTGAAATAGCAGCTGACATGCCCGGTGGTTTCGGCCCCGATCTGCACGGCATCGCTCCAGTCCGATACATGATCGGCCGATTCCTGCAATGCCGTCTCAGGCCCGATCATGGCGGAGACGCGGTAGGCGACGACATCGCCCGGATTGACGGCGAAATCGGACCAGAGATATTTCTGGATCGGCCATTCCGTCGTCGGCTTGCGCGTGCCTTCCTCGACGGGCGGCCCGTCGGCGAAGCCGACCCAACTCGCGACGATCTCCTCGTGAAAGCCGTCGGGCTCGACATCGGAGATCGTATTCGGGCTTTGCGGGCTTCCCGCCGCCCGCTTGATCTTCCGCCGCAAGGCAAAGCCACGGCACTGGTCGATGAAGTCGCTGCGCCAGGCAATAAGAGCGCTATCCACACCGGGATGCACGATCAGACTAATGTTCATTGGACCTCTCCCTCGATGATTGCTCCAGTTGCTACGATTGCTGCCAGGCATGAGATAAGTGCTGACGCTTTGATCGCCGCGGGACTTGGTCGGGTGTGTCAGGCGAGCGGCGCGCCGATCTGGTCGTCTGGCCAGTTGAGTGGCTTTATCCCACTTTGCGTCACAGCCGTGACGATCTCATGAATTGCTCTGTGGGCTCTAAAAATGGGCATAATGCCATTCCTGATTCAGCAGCTTTTAAAGCAGCAGTGGAATTGGTGATTCCATAGTCGCCTATGAAAATTTCTCTGCAAGTCGAAATGTGATCTTGCGTCTCGAGGCAACTGAGGCAAGAGTCTCGGAACCTCCTGGCGCCGGTGCGGCGCGGCGCGAAAAATTTCGGCAGACCGTATGAAAGCACCCAAAAGAATAGGCATTCTGGACGTCGCCCGGCTGGCTGGCGTGTCCGCGACGACGGTATCCCGCGTCCTGAACGGCCAGGCTGACAGCCGCATCAGCCTGGAGACGCAGGAGCGGGTCAGGGCAACGGCAAGCAGCGTCGGCTATGTCGTCAACCGTCTGGCAACATCGCTTCGGACGCACAAGACCGGCGTCTTCGGGGCGATCGTCAATAGCCTCTCCGGCCATTATCAGCCGCATCTGACAAGTCGCCTCCAAATCGTGGCACAGCGCCGTGGCGTGGAACTGCTGGTCGCGCAGGCTAAAGCGGACGCCGGCGAGATTGCTGGCCAGCTGCGTTTGTTTCAGCAGGATTTCTTCGATGGCGTCATCATGGTCAGCGACCTTCCGGGCCAGCAGGCACTCTGCGATCACCTTGATCTCATGGGCAAGGCACATGTGACGCTTGGCGCGGGGCTGACAGGGCCGCTTCCCGCGGTTCTCACCGACGACAGGCAGGGCATTAGACTGCTGTTTGATCACCTTGTGGAGCTCGGCCACCGCCGCATTTCCTTCGTCTACCGCGTCAGCCGCAGCGCCCTTCGCGATCGCCTGTCGATATTCCAGGACGCCGTTGCCGGCAGAGCAGGCTTGATTGTCGGCGACGTCATTTCCTTTGAGAAGGGCGAGCGCGACCGCAAGCTCTTTGCAGATCTCTTGACATCGCCGCAATGTCCGACGGCGCTGATCTGTGGCAGCGACGGGCTTGCGATCGAAGTCGTCGCCTTCCTGCGCGATCTCGGTCTGCGAATTCCTGCCGATATTTCCGTCGTCGGCTATGACAACGTGCCCGACACCGCCTATTGGGCCCCGCCCCTGACGACGGTCGCACAGCCGACGGATGCACTGTGCGAAGCATCGCTTGATCTTCTGATTGAGCTTTCAAATCTTCCGGCGGATCTGCGCGTTGAAAAGCGTCCGATCCGGTTCGTTACTCCTGAACTTGTCATACGTGCGTCATCGAGCTCGCCTAGCTTGCGGCCATTCTCCCTTGCGTAAAAGAAACGGTGGTTCTGAACGCAAGTGGCCGTTTTTTATGTGCGCAAACGTTTGTGCAAAGCTTTAATAGGAGAGTGTGCCGATGTCCGAATTTCTGCTCACCGGCCTCAACAGCCCGGTTACCCGTCGTACGACCCTTCTTATGGGAGCTGCCGCCGGCCTCTCCGCCTTCATCCCGGCGCTGTCAGCTTCCGCTGATGAAAACGCCGATAAAAGGCCGGAGCTTCATATCGCCGTTCAGATGAATCCGGTCTCGCAGGAGCCCGTCGATGCCGCCAGCAACGTCGCTTTCCGCAACAACTATTCCATCCACGAGACTGTGCTCGCGCTCGACATGCGCGGCGATTTCTCGGTGAAGCCCAATCTCGCGACGTCCTGGACCTGGATTTCGCCGACCGTACTCGAAATGAAGCTGCGTCCCGGTGTGATCTTCCATGATGGCCGCGAGATGACCGCCGAGGATGTCGCCTTCTCCTTTGGGCCTGAGCGGCTCCTGAACAAGGACGCGCCGGGCTACCCGACCTATCGCACCAATTTCACCAGCCTCGACCGTGTCGAGGTGGTCGATCCTCTGACCGTCCGCTTCGTCACCAAGTTCCAGGACCCGATCTTCCTGCAGCGCCTTGCATCTTATGCGGCTGTCGTCATCAGCAAGGATGCCTGGCAGAAAAACGGCGGCAACTGGACGACCTGGCGGCAGAAACCTGTCGGCGCCGGCCCCTATAAGGTCGAAAGCTATACGGCCAATGAGAGCGTCGTTCTCGCCGCTCACGATCAAGCCTATCGCGGCAAGCCGGCGGCCAAGCGCGTGACCTTGCGCATCGTGCCGGAGGTATCCTCGCGCATTGCCGGCCTGCTGGCCGGCGACTATGACATTGCGACGGACCTGCCGCCGGACCAGCTCTCGGTTGTTACCGCCAGCACAGATCACGAGATCGTCGGCGGCCCGGTGCCGAACAACCGCATCCTGTTCTTCGACAAGAACAATCCGGCGCTGAAGGACCCGCGCGTTCGCCAGGCACTCATCCTCGCCATCGATCGCCAGGCGATCGTCGACACAATCTGGAACGGCCGCACGAAAGTGCCGAACGGGCTGCAGTTCGAGCTCTACGGTCCTGTCTATCTCAAGGATTATCCGGCCTATCAGTACGATCCCGATCGCGCGATGCAGCTCCTGAAGGATGCCGGCTACAATGGCGAGGAGATCGAGATCCGCTCGCAGAACAATTATTACACGGCGGAAAACCCGGTGACGCAGGCGGTTGTCGCCATGTGGCAGGCTGTCGGCGTCAACGCCAAGATGAAGTTCGTGGAATCCGGCAAGCTGTTTGAGAACTCGCCAACCCGCGCGACCGGCAACTGGTCGAGCACCGGCCAGGTTCCCGACCCCTATATCTCCTTCTTCACGCAGTTCAGCTCCGCCGGCAACCTGAGCTCGTTCAAGATCTGGCAGAATCCCGATTTCGATGCGCTCGGCGCCAAGATGGAGCAGGCCGTCGATCCGGCCGACCGCGCCAAGATCTTCCGCGACATGCTGCATCTGATCGAATGGGAAGATCCGGGCGTCACCGTCCTGCATCAGAACGCTGTCTTCTTCGGCATCCGCAAGGGCATCAAGTGGCAACCTCTGCCGGCCTTCCAAATGGATCTCGGCGCGGGCAATCTTTCCTTCGAAGAGCAGAAGAGCTGAGCGGCCGATCATGGCGACGCCCGTTCTTTCGGTCGACAATTTGAGTGTCTCGTTCAGAACGGGCGCCGGACGGTTTCATCCCGTCAATAACGTATCTTTCGACCTTGCCGAGGGTGAGATCCTCGGCATTGTCGGAGAGAGCGGATCGGGAAAGAGCCTCACCTGTCTTGCACTTGCGGGTCTTCTTGGGCCGAGCGCCAGTGCCACGGGCTATATTTCCTTCCAGGACGCCATGTACGACGCGGCCGAGCTCGGTCCGCGCTCAAGAGTGAAGCTGCCGCCGATCGGGCTGATCTTTCAGGAGCCTGTTTCCTGCCTCGATCCGGTTCGCACGATCGGCTCCCAGATCGCCGAGGCGGCTGTCAGCGCCGGCATGTCGACAAGGGAAGCCAGGGACGAGGCGCTCCGGCTTCTGACCGAGGTCTCCATTCCGCAACCCGAGACACGCTACAATGCCTATCCCGCGCAATTTTCCGGCGGCATGTGCCAGCGCGTGATGATCGCCACGGCGCTCGCCATGCAGCCGCGATTGATTATCGCCGACGAACCCACGACAGCGCTTGACGTCACGGTGCAGGCGCAGGTCGTCGCTCTCCTCGTCAAGGCAGTGCGCGAGCGTGGCATCCCCATGATCTTCATCAGCCACGATCTCGATCTCGTCGCGGAGGTCTGCGACCGTATCGCGGTCATGTATGCGGGCTCCCTGGTCGAGATCAATCGCACGGATGATCTCTACGACAATCCGCGCCATCCCTATACGCGCCTGTTGCTGGAGGCCATGCCCGGACGGGGCAGGCCGCTGGAGAAGCTTGCGGACATTCCCGGCGAACTGAAATTGCATGATGACCTGCCGCAGGCCTGCGCCTTCGCACCCCGTTGTCCGCGCGCGGAGCCGAATTGCGCGACGATGGTTCCGCCGTTGATTGCCGGCGCGGCGGCGCTTGCCTGCTTCAATCCATGGAGTGCCCATGATGCCTGAGAAGCAAATCGCCGCCAATTCAGAGACGAGAATTGCACTTGCCGCCCGCGATCTGCAATTTTCCTATGCTCCGGGTTTTTCCCTTTGGCCGGGACGCGCAAAGGGATTTCACGCGATCAAGGATGTGAGCCTGGAATTGAGACCAGGGGAAACGCTGGGTCTTGTCGGCGAATCCGGTTGTGGCAAGTCCACGCTTGCGTCCTTGCTCTGCGGCGATCGCATGCCAACATCAGGCGAAATCACGCTGTTCGGTCAGCCCTTCAAAAACCTGATGAAACCGAACCGGCGTGGTCTGGCAAAGCATCTGCAGGTCATTTCGCAGGATACGATGGGTGCGCTCGACCCGCGCCGGAGCGTCGGCCATCAGATGGTGGAGACGCTGACAATTCATGGCATAGGTTATCCGGCAAGCCGGCTCGATCGTGCGGCGGAGACATTCAAGGCCGTCAGCTTGCCGGTCTCCGCCTTGCAGAAATTTCCCCATCAGCTCTCCGGCGGCCAGCGTCAGCGCGTCGCCATCGCCCGTGCCCTCGTGGTCGAACCGCAAATTCTACTCTGCGATGAGCCGGTTTCGGCGCTCGACGTTTCCGTGCAGGCCCAGGTGCTCAACCTTCTACTCGAATTGCAGCGGGCACGCGGCCTATCGCTGCTTTTCATCAGCCATGACGTGCGCGTGGTCCGTCATGTCTCGCACCGCGTCGCGATCATGGAGGCTGGCCAGATCGTGGAAACCGGCCCGACAGAGGAAGTCTTCGCAAACCCGGCCCACCCCTATACCGCCAAGCTCCTGTCGGCTGTTCCTCGCGGGCGGCGCGGCAGGGTACGGCAGGCAGCGGCCATGCTCGAAACACTCTGAAGGAACAGGTCATGCTTCAATCCATCCTGCGGGCGCTTCTGCGAGCACTCGTGACCCTGTTCCTGGCGATGACCTTCACCTTCGTTATCCTGCGCGTCAGCGGCGACCCGCTGCATTCCCTTTTGCCGATCGAGACACCGCCGGAAGTCGTGGCGCTGATGCGGCAGCAATGGGGTCTCGATCAGCCGCTCTACATTCAATACTTCTCCTATCTCGGCCACCTCCTGCACGGCGATTTCGGCACGTCGCTATTGAATGGACAGGATGCGCTGACGCTGGTTCTGTCGAAAGTCCCGGCGACGCTCGAATTGATGGGCGCTGGCCTTATATTGGCGTTTGGCGCCGGCGTACCCTTCGGCATTCTGGCCGCGCGCAACCGCGGCGGACTGATCGACCGCCTTGTCATGGCGCTTGCGGTGCTGATGCATTCACTTCCGAACTTCCTGATCGCCATCCTGCTCATCCAGCTTTTCGCCGTCTCCCTGCGGATCCTGCCGAGCGGCGGGGGATCGACGATGGCGCATCTCGTCATGCCCGTTCTGGTCATTGGTCTCTACAATGCCGGTATTATCGCCCGCTTCGTCCGCTCCAGCGTGCTGGAGGTCCTGGGCCAGCGTTTCATATTGGCGGCGCGCGCCAAGCGCATCGGCGAAAGCGCCCTTTTGTGGCGGCATATCATGCCGAACGCGGCCTTGCCGCTCCTGACCATGCTTGGCTTCCTTGTTGGTGGCATGATCGGCGGCGCGGCCGTGGTCGAGAGCGTTTACGCCTGGCCGGGTGTCGGCCGCTTTCTCGTCTCCTCCGTTGCGCAGCGCGATCTGAACATCGTGCAGACCATCGTCCTGCTCATCACGGCGACGATGGTGACGGCCAATCTCATGATCGATTGTCTCTACATTCTCGCTGATCCGCGTCTGCGGCATCGCGCATCGGCCTGATCGGCCGTCTCGAAAGGTAAAACCATGGCGAATGCAGCGACCGGCGCCGACGTTCCTCGCAAAACCAGATCGGAGCGATCTTTTCAACCCAGGCTTCGGTTCGATTTGATGACGGCCATTTGCGCCATTGTTCTCGTGACCTTCATCATAGTCGCCATCTTCGCCAATGTGCTTGCGCCTCATGGTTTCGCACAGATCGATCTTCATGCCCGCAAGGCGCCGCCGATCCTGTTCGGCGGCTCGTTCAAGCACATTCTCGGCACGGACGAGCTTGGCCGCGATATTCTAAGCCGCATCTTCTATGGATTGCGAACCAGCCTGCTGATCGCGCTTGGCGCGTCAGCGATCAGCCTGGCGCTGGGCACCGTGCTTGGGCTGCTTGCCGCTTTCGGGCGCGGATTTGCCGATATGCTGATCCGCGTCGCCGTCGATTTTCAGGCCTCGATGCCGTTCCTCATCATTGCCCTCGCTGTCCTCGCCTTCTTTGGCGATAATCTCTGGCTTTTCATGGCGTTGCTCGGCCTCTATGGCTGGGAACGCTACGCGCGGCTGGTGCGGGCCATGGCGGGGCTGGAGCTGGAGCGGGGCTACGTCGCAGCACTGAGGCGCAACGGCGCCGGAACGGCACGCATCGCCTTCCAGCATGTTTTGCCCAACACGCTCTCTGTTGTCCTCGTCAATCTGACGATTGTCCTGCCTGAAATCCTGTTGCAGGAATCGGCGTTGAGCTTTTTGGGCCTCGGCATCCAGCCGCCGCTCGTCACCCTCGGCAGCATGGTGGGCGCGGGCCGCGACTATGTGATGACCGAATGGTGGATCGCCATCCTGCCCGGCATCGTGATCTTCATCCTGTCGCTATCGATCAGCCTGATCGGCGATTATCTGCGCGACGTTCTCGATCCGACACTTCACTAGCTTGCCCCCTAAAGAACCGACTCCAAGGAGACTTGCATTGCCTTTGCCCCTTCACGCCGCTCGCCATGGTTCGCTCCGCATCGCCGCTCATCGCGGCTTCAGCCGGCGCTTCCCGGAAAACACTATTCTCGCCTTCCAGGCAGGTGTGAACGCAGGCGCCAACGAGTGCGAAATCGACCTCATGCTGACGCGCGACGACCAGATCGTCGTGATTCACGACAGAACGCTTGATCGCACGACCAACGGCTTCGGCTTCGTTGCCGATCACGATCTCCAGCACATTCTTTCGCTCGATGCCGGCGCGAAATTCGATCCGCGCTTCGCCGGGACCCGCGTGCCGACGCTTGCCGATACACTGCTGTGGGCAAAGCAAACGGATACCCGCCTAGCGATCGAAATGAAGGAGCCGGAGCGTGCCGAGCGCCTCATCGATATCATGATCGCGACACTGCGAGAACTCGACGCGTTTGACCATGTCGCCATATCCTCCTTTGATCATATCGATCTGCGGCGGGTGAAAGAGCTCGAACCGCGCCTGCAGACGGAAGCGATCCTCCACCATCGTCCGGTAGACATCGTCGCCTCGATGCGTGCCGGCGGCATTGATGGCGTCTCGCTGGAATTGAACCGCTTTCACCGCACCGACGCAGAGGCGCTGCAGGAGGCCGGCATTGCAGTGCGTCTGAGTCTGCCGCTGCCGGAAAAGCTTGCCATGTTCTGGCAGGGTGGCCGCGACCTGCTTCCCATGATCCGCAGCTGCGTCAGGGACCGGCTGGTCGATGCTCTTATCGGTGACGATGTGGATTTCCTCCGCATGCTGAGCACGAGCGCCTGAGAATAGCGCCGCCGATCGGCGCTTGACTTATTCATAGCTCGTCAGCTATTGATCTAATCAATAGCCACAGAGTTATGAATCGGTATGGCAAACGCCCATGATCCCATTTTCCGAGCGCTCGCCGATCCGACGCGGCGGGCGATATTCGAGCGATTGTGCCGTGACGGTGATCAGACCGTCGTCGCGCTTACGGCTTATGCCGGTGTCTCCCAGCCGGGCGTTTCAAAGCATCTTGCCGTTCTGAAGCATGCGGGGCTGGTATGCGACCGGCACGAAGGACGCCAGACGCATTATAGCGCGCAACGAAATGCTCTTGCGCCGTTGCTTGACTGGGCGAGCGAAATGGCCGGTTTCTGGGAAGACAAGTTCGATCATCTCGAAGACTTGCTTGATCGGATGGATCAATGAAAGCGGCATCGGGCGAGATACGCGCTGTGGTCGTTGAGCGCGAAATTGCGCATCCGCCGGCAAAGGTCTGGCATGCACTCACACAGTCGCATCTGATCGCAGAGTGGTTGATGAAGAACGACTTCGTTCCCATCCTGGGACATCGGTTTAGCTTTCGTGGCGATTGGGGTGGCGTCCTGGATTGCGAAGTGCTCGTCGTCGAGCCGAACGCCAGGCTGTCCTATCGATGGAATTTCGCACATGATGATCCGGCTTTCGATCTGAAGAGCGTTGTGACCTTCACGCTCACGCAAACGGACAAGGGAACGCATCTGCGCATGGAGCAGATCGGCTTCCGACCGGACCAGAAGCAGGCCTATGGCGGTGCCAAGGCGGGATGGCGGCAGTTCCTCGAAAGACTAGAACAGGTGCTGGTAGAATTGAAGTGAGACCCATTGCTGGCAAGCCCGGAATACAATCATGCGGGCATGGTCCGGCCGCTTGCTTTCACCACGCCTTGCTCGAGCTGACGGTGTCGATGCTTCAGATAGCCGGAATATGAAGTGGATGAGGACATGATTACCGATATCGAGGACTTCTTTACCAAGGGATGCGGACGTTGCGAACGCTTTGCGACGCCGGACTGTTCGACGAGGCTGTGGATTGACGGTCTGAACGAACTGCGCCGAATCTGCCTGGAGGCGGGGCTCGTCGAGACGGTGAAGTGGGCTCATCCGTGCTACATGCATGAGGGACGCAACATCGTGATCATCGGTGCCTTTCGTGGCAATTTTCGCCTCACTTTCTTCAACGCGGCACTGATGAAGGACCCTGAGGGCGTGCTCGAAAAGCAAGGGCAGAATACCCGGCATCCCGATATGATCCGCTTTGTGAGCAATGACGCCGTGGCGAAAATGGAGCCCGTCATCCGATCTTATCTGAAGGAGGCAATGGGTTATGCCGAGGCCGGCATCAAGCCGCCGAAAGAGCAAAGCGATATCGAATTGCCTGACGAGCTGATCGAGGCGCTGGATTCCGATCCCGAATTGGCGGAGGCTTTCCATGATCTGACGCCGGGGCGAAAGAAAAGCTATGTGATCAACCTCGGCTCGGTGAAGAAGTCCGAAACGCGGACCGCGCGAATTGCGAAGTTTCGCAATCATATTCTCGCCGGAAAGGGCGCGCTGGAGCGCTAGCCGGCAATTGATCTCTCCTGCTACTCGATCGTCTCATCCGCCGATGAGATCGAACCGTTGCGCAATCTCAAGTCAGTTCGGTTTGGGATAATACCAAGCATAGCCGAAGTGATAGCGATCCGGCTCCCTGCCGTAGTAATACGGAAGGGCGACATCCTGTTGCGGCGGCAACTCTACCCCCGTTCCGTATTTCGACGTGAGCCATTGCTGGAGTGCATTCGGCATGGTTGATTGATGTCCGTCCCGCTCGTTCCAAACCAACAGGACCGGTCCATCTCCTATGGCCTGCGGGCTGAGATCAGACGCTGGATATTCCGTCGATATGACCGATGTGTGCGGCATGTTCACACGCAGATTGCCGGCCTTGAGCCAGGTCGTCGTCACGACTACCGAGTGTTGTTTTCCTTCTGCGGTAACGACTTTGTCCACGAAGGTGGCATAGGGCGCGTTCAGGTGCTCATAAGAATGGAAAAACCGCGCAAAAAGGACACCCCCGGCTATGATCAGAGGCAGCGCAATCATCATGACGATAGGTACGTAAAGGAATTTCTTAATATCGGCTTGGCTGTGCTGTCCCGCTGCATCGAGCTTCAAACAGAAGTAGGCCGGCAGCAGAAACAGGAAGGGGAGCAGCCAGCGGTCACGAAACTCCGTGAGCGTGATTACCAGTATCAAGATCAGCAGGATCGCGAAGGTGCTTAAAAGTATCCTTCCGACGAAATCGCTCCACTCGCTTCTGGCACGCAGCGAACGCAGGAATGATTGACGGAAGAACAGAAGAAAGATCACGCACGTAGGGGCAACGATCGCGACGCTGGTTTTGATAAGTTCTAGAAGTCCGAAACCGATGTCGGAAAGTTTTCCGCCGGAGCCTTGCTCCGACATGGTGTGGACCGTCGTTGCCAGGACCCGGTCCATGTTGGACACCATCCATATCGCGTGGGGCAGGAACACGAGAACGGCGATCGCCAGCGTTAGCAAAAGGCGCCAGTCGATGAGCCTTTTTCGCCCGACCGGATGCAAGAAGGTTGCTATGACAACGCTGCCAATCACCAGAGCGAAATTGTATTTCGTCAGCATGCCAAGCCCGGCCCATAGGCCGATCAAGGCGTAGGAGATCAGCGTCGGGCGACGAATGGTTACGACGACGAAATAGATCAACATGAGCACCGCAAGGAGGGTGCCGACCGTATGCGTCAGGTCTCTCTGCGCCTGCCAAAACATCTGCGGCATCGTCAAGAGCGACAGCGTCCCGACCGCCGCCAGGCTTTTGTCGGCCACAAGCAATCGCAAAAGCTTGTAATAGGCGAGATAGACGAGGAAAAGCAGGAGATTCTTCACGATGACGAGCGATGCGACGCTCGTGCCGAAGATTTCGAAGATGCCGTACTGAATCCAGTTGTAGAGCGGTGGCTGGGCGTCATAACCCCAGGCGAGCCATTGGCCGACGAGAAACTGCTGTGCTTCGTCGATCCGCAGCGAGCTGGAGATGGCGATGCGGATGGCTGCCTGGACGATGAAATATATGGCCAGGCTTCCCGGTACCCACCAATATTCGGAGGGTGAGCTGCTGTCGATGGACGCAGCCTGCGGATGCGCGCCCGCAAACCTGTCTTTTCCCAGAAAGTTCATCCGGCTCTCCCAGCGATTGCCACTATCGTCGCAGGCGCCATGTCATAGATGTCGCGGCGACACAATCGTTTTCAGTAAGATTTCAGGGGGCGGCATCTCGAGGGCAGATCTGATTTACCAGATATTATTCCTTCGGTAGCCAGGTCGTCAAAGCATCCTCGTCGTTCTTTGCGTTCAGCGCTCCCGTGTGACGCCGGGCGAATCCGCCTGCTCAGATAACCGCCGGTGGCTGCGGGAATATGAATGCCGCGACACGTGCGAACAAGAATTTTTTCCAGTTGCCGCCTTAATCCGCATTGAACTTGTTGTCAAACATACCGAATGTATGTATATAGGAACCAAGCTTGGGCGAGGAGGCGTTTTTAAACTCCGAGTCCGCCACAATCCGACACACTGTGTCGGTAGCAGCAGCCCGTCGTTCCAATCCGATGAGGCTGCCCACCCCGATCGGTTGACCTCCGATCAAGACGAGAAGGATTCGGCTTTCCCTCCGAATCCTTCTCTTTTTTGTCTACGAGACAGGCGAAGCTTTCCTCGAACGGCAGCGTGCTATCGAGATCGCGATGGTTCGGCTGCTTCAATGTCGGATAAACACCGACGGCAAGATTGATTTCGCCACAGGAGCTGGGACCGCGAGCCTAGGGCGTCAATCTCTAACAGAAGGGAACCTTTTGCCATCCAGCGCTTTTCATCTGACGATTTCAGGAACCATGTGGTTGTCATTTGTCGCGTCCATCCCGAAACGACCAGCAGCAAGCCCAAGCTCTCATCCCACTTGGATTTCTGAATTTCTTCATGGCCGATGTTCAGGCGGGCATTGGACCCTTCCTTGGGGTTTTCCTCGTCGCCCATGGCTGGCAAAGCGGGTCGATCGGCTCCGTCATGACGATCGGCGGGATTGCGGGGATGGTGATGATGGCGCCTGCCGGAGCCTTCATCGATGAGACGACGCATAAGCGCACATGCGTGATCGTGCTCGGCATCTGCACGGTCCTCGCCTCCATGATCATATTGGTCTCGCAGCTCTTCTGGGTCGTGGCCCTGTCGCAGGTTGCGACCGCTATTGCCGGCGCCGCGATCGGGCCTGCCCTCAATGGCATCACGCTCGGCATTGTCCGGCAGGCGGGCTTCAATCGGCAGAATGGTTACAATCAGGCATTCAATCATGCCGGCAACCTCGTTGGCGCCGGGCTGTCGGGATGGCTCGGCTGGATGTTCGGGCTGACTGCCGTGTTCTGGTTGTCGGCCGTGTTCGGCGTGCTGACCATCATTTCCGTGCTAATGATCCCGGCCGATGCGATCGACGATGACGAAGCGCGTGGCGCTACCCTTGCCGCCCTTGGTCCGGTGGGGGAGATGGAGCCTCCCAGACACCGAAAACCGAGCGGTTTTAAAGTACTCGCCGAGTCGAAGCCGCTGCTGATCCTGGCGGGTGCGCTTGCGCTGTTCCATCTCGGCAACGGCGCGATGTTGCCGTTGTTCGGGCTGGCTGTCGTCTCTGCCGGTCGCGCCGATCCCGCTGGCTTTGTTGCCCTGACCGTGGTGGTGGCGCAGGGCACGATGATCATCACCTCCTTGCTCGCGATGCATATGGCGGAAAGGAGAGGGCAGTGGCTCGTGCTGTTGGTTTCGTTTATCTCCTTGCCGATCCGCGGCTTCGTGGCGGCGCATCTGATTACATCCTGGGGTGTCTATCCCGTTCAGGTTCTCGATGGCATCGGCGCGGGCCTGCAAAGCGTTGCCGTACCGACGCTCGTTGCCCGCATCCTGAACGAAACCGGCCGCATCAATGTCGGTCAGGGCGTCGTCATGACGATGCAAGGGGTCGGCGCATCCCTGAGCCCGGCGATCGGCGGCTGGCTGGCGCAGGAGATCGGCTATGGCACGATGTTCATGATCCTCGGCAGTTTTGCACTCGGGTCGATTGCGCTTTGGGTCGGGTTTCATGGCGTGCTGCGCGTAGCCGCTTCCGTACCGGGGCAGCCTCAGGGCGTGGTGTTCTCCGGCGATTGATTTGCTTATCGCCGCTCCGTCACAAGGCTTCGAGAGCGCGATCCCCCGATCAGTCCAACTTTACGGTTGCTCGGCCGCTTGTGAGATCCTGAATATTGTCAACGACCCGTTCGACCATCGTGGCGGCTATGGTCACACCGAGCACGGCTCCGGATTCGGTGAAGCGTTCCTCCACAAGCCGCACGCCTGCCTCTGCCAGAAGTTTCGCTTTCACCAGAGCGAGATTTGAAAACTGCACATCGATCGTTGCCGCGACGGTTGGGAGTATTTCTCTCTTCTCCGCGCCTTGCAGACATAGTGCGGCGGTGCCGCCATAAGCGCGGATCAGCCCGCCAGCACCCAATAGAGTGCCGCCGAACCAGCGTGTCACGACGACGACCACCATATCCAATTCGAAGCCGTCGATTGCCTGGAGGATCGGCTTGCCGGCGGTTCCGCCCGGTTCGCCATCATCGCTGAAGCGATAGGTTTGTCCGATACGCCAGGCCCAGCAATTGTGATTGGCATCCGTGACCGAGTGCTGTGCGACAAACACCTTTGCTGCCTCGCTATCGGCAATCGGACCGGCCGTCGCAACGAACCGGCTTCGCTTGATTTCCTGATTGGCGGTGGCGATAGAAACAAGCTCAAACATAGGGCCTCTTAGCCAATTTCGTGCACTCTGCGAAGAGGCAGTTGCCGCTCTCCCGAGAGACATGAGGTGGCGTGGGACAAAATGAATTGGATGAGGATAGCCGCGAGAGTTTCCAAGGCCTTCAATGGCGTAGCCGGAACTCGTTGAGCGTGGTCAAGGCGGGAAAGCTCTGCCTCATGGGCATGAGGCAGAGCAGAGAGCCTTATCGGCGCCTCGTGCGAAACTTTGTTGGGGGCGCAAGTATCGCACGCACATAGCTTATAACGGGTAGCTGAAACGTAGCTGAGGCACCGCAGGCAGATGAATTCAGGTCTGTCCAACGAAAAACGAGAATTCTCTTTAAAATCAAGCAGATATAGCGGACGCGCCCAAAAGTCATCCACACTTTTTGGCATTTTGCTTTAGCTGCGAGTCTTATGCACCCACAGCCGGCGAGGTGGTGGTCGACGTCATGGCGGCGACGTCGATTCCTCGGCCGTGAGCGACACGATGTGACTTCGCGACTATTTTGCCGCGGCCCTCGACGTGCCGGCCTGCAGATCCGCCTCGTCGGCAACGATGGAGGCAGCCTCGTTCTGCAGGATATCCTTTGCGTTCTTGCGGGCCTTTTCGATGGCGATATCGGCGCTCAGGCTGCGCTCGTTGGCCTGCAGGCCATCATCCTCGCCGGTATCGATGCCGTCATTGGCCTGTCCGCGCGCCTTGATGCGGTTTGCCTGGGCGGTCAGCTCGTTGCGGCGCTCGGTTTCGTTGAGAGAGATGACCTTCTTGTCGCGCTGCTCCTTCAGCGTGGTGACGTCTTCCACGAAGCGCTGGTATTCCGGATCATCCTTCACTCGCGCGTCATGGCGACCCTGCAGCTGCGGTAGCAGCGCCTGGATGTCACCCCAGGGCTTGTAATTCGCCGGCTTTACCTGTGTCCAAGGCAGCGCGTTGTCGTAGCTGGATTCGCCGAAGGTCTTGAGGTCGGCAAGTCCCGGCAGGCTGATATCCGGCGTCACGCCGCGCAACTGCGTCGTACCGCCGTTGACGCGGAAGAATTGAGCGACCGTCAGTTTCAGCGCGCCGAATTTCGGTTTCTGATTGTGGGCCACCTGATCGAGATTGACCACGGTCTGCACCGTGCCCTTGCCGAAGCTCGGTTCGCCGATGATCACGCCGCGACCGTAATCCTGGATCGCCGCCGCGAAAATCTCGGAGGCCGATGCCGAGCCGCGATTGATCAGCACGCCGACCGGGCCGGTCCAGGCCGGAGCGGCAAGATCATCGCTCTCGACCTCCACCTCGCCGCCTGCATCGCGCTGCTGGACGACGGGACCCTTGCCGACGAACAGGCCCGTCAGGTCAATCGCTTCGGCCAGCGAGCCGCCGCCATTGTTGCGCAAGTCGATCAGGACACCGTCGACCTTCTCCTGCTTCAACTCGCCGAGAAGCTTGGCGACGTCGCGGCTGGCGCTGCGGTAATCTTTGTCGCCCTTGCGCCGGGCTTCGAAATCTTCATAGAAAGCCGGCAGAGTGATCACCCCGATCCTGCGCGTCGTATTGCCATCCTTTACCGACAGGATCGTCTGCTTGGCAGCCTGCTTGTCGAGGCTGATCTTGTCACGGACGAGACTGATGACGTGATGCTTGCCATCCGGCCCGGCGTCGGCGGGCAAAATATCAAGGCGCACGACCGAACCCTTAGCGCCGCGTATCATCTGCACGATTTCATCGAGTCGCGTGCCGACGACTTCCTTTATAGGACCGGTTTCGCCTTGACCGACACCGATGATGCGATCGCCGACCGCGAGCTTGCCGGAGAGTTGCGCCGGGCCGCCCGCGACCAGTTCGCGGATCGTGGTGTAATCATCCCTTTCCTGCAGCACCGCGCCGATACCGACCAGAGAGAGCTTCATGGAAATATCGAATTCGGCCGAGGCGGTCGCGCCGAAATAGTCGGTATGTGGATCGACCGACGTCGTATAGGCGTCCATGAATGTCTGGAAGACATCGTCGCTCTTGTATTTATACGCGCGCTCGAGAGAGTTTTCATAGCGCTTGTCAAGCGTATCGCGAATGGCGGCATCATCCTTGCCGGCGAGCTTGAGGCGCAGCCAGTCGTTCTTGACGCGTTTGCGCCAGAGATCGTTGCTTTCCGCCTCGGTTTGCGGCCAAGGCTCCTTGTCGCGCAGGAGCGCGTAGTCTTCCTTGGTGGCAAAGTCCAGCTTCTGATTGAGCAGGCTGCGCGCATAGGTCATGCGATCGACGACGCGCTGCTCGTACACATTGAAAATGGAAAACGGGATATTCAAGTCTTCCTGATTGATGGCGTCATCGATCTTGGTGCTGCCCGCCATGAACTTGTCGATATCGCTCTGCAGGAAGATGAGCCGGTCCGGGTCGAGGGACTTGATGAAGCGATTCATGATCCTGGCGGAGAGGACGTCGTCCAGTGGAACCGGCTTATAGTGGAAGCGCTGCAGAAATTGCGCTGTCAAATGCGCGGCCTGCGCCTGCTGCGGCAGCGGCGTCAAAACTGGCGGTGAACCGGCTTCCAGAGCATATGCCGATGAGGCAAATGCCAGGAACAGGCAGAGGAAACCATATTTCATACGCATCAAGTCTTGGCCCGATTCTCAATCGTTAAATGTTCAATCTATAATCTAGGTGGAACAATTATGGTTTTTTGGCAACCAGACAGATGCTTTCCTCCGAGAAAGATTCTCGAAACATTTGCGTGAAGCGAATGTGACTGTCGTCGGCAGATCGACAAAAGCGAAGCTACGGGCGCCGAAGTCAACCTTCAAATGTCAGGGGCGCCACGCGAGCCGTTCGGTGGCACCGCCGTCATAGGCCCGGCGGAATCATCGTCGGATCAGCCCATTGATGATCGACACCCCATCCGATCGGGCAATCGGGCTTGCCGGCCATGCGGTCTGGAATGACCGCCCGAATACAGCTGCAATAAAATAGAAGAAGACCTGGAGGGAAACCAGGTCTTCTTCCGTCTCTGATCGGAGGTCTAGTTCAGATCAGATTAGAACGTACGCTCGAAGCGGAGAATGCCAGCCCACTGGTCCTGATTGATGGAGTCCCAGTTGGTGTAGGTGACTTCCGGCTCGATGAGCAGGTTCTTAACAGGCTTCCACTTGACGTTCGTCGTTGCCGAGAAGGTCTTGTTGTCGGTGTAGGCGAGCTGCAGGTTCCACTTCAGCTTTTCGTTGACCGGAACGCCAACGCCACCCCAAACAGCCCAGTCGCCCCAGCTCTGGCCGATCGAATCGCCAGGCGCATACTTGTTCAACTTGTCGCCGTCAGTGTTCCAGGCGCCCATCAAGAAGGCCGAGAATACGCCGAAGTCAGCGTCTACGCGAGCCTTGATGGCGCCTTCTTCGACGATCGAGTCGTAACCACCAACGAGCTTGAAGCTCCATGCGCCGGCCTTGTAACCAGCACCGGCGACCACGTCCGGAGCGTAATGGTTGTGGCTGTCTTCGCCGTTTGCACCCGTGGCACCCGGGCCAGAGTTGCTGTCTTCGAGCGAGATCACAGCCGTGAAGCCGTTGCCGGCGTCGTAGTTGTAGGTGATCTGGTTCAGTTCGTACGGGCCGTCGGCGATCACGTCGTCGTTGATGACGTCGCCGGCGTAACCGGTGAAGACGTTGAACTGCGAGTCTTCCTTACCAACGGTGAAGCCACCGAGGCTGATGCTGGCGTGCAGCAGGTTGGTAGCCGTAGCGCCGCCGTCGTTCCAGTCCCAACGCAGCTCGGTGTTGGTTTTCAGCGGGCCGTATTCGGTGTCGGTTGCCGTCTGCAGCTGCAGCTCGGCACGAGTGTGCCAGAGAGTGCCAAAGTGAGTGTCTGGGTCGTAGGCGTCGTACCACTTACCTTCGGTACGAACCTTACCGCCGATCTTGAGGCAGGTTTCGGTGCCCGGGATGAAGAAGTAACCTGCGCCGTATGCGTCGCAGATGCGGACGTATTCCAGCGGCTCCGGCTCGGCTGCGACGATCGCGTCAGCCGCGTGAGCACCGGATACTGCTGCCAGGGCAGCAGCGGAGCCGAGAAGAAGGCTCTTGATATTCATTTTTTCTCCAATCGATTTGCCGGATCGGAACGCAGCCGGAGGTCTTCCGCCACGTTCATCAATTCGGTGTTCCCTCTTACCGAAAGCCCGAAAGACTTTCGTGCTGGCACGCTAGCGGGGGTTTTGATGCATCGGAATAGAATAATTTGAAGTTATAAAGTAATTACCGTCATAAATTCGTCAAAGATGCAAAAATACACCATAAAATCACGCGACCTTAGTATGTATGTGAAGTATGTTAGAGATCTATACGCAATAAACGTACGAAATGTATGTCACTAATCGAGAATGTCGCAAAAATAATAAGTAAAGAATACAAACTATACAATAATTACTGAGGGATGCGTGTAGCGCGAATCCTGACTCAATCTTACTCAAGTCAGTTAGATGAATTGCGGAGGGATCGGAGATCGTGGTTTACGACCTGCCAATCTACGGGTGGAGAGGGGAAGTGCTGCTCGGCAGCGCGCCTTGAGCCGAACTTAGCGCAGGCCACTTGCGGACTCGGGCATTGCTTCAGCAGCAGATGTCCCCCCGGCCAAATGGCTGGGTTACGAGACCGGCGCAATTGCGGGGCCGCCAGTCTATGGGTTTGGCAGGCGGACTCAGCCGTGCGCAATGATTTGCAGCCGCCGAAGCAAGTCCCCCCGTTTTTAATGGGCTTCTGCGGAAACCAATGGAACTTCCGCGCCATTGGCGTCGTAAAGCTTGCCGTTCAGGAAATAATCGCCGTCATGCAGGCTGGCAATGTCCTGATAGCGGATCAGGCGTTCCGTTCCCGCGACGAAGACCGATTGCTGATCCGAGTTTCCGGTCGTCAGGTGATTGAACAGGAGGTTCAGCGCGATCGCCATCAATGCCGCCGAGCTGATGCCGGAGTGGAAGATGGTGATGACCCATGCGGGAAAATGTTCGTAGAAGCCGGGTGAGGCGATCGGGATCATGCCGAAGCCGATCGAGGTCGCCACGATGATGAGGTTCATGTTGTTCTCATAGTCGACCTTGGCGAGCGTGCGGATACCGCTTGCCGCGACGGTCCCGAACAGGACGAGGCCTGCTCCTCCGAGGACGGAACTCGGAACGGCGGCGACGATGCGGCCGACGATCGGCAGCAAGCCGAGAGCGACGAGAAAGAGGCCGCCGGTCGCCACGACAAATCGGCTCTTGATGCCGGTCACGGCCACGAGGCCGACATTCTGGGCAAAGGCGCTCTGCGTGAAGGAGCCGACGACCGGGGCGAGGATGCTGGAAAGCATATCGGCACGCAGGCCGTTGCCGAGCCGGCGCGCATCGACCTTGGTGCCGACGATCTCGCCGACGGCGAGGATATCCGCCGAGGTTTCGACCAGCGTCACCATGATGACGATGCACATCGAGATGATCGCCGCGGTATCGAACACGGGATAGCCGAAATGGAAGATCTGCGGCAGCGCGACGAAGGGACCGCTCGTCACCCGCGAGAAGTCCGCTATGCCGGCCGCATAGGCGATCCCCGTCCCGATCATGATGGCGAGCAGGATCGATAGTCTTGATATGGCGGCACTACCCAACTTGCTGAGCAGCAGCACGATCACGAGCGTTACCGCCGCAAGCAGGATATTGGCCCGGCTGCCGAAATCCGGCGCGCTCCTGTTGCCGCCCATCGCCCAGCCCGCCGCGACCGGCATCAGCGTCAACCCAATGGTGGTGATGACGATGCCGGTGACGATCGGCGGAAAGAAACGGGTGATGCGTGAAAAGACGGGCGTGATGAGGAGCCCGATGAAGGACGCCGCAATGACTGCGCCGAGAACGGCCTGGATGCCCCCATGTCCGGTAATGGCAATCATCGTCGCGACGCCGGAAAAGGATACGCCCTGCACCAGGGGGAGACGGCTGCCGAAGAACGGTATTCCGATCGTCTGCAGGATGGTCGCGAGACCGCCGGCAAACAGCGATGCGGTCACGAGCAGACCGACGTCGGGAGGTGTCAGGCCCGATGCCTGGCCGATGATCAACGGAACGGCAACGATGCCACCATACATGGTCAGGACATGTTGAAGGCCATAGGCCAGATTGGCGCCAAGGCTGAGCTTTTCATCTTCGGGGGCCGGGCGTGCGGTATTTTCCTCTGCTGCTATTGCCAAGGTAATCTCCTCCATACCTTTGCGTTTCTCGTTTCCTCCAAACGAGCGTTGCACGTTACGGTGTGTGCCGTCTCATGACTTTATAGAAAAATGCGAAACACCTTACCGGAAGGCCATGCCCGCGCTGGTCTGGTTGGCGGGCCGCGCTCTTTCGCTGGTGGAGTCGGAAGGTGGGAAGGCCCCGTGCAGCCGAGACGGAGCAGCGATTTTATATCCGCTCGCGTCGACACAAGTGACGATGCGGCCATTGAGGCCGGTTCAGTCTCGCGAAAGAATACATGGGCAGAAACATATAGTCTATTTTCGGGCTCGAGTATCATTCGGAAGATTTGGGTGGGGTATAATGAGCGAATATCAAAACAAGGCAGTCAGGTTATTGGCTTCGAGCGTCGGGCACGAGTCGCTGCTGGATTTGAACGATCGCCGGGATGCGTTTTTATATCGAGCTCTGGAGCTCTATTTCGCTGCCGGCGGCGCCTTGGATGCAATCCAGCCGATCATCGAGAAAGTCTATTCGCAGAACAAGCCACGCGTGGATATAGCTGTTGGCGATGTGCTTTATAAATTGGCCGGCGTCGGTCATGCAGCCGATATCGATATCATACAGGCAGGTTATAATAAGCTTGACGACACCAAGCAGAAACTTGCGGGCGAAAACCTCCATCTTTCCCGATAGGAGAGTTGGCCTGCCTCGTCGGCGGCCGCAGAATTGGGACAAAATCATTTGGTCCCCTTAATATCTCGCGTTCTGGAACCGCCTCTATCTTCCGGGGAGATGGCGGATTTTGATGGCACGATGTACCCTGGATGAGTTCGTGCACGTATCGTGCATTCCTTTCCGATTTGTGAAATTACCTTGCGCGGCGATAGGGTTTCTATCTGGAACTTGCGCGCCTTTTGCACGCTCTTGCTGATATTCTGAGCATCAGTGATTTGAGGCGCTGCGGGAGGGAAAATACCCAAGATGGCCGAAAATGCGATCTATGTGTACCAGTCGATTGCACGTGCGGTTTGCGATCACGATGCCGGCACGATGTTCGGCCTCATGGGGGATGCCAACCTCTTCATGATCGACCACTATGTACGCGGATGCGGCGGCCGCTTCGTGCCGGCGGCCCATGAGGGAAGCTCGGTCCTTATGGCGCTCGCCTATGCCCATGTCTCCGGAAAGGTCGGTGTGGCCAGCGTGACTCACGGTCCGGCTTTGACCAATTGCGTCACCGCGCTCACCGAAGGTGCCCGCGGTTCCATCCCCATGGTGCTCCTGGCGGGTGACACGCCGGTCGTCAACCCGCACCATCTGCAAAGCATCGACCAGCGCGAGGTGGTCAAGGCCACCGGCGCCGGCTTCGAGCAGATGCGCTCGCCAGAAACGGCAACGTGGGACGTTGCCCGCGCTTTCTATCGTGCGAGAGTCGAGCGGCGCCCGATCGTCTTGAACATGCCGGCCGATTTCATGTGGTGCGAGCAGGCCCACATGCGGGCCGTGTTTGAAGTCTTCGATGCTCCCGGATATGTGCCTGAAGGAGATGGGTTGGACAGGGCCATTGGCATAATTGCCTCTGCAAAGCGTCCGCTCATCCTCGCGGGCGGCGGGGCTTGCGCTGCGCGCGATCAGCTTATCCGCCTGGCGGACCGGCTGGAGGCTCCGCTTGCGACGACCTTGAAAGCAAAGGGGCTCTTCGGTGGGCATCCTTATAATATGGACATTTTCGGCACGCTCAGCACCCCTGCCGCCTATGACCTGATCGCCAGGACGGATTGCCTGATCTGCTTCGGAGCGGGACTGCATGATTTCACCACCGACAGGGGCAAGCTCCTGAAGGGCAAGCGCGTCGTCCAGATCGATATGGATGCGCGCGCGATCGGCAAGAACATTCATCCGGATGCGGCCTTGGTGGCCGATTCAGGCCTGACGGCGGACAATTTCGTCCATTGGCTGGATGCGGCTGAAATTCCGCCGAGCGGCTTCACGCAAGAACTGGATGTCCCATCGCTGACCACCCATCCACGCGATCAGCGCGGCAAGACGAGCGCGGGATATGTGAATTACATCTGGGCGCTCGAAGAGCTGGAAAAGGCCTTGCCGAAGAACCGAGTGCTTGTGACCGACGGTGGGCGTTTCATGACCGAGGTCTGGTGCCGGATTTCCGTCAGCGACCCGCGGAGCTTCGTCGTGACGGCAAATTTCGGCTCGATCGGTCTGGGATTGCAGGAAGCGATTGGCGCAAGCGTCGCCGCGCCGGATCGACCGGTGGCGCTTTTCACCGGAGATGGCGGTTTCATGATGAGCGGCGTCAACGAGTTCAATACCGCCGTGCGCCTCGGGCAGGACTTGATCGTCATCGTCTGCAATGATTCCGCCTACGGGGCCGAACATATCCAGTTTCGTGATCGCAGCATGGATCCGGGGCTAACCCAGTTCAACTGGCCTTCCTTTGCCGAGGTCGCGACCGCGCTCGGCGGACACGGCGTTGCGGTCAGCTCGGCTCACGAGCTTGAAGGGGCTCTGGACGCCATCAGGAATCGTAGCCGCCCGGTGCTGATCGAGCTGCGCCTCGATCCCAACGATGTGCCACGGATGCGCATCTGACGATCTCCTGTGAGGGTCGAAAGGCAAGACCGCTTTTAGAGCTCATATGGACTTAGCCGAGAGCTGTCTTTACCGCGTGGCCGAAGAATTCCTTCAGCCGTTCGATGCTTGCTTTTGATTTGCCGCAATCGAATAGTCTTTTGCGAAACGATAGATGTCTTCGATACAGTCGATCTCGCCGCGGAGGTTGGCGGATTGACGAAGGTTTCAAGGCGTGTCTTGTCTTCAATGAGCTATAGAATTTCGATGAAATCGAACGAGGCAATGTTGACTTCCCGCAACCTCCGGTCCGAGGTCGCTCCAGCGGGTGAGGCATAATGGCGGGTCTAATTCGAATCTATCGCTATCTGCTTGCCCTGCTCGCTTTATCGGGTATCGCGGTCTCATATTTCGCCATCATACCGGGCGCGGATGTTTCGCGGCTAACGATGACGGTGAACTTCTTCAGCTATTTCACCATGCAATCCAATCTTTTGCTCGCTGTGACACTGCTTTGCGCGCAAATTGCGCCGCTCTCGTCGATCGGCAAATGGGCGAACAAGCCGTCGGTACGAAGCGCCCTTCTTCTTTACGTGGGGATCGCCGGCCTCGTTTACGTTTTGATGCTAAGGGACGTTTGGCACCCTCGCGGGTGGCAATTGCTCGGAGACCAGATACTCCATTATTGCGTTCCGCTGCTGTACGCCGTGGATTGGATTTTACTGAGTAAGCGCGGCAAGCTTTCCTGGCGCGATGTGCTCTGGTGGTTGGCTTTTCCTGCGGCATACTCCGCTTATACGCTTGCGCATGGATATGTCTCTCACTTCTACCCATACCCGTTCCTGGATGTCCGCGATATCGGCCTTGAAGCGGTCCTTCTGAACATGGGGCTCCTGGCATCGGCCCTGCTGGTTTTGGGGGGAGTGCTGACTTTTCTCGACTGGGTCGGTGCCAGGCAACGGACCTTTCGGCGCGCATAGGCAATGTTGTCACGAAGGCAAATTCGTCACTGACCAATATGCCCCCGCGTGGCTCTTGTTGGAACTTGGCGGCCCGCTCATTCCGCCAGTTGTGTGACGGCGGCTGAGCCGGACGCACGCGTGCCGGAAAGGCTTGCTTGTCCGACCGCTACCACCATGACGGTTGTGATGCTTGCCGCGACCGAAACCCAGAAGCCGTTTGCAGGCCCGAAGCTGTCCACCACCCAGCCGGAGACGAAGGCGCCGAGTGCCATGCCGATACCGATGCCGGTCATCACCCAGGTCACGCCTTCGGTCAGCATGGCTTCGGGCACGCGGCGTTCGATCAATCCGAAGGCGGTGATGAAGGTGGGAGAAATGGCAACGCCGCTGAGGAAGACGGCAAAGGCAAGCAGAGCGACCGAGGTGCTGGCAGCCAGAAGCGGCAGGGAGGTAAGGGCGAGAACGCTGACGGCCACCAGCAACTGACGCTGCAATGGCATCTTGAGGTTCAGCGCTCCGATGATGAGACCGACGATGAAGGAGCCGAGCGCATAGACGCCGATGACGATGCTGGCGGCACCCGGCTCTCCGAGTTGCTTGGTGATGGCAACGGCACTCACTTCCGCCGTGGCGAAGGTGGCGCCGACGAAGATCAGGGCGAGCGTGATGATCTGGACCGGCCGCAGCCGGATCGCCGAGCGTTGCGAGCCTGCGGAGCCAGCCGCGCGCACCTTCGGTTCCGTCGATCGCTGCGCCAGGAAGGCCGCCGATCCAAGCGCGAGGAAGATGGTGCTGACGACCATGCCGGCTTCCGGGAACAGCGAGACCGCTAACCCGACGGAAAGAGATGCGCCCATGATGTAGACGAGCTCGTCGGCGGCGGATTCGAAGGCGAAGGCTGTATTCAATTCGGGCCGGTCCCGGAAGATCTCCGTCCAGCGGGCGCGTACCATTGCCGGTATGCTCGGCATGACTGCCGCGAAGAAGGCCGAGGTAAACAGTGTCCATGCCGGCCAGACCTGGTTTGCGGCGACGATGAGAATGATGAAGGCGATGACCGAAAGTATGGTGGCGGGCGTAGCGACCGCACGCTGACCGAGCCGGTCGACGAGGCGCGATATCTGCGGCGAGACAAACGCATTGGTCAGGGCGAAGGTCGCCGAAACGGCGCCGGCCAGCCAATATTCGCCGCGCGTCTGCGACAGCATGGCGACGATGCCGATGGGAGCCATTGCAAGCGGAAGACGGGCAAAGAAGGCCGCGGCCGAAAAGCTCCTGGCGCCCGGCGCGCGGAAAATCGCTCTGTACGGATTGGACATCGGAACATTCCCTGTATTGAACGAAATGGCCGCAGACATACGCGGCGTATGTGAATGAAGTAATTGCATACGCGGCGTATGTCAACTAATATACGCGACGTATGCAAACTAATGCTGGTGACCGACGGAGACGCAGTGCGCAAACCTCGCAGTGAAATGATCGCGGAGACGCGAGCCAAGCTGCTCGCCGCCGGCCGTAAGGCATTCGGGAGCGCCGGCTATGCCGATGCATCGATGGACGACTTTACAGCGGCCGCCGGACTGACGCGGGGCGCACTTTATCATCATTTCGGCGACAAGAAGGGGCTTCTGCAGGCCGTCGTCAGCGAGATCGATGCGGAAATGACCACAAGGCTCTGTCAGATCGCGTCGAAAGCGCCGTCGCGCTGGCAGGCATTCGTCGACGAGAATGTCGGTTATGTCGAAATGGCGCTGGAGCCGGAAATCCAGCGCATCATGTTTCGTGATGGCCCTGCCGTGCTCGGCGATCCCTCGGGATGGCCGAGCGCCAACGGTTGTATCGCCACGATCAGAGAAAGCCTTCGTTGCCTTCGCGAGGAGGGGATCATCGTTGATATAGACGCGGAAGCCGGTGCTCGCCTCATCAATGCTGCAAGCAGCTGTGCCGCGCAGTGGATCGCCAATTCGGACGATCCCGAGACGACCTCGAAACGGGCAGTCGGCGCATTTCGGACTTTCCTTGAAGGCTTGCGGGTCGACAACGGTTGATCGGTCTGAATTCGTCTAGTCGGTCGATGCGGCGGTGAAGACCGCCAGTTGAGCCTCGAAGGCCCGCTTGTATGCCGGCCGGGCCTCGCCGCGGGCGACGTAGGCGGAGAGGTTCGGATATTCCTGCAATAGGCCCGAGTCCTTCAGCCTGAGCAGGACCGATATCATCAAAAGATCGCCGGCACTGAATGCATCCTCGAGCCAGTCCGCACTGCCGAGGCGATCGGAAAGTTCGTTCAGCCGGTGGCGGATGCGCTCATCGATCATGGACAGGCGCTGCTGATACCAAATCTGATCGCGCTCCTGGATTCTTGCGATTGCGCGATCGATGATCGGCGGCTCCACCGTGGAGAGCGCAGCAAACATCCATGTGATCGCCCGTGCCCGCGCCTTGGCGTCGTCCGGCAGTAGCCCGGCATGGCACTCCGCGATATGGAACACGATCGAGCCCGATTCGAACAGTGCAAGGCCGTCCTCTTCATAGGTCGGGATCTGCCCGAAGGGATGAAGGGCGAGATGCGCAGGCTCCTTCATCGCCTTGAAGGAGAGGAGGCGCACCTCATAAGGCTGTCCGACTTCTTCGAGCGCCCAGCGAACGCGCATGTCGCGCGCCAGGCCTCTGCCGCGATCCGGCGATTTTTCAAAGGCGGTGATCGTTATCATCATTGCTGCCCTCCGTGGCTTTGTCTGCCTTAAAGACGACCGGCTGAGCGAGAATCCGACACTCCATTCTCGAGATGGCTTTCAGAGCCGGGAATGATGCGGGCCAGTGCATCTCATTTCGCAGTTCGACTGCCTGCTGGATCAGTTCATGGGTAGGCCGCGCGGCAGACGCGCGTGATGAGATTGCGCAGCCATTTATGAGCGGGGTCGGCGTCGACGCGCGGATGCCATATGGCGGCTACGAGTATTTCCGGCGTTTCGAACGGCAATTCAAAGCTTCGAATACCAAACTCGCCCACCGGCTCGTTCAGCTTGCTCTTGCCGAGGCAGGAGAGGGGGACAGCCGCGATGAAATCCGTCGAAGCTGCAATTCTCATCGCATCCGGAAAACCAGGCACCACGACGCGGATTTCCCGTTTCAGACCTTTCCTTTCCAAGGCCTCATCGACCGTTTCGGCAAATTCTCCCTTTCTGGACGCGGCGAGGTGACTGCAGGCCGCATAGCGCTTTGCCGTTACCGGCCCGCCCGTCAGCAGAGGATGACCTTCCCGCGCCACTCCAACCAGCCGATCGCGAAGCAGAAGTCGCGTGCGCAGCTCGGGCGCAGGCACGCCTAAGACGCCGATTTCCAGATCGATCAGTCCTTCCCGCAACATGTGCGGCTCCTTGTCGCGCTTGAGCACGAAGCGGATGCGAACGCGGGGTGCGGCCTCCGTGATGGCCGCGACAAGGGGCGCAGACAAAAGCTCAAGAAAGGCTTCGCTCACGCGGATCGAAAATGTGGTCTCCAATGTGGTAACGTCGAGTTCGCCGGCCGCAGGCCGAAGAATGGCGCGCGCATCCAGTGTGACGGCATGAACGCGATCCCGAAGGGTCTCGGCAAAGCGTGTCGGCACGAGGGATCTGCCTGCCCTGACAAGCAACGGATCCCCGGTCACGGCACGCAGCCGCGACAGCGTGCGGCTCATGGCGGAAGGGCTCAAGCCAAGACGTTTTGCCGCTTCCGTCACGCTCCCCTCGGCAAGCAGGACGTCAAGGGCGATGAGAAGATTGAGATCTATGTCTTCCATGGCATTGGCGTAGACCAGATCGATCGCCATGCCTAGCGTCCGACGCAACTATTCTTTGCATCCTGTGCGTCTGGAGAAATCCGGACCGGGCTTTCATATTGGGCTCGCAGCAAACAAAGGAGGCGTGCCCCATGCCGTCATCATCATCGTCCACCGGCAGCATCCTGATCATCGGTGCATCACGCGGTCTCGGCCATGCCATGGCCGAAGAATTCTTCAAGAAGGGCTGGTCCGTCGTCGGCACGGTGCGGGCCTCGACGGCGACGACGAAACTGCATGATCTGGCGGACCGTTCCGACGGCCGCGTCACCATCGAAACGCTTGAGATCAACGAGCCGGAACAGCTCGCCTCGCTGCGAGAGCGCCTCGGCGGCCGCATCTTCGACATGCTGTTCGTCAATGCGGGAACGACGAATGTCCCGACTGAGACGATCGCGGAGGTGACGACGGAAGAGTTCGTGCGTGTCATGGTGACGAATGCGCTAAGCCCGATGCGGACCGTGGAAGGGTTGCAGGACCTCGTTTCGCCGACGGGGCTGATCGGCGTCATGTCCTCGGGCCAGGGGAGCGTCAGCAACAATACCACGGGCATGCGGGAGGTCTACCGCGGCAGCAAGGCGGCCTTGAACACGTTGATGCGCAGCTATGCCGCCCGGCATGCGGAAGATGCGCGTGCATTGGTTCTCATGGCTCCCGGTTGGGTCAAGACCGATCTGGGCGGCCCCGACGGGCGGCTGACGATCGAGGAAAGCATTCCGAACCTGGTGAACGTGCTTCTCGGCCAGCAAGGGAAGCGGGGCCTTGAATATCTGGACTATCTGGGCCGAACGGTTCCCTGGTGATCCGTCGTCAACGTAGCACATCAGCCTTGAGGTACCGCTGGATTGGAGCCGGCGCCCGGCGATTGGGCTGACGATTGTTCGGCGGATCGCCGAATACATCACGGAAATGAATCGGAGCCCGCCGACCGATTCAAAACACTCGTTGGACCGCAGCCGCGCGATCGACGATTCTTCCGGCATGCTTACTCAGCCCTATCATCTCTATATCGAGCGCACCAATGCCACGAAGAACATGGCACGCTATTATGCACTGGAGATATCGACGACCCTGTTCGGCGACACGTGTCTTACGCGACGATGGGGCCGAATAGGCTTCAGCGGACAGACGATGGCGCATCATTTCGAGGATGAAAAGGATGCCGTCAAACTGTTCCTCGCGCTGACACGGCAGAAGCGGGCAAAGGGCTATCGCCCATGTCCCTTGCGAGGCAGGGCGCTCACATGATTTCCCCGGCGCCCGAGTGCACTACCCGAGATCTCGGGTAGTGACGTGTCCATAATGATTAGAGCGGTCTGACGTTTTCCGCCTTCGACTTGCCCGTCTTCCGGTCCTGACCCAGATCGTAGGAGACGGATTGCCCCTCCCTGAGCACATTGCCGTATTGCAGGGCGGAGACGTGAACGAAAACGTCAGGTCCTCCGCTTTCCGGCGTAATGAAGCCAAAGCCCTTGTCGGTGTTGAAAAACTTAACCGTGCCAGTTGGCATGAAATCCCCATGTCTTTGCAGTTGATCGCGGCGGCAACCTAGCGGGCAACTGCTGTCAGATCAAGCACATCTGCTAATGGCTCCCGTCAGGTCCTGTGATCAAACGTGTTTTTTGCGCCAGATCGTCTTTGAAGTCTTGTATCAGCGATAGCCATTCCTTCTGTGACTCGGCTTTGCCTGCTTTCGTCGAGCATTCGCGCGCAGCTCCGGTCATCCGCGGTAACTGGAATCTGATAGAACTCTGATGGACTAGCCTGCAAAAGGATCTATTCTTGCGGTCCATCTTCCAGTTTTGGAAGCATCTATCAATCGATCTGCCAACAAGCACGAGCTCCATCCATGACCAAAGGCTCCGATCTCCTGGTGGCCGCACTCGAAAACGAGGGTGTCGACCGTATCTTCGGTATTCCAGGCGAAGAAAATCTCGATGTTGTCGAGTCTATCCGCAAATCGTCCATTCAGCTGGTGCTGACCCGGCATGAGCAGGCGGCTGCGTTCATGGCCGCGACCTATGGTCGCCTGACCGGCAAGCCGGGTGTGTGCCTGACGACGCTCGGGCCGGGCGCCTTGAACCTTTCGACGGGCGCGGCATACGCGTTGCTCGGCGCCATGCCAATGGTGATGATCACCGGCCAGAAAGGGATACTTTCGTCCCGGCAGGCCCGGTTCCAGGTGGTAGACGTGGTGGCGTCGATGAAGCCGCTCACCAAGCTTGCCAGGCAGATCGTTTCGCCGCAGATGATTCCGACGATGGTCAGGGAGGCATTCCGGATCGCACAGGAGGAGCGGCCGGGACCGGTCCATCTCGAGCTTCCGGAGGACATCGCCGCCGAGGAATGCGCGCC
Source organism: Rhizobium sp. AB2/73 (assembly GCF_020871915.1). Lineage (NCBI taxonomy): Bacteria > Pseudomonadati > Pseudomonadota > Alphaproteobacteria > Hyphomicrobiales > Rhizobiaceae > Rhizobium > Rhizobium sp. AB2/73. The sequence continues at coordinate 566,821 of NZ_CP067073.1, read as the reverse complement.
GGTCGCTCTCGTCGCTCCGCATCAACTGGAGCTGCCGATCGCAAGTGACGCGGCCCTTGATCGCGCGGCCACCCTCATCACCGCGGCAAAACGCCCGCTGCTCATGCTCGGGGCAGCCGCTTCGCGTCCCAGGTCGACCTCTGATATCGCGCAGTTCGTCATCCGCACCGGCATCCCGTTCTTCACGACCCAGATGGGTAAGGGAACGGTCCCGGGCGGAACCGAGCTCTACATGGGCACGGCCGCACTGTCGGAGCGGGACTATGTCCACGAGGCGATCGAGCAGGCCGATCTCATTATCACCATCGGCCATGACACGATCGAGAAGCCGCCCTTCATCATGGGCAAGGGTGGTCCGAATGTCGTCCATGTCGGATATCAGCCCGCGACCGTCGAGCAGGTCTACTTTCCTCAGTCGGAGGTCATCGGCGACATTGGCCCATCGTTGAAGGCGCTGGCGGATCGCCTTGCGGGTAAATTGCCGAACGCGCAGGCCCTTCTTCATCTTAGGGGACGGATCCTCGAGCGCATCGCGGATCGTGCGACGGAAGATCGGTTCACGCCGCAGCGGCTCGTCCATGACATCCGGGAAGTCATGCCGCATGACGGCATCCTCGCGCTCGACAACGGCATGTACAAGATCTGGTTCGCCCGGAACTACCGGACGCGCATGGCGAACACGCTGCTGCTCGACAACGCCCTCGCGACAATGGGTGCCGGGCTCCCTTCGGCCATGGTCGCCTCGATGCTCTATCCCGAGCGGCGTGTCATGGCAGTCTGCGGGGATGGCGGCTTCATGATGAACTCGCAGGAGATTGAGACGGCCGTCCGGCTGAAACTGAACCTTGTCATCCTCGTCATCGAGGATGACGCCTATGGCATGATCCGCTGGAAGCAGGCGGTGGACGAATTTCCAGACTTCGGAATGACGTTCGGCAACCCGGATTTCGTTAGATATGCGCAATCTTATGGCGCCAAGGGAACGAGGGTCGACGACATCGGCCAGTTCAAGCAGGCGCTTGAAGATGCTTTTTCCGGCGGTGGTGTTCATCTCGTCAACGTCCCGGTCGATTATTCGGAAAACGAACGTGTGCTGGTGAAGGAATTGCGCGAACGGCTTCCCGCCATTCTGGAGGATCAAGATGACGCCTAAGCTGAAGGTCTATCAGGCATTCGATCGCGCGCTCATTGCCGAAATACCGGCCGATGATGCCGCTGTTCTCGAGCATAAGCTCGATGTCGCCGCGAAAGCCTATGCCGATCGTAGCGCCTGGCTGCCCACGCATCGCAGGATGGCTATTCTCAGAAGGGTGTCCGAGCTTCTCTCGGAGAACCGTGAACGCTTTGCCATCATGATCGCCCGCGAAGGTGGCAAGCCGCTGACGGATGCGATCGTCGAGGTCACCCGCGGGATCGATGGTCTCGTCAACGCGGCGGACGAGCTGCGCAATTTTGGCGGCAAGGAAATCCCGATGGGCCTGACAGCTGCCAGCACCAACCGATGGGCTTTCACGACAAAGGAGCCGATCGGCGTCGTGGCGGCGATATCGGCGTTCAACCACCCCCTCAATCTCATCATCCACCAGATTGCGCCCGCGGTGGCCGTTGGCTGCCCGTCATCGTCAAGCCGGCGGCAACCACCCCGATTTCCTGCATCGAGATCGTCAAGCTGTTCTGGGAGGCGGGACTGGACGAGCGCTGGTGCCAGACCTTCATCACCGAGGACAATGCGCTTGCCGAGAGCCTTGCCGTGGATCAGCGCGTCGGCTTCCTGAGCTTCATCGGTTCGGCGAAGGTCGGCTGGTATCTGAAAAGCAAGCTGCCGCCGGGCACGAGATGTGCGCTGGAACATGGTGGAGCAGCCCCCGTCATCGTCGATCGCAGCGCCAGCATCGACGCGATCGTCGGGACGATCGTCAAAGGCGGATATTATCACGCGGGGCAGGTCTGCGTGTCGGTGCAGCGCCTCTTCGTGCACGATGACATCCTAGCCAACTTCACCGACGCCCTTGCCGCCAAGGTCGCAAGCCTGCGTGTCGGCGATCCTACGTTGAAGGAGACGGAGGTCGGGCCGCTGATCCTGCCGCGCGAGACGGAACGTGTCGCAAGTTGGATCAAGGAAGCGACCGATGCGGGAGCAAGGCAATTCGGGGGAGGGCGGCTGTCCGAGACCACGCTTCTGCCCTCCGTCCTGCTCGATCCGCCGGCGGACGCCAAGGTGTCGCGGCTCGAGGTGTTCGGACCGCTGACCTGTGTCTATGGCTATAGCGACATCGACGAGGCGATCCGTATTGCCAACTCGCTCTCCTACGCATTCCAGGCGAGCGTCTTCTCCACCGATATAGCCGTCGCGCTCAAGGCGGCAAGGCATCTCGATGCATCCGCGGTGCTCGTCAACGACCACACGGCGTTTCGAACCGACTGGATGCCTTTTGCCGGGCGCAGGCAGTCGGGATATGGTGTCGGGGGTATTCCCTGGACGATGGAGGAGATGGCGGACGACAAGATGGTGGTGTTCAACGGCGTCAGCTAGGTGAGCCTCGGCAAGCCTGATCCTCGGACTTCTCCCGCGCGATCTTCGTGGCCGCAGGATTATTTCAGTCGGAAACGGAATTCGCCTGCCTTCAGGGTTGTCATTGAAGCCCTGCGACAATCCTAAAGGCAGAATCTCTCAGATCCGACCCGATATCATCTGCGTGATGAGGGTGACGCGGTGAGACCGAAAAGCGGGTCTTATTCTGCCGTGGCGCTCGAGTTCCGCCAATCCGTGGAGCGCCGCCCAGAAAGTCTCGGTAGCGGTATCCCCATCCTTGAAGAATGGCGTGATCACGGTCGCCATGGCTCCAAAACCCTCACGGAGCTGTGCTGGCGTGTCGGATTTGGCGAAGCGGAGACCGGTCGGAAGGATAAACATCGCCTCGTACATTGCAGGCCGGGCGAAGGCGAAATCGAGATAGGCGGTCGCGACACTTTCCACCAACTCTCCCGGCGTGGACGATGGCCGGATCGCGGCACGCAGTATTGTCGCCAACTCACTAAAGCCCTCAAGCGCGACCGCACCGACGATTTCGTCGCGATTTTGGAAATGCGAATAGAGAACGGGCTGGCTGTATTCTATCTCGTCGGCAAGACGCCGGATCGTGACCGAAGCCCAGCCGTCGCGTTCCGCGATCGTCCTCGCAGCGGCTACGATCCTACGGCGTCGTTCGTCCTTTTCCCGGATCTTGCGTTCGCTGATGCCCATGTTGGCTCCCGTCGTCGTTCGCGATTTCTCTACCGCGAAGCTATCAAAAAGAATGTCGATTGACAAACTAGCAATGCTAGAATATATACTATAGCTATGATAAGTCGCGCCGATATGGCGTCTGCACAAAAGAGAATATCGATGAATCTTCCAGTTCAAATTTTCACAGGCGCCACCCTGCTCGATATCGTTCTGATCTGGCTCTCCGCGGGGGCGTTTCTCACTGGCGCCATCGTCAACATGAGTGGCCACCAAAAAATCCGCGCGGGCTTTGTACAGCTCGGATTTCCGTCCTGGTGGTGCTGGGTTACGGCTGCGCTTGAGCTCTTGACGGCGGTGTTTTTGGTAACAGCCGGTATCCGATACATCGGAGTGGCATTGGGCGCTTGCATCATGCTCGCTGCAATTGCGGCCATTGCCCGTATCCGGAACTATAGAGAACTCCCGCCGCCTGTGGTGGTCCTGTTGTTGCTGGTACTGGCCGGTGTCAGCGGTCATGTTTGAGCATCTCGCAGCAGATAAGCTCATCGCCCCGAGAACTTCCGCACAGCTGGCTGGCTAAAACCATCTGTCGCTAGACGCTGGACGTCACGCGAACTGCCGCCATCAACCCTTCCGAAGGAAAGCGCCGTACGGAGCGAAATCGCCTTCGGACGGTGTAAAGCAACGGCCCCAAGGAGGCCAAACCATCATGTCACATCGCAAAGCCAATATAGTCGTCGTCTATCACTCCGGTTACGGTCACACCCAACGGATGGCTCAGGCCGTCGCGGAAGGGGCAGGAGGCGTGCTTTACGTCATTGACGCCGATGGCAATCTTTCAGATGACGGATGGGCCGCGTTGGATGCCGCGGACGCCATCATTTTCGGGTCGCCAACCTACATGGGCGGCCCGAGCTGGCAGTTTAAGAAGTTTGCCGATACGTCGTCGAAGGCCTGGTTTGCCAACAAATGGCGGGACAAGGTATTCGGGGGCTTCACCAACAGCGCCAGTTTGAACGGCGACAAGCTCAACACCCTCGAATACTTCGTGCTTCTGGCGGGACAGCACGGCGGTCTTTGGGTCAGTCTGGGGATGAAACCGGCAAATGTGAAGGCGTCGAAACGAGACGATGCGAACAGGATGGGGTCATATATCGCGCCCATGGCGCAGTCCGATGCCGACGCAGCCCCAAGTGAAATGTCGAGCGGCGATCTCGAAACCGCCCGCATGTACGGAGAGCGGGTGGCACAAGTTGCGCAGCGGTTAACAGCGGCAGCCTGATATAGGCGCCAGCTCTCGAGGTGTAAGCAGCTCTGGAGCGGATGCGCTGACGGGTACCGTGGGCGAAGGAAGAGAAGGTAGTGAAACTGAATGAGGTCCGCGATTTGCTGCGCAACGTCGAGGAGCAGATCGCGGCCGCAATCGGTGCACTGGATCGCACTGTCGCTCATGCGCCGACGGACGAAGGGCATCGTGGTTACTTCGCCGTCGGCAAGGTCATCGCTCCAGACGAATTGCTTGTGGAATGGCCGCGTTCCATTCACGCAAGTCGGGCACCTGCCGCGCATTCCCGATTGTTCATATACTCCTTGAGGCCAGTTGTCCGGCAGCCTGCTATCTTTAAATTCTGCCTGTTGAATTTGTCTTCAAGCAACTCGCTTGCGCGATACGATGCCCATCTCATGAATCTTGCAAATCAACACCGAACAGCTCCTGGTGCATGTGCTCGACTGCGATGCCGATGCCGCCGACCAGAGCCGCCCGATTGCCAAGCTGACTGATCTCGATGCGAGGTGGGTAAGGCGTACAACGTGGCAAATACCTGCGAATGGCTTCAACAAGTTCGGGGCGCGCGCCGATACTGCCGCCCATGATCACCGGTTCCGGATCGAGGGTGGCACCGATCGCGGCAATGGCAAGCGCAATCGATCGTGAAGTTTCCTCAATCACCGCAACAGCGGCCGGCTCGCCAGCCACCAGAGCCGAAAAAAGATCCGCGACTGTTGCGTCGCTCTGCCCGCCATATCCGGAATAGCGCCGCACCATCGCCGCGCTACCCACGGCGGGACGGCCGCGATTTTGGTTCCGCCTAGATCGATCGATGCAGCGAAACCGGCACTTGCATCGAGCTCGTAGGTTATTGCGGTTCTCCCCAGGCGCCCATCGGTGTATCCAATCGGCTTCAACCAACCATTATTTTCGAGATTGCGAACGACGTCGGAAATCGTTTGCTTGGACAATCGCGTTTGCTTGGCGATATCCGCGCGGGAAATGGGGTCTTTTGCAAGTATGGTCCGAACGACGGAATATATATATGAGCTTGGCTTTCAACTGAACCGTTATGGATATGCTTCAGCCGTTGCCATCATCGGTGCGATTCTCGTCTTTATTATCAACTATGCCGTTCACCGACTGGTGCGACCTGTGAATGACGGGAGTGCAACGTGAGCAGAGATTTTCATGCGCTAGGCGCGGTGCTACCCTCACGTATCATTCTTTGGTTGTTCGCGGTCTTGGCGATTGTTCCCTTCACCCTTCTGATACTTACGTCTCTGAAGAGCCGCGCCGATCTGATACAAGGCGCATTCGTATTGCCAGCCTATCCGCATTTCGAGAACTATGCAAATGCTTGGATCGATGGCCGGTTTAATGTCTATTTCCTGAACTCCGTCATGATTGTTTTCCCCGTTGCCGTGGTTAGCATCATACTTGGCACGTTGACGGGATTCGGATTCGCGTTCCTGACCTTTCCGTTCAGGCGAACCATTTTCGTCCTTTTAACTGTTGGCATGATGGTGCCGACCGAAGCCTTCATTATACCACTCTACTATGAAATGCGCTATGTCGGCCTCATAAATACGTATGCTGCGCTGATCCTTCCCCAAATTGCCATGTCTCTGCCTTTTGCCACCATGTTCATGGCCAGCGCGATGCAACAGCTACCATCGGAAATCATAGAAGCAGCAGTTCTCGATGGGGCATCCAGAAGATACATTCTTTCAAAAGTTATCGTACCTTTGATGCTGCCGTCGATGTCTACGCTGGCATTGTTCCTGTTTATTTGGGCATGGAATGAGTTTCTTATTCCGCTTGTTCTTGTCAATGACGATAACTGTCGCACTCTGCCAATTGGTATGTTATTTTTCCAGGGACGTTATACGGTCAATACGCCCGTGTTGACGGCGGGCGCTGTCATCGTCATCGGACCACTCATTCTTGCCTATATGTTCTTCCAACGGAAACTCATCACAGGCCTGACGGCTGGAGCGACGAAGTAAAACCACCTTGCTCTCGATTGAGGAGATCGGTCGCGCGCTCGGGTGCCATGGAGTAATGGGAATCTTTTCGCCGAGCATCGCACCATTCCCGCGCCGAATGCGGCCATGCAATTATTGGATCCCCTAATCGCTTTGCCGGTTGAGATGACGCGCAAATCTGGTTATCTGCCTGTCCGTCCAATTCGCGAATAGTAAGGTCCCGGCCGTATGGCTCCCAATTTCCTCGTCACCCATTCCGGCGGCTTCCATGCCGACGAACTATTGTCCAGCGTCATTCTCACGCGGCTTTTCCCTGATGCGCGCCTGGTTCGCAGCAGGGCGCCAGAATGGATCACACCCGGTGTCGATCGCATTGTCTATGATGTCGGCGGCGCTTATGATGCGACTGCCGGGATTTTCGATCATCACCAGCGCGGCGCACCGCGGCGCGACGATGGTCAGCCCTTCAGCTCGTTCGGGTTGATCTGGAAACATTTCGGTCGCGACTACCTGACAGCCCTTTTGGTCCCAAGCGGCTTTGTCGAAACCGTGCATGCGGCTTTCGATGCCGGCTTCGTCCTGCCGATCGACTTGGTTGACAATGGTGCGCTCAGCCCGGATAGTGCCGGCCTGCTGGCTGGGTTGACCCTGCCGTCGTTGCTCGAAACATTGAAGCCCGTCTTCGACGACGCGGACCCGGAGGCGACTGATCGGGCATTCCACGCCGCCATTGCGATCGCCCGCAATTTCGTCGAAGCGAAGATTGCCGGACTCCATGCGAAACAGCGTGCCGAAACTCTGGTGCTGCAGGCGATTGCGTCCGCCGGCGAGAGCCGTGTTCTCGAACTGCCGATGGGCATGCCGTTTCGTTCGGCGATCGTGAAGGCGGGTGCCGATCATCTCCTGTTCGTGGTCCATCCGCGCGAGGCCGACTGGTGCCTGACGGGAATTCGACGCGCGGAGGAAGGATTTGAACTGCGAGCCGATCTTCCGGCGGGCTGGGCCGGGTTGAGCGGGCGCGACCTGGAAATGGCGACCGGTATTGAGGGCGCCAGTTTCTGCCACAACGGCCGCTTTATCGCCGCCGCCAAAACGCGAGAGGCGGCGCTTGCTCTCGCCAGATTGGCGGTGAATGACGCGGAGCAAGGAGCCGGTTGACTATTGGCTCGAGGCCGAGCGCGATCGCCGTTTCACGGGGCGACTCCGGCCTGAGCATTGAGCGGATCGGCATACGGAAGCCACTCATTTTGCAACCAGAACCGGGTTGCTCCTGAATCCGCACGCTGTTCAGATTGGCTGAAAATACTTCCAGCTGAAATTATTTGGGGATGATCCCGCGTCACCGTTGCTCCCATGAGCATGGATTGGCACGATCACGACACCAAAAAGGAGGCTTGTCATGCGCTTATCCGCCCCGCCGATGTCGAAAGAACGACTTGCGCAGTTGCTCGCTGGTTTTTCGCCGGATACCAAGCAGCAAGTGGGCCAAACCGGTATGCGGAGCCAGGACGGTGGAAAAGTGATATGCGAAGAAGGCTCGCCCGGCGGAACTAATTCGCAGTAGCTTAAGATCGCGCTCGAAGCGTTGGTAGGGAAACGTGCGGACGCGACAGAAAGGGCGCATCAAGGTGATAGTCAACAGTTTGGCTCATCCGGCAGACCGTAAACCGCGGCGGGCTGGCTCACACCCTTCAGCGTGAAAATCCCGAGCCGTTCAAATCCGTCTTGGACCTGCGAAGCGAATAGTTCGGAGGCCAACACGCTGCGTTGGACCGTATCGCACAACTTTTCCATCCGCGCCGCCTCGTTGACAGCTCTGCCGATTGCCGTGAAATCAAGTCTGCGGGCAGCTCCGACGTTTCCGTAGAATACGTCTCCGATATGCAGAACGATATCGACGAGGAGCCGTGGTTCCTCGGAAACCATGCGTGCCCGGTTGACCGCCGCATTCGCCTCGATTGCCATCTTCGCCGCGGACAGGGCCCTTTCACACGCGTTGGCCGGATCTTCGATATCTGTCGGGAAGATTGCAAGTAGGCTATCGCCCATGAATTTGAGGATCTCGCCGCCGAATTGCTCGACTGGCCCTCCGATCGCGTCGAAATGCTCGTTCAGCCAACCGACGATACGCTCGGGCGGAAAACCTTCGTTTAGCGCCGTGAAATTCTTCAGGTCCGCAAGCAGGATGGCGGCATGGATGGCATCACCATTGCCACGCCGTGTCTGGCCGCTGAGAATGCGGCCGCTCGTGCGGGCTCCGGTATAAACGGCGAGCATGTCTGTCGCCACACGCATCGCCGCGATACGGCAACATGCGAGGGCGAGAGCCGGTAGAAATTCATCCAGGGCGGCAATCTGGCCGTCGGAGAACCCCTCCGGGTTATCGACGGCCAAGGAGAAGCCGATACCGGCCAGCGCGGTTCCCCCAGGAAACCGGGCAAGTTTTACCAGGTAATCGGTTGCCCCAAGATCGGAGAGTTCGTTTAGCAGCGGGAACCCGGCCGCGTCACCGCCGGGCGGCAGTCTCCAGCGCCCAACATCGAGCTCTCGTGAAAGAAGATACGAAATAGGCGAGCGGCGAAACATCGCGTCACCCGCTTCGCCGTGCTCTTGTATTTCGAGAGAGATGCTCGACGACCGCGACCAGGAAATAGAAGAGCCCTTTTGAAGTGGATCGATGGACGGCATGGCTATGGACGCCCTAACGAGTGGGTAGCCGAGCCTGGTCAGCCGTTCTGAAACTCCGGTCAGGATCTCTTCGATGCTGTCGCTGGTTAGGCCCATGGCTATGATCCAGTCGACCAACTCCCGCGTCTGCGTCACTTCGCAAGGCCCTCCGAACGGCAACATTTGAGAAGATCGTCGACCGAATTTGGTGCTCCGGTCCAAATCAATGGGCAGCCTAGCATGGAAACTGGCGAAAGTACCTTGCGCGCGCACGAGGGGGGTGGACGGCCATGAACAAGATCCGCGAATAGTCGCGCGGGTGCCGGCAATCGTCGACGTGTGGGATGCTGCCGAAGAGCTGCCGGGGTAGGTGCCAACCGTCGTCATATCATTGAAATGCCAGCTGGCAGAAACAAGTGTGGCAAAGTGGCGACACGTGTCGATCACTAAGCAAAAAGCCGTAGTTTCCTAAGAATAGTCCATAGTTTTCTAAAATACCGCCGCCTCGAATGCAGCCATCCTCGCCATGGTAACCATTCGGTGCGCTATGGATATTCAATTCTCAGGTTTTGAAATTTTTGCTCCGAAAATAGAGGTGGCCTGGACTATTCCGCAACGGCCAAATGCCCGCCGCGCCCGTGCGGGGACGGAGCTCCCCTCCGATCACACGCATGCTGGACCGCATCCCGCTCCGAAGCCGATGCTGCCCGGGGACACGGATATCACAGCAGATCGAAAGCCAGACATCTGGATGGGACGCGTACACCAAGAATTGCGAAATTTCGCCGACGGCGCAGGCGGGGATACCGATCAAAGCGTGAAGCGCTTTATCCGGTTTCCAGCATGCCGGCAACGCCAGAGGCGATCAGGATCAGATCTGACGAGACTTGCATCCGATGATGGATTTTCGCCGCAGGCATGAAACGCGCCCGAGGCATCGATCATCCATGACTTGTGTGTAGTGCCATAAAGCCAGCCTTAGGAATTCGGCAAAGCCGATGCTTCAATTGATCGGGAGAGTCGCATGAACACTGAAAAGATCATAATCTTTGACACCACTTTGCGTGACGGCGAGCAAAGCCCCGGCATCAACCTCGACGCCGGGGAAAAGGTCGAGATCGCGCTTATGCTCGAAGGGCTGAAAGTCGACGTGATCGAGGCCGGCTTTGCCGTCTCCAGTCCAGGCGAGTTCGATGCCATCAAGGCCGTGGCGAGTGTCGTGAAGGACAGCACGATTTGCAGCCTGAGCCGCGCGGTCGAGCGCGATATCGATCTGACGGCGGAGGCTGTTTCCGGTGCGGCATCGTCCCGTATCCATATCGTGCTGGCGACCTCGCCCATTCACATGAAATATAAGTTGCAAATGACTCCGGAAAACGTGCTCGAACATGCCGTTCGCGCGGTGGCTCACGCGCGACGTTATTCCGAGAATATCGAATTTTCCTGCGAGGACGCGAGCCGATCGGAGCCTGAATTTCTTGCCCGTTTCGTGGAACAGGTGATCAAAGCCGGCGCAACCACGGTCAGTCTGCCTGATACGGTCGGCTACGCCACGCCTTACGAATACGGCAAGCTATTCACCTATCTGCGCGATGTCGTGCCCAACGCTGACAAGGCCGTGTTCTCCGCGCATTGTCACAATGATCTGGGCATGGCTGTTTCCAACTCGCTCGAAGCGACCCGGCAGGGCGCGCGTCAGATCGAATGCACGATCAACGGTATCGGTGAGCGAGCGGGCAATGCGTCGCTTGAGGAGATCGTCATGGCGCTGCATACACGCGAGGATTTTTTCCGATGCCAAACCTCCGTTGAAACCCGTCGTTTGACGGCCGCATCCAGGCTCGTCTCGGAGATCACGGGTTTCGTTGTGCAGCCTAACAAAGCGATCGTCGGCAGGAATGCCTTCTCGCATCAGTCCGGCATTCACCAGGATGGCATGCTGAAGAACCCGCTGACCTATCAGATCATGACGGCGGCGGAGGTCGGTGCCGACGAGTATCGGCTGGTGCTAGGTAAGAATTCGGGCCGCAACGGTTTTCGCATGTGCATGCGCTCGCTGGGGGTCGAGTTCGGTTCCGATGCCGATCTCGATCGCGCTTTCTCCCGTTTCAAGGATATCGCCGATCAAAAGGCATCGCTTTGCGATGAGGATCTTCTGGCGACGGTTGTCGGTATGGAAGCCCTCTCCTTGGAAAGCCACATCGCCTAGTTCTGCTTCCAGAACGTCTAATCGGGATCGGCCATGTGCCGGAACCGCGCTTGCTGCGGACCTCGGCCGGCCCGGGAACCGCGCGTCAATAGTTTGCAGCATTCGGGAACGATGGTCACAGCGGAGAGGCGAGAAAATGACGGTGGATCTTTCAGTCGAAACGGCGGGCGACATTCGGATAGCCAAGCCGAGAACAGTGCCAAAAACAGGATATGAATTCCTGATCGATACGCTCGCGAGCTGGAATGTGCGTCACTATGCCGGCGTCACGGGAGGAGGGGTCATCCATTTGCTCAAACACATCGAGCCGATGGTCTCCGCCAACGACGGTGCCGAGTTCCCGGTTTTCTTCAATATCGGAGAGTATGTCGCCGGCTTTATTCCGTTGGGATACTATCTGGCGAGCGGGAAAATCGGCGCGGCTATTGCGACGACGGGAGCCGCAACGCGGCTGCTGACCTGCGGCCTGAGCGATGCGAAATTGCACAATATTCCCGCGATCTACCTCATTCCTCTTAGCCCCGCGGATACGCGATACCGAGCGCCGCTGCAAGATACGAGCCCGGAAGGCGCCGACGTCGTGGCTCAGCTGAAGGCCGAGCTGCCATCAGGCACATTCGTCCTGAATGATCCAGAACGTATCGGGGAGCAACTCGAGCAGGCCCGCAAGCACCTCGATCAGGGCTCGCCTATAGCACTTCTCATGCCGCCGGAGGCACTTGGAAAAATGGTGCCTGAGCCCGTCCATGCGCCTTGGCGTGGCGATTACGCCCATAAACCGAACAAGATCGACCACGGGGCGCTCGCTCATTTTCTGGCCGAATTCCCGCGGCAATCGGCTGGACGTCGGGTGATCGTGCTGGCGGGGGAAGAGGCCGCCATATACCCGTATATGCCTGTTCTCACCACACGTTTATGCAAGGCATTACAGGCACCGATCGTCTGGAGCATAAACGGGGCGAATGCGGTGGCGCGCAACAATGTCTTCGGTTTCGGCTATCTGGGATTTGGCGGTAACGATCGCGCAATGCAGCTCTGGAGAAGCCTTGGCCCTGACGATATTGTCATCACTCTCGGATTTTGCCCTGACGAATATACGCTTAATTTTTCGGACATACCTGCTCATACGACATGGAATTTCACCAATCTGGCCGCCCCTTATGGCAGCGTTGGGGGCGAGTTTCGGCATCGTGTGCGCGGCGAATATTTCGATGTTCGAGGACCGATCGATCAGGTCCTGAGCGAAGCGATCGGTCGGCTCGAGGGCCTTCAGCTGCCGCGCCCTCCGGCACCGGCTTTCGTGGCCGATCTTAATGATCGCGAGATCATGCCGCCGCGTCCTGGCACAATCGATATCGCCCGATTTTATCAGGAGCTCGATCGTCATTGGCGGCCGGGAAGCGTCGCATTCGATGACGTGTGCCTTGCCTACAAAGATCGTCAGTATGTCACGCAGCGCCCGCATTCGGACGTCCGCTTCCATTCGCTCTATCGCGGTTCGGCAATGGGCGGAGCATTCGGCGCGGCAATCGGCGCAAAGCTCGCGAAACCGGACGCGACGGTGTTCGCTTTTACGGGTGATGGCTGCTTCCGGTTGATTGCCGGTTGCCTGGCCGAAGCGCGATCCTTGGGGCTCGTCCTGTTCGTACTGGACAACGGCGCGCTTGGCATCATGGTGCAGGGCCTGCCCGTGGTCATTCCAGGCTATTCGTCCGATCGTTACCATAGCGATCTGCACCGCATCGACTTTGGATCGATGGCGCGCGCATGCGGCTGGGAAAGCCGCAAGCTGGCGCCGGATCTTAGCAACCTGGCCGAGATCATGCGCGAAAGCTACGGCCCTGGCCGCCCATCCATCCTGGTCGAGGTACCGGTCGACGCAGAGCAGGTGGTGGGACAAAATCCGCGGGCCAACAATCTGTAGCGCCACCCGAAGCGGCCGATGCCAGATCAATGCACCAGATCAATGTAATGGTGTCGAAGGCGTCATCTCCATGTCACCGATGACCGTATCGAAATAGTTGTCGGCGATTTCAAGCAGAGCTTCCGCTATGCACTGAGGCTCCGATCCATCTTGCAGGAGATCCTGCACGGCCGCATCGATTGTCCGCTGGAGTTGCTCGTGGCATTGCCGCTTCGATTGATCTGCAAAACCGATCAGCCATTGCTTAGCTGGCATGACGATGCTCTCCTCCATGACGACAGACGTCCATATTTATCGACAAGGTATAGCGGAGGTGAGCGCAGGCAACCGCTGCAAGGCTATTTTTCAAGCGAAGTACCATCATTTGCTCGCCGTTACGAATAGGCAATTCTCCTATTCTAGGAGTGGTTGTAGCGCTTGGGAGCGGCCGCCGTGCTTTTCAATAAGCCTCGCGGCAGTGGTCACGTACCCACATATGTGCTAATGTGGGTCTTTCCAGTTCAGGAGCACGCTAGATGAGCCGTTTAACGATCGACATGACAGACCAGCAACATCAAAGCCTAAAGGCGATGGCCGCTTTGCAGGGTAAGACAATCAAACAATATGCACTTGAGCGTCTCTTTCCCGGGGATATAGATGGAGATCGAGCCTGGGAGGAGTTAAAGATGTTGATGAATACGCGCATCAATGATGGGCTCGCCGGAAAACTGTCGACTAAAACCGTCGGTGACATCCTCGATGAAGAAATTGCCGAGGATCGTGCTTGACGGCTTACATTCTTACCGCGGATGCAGAATCGGATTTGCGCTCTGTAATCCGCTACACGCATGCGCAATGGGGTGCAGCTCAGGTGCGCTGGTACATCTCGGCTTTGGAGCGAGGTTTTGCAAATCTTGCCGAGGGTAAGGGTCCTTTTAAGGATATGAGGGCGCTTTATCCGGCATTGCGAATGGCGCGATGTGAACACCACTATGTCTTTTGTCTGCTTCGCGAAGATGCACCTGCACTGATCGTGGCGATTTTTCATGAACGAATGGATTTGATGAAGCGATTGGCTGGCCGTCTGAACGAATGATCTTTGGACGAAGGCGAGATGTCTTGCAGATGGTGGAGGTGGTCGGATAGGATCACGCATCAAGCCCAGTCGTTGTCCGATCGATCTACGCGCCGTCGTCGCGACCCCGTTACATATGCAAGCCACGTGCGCGCCGATGTGTTGAAATTGCTGGCGCCTCCGGTTGGCGTCCGCCGGCGTTTCGCATTGAATGGATCAGCGCCGAATCGAAATATGGTAGGCGGCGGCGATGTATATGCCCGCAAAGTCACCGCCCCGCGGTGAGATCAGCTGGAAGTGCCCGTAAAAAATCCCGCTGAAAACTATTGCAACCGGCAATCGTTCCGCTGATTTTGGCAACAAAGCCATCTACATCAGACTAAAGTCCGGTTTGTGATTGGACCTAGGACCAAGGACGCAATCTTTAGTCCTAATGCCATGGATTGCCCCGGCCTTTGCGCCAGTTGTTTCCCGCGAGGGAAGCGGCGGGATATTCGGCCGCTGTCGTAGTGCATGCGGAGAGATCGATGAATATGGACGGCGCGCGTGAAAGCGGCATCCCAGCCCCGGCATTCACCAATGCTTCCGTCGGTGGCTGTATCATCGGCTTCGTCGCCAAGGGCGGCAATGGCTGTGGAAGCTAAGCGAAGGACCACGGTTGCGGTTGTCGTACCGATGTTCAACGCCGAACGAACGATCGGTGCGACCCTGGCCAGCATCTGTCGCCAGACGCATCAGGAGCTCGATATCATCATTGTCGATGATGGATCTTCGGATCGATCATTATCGATCGTGGCTGAATACGCGAGGCAGGATCCACGAATCCGGATTCTTCGGCAGGCCAATAGCGGTGTCGCCGTCGCGCGTAACAACGGTGCGGCCGCGACCGACGCCGAATTTCTCGCATTTATCGATGCCGACGATTTATGGGCTCCGTCAAAGATCGCCCTTCAGTGGCAAGCGCTTGACATGGGCGGGCCGTCGGTGGGATTGGCCTATTGCTGGTATGCGCTCATTGACGAACATAGCCGCGTGTTTTCGCTGCATAACCGGCCAAGCCATGAAGGATATGTGCTTCAGCGCATGTGCAGAAACAATTTCGTCGGCAACGGCAGTTCGATGCTCATGCGTCGTTCCGCCTTCGAGGGCGCCGGGCAGTTCGACCCATCCTTAAGGGCACGCAACGCGCAGGGTTGCGAGGATCTTCTGATCTGCCTCAGAATTGCGGAGAATTACGAATTCCGCGTCATACAGCAGCACTTGATCGGCTACCGCATGACGAACACGAACATGTCGAGCGACGTCAGGCGGATGCTCTCTTCATGCGAAATCGTCCTCGCCGAGTATCGTGAAAAATATCCTCAGTATGGCAGCGATCTCGATGCCCATCTGGTCGATATGATCCATTGGCTGGTCGTCAGAGCTTTTGTCAGCGGTCGCTTTTTCGATGGTTGTGATCTGCTGCGGCGATTTCTGGCATTGGAGCCACGTCAGGCGATTTCGAGCCTGCCAAACATATTCGACGTATATTGCCGTGCCAGGCTGGTTCCCGATTGGCTCAAGGTTCGGCTGAGGGGATTGCAAAGAAACGCGGAGTTGCGGCCGCTCTATATGGAGACGATCCCGTGAGGCCGGGCGGTTCGTTTCTCACGCGGCTGCAACGGCTCTTCCGTCTGGCGGAGGCGCCTGCCTGGGCAGGACCGACCATCATCGGGCTCGGCCTTGCCGCCGCGGTTCTAGAGGGTGCAGGCCTCTTTCTCTTCATTCCCCTCATTCAGAGTCTCGGCGCCGTAGCGGCGCAGCAGGGAGAATGGCAGCGAATTTTCGACCGGCTGCTCGCGCCCGTTCCACAAAGCCACTTGACGGCATTCCTGGTGGGCGTGCTGTGCGTCAGCATTCTTCTGAAGAACGCCGTCCATCTCGTCAATATCTGGGTGACCCGGTATATCGACGGTCTCGTTGCGCATCGGCTAAGAGCAAGGGTCTTCGATCAGACGATAAGCTCGTGCATCGACTACCGGGTGGAAAACAAACGCTCCGATATCGTCACGACGATCGCCAACAACACCTGGAAAGTCAGTCAGGCCCTAAGCCTTGCTTATCGTTTGATGATCTGCTTCTGCACCTTCGCCGTCTTCATGCTGCTGATGCTGCTGATTTCCATCCGTCTGACCTTCTTCTCGACGATATTCCTGCTCATGGGCGCCATGGCCATTCGCCTGGCCACTCGGCGCGCGGACGAGACCGGCAAGGCCGTTGTCGAGGAAAACAAGCAGTTCGGCCTGAGGATGTGGGAGAGCATCAACGCGCTGCAATTGATCCGCGCCTTCGCCCAGGAGGACTACGAACGCAACCGCTTCCGGGAGACTTCCGACAATGTGCGGCGACGCCTTCTGAAGCTCGATATGCTGTGGGCGACACCGGGACCTGTCTCGGAAATCTCGATTACGATCCTGATCGGTGCGCTCGTTCTTGTCGCTCAATCGGTAGGATTGGGCATTGCGGCACTGGCCGCGTTTCTCTCGCTGCTATATCGTCTGCAAGGCCCAACGCGCGAGTTGCTGCAATCAAAGATCGCGCTCGATGGGCTCGCCGGCAGCATCGACGATGTCGACGACTTCCTCCGCACGACGGAGAAGCCTTTTCTCTCGCAGGGGCACGTGCAGGCGCCCGCCTTCAAGAAAGCCGTCGAATTTCGCGATGTCTCCTTCCGCTATGCGCCTGCTCAGCCGCTTGCGCTGGAAGATGTCTCCTTCAGCATTCCTGCCGGCAAAACCACGGCGATCGTCGGCGAGTCAGGGGCCGGCAAATCCACAGTGATGGCGCTGCTCTTTCGCTTCATGGATCCGACATCCGGTGCGATCGTGGCAGACGGTATGCCTCTTTCAGAATTCGATCTTCGAAGCTGGCGCAAACGCCTGTCGCTGATGTCGCAGGAGGTTCATCTCTTCAACGACACGATTGCAGGCAACATCGCCTATGGCGATCTGGAGGCCGGGCCGGCCGAGATCCGCAAAGCTGCCGAAATCGCCAAGGCGGATGATTTCATCCGCCTGCTTCCGGATGGCTACGGCACACGGATCGGCGATCAGGGAATGCGCCTGTCGGGCGGGCAGAGGCAGCGCGTGGCGCTCGCGCGAACGATCCTTCGAAATCCCGATATCCTGCTCCTGGACGAGGCGACGAACGCGCTCGACGCCGAAACCGAACAGGCGTTTCAGCTGGCGCTCGACGAGTACTCACACAACCGCACCGTTGTCGTGATCGCTCACCGGCTCTCGACCGTTCTGGCCGCCGATCAGATCATCGTCATGACGAAGGGCCGTGTGGTCGAGGCTGGTTCGCCGGAAGAACTCTTCAAGCGGCAGGGACATTTTTCCAGGCTACACGAATTTCAGCACGGCCGCCGCGGCGGGCGGGAGTTGGGTGATGAGTTACAAGCTTATTGATATCGAGTTGTCGAAGCCCCTGGCGCCGATCGAACTCTCGGCTGAGCAGACCGGTGTCGGCTTGATCGCGCGATGGCAGGGCCGGCTGATCGCATTTGAAATGATCGAGCGACCCGCCGGCTCCATGCTGCCAGCCGAGAGCTTGAAATCCCTTGCTGATGAGCGATTTGCGGAACGCATCCTCGTCGCGAAGCTGGAGGAGGAGCTGAGGGCGCGCTTGCCGGCGAGCGAGACGACGCTGCCCAGTCTCAGCATCGCGATCTGCACCAAGGATCGTGCGCAGCGCCTCTCCCGGTTGCTGCGGTCGCTCGATCAGGTTCGGGATGAATCTCCCTTCCAGTTCGTCGAAATCATCGTGGTCGACAATGCCTCGGTGGATGCGGCCACGCGCGAAGCCGTCGAGAGTTTCCGCGATATCCGCTACGTTTTCGAACCGAAGGCTGGGCTGGATTTCGCACGAAACGCCGCCCTTCATGCGGGTTGGGGCGATATTATCGCCTATCTGGACGATGATGTCGTGGTGGACCGCAATTGGCTTGCAGGCCTTGCCAAGGCGTGCCGCGACAACCCTGGCGTCGGCGGTTTCACCGGCCTCGTGCTGCCGTTTCGTCTCGACACCGAGGCGCAGATCTTTTTCGAGCGACGCGGAGGGTTCGGTCGCGGCTTTACGCGACGGGAGTTTCACAAGGCGCGCTTTGACAATCCGCTCCATCCCGTCGGCGCCGGCGTTCTCGGCGCCGGCTGCAACATGGCCTTCGATCGCGCATTGCTGATCGAGCTCGGCGGCTTCGACGAGGCGCTCGATACGGGCGCGCCGCTGCCCGGAGGCGGGGATCTCGATATCTTTTACCGCGTCCTGCGCTCCGGACGCCCGATGATCTATGAGCCGGAATATGCGGTTTATCACGAGCACCGCGAAACCATTCCGCAGCTCAGGCGGCAATACTGGAGCTGGGGTCTTGGCATGATGGCCTTTCTCGTCAAGAGCTATCGCACCGATCGCGTGATGCGAGCGCGCCATCGCGCCATGGTCCGCTGGTGGTTCTTCGACCAGTTGAAGGCGCTTGCCCGCGCTGCGCGGCGGCTGCGTGGGCATGAGCTGCGTTTCGGTATCGCGGAGCTGTGGGGCGGAATCTACGGCCTTGCCGGTGAATACGATCGCTCGCGCGCCCGTATCAGGTCGATCCGGGAGCGCAATTCATGACGACGGAACGTTTTGAGGTGAGGCATGTCGATCTTGCTGCGGCGGATATCGGCGGCGCTCGCACGCCCGCATTGTCTATCTTCTGGTGGAAGGACCTGCCGCTCGGGGCACGGGCGTCCCTGGAGGACGAGCTACCTCACGGTGCCTCTCAATTGCGCCAGCTTGCTGCCGAACATGCGGCCGCACAACTCCAAGCGCGCAGCGTCGGGCTGGGCGCGCCGTTGCGTGCCACCTACGAGGGACAGCCCAAGCCCGCGCTCTCGCTGGAGACCGCGCTTGAATCGGAAAATCTGGTAGAGACGCTCGATGCGATCGCAATTCCATCCTCGGCTTCGGCGCGAGATGTCTCAGTGATTGTCTGCACCCGTGATCGTGGTTCGGCCCTGAGCAAATGTCTGGCCAGTCTCGCAGCGCAACGCAGCGCTCCGGGCGAGGTCGTCATCGTCGACAATTCCGAAGACGGGAACGCCAGGGACATCTGCAGGCAATTCCCCGATTTTCGCTATGTCCACGAGCCCCATGCCGGTCTAAGCCGAGCCCGGAACACTGGGATTCAAACCAGCCAGTTTGATATCGTCGCCTTCACCGATGACGACGTTGAAGCCCATCCGGGCTGGACCGCGGAGATCGCGCGTGCCTTTGCGGAACGGAATGTCGTCGACGCGTTCACCGGTCTGGTGCTGCCGGCGCGTCTCGATACGGCGGCGCAATGCTCCTTTCAGTTCACCATGGGCGGCTTTGGCTCCACCTTTGTGCCGCTCACCTTCGACAGGCGTTTCTTTGAGGAGACGCGGCCGAGCGGAGCCCATGTCTGGAAGATCGGCGCCGGTGCCAACATGGCCTTTCGACGCTGCGTATTCGAGCGGGTTGGCCTCTTCGACGAACGCCTTGGCGCGGGGGCGGCGGGATGCTCTGAGGATTCAGAGCTTTGGTACCGACTGTTGGCGACCGGCGGCGTATGCCTCTACGAACCCCGGGCCGTTGTCTTCCACCACCATCGTAGCGACTGGCCCGGCCTCAAGCGCCAGATCAAAGCCTATATGAAGGGCCATGTCGCAGCCCTCGTGACGCAATACGACAATTTCGGCGATCGCGGAAACATCGTGCGCATCAGCAAGCAGCTGCCGGTCTATTTTGCGAAGACCTTCGTCAAGGCGCTTTTCGAAGGGCCTCCGGGCAGGCTCGGAATTTTGGCGGCCGAAGTCGAGGGCTGGCTCGCCGGCCTGCAGTTTCTCCTGCGCTTCGGCTGGAGAATGCGGCGAACCCCGATGGGGACCGCTGCTAAGGCTGAAAAGGGAATATCGCGATGATCAAGAAAGCAGCGCTTGGCCAGTTTCTGTCCGGAAACCCTTATCCGAACGGCTTAACGGATGGTCTGTTCTATCGCGAAAAGATGCGCGCCATCCATCGGGTGGCGCCAGTGGAAACCGGAGGCACCGGACGGGTGCTGGAAATCGGCGGCGGTCGCAGCGGTCTTGCCAGCATCCTTTATCCGCAGGCCGAAATCGTCACGCTCGACATCGACCCCGACCTTGCCGACCATCAGCCGTCCTGGGCGAAATCGACCTTCATTTGCGGCGACGCCTGCTCGCTGCCAATGGATGACGACAGTTTCGATATCGTCACCATGTTCGACGTGCTGGAGCACATCGAGGACGACCGCCGCGCAGCGCAGGAGGCGCTGCGGGTGGTACGGCCGGGCGGATATGTCCTCATCTCCACCCCCGAGATCAACTGGCAT
Source organism: Rhizobium sp. AB2/73 (assembly GCF_020871915.1). Taxonomy (NCBI): domain Bacteria; kingdom Pseudomonadati; phylum Pseudomonadota; class Alphaproteobacteria; order Hyphomicrobiales; family Rhizobiaceae; genus Rhizobium; species Rhizobium sp. AB2/73. The sequence goes on along the minus strand of NZ_CP067073.1, from coordinate 546,089 downwards.
TATCCCTATTTCAGCGTCATGAAACGCCATTGCCCTAATGAAAGCGAACTGATGCGAGAATGGGGCCATGTCAGGCGGGGATACCGGGACCCGGAACTCGCGGCCCTTTTCGACAGACGCCCGGAACGGCGCGCTACCTTCATCAACGCCGCCACCGCGTTTTTCCACGACGTTTCGTTTTCCCGCATCGGACGCCGTCGTCGCAAGGTCCTCTATGCGCTGGCCGCGCCCGTGACCTTCCTCGGTTACTTGATACACCGGCCATCCACGCGTGGCACCGAGACGGCTTTTGCCTGGCGCAAATGAGAGGTGACCAGACATCAAAGGTGATCGCGCTTTTCCCTTGGGGAGACGTGATCGAAGAATTTCTCGATCCGATCGGGCTTGAACTTCAGGATTTCGCCGAGCGGATGACGGGAGGCTGGCTGTTCGGCTATGCGGCGGCACTGGGTTCGGCCGGCCACAAGCCGATCATCGTCTGTGCATCGGAGCGAGTGAACAGGATTGAGTGCTATGAGCATTCCGGCACGGGCACGCCGATCTGGGTCGCACCGGCAAAGCGGCCACGCCAGGGCCATTCTCCTGCCGCCCATAGCCTGCGACGCTGGTCTGCAACACCGCTTTCAGCCTTCCGCGAGATTCTTTGCCGCTCCAAATGCGATCTGCTGCTTGCCCAGGAATATGAATATACGCGCTTCGATGCGCTGGCATGGCTGGCACGAGGCTTGGACCTCCCACTCTATGCCACCTTTCAGGGAGGGGATCGCACGCTGTCCTGGGTCGAGGCCGCCGCAAGACGGCTTTCGCTGCGCGCGTGCCGCGGCCTGATCGTTGCGTCTTCCGCGGAGCGTGAGCGTCTTGCCAGGGCCTATCCACGCATTGCTCCCAATATAGCGAATATCCCCAATCCGGTGGCTACCCAGGAATGGCAAGCGATGGATCGCAGCGAGGCGCGAGCAATTCTTGGCCTGCCGCGGGATTGCTTCATCGTCGTCAATCACGGGCGCATCGATATCCGCCGCAAGGGGCTCGATGTGCTTCTGAAGGCCTGGGAACGCTTCGCCGGTGCTTCTGCGTGCCGATTGGTGATCATTGGCTCGGGTCAGGACAATGACGCTTTCGCCAAACTCGTTCGCGCAAGCGAACTGGAGAATGTGCAATGGTTGTCCGGCTACATGACGGACCGAACCTTGATCCGCCGCTGGCTATCGGCCGCGGACGTCTATGTAACGGCTTCCCGTATCGAGGGCATGCCGGTCGCGCCATTGGAAGCCATGGCTTGCGGCCTTCCCGTCATCGCTTCGGATGCACAAGGCCTGCCGGACATTCTCGTCGGCGGCGAGGCCTCGGGCGGCCTGATGGTCGCGCAGGAACAGCCGGAGGAAATCGCGTGGGCCTTGGCGAGATTGAAAGATGATGGAGTTCTTCGCGCGCGACTGGGTGCCGCCGCCCGACGGCGGGTGATGGAAAAGTTTTCGATCGAAGCGGTTGGCGCCGCTCTCGATGAGTTCCTGACAACGGCACAGGTAAGGATCACATCCGGTCGCGATACCAGGCGAGCGCCGTCTCGATAATCCTTTCGATGCTGGAATGCCTAGGCACCCATCCAAGCTCTCGCCCGGCTTTATCGGCCGCAGCCACAAGAGCCGGTGGGTCGCCGGCCCTGCGGGGACCATAGGCAACCGGAAGACTGCGTCCACAAATGCGGCTGACGGCATCGACCAATTCCCTAACGGTCGTTCCGTTGCCGGTGCCGAGGTTGTAGATGTGTACGCCCTCATCCCGCAACAGCTTCTCTCCACCAAGGACATGAGCCTGCGCGAGATCGCTGACGTGAATGTAGTCGCGGATGGCCGTTCCGTCGCGCGTGTCGAAATCGGTGCCGTTGACGGTGAAGGTTCGGCCCGGTCTGATCGCCGCTTCTATGGCGAGCGGCACGACATGGGTCTCGGGCTCGTGCCGTTCACCGATCTCGCCATCGGGATCGCAGCCGGCCGCATTGAAATATCGCAGCATCACCGCGTTGAGGCCGTGGGCGCGCGAGAAATCCTCCACCATCCGCTCGATCATGAACTTCGACCATCCATAGGGATTGATCGGCCGCTGCGGATGGCTCTCGTCAATCGGGGTGCGGGTCGGAATGCCATAGGATGCGCAGGTGCTTGAAAAGATCAGCCGGTTGACGCCCGCTTTGAGCATTTCCTCGATGAGAACCAGCGTCCCGAACGTGTTGTTCCGATAGTAGAGTTCAGGAAACTCGACGGATTCGCCGACATAGGCATAGGCCGCGAAATGGGCGACCACATCCGGACGGTATTGGCGTAACGTCGCCGCCACCGCCTCGGCGTCGGCAATATCGCCTTCGACCAGCGGCCCCCATTTCACGGCGTCACGCCAGCCGCGGGACAGATTGTCGTAGGTGACAACCGACCATCCAGCCTCGGCGAAGGCCTTGCAGCAATGCGATCCGATATAGCCGGCTCCGCCGGTGACAAGGACCGTCCTCATTCGGCGGCGATCGCGTGTGAGCGGCCAGACGAAAGCAGTTCCTCGAAATAGGCGATCGTCTTGCCAAGCCCGGCTTTCAACTGAACCTTCGGTTTCCAGCCGAGTTCGCGCGACGCGAGCCCGATATCCGGCTGCCGTTGCCTGGGATCATCGGCCGGCAGTGGCAGGTATTTTATCGCCGAGCGGCTGCCGGTCAGTTCTATCGCGAGATTGGCAAGTTCCAGCATCGTAAACTCCGCCGGGTTGCCGAGATTGATCGGGCCTGTGACCTCGTCCTTTGTTCCCATCAGGCGAACCAGGCCGTCGATAAGATCGTCGACATAGCAGAACGAGCGCGTCTGCTGGCCGCTGCCATAGACCGTTATCGGCTTGTTCTGCAGCGCCTGCACGATGAAGTTGGAGACGACGCGGCCGTCATCGGGGCGCATCCTTGGGCCATAGGTGTTGAAGATGCGCGCCACCTTGATCCGTAGCCGGTGCTGACGCCAGTAATCGAAGAACAGGGTCTCCGCGCAGCGCTTGCCCTCGTCGTAGCAGGAGCGCGGGCCTATCGGGTTCACCCGGCCCCAATACTCCTCCTGTTGGGGATGGATCTCGGGATCGCCATAGACTTCGGATGTCGAGGCCTGGAGGATCTTGGCGCCGACCCGCTTGGCGAGGCCAAGCATGTTGATCGCGCCGTGGACGCTGGTCTTGGTGGTCTGCACCGGATCGAACTGATAGTGAACCGGGCTCGCCGGACAGGCGAGATTATAGATCTCGTCGACCTCCACATAAAGGGGGAAGGTAATGTCGTGGCGGACGATTTCGAAAGATCTGCTATCGAGCAGATGCGAGATGTTGCTTTTCCGTCCTGTAAAAAAATTATCTACGCAGATAACCTCGTGTTTTTCTTGCAAAAGCCGTTCGCATAGGAAGGAGCCGAGAAAACCTGCGCCGCCGGTAACCAGGATTCGCTTTGTTTGCTGCATGACGGTTAGCTCGCCACTAGTGGCGTGATATCGCAGCCGTCGGAAGCCATGCCGGATGCCGGGGCTGGGATGCCGCTTTCAAGGACGCCGTTGATATTCATCGACCTTCTCCGCATGCATTACGACAGCGGCCGGTATCCGACCGCTTTCATCGCCGGAAACAACTGGCGCAAAGGCCCGGGCAATCCATGGCATTAGGACCAAAGATTGCGCCTTCGGGCCTAGGTCCTGTCGTGGATTGGACTTTAGTCCGATGGAAGCCGAAAGCCTTCCGGACGGCAGGATGGCGGGCATCGCGTCCTGGCTGCCAATGACCGATTGATCGGCCCTGGATTGGCTGACATAGTGCCGCCGCTATCCGACCATGCCACGCGAAGACCCAACAATGACCGAATCCGCTGCTAATTCCTTTTCGCCCGTTTCCGCCCGCCCATTGGCGAAGATCAGCCTGAAATGGGGCATGGTCGAGGAGCCTTCGCTCTCCATCCTGGAGAAGTTCCAGCTCCTGCGGGATCTCGGCTATGACGGGGTGGAGCTCGATGCGCCCAACGATCTGCCGCTCGACGAAGTTCTGAATGCCCGCGACAAGACTGGGCTCGCTATCCCCGGCCTCGTCAATGCCGTACACTGGAAGCGTCCGCTGACGGATCCCGATCCATCGGCACGCCGGGCTTGTGTCGATTCGATGATCAAGGCTCTGCATGATGCAAAGCTCTATGGCGCGACGACGGTGCTGCTTGTTCCCGGCATTGTCAATGCAGGCACCAGTTACAAGACCGCTTACGCGAGAGCTGGCGAGGAAATCGCCAGGATCCTGCCCGCCGCGGAAGAGAGCGGCGTATCGATCGCGCTCGAAAACGTGTGGAACGACTTTCTGCTAAGCCCCCTTGAGGCGGCGGATTTCATCGATCGCTTCCGCCATCCGAAGCTCGGCTGGTATTTCGATGTCGGCAATGTACTTCGCTACGGCCGGCCGACCCATTGGATCGAGGCGCTCGGCAAGCGCATTCTGAAAATCGACATCAAGGAATACAGCCTGGAAAAGATGAACAGCGAAGGCCCATGGAAGGGCTTCGATGTCGAGCTGGGCGAGGGCGACTGCGATTGGGCCGCGGTCAACAAGGCCCTGTCTGATATCGGCTATTCCGGCTGGGCCTCCCTCGAGGTGGCGGGAGGCGACCGACAGCGCCTCGCCGATTTGAAGAAGCGCGTCGATCGGATCGCCGCGCTCTGATGGCTGGATTGCAAGCGGGCGATGGTCAGCGGCCGGCGGCGGCCGCAAACATTGCCTTCGCATTCTTCAGGCCGGTTTCGCAGCCAAATTGCGTCGGCTCGTTGCCTTCATATTCCAGCGAGACGAAGCCGTCATAGCCCGAGGCGACGATGTCTTCGATGATGGACCTGACAGGCAGGTCGCCATAGCCGAAGACCGAGCCGCGGATCGCCTGGCCGCCGACCGTCCGCAGCCAGTCCGCGCCAGGCGCTGACTGGCGCACATAGAAATCCTTGAGGTGGATGAAACTTGCATGAGAGAGGCATGCACGCGTCCCCGTGAGCGGATTCTCGTCGACGCAGAGGAAATTGCCGATATCGACGGTCAACCTGAAGCTCGGCAGATTGACGGCATGAAGAAGCCGCTTGATCCGCTCGCTGGAATTCATGAAGAATCCGTGATCCTCGACGCTGGTGGTCACGCCATAACGCCCGGCATGCGCGGCGAGCTCATGGGTGGCGTCGGCGATTGCCGGAAATGCCGCTTCGAACTGGCCGGGCTCCGTTGCGCGGAGCGACCAGGGTACGACATCGTGGCGCAGGAAGCGGACACCGAGCTTGTCACAAAGCTCGACATAACGCTTCAGCCGGCCAAGCTGGAATGCGCGTTCGCCGTCATCAATGAAATTGCCGGACATGCAGAGGCCGGAAAGCGGGACGCCGTTTTTCTGGGACGCGCCCTTCAGCCGCTCCAGCATCTCCCCGTCATCGGCGAGTTCATATCGCAGGTCCTGCCCTTCGGGCGCCACGGAAAGCGTCGCCAGTTCGACATGATCGCCGCCATGTTTGCCGACCCAGGCAAAGACATCCTCGATCTGCATGGCGCCGCTCTGCATCAACGGACGGAAACTGTATGAACTCAGACCTATCTTCATCGTGCCTCTCCTCGAGCTTTTCACAAAAACTTTGTTCGGCAACTTAACAATCCCGGTTGACTTCGGCTACGATACATCTTTGTTTGCAATCAAATTGATTTAAGAGTGGGGAATAGCAGGAATGTCTCGTCAGTCCGCCGACGTCGTCATCATCGGAAGTGGCCCGACTGGCTCGGCCTACGCGCGGGTCATCAGGAACAACTGGCCGGAAGCGCGTATCCTGATGGTGGAAGCCGGCCCGCAGATTCTGCCGCAAAAGGGCGCACATCTCGACAATATTCTCGATCTCGACGAGCGCGCGGCCTGCGAGGTGCGTGCCCAGGGCGGCGACCGCAGCCCGCGCATGCCAATCAACAAGGAAGAGTGGGAGGCCCGCCGCGCTGGCGGCTTCGATCATTCGTTGCTGCGCCGCTCGGGCCTTTTCATCGCCAATGACGCCGATGCCCAGGATGAGAACCTCTTCGCCGGCTTCTCTGCGGCCAATGTCGGTGGCATGGGCACCAAGTGGTCGACCGGCACGCCGGTGCCGTCCGAGATCGAACTGGTGCCCTTCATCCCCACCGATGAGATGCATGAGGCCCTGGCCGTGTCGGCGCGATTGCTGGGTACCAACAAGGACCCACGCGCCGGCGATGCCGCGGCAATCGCCATGCGCGAGCGCCTGGGCGAGGTCTTCAATCCCGGTCGCTCACCCGATCGCTTCGTCCAGCCAATGCCACTCGCGGCAACGCCCGGTCCTGCCGGCCTGCGCTATCACGGCACTGACGTCGTTCTCGGCGACCTTGTCGACGAGCCCGAGGAGAGCTTTCATATTCTCTCTGAAACCGCCTGCCGCCGCGTGATCCATGAAAATGGTCATGTCACGGGGGTTGAACTTGCCCGCGCCGGCTCGGAGGAAACCTTCATTGTCAAGGCCGGCACGGTCGTTGTTGCATGCGACTCGCTGCATTCTCCTCAGCTGCTCTACGCCTCCGGCATCCGCCCTGAAGCGCTCGGCCGCTACATCAACGACCATTATATCGTCTCGCAGATCACCGAGATGCAAACCGATGTGCCCATGACCGCGATGAGCTGGATTCCGGCTACCAAGGATTTCCCCTATTCGGTCACCATCGCGCCGGCGAGCCTGCACTCGATGCCGCATGCCAGCGACATGAGCGGCCAGCCGATTGGCATGGGCGTTTTCGTGCCCTCCGATATCAGCGCCGACAACCGTGTCACCTTCGATGACGATCGCCGTGACTGGCTCGGGCTGCCGGCTATTTCCATCCATTGGCGTCAGTCGGAGGGCGACAAGGCGCGCCTCGAAGAGGCCAAGGGCCATGCCCAGCGAATTTCAGCCATTATCGGTCGCCCGGCGCCCGGTTTTGCCACTTTCGTGCAGCCGGTCGGCTCGTCGCTACATTATCAGGGCACGATCCGTATGGGCGAGCGCGACGATGGCACCAGCGTTTGCGACAGGAATTCCAAAGTCTGGGGCTTCGACAACCTCTATGTTGCCGGCAATGGGGTCATTCCCACGAAGACCGCCACAAACCCGACCCTGTTCAGCGTCGCTCTCGCCAGTATCGGCGCCACCCAGATCGCTGCCGCTCGCCGTATCGCCTGATCGAGAGACCCGCTGAATTATTGAGGAAAAACTCGAGGGCCGATCTCGGCCCGCCAAGCCTTGCTGAAGGTGGTAGGTCTGCTGGACGATGCCATGTCGCGTTCAACGCTATGGATCAATGATATTGAAGGGGTGTGCGCCCTTATCGTCGCCGAAAGGCGCCACCGTCGTCAACAGCAGATCGGTCAGTAGACCAATCGCGCTCGTATCGTTCCGGGGATCTGGCGGAGCGTATCGAGTATCTCGTTCGCCGTTTGGCCAACGCCTTCGACTTCAATGACCACGTAACCCGTGTCGCCGTGGGTCTGCAGGAACTCACCGACGATATTCAGCCCACGCGATGAAAAGATCGTATTCAGGCTGTTCAGGATCCCCGGGCGATTTTCGTGGACATGGATGAAACGCGTGCCGTTTGGACGCGGAGGCAATTGAACCTGCGGGAAGTTGACCGCGCCGAGCGTCGAGCCGACATCGGAATATTCAACAAGCTTCCTGGAAACTTCCCTTCCGATACGTTCCTGGGCTTCTTCGGTCGATCCGCCGATATGCGGAGTGAGAATCACATTGTCCAAACCTTGCAGCGGCGTTTCGAAGCGTTCCTTGTTCGATGCCGGCTCCTTGGGGAACACGTCGACGGCAGCGCCGGCGAGGTGTCCCTCTTTCAAGACCCTCGCAAGCGCATCAAGATCGACCACGGTGCCGCGGGAGTTGTTGATGAAGAAGGCGCCCTTCTTCATCCTGCGCAGCTCGGTCTCGGTGATCATGTTCTGGGTCGAGCTGGTTTCGGGAACATGCATCGTCACGAAATCCGCGATTTCGAGCAACTCGCCAAGCGAAGCCATGGATTCCGAATTGCCGTGGCGAAGCTTGTCCGACGGATCGAAATAGCGAACGTTCATACCCATGCTTTCGGCAAGGACGCTCAGCTGCGAGCCGATATTGCCGTAGCCCACGATACCGAGCGTTTTCCCGCGCATCTCGCGACTGCCTTCGGCGGATTTATCCCATCCGCCTGCATGAGCCGAGGCCGAACGCGGAAAAATCCGCCTGGTGAGCATGATGATTTCACCGATGACGAGTTCGGCAACCGAGCGCGTATTCGAATAGGGAGCGTTGAACACCGGTATCCCGCGCCGACGAGCCGCATCCAGATCGACCTGATTAGTTCCCACGGAAAAACAGCCGACCGCCATGAGCTTCTTGGCGGCGCTGAAAATCTCTTCTGTCAGCTGCGTGCGCGACCGGATGCCGATGATGTGTGCTTCGGCGATGTGGCTCTTGAGATCCTTGTCATCGAGGGCCTTCGGCAAATGGGTAAGATTGACGTAACCGGATGAGGCAAAATAGTCCACCGCGCTCTGGCTGATCCCTTCCAGGAGAAGGACTGAAATCCGGTCACGGGGAAGAGAAAGTTGTCCGGTCATTGAATTACCTTCGATCGTCAAATTCGATTAGGCCGACGTCGCTCGCCGCCACGACCACATGACTTAGACCATCCAAGGGACAGCGCAAGAACAAACTCGATTCGCTCTGCGGAGAGGAGCTTTGTTCTAGCAAGTCACCATGGTGATGGACCTATCCTTACTTTCTCGCGGTTGCCAGATCGGCGTCTGCATCAGACGAATGGATTGACGGTTGCTCTACTACTGAGTAGTATATAGAGCGCGGCAACAGGGAGCGAAGCGGGATGTCGGTAAAAGCATCAGTCTCAATTTCCGACCAGCAGGACGTCTTTGCGAGAAAGCTGGTCGAAGAGGGGCGCTTCTCAAGCCTGAGCGCCGTCGTGCAGCATGGGCTTGAACTCGTTCGCGAAGAAGCCGAGCTGAGGGCGGCCGAGCTTGCGGCCTTGAAGGCTCTGATTTCCGAGCGGCAGGCAGGTGACTTTCTGACCTTGGAGGAAGGTCGCCGGCGGACCCAGGAGCTGATCTCCTCCAAGAAGGCATCTCATGGTCTTTAAAGTCGTGCGTTCCGCCGACAGCGACCGGGACCTCGGCCTGATCTTCGACCATCTGATCGAATCCTATATCGCTCTTGGCGATCCGCTGGCTGACGCCTTCGATCGTGCTGCAGCGCGCCTTCACACGATCGAAGGCGACATGGAAGCACTTGCCCAGGCGCCGTATCAGGGAACGCTTCTGCCCGACGTGGCTCCAGGCCTGCGGCAGGTTACCAAGAACCGGGCTATCTTTAATTTCGACCTTGACGAAGAACGGCAAGTTCTTCGAGTGCTTGCCATCTTTTTCGGCGGGCAAGACCATCTACGAAGATACCTGACGCAGCTTGGCCGGGCGGAATAAGCACCGACTGCGAGCACGGTTCGTCATCGCCCACGCGAGTGCCGAAGCATGTCATCGAAGGTCGGTTCGGAAAGCTCTCGTCCGTCTTCAGGAAATGCTCCGCACCGGCTGGATATTCCCGGCAATTGAAATGCGAGCGATTGCCCAGAGCCGCCATGACCACCTCGACCACGACTGCGCAGACCTCCGGACCGGTGCCGTCGCCATGAACGACGGCAATCTCTTACATATCCTTCATCGCTGCCTCTTCAGATGCACTTGCCGCCATCGACATTGAGATCGACGCCGGTGATCATGCTCGCTTCGTCCGAGCACAGAAAAGCGGCGGCGTTGCCCATGTCCGCGGGCGTCGAAAGCCGCCCCATCGGAATGGTGGCGACGATCCGCGCCCGGCTTTCGTCGCTGTCGGAGCCGATGAAGGTCGAGAGCAATGGCGTATCGCCGGCGACGGGATTGATCGCGTTGACGCGAATCCCGAAGGGAGCAAGCTCCACGGCCATGGCGCGGGTGGCGGCGATACCCCATCCTTTCGAAGCATTGTACCAGGTGAGATTGGGGCGAGGGGAGACGCCGCCGGTCGAGGCGATATTCAAAATGGCGCCGTGCCGCTCGGCCTTGAAATGCGGCAGCACCGCCCGCGCACCATTGTAGATCGAGCGGATGTTGACATTGAAGATGCGCTCGAACTGGCCCTCGTCCATATCCTCCATCGGCATCGGTGGCTGTCCTATGCCGGCATTGTTGACCAGGATGTGCAGACCGGCGAATCGCGCCAGCGCGAGATCTCGCGCGGCAGCGAGGCTGCCGAGCGTGGCGACATCGCCGGCAAGCGGTACGACCGATCCTTCGTGCTGCGTTGCCACCCGCTCGGCTGCGGCGAGGTCGCGATCGACGAGCACGACCCGCGCGCCTTCCTCGACGAATTTTCGGACGATTCCTTCGCCGAAACCCGATCCGCCACCGGTAACGATCGCCACTTTTCCCGTAAGACGCATGTCAAGCTCCTCCATTTCCTACAGCATCGGATAACTCGAAGCGATTTCACAGTCCGATTATCTGAACGCCTTTTTAGCTTTCTTTATTTGTATTGTGGCCGTCTGATAGTGAATATCGACAATAGAATGAAGCTGGGAGGCCGCGCCATGACATTGACTTTCGACGCCAAGCAGATGGCGGCCGAGCTTTACGATGGTGGCTTCCGGCCAATGTTCATCGGCGGCCAATGGGTTGCGGCCCAATCCGGCGAAGTCAGCGAGACCTATAATCCGGCGACCGGCGCAGTCCTTGCAACGGTTCCGTTGGCTGCTCCCGCCGATGTCGACCGCGCCGTCGCCGCGGCGCGTCAGGCTCTGGAAGGGCCGTGGTCGAAGTTCTCACCCTATGAGCGCCAGGCGCTGCTCCTGAAAATCGCCGACCTGTTTGAGGCGAATTGGGAACGCCTTTCGGTTTCCGATACACTGAACATGGGCATGCCGATCACGCGCACGCTTGCCAACAAGCGTCGGGTCATCGGCATGCTGCGGTTTTACGCCGGCATGGCGACAGCCCTTCACGGTGAGGTGATCGACAATTCCATACCCGGCGAGATCGTGACTTTCACCCGCCGGGAGCCGATCGGGGTCGTCGGTGCGATCATCCCCTGGAACGCGCCTACCGCAGCATCGATCTGGAAGATCGCCCCGGCGCTGGCGACGGGCTGCACGGTGGTCCTGAAACCCTCGGAGGACGCGCCGCTCACGCCGCTGCTGATCGCCAAACTCATGCAAGAGGCCGGCGTGCCGGACGGCGTGGTCAATATCGTTACCGGCAAGGGATCGGTCGCCGGCGCCCGGCTGGCCGAGCATCCCGATGTCAACAAGATCGTCTTCACCGGGTCCACCGCCACCGGACAATCGATCGCCCGTGCCGCGGTCGGCAACTTGAAACGTGTTTCGCTGGAGCTCGGCGGCAAGTCGCCGGTGATTGTCTGCCGTGATGCTGACATAGACCGAGCCGTGCCCGTCGCCGCCATGGCGGTCTTTGCACATTCCGGGCAGATTTGCATCGCCGGTTCCCGCTTGTTCGTCGCGCGTGAGATCCACGAGGAATTCGTCGCCAAGGTCGCCGCTTTTGCCCGGTCGCTTCGGATCGGCCACGGGATCGAAGCCGATACCGACATCGGGCCGTTGATTTCGGCTCGCCAGGCACGGGTCGTCGAGAGTTTCATCGCATCTGGGCAGAGCGAAGGTGCTGCTTTGGTCGCGGGCGGCACGCGCCTTTCCGGAGCTCTCTACGACAAGGGAAACTTCATCGCGCCGACCGTATTCGGCGGCGTGAAGGACGAGATGAGGATCGCCCGCGAGGAGATCTTCGGGCCGGTCATTTCAGCGATGCCCTTCGATACGATCGAGGAAGCGGTCGAGCGCGCCAATGCATCGCCCTACGGGCTGGCAGCCGGCATTTTCACCCAAAATCTCGGAATGGCGCACAAGCTGGTGCGCCGCATCAAGGCGGGCTCGGTCTGGGTCAACATGTATCATGCGCTCGACCCGGCCGTACCATTCGGGGGCATGAAGATGTCAGGCTACGGGCGCGAGGGTGGTATCGAACACCTTCACGAGTATCTCGAAACCAAGGCTGTTTGGATACAGACGGACTAGCGTTCAGCCTTCGCCGCGCAGATTGGTGCGGATAAGCGCGATGAGTTGCTCGGCATAGCGCTGCTGCACATAGCCACGGGTCGTGATGATGCCGACAGCCCGCCGGGCGTTGGGATTTTCGAGCGGTACGACGCGGACGCGGCTGTCGACATTCTGCCCCAACGCGATACCGGGCACGATCGAAACGCCGAGCCCCGACGCGGCGAGCGCTAGCGCGGTTTGTGCGCTCTCGACCTCGTATTGAACATCAAGCTCGACGCCATCCTCACGCGTCAGGCGATCGACGAGGCCGCGAACGGCGGTCTTGCGATTGAGCATGATCAGCGGGAATTGGGCGATTGTCTTCAGCCGGATCGTTTTTTCACCGCTGTATAGCTCTTCGGGAATGCAGGCGACGAGCGGATCGTCGATGATCGATTCGAAGTGGAAGTCGTTGAGGTTGGGCACCTCCGGGCCGATATAGAATTCCACCTCTTGCTGCTGCAGCATGACGAGTGCTGCCTGCGGCGGGGTTTCCTGCACCTCGACCATGCTGCGCGGATAGCGCAGCTTGAAGGTCGACAGGATGTCGCCGAGCCGGCTGGTGGCAAGCGTCGGGGCGCAGGCGATCTGGACTTTCCCCTTGCGGCGGGCGGCCAATTCCGCCAGCCTGTCGAGACTGGCCTGAACGTCGGCCATGGCACGCCCAACTTCCTCGAACAGCGCCTGGCCCTCGTTGGTGAGATTGACCCGCTGCGGCGTGCGTGTGAACAGGCTGATGCCGATCTGCTCCTCAAGATCCTTGATCTGCATGCTCACCGCCGAAGGTGACCGATTGCTTTCTTCCGCGGCCTTGCGGAAACTTCCGGATTCCGCTGCAAGAAGAAAGGTTTGCAGCAATTTAAGATTGATATTTGGCATGGCTGTTATGGTCTCACTCGCGCCGATCGATCCCGATCGACCACCTCCGAGCGTGAGCATATTCATGCGATTGTTACAAGATCGACCATGGAAAAAAGCCGCCTGTGATGCTCGGCGCAAGCGGCCCGCCGAGCAGCTTGGATCGGGAGGGATCAACGAACGCCGCAAGCATGATTTTCTCTTCGGGTGCATCCGATACTGGAGTTGCGAAAGAAGACCGTTTGGAGGCAGCAGGGCGCAAGAAGTATCAGATCGCGATCGAGTACGGGCCAGAACGCGTTTGAGGTCGAGTTTTTGCGGGTCTCGTTCATGTTCTCGGCATGAACACGAACACCGAACAAAACCGCAAACTCGCTGAAACGCTCAGGTCATTGTCGCTTGAGCCTTCGTTCCAAACATTGGAGCCGCCGGCCAAGAAGAGCCGGCGGCTTGTCCTCACGAGTACCATGCTCACTCTTGGCGTCAACGCGATCGCGGTCGCCTTCTTCTGGCCGGATATCGCGCCTCGCCTCAAAACCTCCCTTCAGCCGCAGCCGGACATCGAGGCCTGGGGCACGGCGCAAACTGGTGACAAATCAAGTGTTCCATCCATTCAGGCGGCCTCCGGTAGCGGTTCGCCCATCCCTTCCGACAATTCGCTGAGATCGGCATCCGCGCCGGAGATAACCGGTTCCGGCTTCGTCGTCACCCCGCGTATCGTGACGGTCTTTTCCAAATATGAGGGAGAGATCGCATCCGTTGGCGTCAGTATCGGCGATCGCGTTGAAGCCGGGCAGGTTATCGTCAGGATCGATGACGTCAGTGCCGGCTTCTCACTCGAGCAGGCCAAGGCCGACAGCGATGCCGCCAAGCTTGTCCTCGACGGAAAGATCCTGGCCCTCAAGCAGGCCGACAGCTCGTTGCAACGCAATACGGTGCTCTCTGCGAAGAGCGCTGTCTCGATCCAGACCGTCGAGGAAGCACAAACAGCCAGAGATGCGGCGGTGAATGCCGTCGATCAGGCACGCCAAAGCTATGCCAGAGCCCAACTCGGCGTGAAGATCGCGCAGGAACATGTTGATGCGTTGACCGTCAGAGCTCCGATCTCGGGCACGGTGACACGGCTCGACGCCCACGTCGGCGGTCGGGTACTGGCCAGAGTGGACGGTATCAAGGAAAATGAAAGCCTGCTGACGATCACCGATACCAAAACCCTGGTGATCGACGCCGATGTCGCCGAAACCAATATCGGCGAACTTAGTCCGGGCCTTCGCGGCGAAGCCGTCCTCGACGGCTTTCCGGACAAGCCCTTCGCGACCGAGATTCTCCAGCTTTGGCCAGTCGCTTCGGCGGAAAAGGGCACGATCAGGCTGCGCCTGGCGCTCCTCGATCCACCTGACGGCACCATGCCCAACATGGCCGTCCGCATTCGTATTTCGACGATCCCAGCACAGCAGCCAGGAGACACACCTCGATGACCGCCTCCACAAGCAACGAGCCCTATATCGTACTCAACAATGTCAAGAAGGGATACAGGATAGGGACCGAGACCGTCCCGATCTTTGCCGATCTCAATCTTGAGATAGCACGTGGCGAGTTCGTCGCGATCATGGGGCCTTCCGGATCCGGGAAATCGACGCTGCTCAACATGCTGTCGGGCATAGACAAGCCGGATCAGGGTCGTCTGCGTATCGGAGTCAGCAATCTCGATCAGATGGGCGAGGCGGCCCGTTCGTCCTGGCGCGCCCACAATATGGGGATCGTCTTTCAGTTCTATAATCTCCTGCCGATGCTGAACGCGGCCGAGAACATCGAACTGCCGCTTCTCTTGAAGCCGCTCTCGTCGCGGGAGCGCCAGGTCCGTGTTAACAAGGTTCTGGATCTGGTGGGGCTTTCGGGTCGCCAGAAGCAGTATCCGAAGCTGATGTCCGGCGGTCAGCAGCAGCGCGTCGGTATCGCGCGGGCGATCGTCGCGGACCCGGCATTGCTGCTCTGCGACGAGCCCACGGGCGACCTCGACCGCCGGTCGGCGGACGAGGTGCTGGAAATGCTGCGCTTTCTGAACCGCGAACTTCGCAAGACAATCATCATGGTGACCCACGACCCGCGGGCCGCAAGCTATGCCAGCCGAACGCTTCATCTCGACAAGGGCCATTTCGTCGAAGAGCGGAGGGCGGACGCATGACGTTCCTCGATCTCGTACGAAAAAGTATGCGGAGAAAGCCGCTGCGTACGATATTGCTGATGGTCAGCGTCGCCACGGCCTTTCTCATCTATGGTCTGACGACGAGCTTCATCGACGGTAGCCAGGGCTCGTCGGCGGCCAGTGAGGACATCCTCGGGGTCATGAGCGCGGCTGGCCGCGCCCAGCCGCTGCCGATGTCCTACCTGAACCGGATCGCCGCCGCACCAGGTGTAGCCGCCGTCGGCTATATGTCGCGCCTGCGTGGCTTCGCGACGGTCGAGAAGAACATCATCGCCGTGAGTGCCGCCGATCCAGCGCGACTTTACAGTTCGAACGGTAAGGAGCTCGGGCTGACGCCAGATCTGATGGGCGCACTCAGCAGGGACCGCGGCACCGTCCTCGTAGGCCAGGCGCTCGCCGAGGCGCAAGGCTGGACCGTCGGCCAAAAGATCACCGTCACCAGCTTCGATATGGCAAGGCAGGATGGCAGCCGTGACTGGTCCTTTGAAATCGCCGGCATCTTCAACGGCGAGAACGCCTCCACCGACACCTATTTCGTCATCGCTCAATACGACTACGTCAATGCGCTCAGAGCCCGCAACAAGGATACGGTCGACGCCTTCATCATTAGACCTCAGCCTGATGTTCAGACAGGGGAACTTGCCTCGAAGATAGATCAGCTGTTCGCCAATTCGGCGGCGCCGACACAGACCAGATCGGAAAAGCAGTTCCTCGAGGCCTTCCTGCGCCAATATGCCGATATCGGCCTCATCGTGAACATGGTGGTCGGCGCGGCATTCGTCACGCTGCTGATGATCGTCGGCAACACCATGGTCTTTGCCGTTCGCGAGCGCACCTTCGAGATCGGCGTTTTGAAAACCCTGGGCTTTTCCGGCTCATGGATCATGGCGCTGATCCTCGGCGAAACATTCTTCATATTTGTGGTCGGCGCCGCCATCGGCCTGATACTTGCATTGCTTGCAACGGTCATCACGGGACCTGCGATCGGCCTCGTCTTTTCCAATGCGATTTTTGCAAGAGCCCTGGCGTTGGTCATCCTGCTTGCGCTTTTGACAGGTGCGCTTCCGGCCCTGAACGCGCTTAGGATCCCGATAATCTCCGCATTCAGAACGAGGTAGATCCATGTCTTCCAATGCCAGGCAAGCATTCGTCATGATCAGGGCAAATCTGTTCAGCCTGCCGCGACGCATCTCCATTTCCGCCTCCATGGTTCTTTCCGTGGCGCTCGTTGTCTGCGTTCTCGCGGGCTTCCTGGCCATGGCAAGAGGCTTCGAGACGGCTCTGCAAAGTGCCGGCTCCAGCTCCGTCGCGGTCGTCCTGGGTGGCGGCACCAACCAGGAGACCGGCTCAGATGTACCCGCCTCGGTCATTCGCAACCTGAGCGCAATGACCGACGATATCGGCGTGACGCGAGACACCAACGGCATGCTGATTTTCTCCCGTGAAATCGTCGTTGCCGTCGACGCCAAATCGAACGGGCCGGATACGAGCCGGACCTTGGCTCTTCGCGGCATGGATCAGTCCGGTCCCTCTATCCGCGACCATATCGCCTTGTCGTCCGGCCGCCTGTTCACGCCCGGTTCGCGTGAGATCGTCGTCGGGGACCGCCTCGCGCAACAGGTCGGAATATCGATCGGCGGCACCTTACGGCTCGGCATGGTCGACTGGACGGTGGTAGGCCTGTTCTCGGCGCGGGGCAGCGCCTTCGAGTCCGAGATCTGGGCCGACCTCGACGCTGTTCGATCAGCCTTCGACCGGCAGGGGCAGGTCCAGAGCCTGCGCTTACGCCTGTCCGATCCCACCTCTGTGTCCCGGCTGCAGGCCAAGCTCGACACAATAAAGACAACGCCGTTGCGCGCCGTTGTTGAAGCCGACCTCTATGCGGCGCAATCAGCCCGCACGGCCAGTCTCATCCGGCTGTTCGGCTGGCCACTTGCGTTATTGATGGCCGTCGGAGCGACCGCCGGTGCGCTCAATACAATGATGAATTCCGTGTCGGACCGTACCGTCGAGATCGCAACGGTTCGGGCGCTCGGCTTCAGCCGGCTATCCGCGTTTCTCGGCACATGGGTGGAGGCAATCATGCTTGCCGCCCTCGGCGTGGCGTTTGGACTGCTCGCATCCTGGCTGGCTTTCAATGGCTGGCAGGCAAGCACGGTGGGGGCGAATGGAACGCGAATGGCGTTCCAGCTCTCCGTAACCGGCGATGTCATGGCGACGGCGGGTCTGCTCGGACTTGCGATCGGCATTCTGGGCGGCGCCTTGCCGGCGACCCTCGCCAGCCGGCTGCCCTTGACTGCAGCGCTTCGGTCAAGCGGATGACCGCCCAAGCGTGAGGGTTTAGTATTTTCATAGCGCCTATTCATAGAGTAATGGCGCTATTAATGACGTAGATGTCGCGTTATTTGAAATACAAACGAGTAATCAAAAAAAGAATTGCATCAACCTTCGGATGTAAGCTCGTAGTCCTGATCGAAAGAAGGTCTTTTCTTGTAAAAGCAGGCTCTTCTGCGAACTTGGAACGCCAAGTCGTGCCTGACTTGGCCCTCAATGCCCAATTCCGCACCGCTCATCAGGCCTTTAAGGCAGAAGGGACGTTTCCAAGGGTTCGGAGGGGCACACCGGGTCGATCCTGGCGCCTCGCTTCGTCAGCGATCAATGACGAGATCGCTAAGCGGCTTCGAGCAACAGGGCAGGAACATCCCGGCATCGATCTCCCGCTGACGGATACCGCCATTGTGATTCATTTCGACCGAGCCCGAGACGAGCTTGGATTTGCACGTCCCGCACATGCCATTCGAACAGGACGAAGGAAGCCTGATGCTGCCTTTCTTCGCGGCTGCAAGCACCGTTTGATCGGAGGAGACTTGCAGCATTCGCCTCTGCTTCGAGAATTCGACCCGATAGATCTGCTGGACGGGTTGTTGCTCGACCTCCGGTCCCGGCTCGCCGATGACAGCCGCATCGAAACTCTCTTCGATGTAATTCGACGCGGGAACGCCCAATACCGCGGTGATGGAACGCGCCGCCGCCATGAAGGGCGCTGGACCGCAGCACATGACGACACGCTCGGCGATGTCGGGAACCGCAAGCTTGAGGTACTCGAGCGAGAGCCGGCCGGCCAACCCCGGCCAGGCCGGCTCGCCAGCCACCGTTTCCGGCAGGAATTGGAGACGCAGGCCTTTCATCCTTGTCGCGAGACCGGCAAGGTCATGGCGAAAGATGAGGTCGGAGGGCGTGCGTGCGGCATGAAGAAAAACGATGTCCGAGGGTTCGTATCGGTCCGCCAGATCGCGTGTGATCGACATGACGGGCGTGATGCCGGAGCCGCCCGAGAGCAGCAGGAGTTTCGTCTTTTCGCCTTTCGGACGGATGAAGTGACCGAGAGGCCCTTGGCCCTTGACCATCATGCCGGCAGCCATGGTGTCGTGCAGCCAGTTCGAGACCTTGCCGCCGGGCACGCGCTTGACCGTGACCGTGAATGCATTGTCGCGATGGGGCGACGACGAGATGCTGTAGCAGCGCGCTTCGCTATCCGGACCCATCGGGAAATCGAACAGAAAGTACTGCCCGGCATCGAAGCTGAAGCGCTTGCCTTCCGGAGACGCGAACGTGAAGCTCTTCACGTCATGCGTCTCCTGGTGCACGTCGATACATACAAGCGTCTCGTCGTGCTCCGGATCCCACATAGCGACCTGGCCGCGCTGCATTTGAGCGAATTCAATACCCATGGGCGCGCATCCGATCGATATACCAGGTCGCGAACTTATCCAGATTGGTTTCCGAGAATCGAGAATAGGGGCCGGGCTGGTAGGCAGGGTCGAGTACGCCGGCATGCGAGCGGGCGACGAGGCCTGCATCCTGGTCCGTCGTGGCGACCCAGACGTCCGTGAGCTTGTCGAGGTCGTAGTCCTTACCTTCGACGGCATCCTTGTGGACCAGCCATTTGGTTCTGACGAGCGTCTTGCCGGCAGAGAGCGGGATGACGATCGCGACGACAGCGTGATCGCCCATGAAGTGATTCCAGCTATTGTGGCCCCAAAGATGCGTGTCGCCGAGATCCTTGCGGGTCATCCGACCAAGCAGCTTCGATGATGCCGCGGTCGCATCATGTGTCTGGGATTCGCCGGCCCCGGCTATGATCAGACGCTGTGTGCGGAAGTTCGTGGCGCAGTCGACGAGCTGTTCGACCGCCGCCGACGGGAAACCATCCGCCTCCCAGGCTTTTGTCCGTTCGTCGTAGAGCCGGAAGTGCTCGGCGGCCTGCTCGCGGTCGTCTGGGTTCAGCGTTTCCGGATCAAAGCCGAAGTCGAGATCGACGAAGGAGACGCAGAGCTCGGGATGATTTGCGGAACAGTGGTAACACTCGCGATTGTTTTCCATCGTGAGCTTCCAGTTGCCGTCCTCGATGACATCGGTCTGGTAAGCGACCTTGGCATTCCGGATATCGTAGGGCGCAAGGCGCTCGATCATCACCTGCTCGAGGATTGCGATGTCTTCCGGCGGATTGTCGGAGAGGCACACATAGATCAGGCCGCCGATCGACTTGAAGTTCACCGGCTTGAGGCTATGGCACCGCTTGTCCAGATCCTTGCCCATGTGTGGCGCATAGCTCAGCTCCCCTGTCAGTTCGTAGGTCCAGGTGTGATAGGGACAGACAAGCTTCGAGACGATCGTCTTGCCGGCATCGAGCAGGCGCGACCCGCGATGGCGACAGACGTTGTGAAGCACGCGAATTTCGCCGTCGTCGTCGCGAAGCAGGATCAGGCTGGTCTTGCCAATATCGACAACGGTGGCATCGCCGGATTCCGGTACGTCGCAGTCGAGGCCGACGCAGATCCAGTGCTTGTGAAAGAAGACGTCGATATCGGCCTCGAAGACATCCTCGCGGGTATAGAGGCCGGCAGGCAGGGAATAACCATCGGTGCGTGCTTCAAGCAGGGCGGAGATGGAGGATGGAAGCCTGTTTAGCATGATAACCTCTTATGCCTCTATGATCCGCAGCTTGCCCTTGCATCCGTTATGCTTCAACGGCAATAATTTTCACGAACACATAATATTATGTAATGCGAAGGATGCATGATGAACTTTCGGCGGCGAATTCCCTCCCTGACCGCGTTGATGACTCTCGAGGCCGTTCTGCGGCACCGGAGCTTCACGGCGGCGGCGATGGAGCTTGGCGTCACTCAGGCAGCCGTCAGCCGCCAGATCGCGACATTGGAAGAGGAACTCGGTCTGCCGATGTTCGTACGCAAGCATCGCGCCATCGAACCGACTGCCGCGTGCCTCACCCTGGGAACGACGCTCGCGCAAAGCTTCGCCAGCATCGCGGACGCCGTCGATGTGGTCAGATCCTCCCAGCAGAACGTCGTGACGATCGGCGCGACCGTCGCCTTCTCCTCCTTTTGGCTGCTCCCGCGGCTGGCGGAGTTTCGGCGGGAGAATGCGGGCGTGCAGATCAGGGTCATCTCGCAGGACGCGAGAATTGACCTGGACGCTGGCGGCATAGACGTAGCCGTTCGATACGGCAGGCCGCCGTTTGCCGACGCCAAGATAGTCGCCGCCCAGGAGGACGTCGTCGTTCCCGTATGCTCGCCCGACTATTGTCGGCGTCGTCCGACCGCGCAGATGTCCGATGCCGATGAGTTCATAGAGACAGACGCTCACGATCGATCGTGGCTCTCCTGGACGCAATGGGTTCAGGAAACGGGCCGGGCGTTGCGAATAAAGCCGCATCTTCGCTTCAACCACTATACGGAGGCGATCGCGGCCGCGCGTGCGGGGCAGGGGATCGCACTCGGCTGGCGTCTTCTCGTCCGGACTTTCCTGGAGGATGGCACGCTCGTCGCCTTGGAGGAGCCCGAGATAATCACCGCCGACCGATATCACATTCTCCTTCCAGCGAGGCCGCGCCTTACGCTCGCCGCGGAACACGCCGCACACTGGCTTGCCAATGCGCTGACGCGGTAAGGCCAGTTTCGAAACTCAAGCTAGATAAAGCTTGTCGAGATCGCGAATACCGTCGCTGGCCATGACGAAACACCATGGCGCAGGCCGTTGGAAGACCGGCGGCTGGCGTGATCACCGGTTCCGCGCGGTCATCTCCTTTCGAAATGCAGCCGGGCTTCTTGCGGTCCACTTTCGGAATGCCCGATGAAAGGCGCTGGGTTCGGAAAAGCCGAGGCGCGTCGCGATCTCCCCGACGCCGAACTTGGTCGTTTGCAGCATCTCGATTGCAACGTCGCGGCGGATTTCATCTTTGATGGCGGCATAGTTCTGGCCCTCGGCATGCAGACGATGCCGCAGGGTCGAAGGAGACATGCGCATTTGCGCGGCCAAATCATCGAATGCCTTCCATGAGGCAGGCGATGATTGGCGCAGCCGCTTGCGCACGCTCGCCGCAAGGCCGGCGTCATAACGGTAACGCACGAGGATATTGGCCGGCGCATTGCGTAGAAATTGCCTCAGGGCCTGCTCGTTGCGTGTCACCGGCAGTTTGAGGAGAGCGGCATCGAAGGCGAGCCTGCTAACCGGCCGCAAGAAGCGAACGGGCGCCCCGAAGAATTGTCGGTACTCGGCGCCATGATCCGGCTCCGCACAGCGAAAGTCGACCATTCTAAGCGGAATGCGGCGCCCGATGAGCCAGCATGCAATGCCGTGCAGGAGAATCCAGTAGGTCCGATAGGCAAAGGCTGAGCGTTCGCTCGCACGGTCGGTCAGCACGATATGCGCCAACCCATCCGCCACTTCGAGATGCCCTTCCGGATCCTCCAGCACGATGTTTAAGAACCTGAGCGCGCGCCGCAGCGCCTGGTCGAGGGTCCTTGCGTGCAGCACGCAATGGCAAAGCAGCGTGAAGCTGCCGCGACGCATGGGCCTGCCGCCCATGCCGAAGAATTCGTCATCCAACTCGGCCGCGATCGCCAGCCACAGCGCGCCATAGCTTTCGGCCGAAACCGGCACGTCGATCTGCGTGGATAGACCAAGTATCGCGAGCAATCGTTCGGGGGATTTTCCCTGCCGCCGAAGGCAGTCGATCGCCTCTTTCACGAAGAAAGGTGATATCATCCGCCGCGCGGTTTCCGTCATCGTCATCACCTGTAAAATATGGTAAAACTGGCCGATAATTTGAGACGCTTTTGTCATCGAATGCAATATCGCGCGACGATAAGCTTGGGCGAAGCGCAAGGTGAATCGGGCTCTTCCGGGGATGCGATACTGCGGGCGACTGCACGAAGCGTGGAGGCCCTCGGTTGAAATCGACTGCGCTGCAGGAGAGCGACCATGTTGATCCAGGGAAAGACTTTCGTCGTTACCGGTGGCGGTTCGGGCCTTGGAGCCGCGGTCGCACGCATGCTGACGGATGAGGGGGCTAATGTCGTCATAGCCGACGTCAATGCCGATGCTGGCGCCGGTATTGTCGGTGAGCTTGGTGCCCGCGCGACCTTTATCAAGACGGATGTCACGCAGGAGGAAGACGGCCAGGCCGCGATCGACATGGCGCTGGAGCGCTTTGGCCATCTGCATGGGCTCGTCAACTGCGCCGGCGTCGCGCCCGGCGAGAAGGTGATCGGCCGCAACGGTCCGCACCGGCTCGACAGTTTTAGCCGCGCGATCGGCATTAATCTTATCGGTACTTTCAACATGATC
This sequence comes from Rhizobium sp. AB2/73, assembly GCF_020871915.1. Taxonomy (NCBI): domain Bacteria; kingdom Pseudomonadati; phylum Pseudomonadota; class Alphaproteobacteria; order Hyphomicrobiales; family Rhizobiaceae; genus Rhizobium; species Rhizobium sp. AB2/73. Next base: position 523,183 of record NZ_CP067073.1, on the reverse strand, counting down.
CGGCTCGCGGCGGCGGCCATCGCCAAGGAGCAGCCGGATACGGACGGCGAGCGCGGGGTCATCGTCAGCACGGCTTCGATTGCCGCCTTCGACGGACAGATCGGTCAGGCGGCCTATGCGGCTTCCAAGGGCGGCGTTGCCGCCATGACGCTGCCGATCGCTCGCGAATTGGCGCGCAGCGGCATTCGCGTCGTCGCCATCGCGCCAGGCATTTTCGAGACGCCGATGATGGCCGGTATGCCGCAGGAGGTGCAGGATTCGCTGAGCGAGAGCGTGCCCTTTCCGCAGCGCTTCGGAAAGCCGGTGGAATTCGCCGCATTGGTACGCCACATCTGTAAGAACGTCATGCTGAATGGCGAAGTCATCCGCCTCGATGGCGCGTTGCGCATGGCACCGCACTGAGGCAGGCTCATTACGGGAGGTTTGATATGACGCGAGAAGATCCGATCGTCATCGTTGGCGCGGCCCGTACTCCAATGGGTAGCTTCCAGGGAGATCTTAAGGATTGCACGGCGCCGGAACTCGGTGCCGCCGCCATCCGCGCGGCCCTCGAGCGCGGCGGCGTTGGCCCGGACGCGATTGAGGAGGTGGTCTTCGGTTGCGTTCTTTCGGCCGGGCAGGGTCAGGCACCGGCAAGACAGGCCGCGATCGGCGCTGGCCTGCCGTTTGCGACGGGAGCGACAACCGTCAACAAGATGTGCGGTTCGGGAATGAAGGCCGTCATGCTGGCACACGATCTGATCGGCGCCGGCAGCGCGTCGATCGCCCTTGCCGGCGGCATGGAGAGCATGACAAATGCCCCCTATCTTCTCGATAGGGCACGCGGCGGCTACCGGCTCGGGCATGGCCGCGTCATCGACCATATGTTCCTTGATGGGCTCGAAGACGCCTATGACAAGGGGCGCCTCATGGGGACTTTCGCCGAGGATTGCGCCGAAGCCTATCAGTTTACGCGCGCGGCGCAGGATGACTACGCCGTCACATCCTTGACCCGCGCCCGCAAGGCGATCGAGGAGGGGGCATTCGATAGTGAGATCGTGCCAGTCACCGTCAAGACAGGGCGATCCGAACTGGTTGTCGGCCGTGACGAACAGCCCGGCAAAGCGAAGCCGGAAAAAATCCCGACGCTCAAGCCGGCTTTCCGTGAAAACGGCACGGTGACCGCCGCGAATGCCTCGTCCATCTCCGATGGCGCCGCCGCGCTGGTGCTGATGCGGCGCTCAACGGCCGAGCGCGAAGGTATCGCACCGCTTGCCACCATCGTCGGCCACGCCACGCATTCGCAGGCGCCCAATCTCTTCGCGACCGCGCCGATCGGCGCGCTGCGCAAGCTTTCCGAACGCACCGGCTGGAGCCTTCGGGATGTCGATCTGTTCGAGGTCAACGAGGCCTTTGCTGTCGTCGCCATGGCGGCTATGCGCGATCTCGACCTGCCGCACGACAAGGTCAACGTTCACGGCGGCGCCTGCGCGCTCGGCCATCCGATCGGCGCGTCCGGGGCCCGCGTGGTAGTCACGCTGCTTGCTGCACTCAAGCGCCACGGCATGAGGCGTGGCATGGCGACGCTTTGCATCGGCGGCGGCGAAGCAACCGCCATGGCCGTCGAACTGAACTGAAGGGTTCGAGGAGGAGACCGGACCATGATCCTGAGCGAAGACCAGATCCAGATTCGCGACATGGCGCGTGATTTTGCCAGGGAGCGCCTGGCTCCGGGAGCCGCCGAGCGCGACGCGAAGAGCCTCTTTCCTCGCGAGGAATTGAAGGAGATGGGCGAACTCGGCCTCCTCGGCATGCTCGTGCCCGAGGCCTATGGCGGTTCGGAAACGGGCGTGATCGCCTATACCGTGGCACTTGAGGAAATTGCCGCCGGAGACGGGCCGTGTTCGACCATCATGAGCGTGCACAGTTCCGTCGGCTGCGTACCGATCCTGAAATACGGCACGGAGGAGCAGAAGCAGCGCTTCCTGCCGAAACTGGCAAGCGGCGAATGGATCGGTGGCTTTGCCCTGACGGAGCCGCAGGCTGGCTCCGATGCCTCGAACCTGAAGACTCGCGCCCGCCGAGACGGTGATCATTATGTTATCGACGGCGCCAAGCAGTTCATTACTTCGGGTAAGAATGGCAATGTCATCATCGTCTTTGCCGTCACCGATCCCGTGGCGGGCAAGAAGGGCATTTCCGCCTTCATCGTGCCGACCGACACGCCCGGCTACGAAGTCGTGCGCGTCGAACACAAGCTCGGTCTCCACTCGTCCGACACCTGCCAGATCGCCTTTACCGGCATGCGCGTCCCGGTGGAAAATCGGCTCGGCGAGGAAGGCGACGGCTACAGGATCGCCCTGTCGAATCTAGAAGGCGGGCGCATTGGCATCGCATCGCAATCCGTCGGCATGGCGCGAGCGGCTTTCGAGGCGGCACGCGACTATGCCCGTGAGCGCAAGACGTTCGGCTCGCCGATCATCGATCATCAGGCTGTCGCCTTCCGGCTTGCCGATATGGCGACTCGGATCGAGGTCGCCCGCCAGATGGTGTTGCACGCGGCGCAGTTGAAGGAGGAGGGGCAGCCCTGCCTTACCGAAGCGTCGATGGCGAAGCTGTTCGCGTCGGAAATGGCCGAAAAGGTCTGCTCCGACGCGATCCAGATCCATGGCGGCTACGGATATATGGCGGACTATCCGGTCGAACGCATCTACCGGGACGTCCGCATCTGCCAGATTTACGAGGGAACGAGCGACGTTCAGCGCATCGTTATCGCGCGCAACTTATAGTATGTTTCGTGGAATGTTTGCGGTCGTGCCCGCCGTGGGGAGCGCGGGTGGGGCGGCCGATAAGGGAGGTATCACAGCGCATGAACGAGGTTCCAAATCTCAGCCTGCACGTGCCCGAGCCGGCGGTGCGGCCAGGCGGCCAGCCGGATTTCTCCAATGTCAAGATCGCCAAGGCCGGCTCCGTGCCAAGACCGGCGGTCGACGTTGCGCCCGAGGAGATCCGCGATCTCGCCTATTCCATCATCCGCGTTCTCAACCGTGACGGCGAGGCGGTCGGCCCCTGGGCCGGATTGCTCTCCGATGAGGAGTTGCTGACGGGCTTGCGCAACATGATGAAGCTCAGGGCCTTCGACGCGCGCATGCTGATGGCGCAGCGACAGGGAAAGACCTCCTTCTATATGCAGCATCTTGGCGAAGAGGCGGTGAGTTCCGCCTTTCGCAAGGCGCTGAACAAAGGGGACATGAACTTTCCGACCTACCGGCAGGCGGGCCTCCTGATCGCCGACGGCTATCCGATGGTCGAGATGATGAACCAGATCTACTCGAACGAGGCCGATCCCTTGCGTGGTCGGCAACTGCCGATCATGTATTCATCGAAGGAGCATGGCTTCTTTACCATCTCCGGCAATCTTGCCACCCAATATGTGCAGGCGGTCGGCTGGGCGATGGCGTCGGCCATCAAGAACGACACCAAGATCGCCGCCGCATGGATCGGCGACGGTTCGACGGCCGAATCCGACTTCCATTCGGCGCTGGTCTTCGCCTCCACCTACAAGGCGCCGGTCATCCTCAATATCGTCAACAATCAATGGGCCATCTCCACCTTCCAGGGCATTGCCCGTGGCGGTTCCGGCACCTTCGCCGCTCGCGGCCTTGGCTTCGGCATCCCAGCGCTTCGGGTCGACGGCAATGACTATCTGGCGGTCTATGCCGTCGCCAAATGGGCGGCCGAGCGCGCAAGGCGCAACCTCGGCCCAACACTGATCGAATATGTCACCTACCGCGTCGGCGCGCATTCCACCTCCGATGACCCGAGCGCCTATCGGCCGAAAACCGAATCCGAGGCCTGGCCGCTCGGCGACCCGGTGTTGCGGCTAAAAAAGCATCTGATCGTGCGTGGTGTCTGGTCGGAAGAGCGCCATGCCCAGGCGGAGGCCGAGATTCTCGATGAAGTTATCGAGGCACAGAAGCAGGCCGAAAGCCACGGCACGCTGCATGCGGGCGGCAAGCCATCGGTGCGCGACATCTTCGAGGGCGTCTATGCGGAAATGCCCGCTCATATCCGCCGCCAGCGGCAAAAGGCAGGGTACTGACATGGCAAGAATGACAATGATCGAGGCCGTGCGCAGCGCCATGGACGTCTCGATGGGGCGTGACGACGATGTCGTCGTCTTCGGCGAGGATGTCGGCTACTTCGGCGGGGTTTTTCGCGCCACGCAAGGACTCCAGGCCAAATACGGCAAGACCCGCTGCTTCGATGCGCCCATCAACGAATCCGGTATTCTCGGTACGGCGATCGGCATGGCGGCCTACGGCTTGAAGCCCTGCGTCGAAATCCAGTTCGCTGATTATATGTATCCGGCCTATGACCAGATCACCCAGGAAGCGGCGCGCATCCGCTACCGCTCCAATGGCGACTTTACCTGCCCGATCGTCGTGCGCATGCCGACCGGCGGCGGCATCTTCGGCGGGCAGACGCATAGCCAGAGCCCGGAAGCGCTGTTTACCCATGTCTGCGGATTGAAGGTGATCGTGCCGTCCAATCCCTACGACGCCAAGGGCCTGCTGATCGCGGCGATAGAGGATCCGGACCCGGTGATGTTCCTCGAACCGAAGCGGCTCTATAACGGCCCCTTCGATGGTCATCACGAAAGGCCGGTGACGCCCTGGTCGAAACATGAGCTCGGCGAGGTTCCGGAAGGGCATTACACGATCCCGATCGGTAAGGCGGAAATCCGCCGGCCGGGGAGTGCCGTCACCGTGGTCGCCTACGGTACGATGGTGCATGTGGCGCTTGCCGCGGCCGAGGAGACGGGGATCGATGCCGAGGTGATCGATCTGCGCAGTCTTCTGCCGCTCGACCTCGATACGATCGTCCGGTCGGTGAAGAAGACCGGCCGCTGCGTCGTCGTGCACGAGGCGACGCTTACCTCCGGCTTCGGCGCGGAAGTCGCATCACTGGTTCAGGAGTACTGCTTCTATAGTCTCGAGGCGCCGATCGTGCGCGTGACCGGCTGGGACACGCCGTATCCGCACGCGCAGGAATGGGACTATTTCCCCGGTCCCGCCCGTGTCGGCCGGGCGTTGAAAGAAGTGATGGAGGGCTGAGGATGGGTGAATTCGTCATCAAGATGCCCGATGTGGGTGAGGGCGTGGCCGAGGCCGAGCTGGTCGAATGGCATGTCAAGCCGGGTGACCCGGTGCGTGAGGACATGGTGCTCGCGGCAGTCATGACCGACAAGGCGACAGTGGAAATCCCCTCGCCGGTCGAAGGGGTCGTGCTCTGGCTCGGCGCCGATGTCGGCGATACGGTCGCTGTCAAGGCGCCGCTCTTGCGAATCCAGGTCGCCGGCGAGGATGGGAATGCGAGCGAAGAGGCCTCCCTCGCCGCGGCTCCCCAACCTGTGAAGACCGAACCGGCCAAGGACGAGGTGACGGGCGCCAAGCCGGTCGCACCACCTCCGGCAAGACCGACGGTCGAAGCGAAGGCTATTCAGTCGGCGATGCCGGTCGAGCGCCCGGTTCCCCGCGAACCGGCGGAGCGTCCGCTTGCTTCCCCTGCCGTGCGGTTGCGTGCCCAGGAGGCTGGTGTCGATTTGCGCCAGGTGCCTGGCACTGGGCCAGCGGGACGCATTACCCATGATAATCTCGATCAGTTCATCGCGCATGGCGTGCAGCATGCAACCGCTGCTCCAACCGGCCCCGCCCGCAGGACCGATGTCGAGGAGATCAAGCTCACCGGCCTGCGCCGGCGTATCGCCGAGAAGATGCGCCTCGCCGCCTCGCGCATTCCCCACATCACCTATGTCGAAGAGGTCGATGTCACCGACCTTGAGGACTTGCGAGCGACGATGAATGCCGGCCGCAAGTCCGATCAGCCGAAGCTGACCATTCTGCCCTTCCTGATGCGGGCGATGGTGAAGACGCTGGGCGAGCAGCCCGGTATCAACGCCACCTTCGACGATGATGCCGGTGTCGTCACCCGCTACGGCGCCGTCCATATCGGCATCGCCACGCAGACGCCCTCCGGCCTGACCGTACCGGTCGTCCGCCACGCCGAAGCCAGGTCGATCTGGGATTGCGCCGCCGAGCTGACACGCCTTGCCGACGCCGCCCGCAATGGCACCGCGGCACGCGAGGAGCTGTCCGGTTCCACGATCACTATCTCCTCGCTCGGCGCGCTCGGCGGCATCGTGACGACGCCGATCATCAACCATCCCGAAGTCGCCATCATCGGCGTCAACAAGATCATGACCCAGCCCGTCTGGGACGGGACCCAGTTCATCCCGCGCAAGATCATGAACCTGTCGTCGAGCTTCGACCATCGCATCGTCGACGGCTGGGACGCGGCGGTCTTCGTCCAGCGGATCAAGGCGCTGCTCGAAACCCCCGCGCTGATCTTCATCGAAGGTTGATGACATGAAAGAAATCGTCTGCAAGCTCCTCGTCATCGGCGCCGGACCCGGCGGCTATATCTGCGCCATCCGCGCCGGTCAGCTCGGCGTCGATACGGTGATCGTCGAATCCACAAAGGCTGGCGGCACCTGCCTGAATATCGGCTGCATCCCCTCCAAGGCGCTGATCCATGCGGCCGAGGAGTTCGAAAAGGTCAGCCACATGACCACACCCAACGCGCTCGGCATCACTGTCGAGGCGCCAAAGCTCGATCTCGCGCAGACCATACGCTGGAAGGACGGCATCGTCGGCCGCCTGAACAACGGCGTACTCGGTCTTTTGCGCAAGTCCAAGGTCAAGATCGTGCACGGCCAGGCGACGTTCCGCGACGGCAAGACCGTCGAGGTCGAGACCGAGACCGGAACTCAGGTCATCCGTGCCGAAGCGGTTGTCATCGCGACTGGCTCCGAACCGGTCGAGTTGCCGCTGCTGCCCTTTGGCGGAGCGGTCCTCTCGTCCACCGAGGCGCTGTCGCTGACGAGTGTTCCCAATAGTCTCGCTGTTGTCGGCGGCGGCTATATCGGCCTGGAACTCGGCACTGCCTTCGCCAAGCTGGGCGCGCAGGTCACAGTGGTCGAGGCAATGCCGCGAATCCTGCCACAATATGACGCCGAGCTCGTCAAGCCGGTTGCCAAACGCTTGGGTGAACTCGGCGTGCGCGTTCTGACTGGAGCGAATGCGAAAGCCTATTCGGGAGAGGCGCTGCTGATAGAAACCGCTGCCGGCGAGGAAGAGCGGATCGCCGCTGACAAGGTTCTCGTCACAGTCGGGCGCAAGCCACGCACGGAAGGTTGGGGTCTCGAGGAACTCGATCTCGATCGCGCGGGCCGTTTCATTCGTATCGATGAGCGTTGCCGCACCTCCATGCGCGGTGTCTATGCCATCGGCGATGTCACGGGCGAGCCGATGCTTGCCCATCGCGCCATGGCGCAAGGAGAGATGGTTGCGGAGATCGTCGCCGGCCGCAAGCGTGTCTGGGATAAACGTGCCATTCCCGCCGTCTGCTTCACCGATCCCGAGATCGTCACCACGGGGCTCTCACCCGATGAAGCGCGCGCCCAGGGCCATGAAATCCGCGTCGGTCTCTTTCCCTTCGCCGCCAACGGCCGTGCGATGACGACCCAGTCGGAAGACGGTTTTGTGCGGGCTGTAGCGCGCGCGGACACCAATCTGGTGCTTGGCCTGCAGGCGGTTGGTGCCGGCGTCTCGGAACTGTCAAGCGCGTTCTCGCTGGCACTCGAGATGGGCGCGCGGTTGGAAGACATCGCCGGGACGATCCACGCCCACCCGACCCGCAGCGAAAGCCTGCAGGAAGCCGCGTTGAAAGCGCTCGGCCATGCCCTGCACATCTGAGCCGGTCTCAGCTGCCAATAGTCATTTTTCCGGAGATTTCGGCGACCAAAGGATGGTTTCGGCCGTCTTTTCGTAGGCCATGCCCTCCGGATAGCTGATGAGTTCCAATTGCAAGCCCCAGGGTGATTGGAAATAGAGGATGCTCTGTCCGGCATTCGGTCCCTCGCTGATGGGGAGCGGTCCGAGGCGGGTCGGGATGCCTTGTGTATCGAGGTAGGCCTTGGCCGCCTGAATGTCTTCGACATAAAGCCCGACATGGAAGGCGCCAATGTCGCTGTTCCTTTGTTCAAGGCGGCGCTGGTCCGGTGCCTCATATTGGAAGAGCTCCAGATTGGAGCCGTGGCCGACGCGGATAAGCGCCGCGCGCCTGATGCGGGCGCGTGGATGAGTGCCCAGCGCCTGGCGCATGAAATCGCCGTCTTCGTCACCGATCGGGCCGAAGGTGTAGGCATGCCTGCAACCAAGTATTCGGACGAAGAAATCGAGTGCCTCGTCGAGATCGGGAACGGTAATGCCCGTATGGTCCTGACCCAGAAGGCCTGGCAACCCCAGGCTTGCGGCATTTGTCATGCAAGTCTCCCTTTCAACAGTTCCAGGACGAACCGTCGCCTGCGTGGTTCCGCGGCCCCGTCGCGCGGTTGCCGCTATTTTCTACCGAAAGCCTTGCTTCGCAAGTTATGCGATCGATGTTGGTTGCGTCGAGCCTACCCTATGTCAGAATTCAGGCGAGCAGGATTGCCTTCAAAACCTCGGGACACTCTGTCGCAGGCAGCGAAGCATTGCCGATCGCAGCAATGGCCGGCATACGATGAGAGTAGGGATGTGCTTAGGGGGGCGAAAGCGGTGGCAGTCGATTTCAATTCGGAACTTCATGCGCGGCCATCGATCTATTTTTCGGGTCCGGCGCTGGTCGAGCATATAGCCCTGTCGGGCACATCACCCTCGATCTCCGACCTCAGCCACCGCGTTGTCGTTGCCGAGGACGCAATCGAGGGCCCTCGAACACAAGTCGAGTTTCATACCGAGTTCGTGACCGTCACCCGAGTGACACCTCTTGAGACCGATCCCTCGACCTGGCCCGCGGGTTCCCTGTCGATCGATGAGGCGGCGCGGCTCGCTGGTTTGACCGACTGGTCATTCATTTGCCGATTGGAAATTCTCATTTGCGGATCGGCGCCCAGCGAACTCGGCCCTCTCCTTTCGTCGCTTCAATTCGGCGATACGGCAGCGTCCACCATTGGCGGCGGAGCCGCGCTCGTTTGCTCGGATTTTCGCGTCGGAGATAATGGTACCAGCCGCACGATCCTTTTCAATCACGACCTCAACGCATATCGGCTCGGCCGCATGGTGCGCAGGGTCTATGAAATCGAGACCTACCGCGTCATGGCGCTTTTGGGTTTTCCGGAGGCGCGGCGGCTTGGCCCGGTTCTTGGCGGCTACGACCGGAAGCTTGTCGAATTGACCAATCGCCATGTATCGACCTCCGCCGAAGACCATAAACAACTGCTCGATGAGATTTCTCAGCTTTCCGCGGAGGTGATCTCCGCGGCGGCACAGACGCGCAATCGCTTTGGCGCAACGGCAGCCTACGCCAAGATCGTCGAGGAACGCATCGCCGAGCTGCGCGAGACCCATGTTCCAGGTTTTCAGCGTTTCGGGGTTTTCGTGGCGCGCCGCTTCAAACCGGCGGTCAGGAGCTGTGAAGCGACCGCATTGCGCCTGGAGCAGTTGTCACATGCGACCATGCATCTGATCGACCTGCTCCAGACCCGCATCCAGGTGGAGATCGAGGTCCAGAACGCCGTTCAGATCCAGGCCATGGCCGAGCGCGCCGAAACCCAGGTCAAAATTCAGCGGGCGGTCGAGGGTCTCTCGATCATCGCCATCAGCTACTACCTTCTGAGCCTGATCAAGGTCGCGATCGAGACGGCGGATCATGCCGGTCTTCATGTCAATCCGATCTACATGCTGATCTCCATTCCCGTGGTGATCGGAGCGGTCGCCCTCGCGATCCTGAGGGTCAGGCACGCACTGAAATCCTGAAGTCTTTTTGAACGTAGCGCGCGGCAACTGCTGCCCAGCATCAGCACGAATCCAAACTCCCGCGCGCTTGGCGAGCCGCAAGCGCGTGTCATGCCGACATGGCCTCAATTGGCTGTCGGTCTTGGAGGAAGCACTTATAATTGTAATGAAACAATATACAGATTGACATGATCCATTGTCTCTTTCACGCTGATGTCATGAACATTCAGCCCGAGAAAGAGATGACATTCGTGATGACGCCGGTTGCATCATTGGCAAGGCATCGGTGCGCGCCATGACAATGATGGTGACGCTGGAGGATATAGAAGCGGCGCGGCGGCGCATTGCCCCAAAGGTGCTGCGCACGCCGTTGCGGCTCTCGCAAGCTCTGTCTCAGCGGACGGGTATTCCAGTTCATCTCAAGCTGGAAAACCATCAGCATACGGGCAGTTTCAAACTTCGCGGCGCCACGAACGCGCTTCTATGTTTGGATGAAAAGGAACGTTCGCGCGGGCTGGTGACGGCATCGACCGGCAATCACGGCAGGGCGGTTGCCCACGCCGCCAAGGCGATGGGAGCCCGTGCGACCATCTGCCTGTCCGCGCTTGTTCCGACCAACAAGGTCGAAGCTATCCGAAATCTTGGCGCGGACATCCGTATCGTCGGATACTCGCAGGATGATGCGATGTCGGAGGTCGAGCGCCTCGTCCGTGAAGAGGGCATGTATTTCATTCCCCCGTTTGATGATGCCGATGTCATTGCAGGCCAAGGCACGCTCGGACTCGAGGTCGCCGATGACTTGCCTGAGACCGCGCTTGTCCTTGTACCACTCTCGGGCGGAGGGCTGGCCTCGGGCGTCGCCGCCGCGATCAGGAGCCGTCTGCCGACCGCCAAGGTGGTCGGCGTTTCGATGGAGCGCGGCGCGGCGATGGCGGCAAGCCTTGCGGCCGGTCGTCCAACGGATGTGCAGGAGGTAGAGACCCTGGCGGATTCGTTGGGCGGCGGCATTGGGCTCGATAACCGCCTGACGTTCCGAATGTGCCGGACGCTTCTCGATGATGTCATCCTGCTCAGCGAGGAGGAGATCGCCGCCGGCATTCGCCATGCGGCCTTGATCGAGGAATTGACGGTCGAAGGGGCGGGCGCGGTCGGGATAGCGGCCCTGCTTGCCGGCAAGATCAAATCCGATGGTCCAACGGTTGTCGTCGTTTCCGGGGGCAATATCGATCCGGCTGTCCATCGGGCAATCGTTGATGGTATCAAGGCGGAGGTGGCGCCATGACGCGCGTGTTGATCCTGACGGAGACAGACCTTCGCAAGGTCGTTCAGCTCGATAGCGATGCTGTCGATTGCGTCGAGCAGGCATTCGCGGCGTTGGCGACGAAGGCCGTGGAAATGCCGCCGATCATGCGGCTCGACATCCCCGCCCATCGCGGCGAGGTCGACGTGAAGACGGCCTATGTTCCCGATCTCGCCAGTTTCGCGATCAAGGTCAGCCCCGGCTTCTTCGACAATCCATCACTTGGACTGCCAAGCACCAACGGGCTGATGATGCTCCTGTCGGCACGCACCGGCCTTGTCGAGGCGCTCCTGCTCGATAATGGCTATCTGACGGATGTGCGCACGGCCGCCGCGGGGGCCGTTGCCGCGCGACACCTGTCCCGCCCAGATAGCCGGATCGCAGCGATTTTTGGCGCCGGCATGCAAGCCCGTCTGCAATTGTGCGCGCTTGCGCTCGTCCGGCCGATCGAGGCTGCTCGGATTTGGGCGCGCGATCTGGCGAAGGCGGAAAGGCTCGCTCAGGAGCTGACGGCCGAACTCGGCTTTCCCGTCGTGGCGGAAGCCGATGCCGAAGCGGCTTGCCGCGGCGCTGACATCATCGTGACGACGACGCCCTCCGACAAACCGATCCTCAAGGCCGCCTGGCTGCGGCCGGGTCAGCACGTCACCGCCATGGGTTCCGACGCCGAGCATAAGAACGAGATCGATCCGACCCTGATTTTGAAAGCCGCGCCCTACGTCGCCGATAGCCTGAAACAGACGCGGCGGCTGGGCGAGCTTCATCATGCGATCGTAGCAGGACTTGTGAGCGAGAGCGCCGATTTCCCCGAACTCGGCGCCATTATCGCCGGCAAGGCGGCGGGCCGCCGGTCGCCCGAGGCGATCACCCTTTGCGATCTGACCGGGACCGGCGTCCAGGATACCGCCATTGCCACGCTTGCCCATCGCCGCGCCGTCTCGGCCGGCGCGGGCCAAGCGATCGAAACGACGAAAGCATCAGGAGACTAAGCGTGAGCGAACCAACCCTCAATTTCACCCGCGCCGAATATGCCGAGCGGCTCGAAAAGACGCGCCGCGCGATGGAAAAAGCCGGTGTCGATCTCGTCATCGTCACGGATCCCTCCAACATGCACTGGCTCACCGGCTATGACGGCTGGTCCTTCTACGTGCATCAAGGCGTGCTGGTGCCAGGCTCCGGCGAGCCGATCTGGTATGGCCGCGGCCAGGATGCCAATGGCGCCAAGCGCACCGCCTATCTGGCCCACGGCAACATCATCGGCTATCCCGATCACTATGTTCAGTCCAATGAGCGCCATCCGATGGATCTCCTCTCGAAGGTCATCGAGGAGCGCGGCTGGGCCAATGCCTCGATCGCCGTCGAGATGGATAATTACTGGTTCACGGCGGCAGCCTATGCCTCGCTCGTCAAGCATCTGCCGAATGCCCGTTTCAAGGACGCCCAGGGGCTTGTGAACTGGCAGCGCGCCGTCAAGAGCCCGACTGAGCTCGACTATATGCGCAAGGCCGGGCGCATCGTCGAGGCCATGCACCAGCGGATCGTCGAGAAAGTCGAGCCGGGCATTCGCAAATCCGATCTGGTCGCCGAAATCTATGATGCCGGCATTCGCGGTGTCGACGGCTTTGGCGGCGATTATGCCGCGATCGTTCCCTTGCTGCCGTCGGGCGCCGATGCCTCCGCCCCGCATCTGACCTGGGACGACAAGCCGATGAAGAGCGGCGAGGGCACATTCTTCGAGATTGCCGGCTGCTATCGCCGCTATCATTGCCCGCTGTCGCGCACCGTCTTCCTCGGCAAGCCGACACAGGCCTTTCTCGACGCGGAGAAGGCGACGCTCGAGGGCATGGAGGCCGGCCTTGCCGCCGCCAAGCCAGGTAACGTCTGCGAGGATATCGCCAACGCCTTCTTCGCGGTCCTGAAGAAATACGGGATCGTCAAGGATAACCGCACCGGCTATCCGATCGGCCTTTCCTATCCGCCGGACTGGGGCGAACGCACCATGAGCCTGCGCCCCGGCGATCGCACCGAATTGCTGCCGGGCATGACCTTCCATTTCATGACCGGCCTCTGGCTGGAAAACATGGGCATGGAAATCACCGAAAGCATCGTCATCACCGAGAGCGGCGTCGAGTGCCTCTCCAACGTTCCCCGACGACTTGTCGTGAAGTGATCGCCTGAGATGAACAGCATGAGCATATCCAAACGTCCATCGCCGATCACGCCGTCAGTCGATTTCGATCGCGACGGCATTCAGCACGGGCACCTGCGCCTTCCCTGGTCGCGCGACGATTCCGCCTGGGGTTCGATCATGATCCCCATCTGCGTCATCAGGAACGGCGAGGGGCCGACGGCGCTTTTGACCGGCGCCAATCATGGCGATGAATATGAGGGCCCCGTTGCCCTCTTCGATCTCGCCCGGACTCTGAAGCCGGAGGAGGTCAGGGGAAGGGTCATCATCGTTCCGGCGATGAATTACCCTGCTTTCCGGGCGGGCACCCGTACCTCGCCGATCGACAAGGGCAATCTCAATCGAAGTTTCCCCGGTCGGCCCGACGGCAGTGTGACCGAGAAGATCGCCGACTATTTTACCCGATACCTGCTGCCGCTTGCCGATATCGTGCTCGATTTCCATTCAGGTGGCCGTACGCTTGATTTCCTGCCCTATGCCGCAGCGCATGAGCTGCCGGACAAAGGGCAGGAAAAGGCCTGCTTCGATGGAGTCGCCGCGTTCTCCGCACCCTATTCCATGCGGATGATCGAGATCGATGCTGTCGGCATGTACGACACAACGGCCGAGGAGATGGGCAAGGTCTTTGTGACCACCGAGCTTTCGGGCGGTGGAACCATATCGGCGCGCACGGCTTCCATTGCCAAGCGCGGCGTTCTGAATGTCTTGAAGCACGCCGGAATCGTTGCAGGCGCCCCGGAGGTCGAAGCGACGCAATGGCTCGATATGCCATCGTCGGATTGCTTCGTCTTTTCCGAGGCTGAGGGGCTTTTCGAGCCGCTGAAGGATCTTGGCGACACGATTGTCCAGGGCGAGATCATCGCCCGCATCCATCCAATCGGCCGCACCGGATCCGAGCCCTTTGACTATCGGGCGGCGCTGGATGGCGTTCTCGCCGCACGTCATTTTCCCGGTCTCATCAAGACCGGGGATTGCTTGGCCGTCGTCGCAACATTGACGGAGGCGCCTTGAATTCCCTCGCCGCGATGGCGCGGCGCGGGTCACCACCCCGTTGTTGGCAAAGATCCGGAAAACCGGACAGCCGATGACGAATTTCAACCACAGAGGAGTGAACCATGAGATCGAATTTTTACCGCAGCCTCGCCGCCATGGGTCTGACCGTTGGTCTGGCCGCATCTGCCCATGCCGCCAGCCTCGAGCAGATCAAGAAGGATGGCTACATCCGCGGTGCCAGCGCCAATGAGGTTCCCTATAGCTATATGGACGAGAGCGGTGCCGCCAAGGGTATTGGTCCCGATGTTGCCGCCGCCGTGCTGAAGTCGATGGGCGTTAAGGAAGTCGACTGGACCGTGACGCCATTCGGGTCGCTGATCCCCGGGCTGAAGGCCAAGCGCTTCGACTTCGTTGCCGCCGAGCAGAACATCCTGCCGGAGCGCTGCAAGCAGGTACAGTTCACCACGCCGAATTCGAGCTACGGCGAGGGGTTATTGGTGCCGAAGGGTAATCCGAAGAAGCTGCATTCCTATGAGGATATCAAGAAGGATCCGTCGCTCAAGGTCGCGATCGTATCGGGTGCCGATCAGCTCGATTTCTTCCATGGACTCGGCATTCCGGAGTCCCAGATCGTCATGATCCAGGCGAATGCGGATGCGCTGTCCACGATCCAGACCGGCCGCGCCGACGCCTATGCGGCAACCGAGCTGACTGTCGCCAAGCTCGTTCAGGGCAGCACGAATGTCGAGCATGCCGAGCCCTTCACCGATCCGGTGATCAACGGGAAATCCGTCAGAAGCTATGGCGGCTTCGATTTCCGGCCCGAGGACAAGGAACTCTACAAGGCCTTCAATACCGCTCTCGAAGCCTTCAAGAAGACCGACGACTACAAGAAGATCCTGATGTCCTATGGTCTCAGCGCCGAAAGCGTCGAGGCCGCACGCACGAAGAGCACCGAAGATCTGTGCGCGGGCAAATGAGCCTATCGATAGTCAAGAACGACCTGGCGGCCGGCCGCGGACGATTGCCGGGTCGTTCGGCCTCTCCCATTCTGGAACGGAGGTGACCCGGACATGAGCTGGACCCACTATCTGCCGGCATTGCTGAAGGGCGCGGAGGTGACGGCGCTCATCGCCATAGCCTCGATGTTCCTGGGCGCGATCCTCGCTTTTGCGGCCGGCCTTGCGCGCTTTGCCGGAGGGCGGCTGCTCTCCGCAATCGCGATCGTCTATATCGAGATCTTTCGCGGTACGTCACTTCTGGTGCAGCTTTTCTGGCTCTATTACGCGCTGCCGCTGATCGGGATCTCCTTCGATCCCATCACCACGGGCATCGCCGGCCTGGCGCTTAATATCGGCGCCTATGGCGCGGAGGTGGTGCGCGGCGCGCTGCAGGCGGTCCCCGATACGCAGCATGAAGCGGCGCGGGCGCTGAATTTCGGGCAGGGCCAGACGCTCTTCCATATCGTCCTGCCGCAGGCCGTGGTCGAAATGATGCCGGCTTTCGGCAATCTCGCCGTTCAGAATCTGAAGGACACCGCATTGGTGTCGCTCATCTCGATCAGCGATCTCACCTTCCAGGCGCAGCAATTGCGCAACATCACGCTCGACAGCGTGACGATCTACTCGTTGACGCTCATCGGATATTTCATCATGGCGCTCATTCTGGTTGCCTTCATGCGCTGGCTGGAGACCATTCTTCGTCGTGGCGTCGCCTTCCCGGGGAGGGCGCCGGCATGATGTATGGCTTCACCTGGGATACCTCGACGACGCTGTCCTTCGCTTTGTCGATCCTGCCGATCCTTGGCATCGGCCTGATCGTCACGCTGGAGGCGGCGGCCGCCGGCTTTGCGATCGCGCTTGTTCTCGGCCTTTTCTTCGCCTTGCTGCGGCGCAGCCGCTTCGCGGTGATCTCCTGGCCGACGGCTTTCGTCATCGAGTTCCTGCGCGATACGCCGCTGCTCGTCCAGCTCTTCTTCCTCTATTATGTCCTGCCGATCTACGGCATCGTATTGCCGGCCTTCCTGACCGGTGCGTTGGCGCTGGGGCTGCAATATTCGGCCTATACGTCTGAGGTCTATCGCGGCGGCCTGGATGCCGTGCCGCTCGGACAATGGGAGGCGGCGACGGCGCTCAATCTCAGCCGCGGCCGCACCTATTGGGATATCATAATCCCACAGGCGATCCCCCGCATCATTCCGGCCATGGGCAACTATCTCGTCTCCATGCTGAAGGAGACGCCGGTCCTGTCCGTCGTCACTGTGGTCGACATGCTCAATCTCGCCAATCTCATTGGGGATCGGACGTTCGAGTATCTGGTGCCGCTTTCCCTTGTCGGCCTGATCTTTCTCATCCTCACGCTCGTCTGCTCGGCGGCCATTCATTGGCTCGAAAAGGCGTTGCCGAAAAACGGAATTGCTCTCAAATGACGCAACCACTGATCCGCTTTCAAGATGTGACCAAGCGCTACGGCCACCTGACCGTTCTCGACAATTTTTGCTTCGACGTCACGCCTGGCGAGAAGGTGACGTTGATCGGTCCTTCCGGTTCTGGAAAATCGACCGTCCTGCGCATCCTGATGACGCTCGAGCCTTTCCAGGAAGGCACCCTGCATCTGGCCGGTATGTCCTACCATCAAGACAATGGCCGTGGTCGCTTCCTCGCCAGCGAGGCGCATCTGCGCCAGATCCGTACCCATGTCGGCATGGTCTTTCAGAGCTTCAACCTGTTTCCGCACATGACCGTGCTGCGCAATGTCGTCGAAGCGCCGACACGCGTGCTCGGGCTTGGTCGGGCGGAGGCCGAGTGCCGCGCGGTCGAGCTTTTGCGCATGGTGGGACTTTCGGAGAAGAAGGATCATTATCCAAGTCAGCTTTCCGGTGGTCAGCAGCAGCGCGTCGCGATCGCCCGCGCGCTCGCCATGCGTCCAAGGGTCTTGTTGTTCGACGAGCCGACATCGGCGCTCGATCCGCAGCTCGTCGGCGAGGTGCTCGGCGTCATCCGCGATCTGGCCCATGAACACGATCTGACCATGCTGCTCGTTACCCATGAGATGCGCTTTGCCCGCGAAGTCTCCGATCGCGTCTGCTTTTTCGACAAGGGCCGTATCTGCGAGCAAGGCAAGCCGGAAGAGATCTTCAGCGCGCCGAAGGAAGATCGCACCAAGGAGTTTCTGCGCTCCATTCTTTGATGGGATTGAGCTACGGCAAGGCTAAACGATTGATCCCACATCGAAGACGGGCGGCAGCTGTTCGAACGTGCCGCGAACGGTTTCGAGCGCTGAGCGGAGGGCGGAATGGGAGAGGCGGCCGCCGAGACAGATGCGGATGCCGCCGACTGGCCGCTCTCCACCGGCGACGAACGGATCGGATGGCGTGACCGCCACGCCCTTGCGGGCCAGCGCCCGCACGAGGCCTTCCTCGCTCCAACGTTCCGGAACAGAAAGCCAGGCGCAAAGCGACAGCGGATGGCTGCCGGCGACGAATGGCGCCAGCACATCGGAGACGATCGCCTGCCGGGCCTCCGCCTCGCTTCGCTGGACGGCAAGCAGGGCTTGCGCCGTCCCATCCAGCACCCAGCGCGACGCCATTTCGGCGACGACGTTGGTGGCGCTCCATCCGGTGACGCGCAGGATCGAAGTGGCGCGGATCGAATAATGAGCCGGCACGACGAGATAGCCGATGCGCAATCCAGTCATCACGGATTTCGTGAAGCTGGTCACGAAGAAGCCGAGCTCGGGTATGAGGTCCGCCATCGAGGGGAGGGGATCGCGCAGCATAGGCTTGTAGACCTCATCCTCGATGACGAAGATGCCGTGCCGGCGGGCGATATCGGCGATTGCGCGCCGACGCTCGGCCCCCATCACATGGCTGGTGGGATTACCAAGCGAGGAAACGATGACGAGTGCCGTCACGTCGCCGATGGCACATGCCGCTTCGAAGGCCTCGGGCAGGATACCCTCGCGATCGGCCGGAAGGCCACGCAGCGTGAAGCCGAGAACATTAGCAAGGCCGATGATGCCGTGATCGGTCAGGCTCTCGGTCAGGACCACCTCGCCGGGCCGAACGACCGAGGCGACGGCAAGGAAAAGTCCGTGCGCCGCGCCATTCGTGATCAGGATCCGGTCGGGATCGGTCTTCACGGACAGACCTGAGAGCCAGATCTGCGCCGCTGCGCGATGGGCATCGAGGCCGGCGATCGGCCGGCAGGGCCGCATGAAGCTGCTATTGTCGCTTTCGGCAAGCGCCTGCATCAGTTCACGGGCCGATCGCTCATGCGCCTCGGTATAGACAGCTCGGATGATGGAGAGATCGGCGCTGCCGCTCGGATCGCGATCGAGCATGAAGCTGTCGGCGCGTTCGGTGACGCGGCTGCGCACGAAGGTGCCGCGCCCCACCTCGCCGCGCAGGTAGCCGCGGCGCTCCGCCTCCTTGTAGCTCAAACTCACGGTTTGGACGGAAATTCCCAGTGCATGGGCAAGATCGCGATGCGTCGGCATCTGCGCGTGGACGGGCAGAATGCCGTCATCGATGTCCGATATGATCTTGTCGGTGAGCAGCTTGTGCTTGGTCACACCCTTGCGATGCTGAAGCACGGGCTTCCAGGCGCCATTGTCCTGGCCTTTTGAATCATGACGATACATGGATTGATCCGGTACAATTACAGGAGTCCATGTACACCATTCGGCACCGGATGGCGACGACCGAATGCAATGGCGCGGCCTATTGTCAACAACAGGCCGCGCCATTGGCTAGGATGTGCAGGGTCGCCTCGTCAGGAGCGGATCAGCGGTTCGAAAATACGCTTTCAATGGCGCCGGCCGCCGCCTTGACGACGATATCGGCTTCCTCGCGCGTCAGGCACAGCGGCGGTGCAAAGCCGAGGATGTCTCCCTGCGGCATGGCGCGGCCAATGACACCGCGCTCAAGCAGTGCCGCCGCCACCTGCGGACCGATCTTCTGCGCGGGATCGAAGAACTTGCGATCGTCCTTGTTCTCGACGAATTCGATGGCTGCCATCAGCCCGTCGCCACGAACCTCGCCGACATGCCGGTGGCCGCCGACGGCCTTGGCAAGTTCGGAGCGGAAATAGGCACCGGTCGAGCCCGCATTCTCGACGATGCCGAGTTCATCGACCAGCTCGAGATTGGCGATGCCGGCCGCCGCGCAGATCGGATGGGCGGAATAGGTCCAGCCATGGCCAATGGCGCCGAGCTGATCGGATCCCTGCACGAGAACTTGCCACACCTTGTCGGAGACGATGCTGCCCGAAAGCGGCGCATAGGCGGAGGTCAGGCCCTTGGCGATGGTGATCAAATCCGGCTTCATGCCGTAATGATCGGAGCCGAACATCGTGCCGAGACGGCCGAAACCTGTGACGACCTCGTCGGCCACGAGCAGGACGTCATATTTTTCGAGAACGGCCTGGATCTTCTGCCAGTAGGTCTTCGGTGGCGGAACGATGCCGCCGGTGCCGAGGATCGGCTCGCCGATAAAGGCTGCGACCGTCTCCGGACCTTCAGCGAGGATCATCTCCTCCAGTCTGTCGGCGCAATGCTGCGCGAATTGTTCCTCGTTCATCGCGCGGTCGGCGCGGCGGAAGAAGTAGGGCGCCTCGGTATGGAGGATCGGCGCACGTGGCAGGTCGAAGGCCTTATGAAACAGTTCGAGACCGGTGAGGCTGCCGGTCATGACGCCGGAGCCATGATAGCCGCGCCAGCGCGAAATTATCTTCTTCTTTTCCGGACGGCCGAGAATATTGTTGTAGTACCAGATGAGCTTGATGTTGGTCTCGTTGGCGTCAGAGCCGGAAAGCCCGAAATAGACGCGGCTCATGCCTTCCGGCGCGCGGTCGATGATCATCTTCGAAAGCGTGATGGAAGCTTCCGTGCCGTGGCCGACATAGGCGTGGTAGTAGGCAAGGTTCTTTGCCTGCTCTGCGATCGCATTGGCGATTTTCTCCCTTCCATAGCCGACATTGACGCAGTAAAGGCCGGCAAAGGCATCGAGGCTCTTCTTGCCGGTTGTATCCGTGATGTAGACGCCGTCGGCGCCGGCGATCACGCGAGTCGGCGTCTCTCCACGCGCGTGCATGCCCATATGAGTCGAGGGATGGAAGAAATGGTCCCTGTCCCAGGCATTCAATTCGTTGCGCTTGTCCAGCATATTATCGTTCCTTCTTTTTCATTCGCGGCGTCAGGCTGTCGTGTCGACGCAGAGATATTTGAGCTCGGTGAAAGCCTCGATGCCGTGGCGGGAGCCTTCGCGGCCGAGACCGGATTGCTTCCAGCCGCCGAAGGGGATCGGGCCGCCCGTGATCTTCACGCGGTTGATGGCCACCATGCCGTATTCGAGCGATCGGCCAAGCCGCATCTGCCGCGCACCGTTGGCCGTGACAACGTAGGCGACAAGGCCATACTCGCTGTCGTTGGCCCGGGCGACCACCTCGTCCTCGCTGTCGAAGACGCTGACGGCTGCGACCGGTCCGAAGGTTTCCTCATGCATGATCAACGCATCCGGCGCGGGATCGACGAGGAGGGTCGGCTGGAAGAAGAGGGAGCCGGCCGCATGGCGCTTGCCGCCGGTGATGAGCCTTGCGCCCTTCTTCAAGGCGTCCCTGACCTGCTCCTCGACCTTGGCAACGGCACGTTCGTGCATGAGGGGTCCGATATCGGAGGTGTCATCCAATCCGTTCCCGACCTTAAGAGCTTCGATGCGCTTGGCGAACGCCGTTACGAAAGCATCCATGATCGGGCGCTGAACAAAGATACGGTTGGCGGCGAGGCAGTCCTGACCAGAGGTCGCGAATTTGGCATTGATGGCGATATCGACAGCGCGGTCGAGATCCGCATCGTCGAAGACGATCAAGGGCGCATGGCCGCCAAGCTCCATCACAAGACGCTTCATTGTCCCGGCACACTGGCCGGCGATCATCTTGCCGATGCCGGTCGAGCCGGTGAAGCTCAATGCCCTGACCCGGAGGTCGTCGCAGAAGGCGCCGACGATGGTCGCGGCATCGCCGGTCACGACATTGAACACGCCGGCCGGAAGCCCGGCACGTTCGCCGAGTTCGGCAAGGGCCAGCGCCGATAGCGGGGTTTCGGACGACGGATGAGCGACGACGGTGCAGCCGGCTGCAAGCGCTGCAGCGGCCTTGCGCGTGATCATGGCGGAAGGAAAGTTCCAGGGCGTGACGATGCCGACGACGCCAAGCGCTTCCCGGCGCACGATCATTTCGGCATCCGGCAGATGGCTGGTCACGCTCTCAGCATTGATGCGCTTTGACTCCTCGGCATACCATTCGATGAAGCCTGCGGCGTAATCGATCTCGCCACGAGATTCGGCGAGCGGCTTGCCTTGTTCCAGCGTCATGATGAGCGCCAGATCTTCGCGTGCCTCCAGCATGAGTTCATACCACTTGCGCAGAATCGCTGATCGCTGCTGTGACAGCAGTGAACGCCAGGCGGCAAAGGCACGCGCGGCAGTATCGATGGCGTCAATGGTCTCCTGCCTGTCGAGACTGGCAACCCAGGCAAGCGTCGCGGACGATGCAGGGTCCGTGACCTCGAAGCTTTGATTGGCTTTGCCCGCGACCCAACGACCGGCAATATAGGAAAGATCTCGCAGCAGATGGCGGTCGTTCAGCCTTGAAAGGGCTTCATGATAGGTGGCGCGGGCGTGGAGCGCGGTCATGGTCGGGTCTCTCTTTCCAGATACCCGATGCTGCCATGGAACGCAGCGAGAGATTGTCCATTGCTGGCGGTTAGAAGAGAGAAAGGACCTAAAGTGAATGGTGTCTGTAGAGAATCTCTCTATTCGCCGCTAGGCGCATCCGGGGAAAGCAGGTCGGCGACGGGAAGCACCGTTTCTTCCTTCACGGTCTTGGTCACGATGTATGTGAAATAGCGTTCGATGCCGAGGTCGCGATTTAGAAGGTCGTCGATCAGACGCTGATAGGCATCGATATCTGCCGCCATGATCTTCAGGATGTAATCGACGCCGCCGCCGACGGCCCAACAGGCCACGATCTCCGGCGTCGCCGCGACCGTTCGTTCGAAGCGCTCGAAATCCGCCTGGCGATGATTGGCGAGCGTGACCTCGACCATGACGCTGGCGATCGGAGCAAGACGCCGCAGTGCCAGATGTGCATGGTAACCGGTGATAATTCCAGCCTTTTCCAGCTTTCGAAGGCGGAGCCAGCATGGTGTCGGCGACAATCCCACCTTATCGGCCAGCGCGAGCTTGGTGATGCGGCCATCGCGCTGAATGGCATCCAGTATCCGCAGATCGATTGCATCAAGTTTCATGTGAAAGCTGCTTGTTGTCGTCACTTATCGTTTCCAGACCAATGGCACTCGAAACCAGAGCTGACAAGCTTGCTTCGTGGAATTGGGCTGATCGCGCGGCGTTGTCTGATCCTGAATGAGGCTCTTTATCTGCCGGATGGGCAGCGCTGATAATGTTATGCGGCCGCTATCGGGAAACAGGTTTACGAGCGATGCTCTTCACATCCCGTCAGCGGTGGTATCATGGAAAAAATATAATAGATGTTTCTAATTTTGCGCTGCGATGCCAAATCTTCTAACGCCTATTCGATGACGTTCGGGATCGAGCGTTCAATGCGAACATCCAGACGGATGACGCGCGTGCTGAGAATTTGAGATTCGCGCACGGTTTCGAAAACGGGCAGGAAAACCGGACGAATGATCGTGAACCAGGAAGCGGCCTCGTCGATGCTCGCACTGACGCTTGTGGTCTTGCCGCTTTCATCCTTGCCGACGATCAAAAGATTGCCGGCCAGCGGCGAGGGGTGATCTTTCAAATCCGCTATGCTGGAAAGTCCGTCGATAAGGCCGTTATTATCGGCATAGAGAAGATGGGAGTCCGCGATTCGGACGATATCGATCCCACTGGAGCCGACCAACTTGCGGATGTGCTCGATCCGGTTGCCGGCGGGAAGCATCACCGTCCGGATCGTTCCGTCGACCGTGCTTAAAAGATATGACTTGGCTTCTGGCATGGGAATTTCTTCCGTTTGCCGTTCGACGAAGTGCGGCTCTTGCGCACGAACGAGGCGAAGCTGCGGTCGTGCTCTCCTATGGGATTCATATGGGCTATAATCATTCGCCATTCCCTTGCCACCTCGAGAATTAGCAGCAGAAGATATTGGTCCTATAGGCGCGAGGTTGTGCAACTTTTGCAAGCATCAAAATTCGTTCGGTGTGTTGCCTTTTCTTCAACGGCGTCGGGAGCGCGTCGCCTTCGATTCAAATATATTGAGCGATATTTACTTTAGCGGCCCCCGGAATACTTCCGCGATGTATGAATAACGTTACGCGCCGGCACTCCGGCCTGCCGCTCACGAAAATGACATGAGCGTCGACATCTCAAGCTGAAGTAAAAAATGCGATGCCTGCCACCTTTGATTGATAATGGGTCGACGGAGACGAGATAGCGCCGCCGAGCAAGGATCATCCTGTTGAGACAATGGAGCGACTATTCCAATGAATGCGCGGATGCCTTTCCGGCTCGAACTGCGATCTCATCGAGATATTCCTCGAAATATCTGCGGGCAATAATGGATGTCATCGAGAGGCTGCGTCTAGGGTCAACGATCAAGGAAAGGACCATTGGCGGCAAGCCGCTGTCGGCTAAGCGAGAATAGTGCAATCCGTCCTCATGCGGGAGGGGCATGCCGGAAGCGATCGCGGCCACCCCGAAACCGCAGCCCTCGCGGACCATGGACCGCATGAGCGACAAGCTGTTGGTCGTCAGGACAGGCTGAAAGCGGATGTCGATACGCGCCGCCGCAATATCAACGACATCCCGTAGATGACTGCTGGTGTCGGGAACGATCGTCGGCTTCTTGAAGAATTCGCCGATGGAGATGCTGGCCGGCTGCTCTACGCCGGGATCTGCGGGCAGCATGGCGATGAGATGAAAATCGGCGGAGCGTGTAACAATGACGCCCGGCAGGGGCAGGGGGCTGAAGGTCAGTCCGAAATCTGCGTTCCCGTCCTTGACCAGCTGTCGCACGCGATCGGAATCCTCCACTGCGATCGCATTGCGGATACGAGGATGGTCCTTCGTGAATCGCGCTATCACCGCCGGCAGGAAATCGGGCACGGTTTCCTGGGAGGCCGCAATTTTCACCTCGCCGCGGCGTAGTCCCTTCAGTTCCTCGATCTCGGATTTGATGCGGGAAAGGTCCTTATTCCATTCCCTGTAGCCGTTGACGAGCAATTCGCCCGCCGATGTCAGCCGCATGCCGCGCGGCAGGCGCTCGAACAGGGCAACACCGAATTCCTCCTCGGCGCTGATGAGCTGCTTGTTGATCGCCGAAGCCGACACATTCAGTCTTTCCGCGGCTTTTCTGATCGAGCCATGGTTGGCTATCTCGTCGAGGTAATGCGCGAAGCGAGAAAACATGAGTCTGCTCATTCGGAAGTACCTCGTTGAAGAAAAGGAAACACACCGGACGAATTTTGTTGGTTGTAAAAATCGTGTGATCTAGTGTCTATTAAGACAATAATTTGAATGCAATCAATTGGTGCCGAAAAAGGCCGCAGCATGTATCTGGAGACCCCGCAAACCCATCAGGTACAGGTTGCCGGCGAGAATTTCAGCTTGCCGATCGTCCAGCTGAGCGATCGGCGAGCAATCGCATTGCTGATGGTCATCGACATGGGTATCCGGTTCGGAGATCTCGTCGGCGAGGCCCTTGCCCGTCATTTTGCGCCGTTGCGGCCCGACATCGTCGTCGGCAGCGCTACCTTGGGCGTCCCTGTCGCCATCGAGGTCTCGCGGCGCCTTGGCATCGATCGATATGTAATCTTGCAGAAGTCGCCCAAATTTCACCTTGCCGACGCCTTGGTCGAGGATGTTCGTTCCATCACGACCGCAATGCCGCAGCGTCTTCTGCTGGACCGCCGTTCGATAAAGCTGCTTCAGGGCAGACGCGTTCTGGTTGTCGACGATGTCATCGCCACCGGTTCCAGCATGGCGGCGGCAATCAGGCTCGTGCGTCGTGCCGGCGCAAACATAATTGGTGCGGGCGCCATTCTAACCGAAGGTCATTCTTGGCGGACGCTACTCGGAAAGGACGCCAAGCTGGTGACCAGTCTGGGCCACATTCCGCAGTTTGATGTTATCGATGGAGTGGCGGCCCCGGATGCCGCGACCGAAAAGGATGCTTGGACGGAAGATCGCGTTTCGGTCGGCAAGCCTATCGCGCGGATCCGGCGGAAGCGTTCCATGGCCGAGAAAGACGTCGCGCGAATATAGGCAGGGTGCCGATGATTTGCTGAGCTATCTTTGCCGCACTCGTTGGTCGCGACGCGCATGATTGGATTGGCCTGCCGATGCTGCGGGTGCTAGATCAAGTTCCATATGCAATCATGGGTGGTTTTCGTGATTTGAATTCCTATACGTCGTTTGAATGTTTTGGAGAAAACTTCCGTGCGCGGGCAATTCATTCCAATTGCAATTCCAATCCGCGCGTTACGCTGGCTTTTTCTCCATTGTCCCTGTGAGTTTTAGGGGGCTGAAGCAGTAGTCTATGGGGGACCCCGAGGGTCTGTGGAGTGTGGCGTCCCGGCCTCCGTTCGTGATTGGATGAAGTCCGGGATCGGAGTAATCGGATGCGTCAATAAGAGAGCGCGAAACTGCGCCTGAATGATCGCGGAGGGCCTTCCAATGGGTTTTCCGAGAATTTCTGGAAATTACTTTTTAAAGGGACCAAGATCATGCAACCAGCGACCGTTTCACAAACCGACGGTAATACACTCTTTCCTATCGTACTCTCGATCGTGGCGGCTGCCGCGACTGGCGTGCTTTGGGCTTATGCCAATCCAATCCAGCTCGTGCCTGGCGTCATTCAATGGCGCATTTTCGCCTTCCTGCCATCGGTGATCGGCATTCTGCTCGGCTGGCGCAGCGGCTTCATTTGCGGCTATCTCGGCACCATCGTCTGGTCGCTGCTGGCCGGCACCTTCATACCTGCGCATTCGCTTCTTGTTGACGGCATCATGGTCGGCCTGACCGGCCTCGTGCCTGGGCTGCTTTTCGATCCTGCCAAGACGACCTTCGATCGCAGCGGGCTGATCAAGATTGCCGTGGTTTGCCTTATCGTCGGGCTCGTTATGGTGGCAGCAGTGTCTGCGAGCCTTGCCTATCTCGGCATTTTCCCGTTCTGGTGGGGTTTTGGCTATCTCGGTCTGTCCGACATCGTCCCGATGGTCGTCGGCACGCCGCTGCTGATCATCCCGGCCCTGAAAATTCTGAAGAGTGCGCATCCATCCGGTTTCAAGCGCTTCTGAACCCGATCTGGATCAACAAGTGCTCAATATCACTAATCTGACGATCGGTTTCGGCGGCGCTGCGCCAGTGCTTGCCGAAACCAATTTTATGCTCGACGAGGGGCAGCGGCTTCTCGTCTGTGGTGAAGCGGGCAGCGGCAAGTCGACATTGCTCGGCGTTGCCGCCGGTCTGATTCCGCGCCTTATTCCAGTTGCCGAATTCGCCGGGCAGGTGGAGCTTTCTGGCCGCCCACTGCTTTCCTTCACAAAGAAGGAACTGTTCGGCACGATTGGCTTCGTGTCGCAAAATAGCGAAGACCAGCTCTGGGATATCTGCGTCGAGGACGTCATCGCCTTTCCCCTGGAAAACAAGGGCGTCGAGCGAAACGCGATCCGAGATCGGCTGACCGAACTGATGGCCGAATTCGAGCTGCAGGCCTTGAGCGGCCGTCGGGTTCTCACCCTTTCCGGGGGTGAGCGGCGAATGGTCACCATCGCCGCGGCGATCGTCTCGAGCCCATCGATTCTGGTGCTGGACGAACCGACGACCGGGCTTGATCCCGCCGCGCGCGTGCGGCTGTCCAATATCCTGCTGAAAGTGCTGGACAGCACCCCGACACTGCTGGTCTCGGAGCAGGACCCATTGACACTCCGCTCCGTAATAGACAGCATTGCCCTGATGCGTCGCGGCGGCGTCTCTCCGAGCATGCCGCCGCAGACGGTGCTTAAGCACGACGCCGCCTGGATCGGCGCCGGCATTTTGCCACCGATGCGCGCCCGGCCGGCGCGGCAGACCGCTGAGCCGGGGCGCCCGCTGTTGACCGTTTCGGGTCTGACGAGCCAGCTTTCCCGCTCGCGCGGCAACCCGGTATTGAAGGACGTCAGTTTCGATGTCCGGGCCGGAGACGTGCTGGCGCTCATCGGCCGCAATGGTGCCGGCAAGACGACGCTGTTCAAATCGATCCTCGGGCTGGTGAAAACCACCTCGGGTTCCATCCTTCTGGACGGAACAAAGGCCGACGACTGGTCTGTCGCGGCGAGGGCGCGCAAGATCGCCTACATTCCCCAGAACATGCGCCATATCCTGTTCAACATGACCGTAATAGGCGAGGTGATCTTTGCTATTACGGCGTCGAGCGCATCGTCGAGCGACCTGGCCGTCGTTGCGCGCGCCAAGGCAGCGCTGGAGCGATACGCACTCTCCGACCTGGCGGAAGCCAATCCGTTTGCTCTTTCGGCCCGCCAGCAAGCACTGCTGGGGCTTGCTTGCGCCGATGCGACCGGCGCGCTTGTTGCCATCATCGACGAGCCGCTTTTGAGCAGGGACATCAAAGGCCGGCAAATGCTGGAACGTTTCATCTCGTCGATGCAGTCTTCGGGGCGGGCGGTCATGCTGATCTCGCACGATCTGGAATTGGTCGACGATCTGGCTACCCGCCTGATGATCCTCGACAATGGCAGGATCGCGTTCATGGGGGCACCCGAAGACGGTTGGGAAAGCGGCACCTTCCGTTCTCTCGGCTGGCAAGCCCCCTACGATATGACAGCCTGGAGCATGGCATGACGCGGCTTCACGAGCTCAACTTCTTTATTAAGCTGGGAATCGCCTTCATCATCATGCTGGCCGCCTGGTTTGCCCCGGGCTGGCGGTTCGGAGTACCCCTTGCGCTTATCTGCCTGGCCCTTCTGTGGGGCTTGAGGGTTCCCGGGCTCCGCGGCTATCTCAAGGGCGCCGCGCTGCTGACCGGCATGGTCATGGTGAGCTGGATGATAAATCTCTGGCTGCAGGGTCTTTCGACGCCGGAAGCCTTGTCGGTCGCGGCGGCGATGGCCGCCAGGCTGGTGACCACGACGGCCGCCTTCTATTTCGTCATGGAGACAAGCTCGCCAGGCGAAATATTGGCGGCGGCAAGCGCCGCGCGGCTGCCGTCCATCGCCACGCTCGTCCTGTCATTGACCTTCGGCGTCATTCCGATGCTCCGCGATGATTTCGAGCGCATTGCGGACGCCCAGCGTTCTCGCGGCATGGAGATCGACAATGTCAGCCTGCCGACGAAATTGCGTTTTGCGCTGGCACGCGGCATTCCGCTGCTCGTTCAGGCGATCCGCATGGCGCACGCCATCTCGTTTTCCCTCACCCTTTACGGGTATGATCTGAAACACAAGCGAACAACCTGGCGAGAAGTCGGCCTGATGGTCGAGCAGCGCCTCAGCATGAAGGATAAGGCCCATGACCCCTGAGACCGCGGACCCTAGAACCGGGCAGAACTGGAAGGTCGATGTTGCCGGCTATGCCGTCGAGTTGCCGATCGTGGCGATCAAACCGGATTTTGCCATTTCGCTCATGATGGTCATCGATCTCGGCGTGAAATTCGGGGAGCATGTCGGCATCAAGCTTGCCGCCAAATTCGCATCGCTCAAGCCCGACATCGTGGTCGGCACGGCGACGCTCGGCATTCCCGTCGCCATTGAAGTGACGCGGGCGCTCGGCCTCGACAACTATGTGGTCCTGCAGAAGTCGCCGAAGATCCATTTGGCAAATGCGCTGGAACAACGCATCTCCTCGATCACCTCCAAGGGCGAGCAGCGCCTGCTGCTGGACCGCGCCGCGATCCCCCTTCTCAAGGGCAAGCGCGTGCTTGTCGTCGACGACGTGGTCGCCTCCGGATCGAGCCTCAAGGGTTCGCTGGAATTGGTGCGTAAGGCGGGAGCCGAAGTTGTCGGCATTGGCGTTATCCTGACCGAGGCTCGCGATTGGCAGGAGACGCTGGGATCCGATCGCGACCTCATTCAGGGCCTCGCTCATATTCCTCAATTCTCCAGGACCGGCAATTCTGCCTGGGAGCCAATTCCCGGCACCTGAGGCCACGGCTGTAATAAACGTATTTCGTCTCCGCCGCTGTTTCGACACGTGTTCGATGCGCTGGGTCTGGGCGCGCCATCTGGACGCCCGGACGGCGGTCATGCGGTCCTCAGCCGGTCCAAAGTTCCGGCAATCAGGCTAGAGGGAACCCATGCATGAGGCGCTGCGCGCCCGCAAACCTTTTGTCAGGATCGGCAAGCTCGCAACGGCGCCTATTGCTTCCGGGCCCTGCAGATGACGGTACCGTCACCAGTCCGCGCCTTCTTGTCGGGATCGATGCATGTCAAGGCATTGGGCTCACAATCCTCGCGGAAC
Organism: Rhizobium sp. AB2/73; assembly: GCF_020871915.1. Classification (NCBI taxonomy): domain Bacteria; kingdom Pseudomonadati; phylum Pseudomonadota; class Alphaproteobacteria; order Hyphomicrobiales; family Rhizobiaceae; genus Rhizobium; species Rhizobium sp. AB2/73. The sequence goes on along the minus strand of NZ_CP067073.1, from coordinate 493,412 downwards.
TCATACACGCCATTGGGGCCCATAGCTTCCAGATTGCGGGTTTGCGACGGGCAATCCATGGCCTCGGTGCCGCGTTGCTCGCATGCGGAAAGCGTAAGACCGATCAAGAGGAGAGCAAGAAACTTGTGCATCATCCGTCTTTGATTACAGGATCATATGATGAATGCAAACCCACCATCACCATGGGCCATATTGAAACCAGGCGAATGGGCCCACATTAATCTGTCCTGGGGGGCTTCCGCATTCCGTTGTAGAAAAATCATGGCCACCAAATTCGTAATCATGATCCCGATGGGAATCGGATGACGATCTGCCTCGCGTGAAGATGGGAGCGATCGGCTATCGGTGATGCCCGCTTCAAGGAAACTCGCCTCGAACAGTTCGCGCGTATAGGCGTGGTGCCGGCATCCAAATCCACCTTGGTGAGTTCGTCGGTGCCGCCCTTCATGAGCAGCGCGCGATCGCATATACGCCTCCTCCCTCGAATATTATATAATACGTATGATGTTATGCACATCTCATAATATGAATATTCGAAGATCGACATGGCTTGCAAGGCGATGCGGGTGACCTGATGCGAATGTGCTGAGGTCAAAAGTTGCGACATGCGACCCGGGTCGCCTGAAACTGGCATAAGGGGCAATCCATCGGTTCCCACAGGCTTGGCGGTAAGGGGTACCAGATGGGGGGTGGCTTTTGATAAGGCCCGAGATGGGGCGGCTCGATATCAGCGATTGCGTGTGTCCCCTGCTCACGGAGCAGCATAGCTCTCGACATCTCGAAAAATTCATATTATGTCATATGATATGGCTCAATCTCACGGGAGAGACGCTGAGTGTATGTGGGAACACAGATCGAGGCGCGCGACGACGACGATTATCGCGTTTTCGCGCAATTGGGGCTGAAGCATATATGTGCGGATCCGCCGGGAAAGCCGGAGAGCTGGACGCTATCCGATCTTGAGCGCCTTCGCGACAAAGTCGAGAGTTTCGGGCTGATTCTGGATATGATCCAGCTTCCCTTGCCGTCTCAACCGATCGAAAAGGCATCCTATCCCGATATTCTACTTGCGGGACCGAATCGCGATCGCCAGATCGAGGCAGTCTGCAAGCTCATCGAAGATGTGGCGGCGGCCGGCATTCCAGCGGCAAAATACAATCTCAATCTCATCGGCATTCCGCGCACGCCGGAAGAGCCTGGACGCGGTGGTTCGATGAATGCGAGCTTCCGCTGGGACAAGGCAGACCACCAGGCCGCCCCCGGCCTTGCCGGCGTCCTGTCGGAAGACGAGAACTGGGAGCGCATCGATTATTTCCTGGAGCGGGTCGTGCCCGTGGCTGAGAGCAATCGTGTCCGCCTCGCTTGCCACCCGCATGATCCCTACACACCGCCGGGTTATCGCGGCGTCACGCGCGTGCTCGGCTCCGTCGAAGGCTTGAAGAAGTTCGTGCTGATGCGCGAAAGCCCCTATCACGGGCTGAATTTCTGCCAGGGATCGGTCGGCGAGATGCTCGACAATCCGCGCGAGGAAATCGACGACATCATCCGCTGGTTCGGCACGCGCGGCAAACTCTTCAACGTTCATTTCCGCAACATTCGCGGTGGCAAGCTCTCGTTCATGGAGACCTTCCCGGATGAGGGCGACATGGACATGGTTCGCTCCGCGAAGATCTACAAGGAGGTCGGCTATCAATACATGCTGATGCCCGATCATGTCCCGACCATCAGCGGCCGGGACCCGACCGGCGTCGCCTTCGCCTTCTGCTACGGCTACATCGCCGCCCTCGTCCAGTCACTCGAAGGCGCCTGAGACCATCGCCCTACCAATCGATAACAGGATTCCGATATGAACCCGATTGAACTGAAAAAGGCGGTTGGCAGCGGTCTACTGTCCTTTCCCGTCACTCACTTCGACAGCGACCTCAAATTCGACGAGGCGAAGTACCGCCGCCATGTCGAATGGCTGGCAGGCTATGATGCCGCCGCTCTTTTTGCCGCCGGCGGAACCGGCGAGTTCTTCTCCCTCAATCCCGCCGAAATCCCGCAGGTGGTTCGCGCCGCAAAGGCATCCGCGGGCAATACGCCGATCATCTCGGGCACGGGCTACGGCACGTCGCTTGCCATCGAGATCGCCAAGGCAGCCGAGAAGGTGGGGGCGGACGGTCTGCTGCTCCTGCCGCCTTATCTCATGTTCGCCGAACAGGCCGGCCTGATCGCTCATGTGAAGGCTGTATGCCAATCCGTCGGGATCGGCGTCATCGTCTACAACCGCGACAATGCGGTACTCAGCGCCGACAGCATCGCGCGGCTTACCGACGAGTGCCCCAATCTCATCGGTTATAAGGACGGGGTCGGTGACGTCGACAAGGTGATCGAGATCACCACGACCCTCAAGGACCGTCTCGTCTATGTCGGCGGCATGCCGACCCATGAAGTCTATGCCCAGGCCTATTTCGCCGCCGGCGTCACGACCTATTCCTCCGCCGTCTTCAACTTCATTCCCGCGCTTGCCCAGCGTTTCTACAGCGCTTTGCGGGGCGGAGATCAGGCAACGGTCGATGAAATCCTCACGGGCTTCTTCTTTCCATTCGTCGCCCTGCGCAATCGGAAGAAGGGCTATGCGGTCTCGATCATCAAGGCCGGCTTGCATGTTCTCGGCAAGGATCCAGGTCCTGTGCGCCCACCGCTGACCGATCTGACGCCGGAGGAACTGGCAGCGCTCGCAAAGATCATCGAGACAGCCAAGGCCGCGTGAGGCGCAGCCAAGCACATGCAAACGATCGTCGGCAATGCCGGCGATCACGCTTTGCAGGTGGAAGATACTCGTGGTTAGCTTGCCGTCTCGAATTTCTACCGCGATGATGGCCACGTCGGCAATGGTTGCATCGACCCATGTGTGTTTGCCAGACATTCGTCCATGCCATCGACCAGTCAAATGGCGCGCTCATGCTAATCGACTATTATCCCGTCGGCACCGCGCGAACTGGGTCGAAATCGTCACCCTTCCCCCATGAGGGACAAAGATCACGACTGCTTCGTCTCGCGGAGAGGCGTAGTGGCCGTGTATCGGCGGTCCGCCTGTCACAGCGACCGATTCTTTAGACCAATGACGGTCATGAGTACGCGATAAGCAATCGCCATAAAGCTGCCGCGCCGTGGCCAGGGGATCGCCACGCTATTGCCTAACAGAAAACGTTTGACCGCCACATTGCTGCCGGATCGTTCCTCAACCCTAACCGGCGGCTGAATCCAATACGGTATGCCAAATTTCGCTCTACGCCATCCAAGAGGTGTTCCCCCCGCACGACCAAGAGGAATTGAGATGATGATTCGTCATATCCCCGCTGTATCGTTGACTGCTGCAGCCTTGAGCCTGATGGTTCTCAGCAATCAAGCCTTCGCACAGCAAGCAACACAAGGGCAGCAGCCTGCCCAAACACAGCAGCCCGATAGCAATGCTGCCGCTCCCACGGTCAATGATCAAAAAATAGAGGCTTTTGCGGTCGCTTATCTCCAGGTGGACAAGATCAGGCAGGAATATTCGGCCAAGATCGGCGCGACACAGGATCCGACCGCGAAACAACAGCTGCAGACCGAGGCAAGCAAGCAGATGGTGCAGGCCGTTCAGACGTCTCCTGGGATGTCGGTAGACGAATACAACGCAATTCTAACGGCTGCGAAGAAGGACCCTGCACTCGTCAAGAAAGTCCAGGATAAGATTCAGAAAGCCGTACCTGCACAACAGTAAGCGACGAAACGATCTCCACGTAACGTGATATCAGATCGATGCCGCATCTCGGGGCGGCATCGACCGACATCTTCATCGCGATGAAGATGTCGGTGAGGCGATCGGCCGGTCTATCGCACGGCCGCTTTCAGCAGGCCGTTTCGAGCGAAGGTCTCGCGCAGCCGCCCGTCGACGGCGATGTAGGAATCGAGTGTCAGCGCGAGTTTTTTGCGATGATCGGTACGCTTTCGGCCAGCTTTATCAGACGCTGGGGATCGGAAAACACGATTTCTGCATAGTATTGAAGTCATTCTCCGAGGTCTTTGCGCCATAGGCGGAGAGAAAGCCGGTTTCCACCGGTGCATCTGCAGGTAGATAGGGTGGCAGGTAGAAGGTTGATGGATCGCCAAAGCCGATCATCAGGCCCTGTTGCCGGCCAAGCTTGGCCGCATACGCATCAGGATCGACAATGGCGCCCTTCTTCGGTGTGGATCGGCCGAGAAGGTAGGAACCGCTCCCGGCCAGAACCACTGCCGCGCCAAGTAGAAGACGCCGTGAGACAATCAATGTGCCAGTCCAACCAGGGCGCCAACATGCACGGCGGCTGGAACTGCGGCGTGAACTGGATCCATAATGCGGGAGAGCTTCCGCCATCAGCATCACGCCGGCCCACCGGCGCTTACCCGATCTGACAGGGATTCTGGTTCGCTAGCCCGGAGCCGACAGGCTATGGATGTGCCCGGTCAACCGCCGGGCAGACCCGTTGCTTCGGTCAGATCTTTGCAGCCTTGGCGAAAGTCGGATCGAATGTCTTCTCGAAGGGTACGTCGGCATTGGCGAGTTCGGGATCGAGTGTCTTCAACACGCCCATCATGGACTTATAGCCTTCCGGCGTGACCATGCCGTCCGGGGAATACATTTCCTTGGAATTCTTGAATGCCTGCATGTAGAGCTCACGATTGCCGAGCAGATATTCTTCCGGAACGACGCCGGCGACATCTTCGGGGCTTGCTGTCGCGATCCATTTCAGGGCCTTCATGAAGGCATTGACCGTCTTTTGGGTGGTGATTGGGTTCTCTTTCGCAAATTCGCGCTTGATATAGACGGTCGCGGCCGGGTTCGGACCACCGAAAAGCGCACGCGTGCCGGCCTCGGTGCGCGTATCCAGAAGCACCGTGATGTCGCCATCATACTGCAATTGCGCGATGACCGGATCGAGATGGGAAAGGCCGTCGATCTGTCCGCTCTTGACCGCGGCAACCGCGCCGGCACCGCCGCCGACGCCGATCAGCGACGCATCGTCGGTCTTCAGTCCGTTCTTCAGCATGGCATATTGGAACATGAGCGCCGTCGAGGAGCCTGGCGCGGTGACGCCGATCTTGCGGCCCTTCATGTCCGCCATCGACTTGATCTCGCCGGCGAGATCCTTGCGCACGGCGATGACGATGCCGGGGAAGCGGCCGAGATTGCAGATCGCGACGATATCCTGACCCTTGTTCTGCATGCGGATCGTATGTTCATAGGCGCCGGCGACGACATCGAGGGAGCCGCCGATCAGTCCCTCCAGCGACTTCGAACCGCCGGCGAAATCATTGATGGTGACGTTGAGACCCTCTTCCTTGAAGAAGCCCTTCCGTTCGGCGATCGTCAGAGGCAGATAATAGAGCAGCGGCTTGCCGCCGACTCCGATCAACAGGTCCGGCTTTTCTGGCTTTGCGTCCTGCGCCACCGCCGGCAGAATCCCCGCAAGCGAAGCGCCAATTCCAAAGCTCGCCGTCCCGATCAAAAATGTCCTGCGTTCCATAGTTTTTCCTCCACGTCTCTGTTTCTTTGCGCTACTGGCCGCGCCAGGCAAGCAGCCGTCGTTCAACCATCGTCATGACCCAATCCACCAGCAGGACGAAAGCGGTCAGAACCACCATGCCCGCAAAGACGCCCGTCACATCAAAGACACCCTCGGCCTGCTGGATGAGGTAGCCGAGGCCGGCGGCAGAACCGAGATATTCGCCGACAACGGCGCCGACGACCGCAAAACCCACCGAGGTATGCAGGCTGGAAAACACCCAGGAAAGCGCCGATGGCATATAGACATGGCGCAGCAATTGTCGCTCGTTCATGCCGAGCATGCGGGCATTGGACAGCACCGGCTGGCTGACTTCCTTGACACCCTGGTAGACGTTGAAAAAGACGATGAAGAAGACGAGCGTGATGCCGAGCGCGACCTTGGACCAGATGCCGAGACCGAACCACAGCGCAAAAATAGGGGCGAGCACGACGCGGGGCAGGGCATTCGCCGCCTTCACGTAAGGGTCGAAGACTGCCGCGATCAGCGGCCTGCGGGCGAACCAGAAGCCGAAGACGACGCCGCCGAAGGCGCCGAGCAGGAAGGCAAGGATCGATTCCGATAGCGTGATCCAGAGATGATACCAGATCGATCCGCTGGCGAACCACTGGATCACACGTTGCGCGACCTTGAGCGGATCGGCAAAGAAGAAGGATATGGTCTTCGGATTGCCGAAGAGGCCGGTATTCGTCGCCAGATGCCAGAAGACCAGAATGACCAGCGCCACCAGGATCTGCAGCAGGAGAAGGAGGGAGCGGTTCATGCGATCTCTCCGCTGCTCTGGCGATATGCGGTCATCACCTCGTCGCGCAGCGCCTGCCAGATATCACGATGAAGCTGGTTGAAGACGGGATCGTGCCTGATCTCGCCTATTTCGCGCGGCCGCTCCAGCGTCACCTTGAAGTTACCGATGATGCGGGACTTCGGACCGGCGGACATGATGACGACACGGTCGGCAAGGGCGATCGCCTCATCGAGATCGTGGGTGACGAACATCACCGCCTTGCGGTCCCCGGACCAGAGTTTCAGCAGCAGGTCGCCCATGATCAGGCGGGTCTGCGCATCGAGCGGGCCGAAGGGTTCGTCCATCAGGAGCAGTTTGGGATTGCGGATGAGCACCTGAGCGAGACCGACCCGCTTACGCTGGCCGCCCGAGAGCATCCGCGGGAAACGATCGGCAAATGTGGCAAGGCCGACACGCCCCAGCCAATCCCGCGCAATCCTTCTGGCCTCGGCCGTCTCCGTTCCCGTGATCTCTAGTCCGATCGCAACATTCTCGAGAACCGTTTTCCACGGCATCAGCGAATCCTGCTGGAAGAGATAGCCTGCCTGGCGGTTGACGGATTTCAGGGGCTGGCCGAAGACTTCGACCGTCCCTGACGCCGGCGTCAAAAGCCCCGCCGTCGCATTGAGAAGTGTGGATTTGCCGCAGCCCGTCGGGCCGACAATAGCCACGAACTCATGCGCCTCTACATCCAGATTGGTCGCCGCCACGGCGTCGAACCGTGTCTTACCGGCCATTTCAAAGGAAATCGCCACCTGTTTCAGGCTGACCGCCCTCACAGCCTCCGTCGTCATGCCCTGCTTTCCTCCCGCACGCCCGCAACCTCGCGCGGACATCAGGCATTGTCATGTTGGGCCAACAGATCAAAGCCAGCCGTACCAGTCAATATGCGATTAATGCAGGTTCCGTTCTATCGGAGGCGGGAAATGCGAAAACCCCAGCCTTCGATACCGGGGTTTTACGAGTTCCGTGGAAGTTGATCGATCAGGCCGCGCGCCGCCGGTGCTGGCCCTCCTGAACTTCTTCGACGATTTTGTCGACGAAGGCGGGAAGATCGTCGGGCGACCTAGATGTGATGATGCCTTCATCAGTCACGACCTTTTCGTCCTTCCAGGTTGCGCCGGCATTTCTGACATCCGTCTTGATGGACCAGTAGGAGGTTGCCTGGCGTCCACGCAATGCGTCGGCTTCGGCAAGCAGCCAGGGTGCGTGACATATGGCGGCGACCACCTTGCCGGAATTCAGGAAATCACGGACGACCCGCATGGCATCGCCATCCATGCGCAGCTTGTCGGGATTGATCTGGCCACCCGGCAGCACCAGCGCCTCGAATTGGTTCACGTCGACATCCTTGGCGATGATATCGACCTCAACACTGTCGCCCCAATCGGTCTTGTCCCAGCTCTTGATGCTTTCCTTCTTGATGGAGGCAACCTTGACGTCGGCGCCACGCTTCCTGAGTTCGTCGAGGGGAACGCGAAGTTCCGAACGTTCGTAGCCATCGGTCGCCAGAATGAGGATATGTGCGGAATTGATGGAAGGCATGATCTATCCTTTCGCTGTATCGTTGATCGGAATGCCCGTTTCCAAACCCCAGCCGCAGGCAATCGTTCCCCGGCTTTGTGGGAACCGCAGCGCGATCCCGCGGTTATGATGGAAATCGACAGGGAGAGATCGATGGAGCAGGCAATCAAATTCGAGCAGTCCGGTTGGATCCCGAATAATCAGCGATTTCCTGTGATCGTCTATCGGCAGGTGCTCGATGGCCCCGACAGGGCAGAGAGTTTCGAACGGCTCTTTCGAACCAATGGCTGGGGCGGCCTCTGGCGAAACGGCGTCTATTCCTTTCACCATTTTCATTCGACGGCCCACGAAATATTGGGCGTTGCGGCAGGTCGGGCCCGGCTGATGATCGGCGGACCTACGGGCAAGGAAATCACGGTCGAGGCCGGCGACGCCCTGCTGTTGCCGGCCGGAACCGGCCATTGCCGGCTCGAGGCGAGCGACGATTTGCTCGTGATCGGCGGCTATCCTCCCGGTCAGGAGGCCGATCTCTGCCGGGAGATGCCCACGGCCGAGCAGCAGGCGATGATCGAAAAACTTGGCGTGCCCGCAAGGGATCCACTGAAAGGAGGGGCCGGTGGCCTCCTCTCTCTATGGCATGGCAAAGCCTAGCGCCGGCCGAAATCGAGCATTACCAGACACCCGGCAGCAATCGGAACCGCACGCGCCCGGCATAATCGGCATAACCCTCGAGTTCCGCCTGCAGCAGGGCGTCCTCCCAGCTGGTACGCAGAATCAGCACGCCGCTTGCCCAAGCGGCTGGGATTAAAGCCCACCAGGAACCCAGCGCCAGCGCCAACCCTGCAAATACCAAGATTGCGCTGACATAGCCCGGATGGCGCACATAGGCGTAGGGACCATTGCTGATGACATGTTGGCCGCGTTCTCGCTGGAGGCGGACACCGGGTTCAAAGAAGCGATTGACGGCCTGCGCCCATGTGCCGAGTGCAATGCCGACCGCAAGCAGAATATAACCCAGGATCACGACGGAGGTTGGCATCACCGACCAATTCATCCTGCCGGAATCCAAGGTTCCAAGGGGTATTTCGGCGATCATACCCATACAGATGAGCGAGACCAGAATGAGATCCCAATGTTTGGTCCCGGCCTGGAAGCGGCTGCGTGCCCTGAAGATCATGGGGTTTACGCGTCGCATGACCAGTATTGCGATCCCGTAGATAACTAGGAGGAAAACAATAAAGACCCATCCGGGCTGCCAGTCGAGGCGACCGACAGGTAAAAAGACGAGAGCAAGCAGCGCAAGCGGCAGACCGATCGCGTAGGATATGGCCTTCTTGCGGGACATGGGTTCGGGATCGGTGACGGTCATGCATTTGCTCCTTGCAAGGCAAACCAGCTGCGCCCTTCGATGGATTTTTGCTGCTTAGATGATGGAAGCGAACGGATCGGGCGGTTCGAAGCCTTGACACGCGATGCGCCGGGTTTAGACCGGCCGAATATCATCATGCTCCTTCCCCCCGGAGATTCCATGAAATTCCTGGCATCCTTTTCCGCCTTCGTCGGCAAGACTTTTTCCATATGGGTCATCCTCTTTGCCGTTCTCGGCTTTTTCCTGCCCGATGTCTTCAAGCAGTTCGCACCCTGGATCGTCGTCCTTCTCGGCATCATCATGTTCGGTATGGGGCTGACCATATCCGTTGACGACTTTCGCGAGCTGGCGCGTCGTCCCCATGAGGTCGCGATCGGCGTCATCGCACATTTCGGCATCATGCCGGCGCTGGCACTGCTTTTGACGCGGATCATTCCAATGCCGCCGGAAGTCGCAGCCGGCGTCATTCTGGTCGGCTGCTGCCCGGGCGGCACCTCGAGCAATGTCATGACCTATCTTGCCCGTGGCGACGTGGCGCTGTCGGTCGCCTGCACGAGTGTGACGACGCTCGCAGCGCCCATCGTCACGCCGTTCCTCGTCTGGATGTTCGCGAGCCAGTATCTGCCTGTCAATGCCTGGTCGATGTTCATCAGCATCGTGCAGGTCATCATCGTGCCGCTGCTGCTTGGCGTCATCGCGCAAAAGGCCGTACCCAGCCTGGTTCGCGCGGCGATCCCGGTCCTGCCTCTCGTCAGCGTCATCGGCATCGTACTGATCGTTGCCGCCGTCGTTGGTGCCTCGAAGGCGGCCATCGTGCAGTCCGGCCTGCTGATCTTCGCCGTCGTCGTCCTGCACAACGGTCTCGGCTACTTGTTCGGCTATTATGCATCGAAAGTGCTCGGGCTCAATTTCTACAAGCGCAAGGCGCTGGCGATCGAAGTGGGCATGCAGAATTCAGGCCTAGGTGCAGCGCTGGCAACGGCCTATTTCTCGCCGATCGCCGCCGTTCCCAGCGCAATCTTTTCCGTCTGGCACAATATTTCCGGCGCGACCCTGGCAAACTGGTTTGCTTCGCGCCAAGACGTAGACGCACCGCCGCGGCCGTGAAATCTACGGTATGGATGGGGCGCGGCTTCAAGCCGCGTCGTGCCGGCCGAAATGCTTCCCATCGCTCAATGGTCGTTCAGCTCATATCCCTGGCAAGGGCGCAATAGACGGCTTGATCCACGGTTCCGCCAAGTCGGGTCACTGCGAGTGCAATCGGCGGCAGGCGCGATCCGGCGCCAAGATGGATTGTTGCGCCGTCGGTGCGGAGGAGGTTCAGCTGCGCCGACAGATCGGGCTCGTCCAGCCCGTCGAAGATGCCGCGGCCGCTGATCTTCAGCGCGGCCTCCTTGGCGACCCAGAGGCGGTAACAGGCCTCTAGCGCTGCTGCGCCGTCCAGGGCAGCGAGTGCCGCTGCTTCTTTCGTCGAAAAATGATCCGCGGCAAATGCTACCGGATCGAAGCCATTGACATCCTCTATCTCGATATCCACGCCGACAGCGCTACTAGGCGCGAAACCTGCCAGCAGCAGATCGGCGCGATGCGAAAGGGAAACGCCCAGCTCGTGATACGGAGGGTTTAGCGCCGGCCGCTCGCTCGGTCGGCGATAGATGGAAAGATCGTCCCGCTGCGTGGCTGTTCTCAAGGCTGTTTGCGCGATCTGATCACGCTCTGCTCGTCCGCCAGGCCTCGGGCGGACGAGAATGGCGATCGCATCCGCGACCGCCAGGACGACCTCGAATCGAGGGGCCGTCATCCCACGCTCACGCCGCGGCGGAGGGCAGGGCTTCTTTCTGAGCGACGGGAGCAGGCTCCTGCTCGGTTTGAACCGCCTGGGCAGGAGCCCCGACCCACGACGTTCCTCGCGGGATGGCCTCACCCTTCATGACCAGCGTCAGCAGTCCGATTTCGGCGAAATCGCCCACATCAGCCTCGTAAAGCACGGTGCTACCCGAGCCGATCGAGACGCCGTCGCCGATCGTGATGCGGCCGACCTTCATGATACGGTCTTCATAGAGATGGGTCTGCGGGCAGGAGCCCATATTGAGGACCGCGTGGTCGCCGATATGGGTGCAATCGAACTCGCAGATATCGGTGCTATTGATCCATGCTCCCTGGCCGATCTTGGCGCCGAAGGGACGGAGCAGCCAGGGCAGGAACGGCGTGCCGCGCAGATAGTCGAGCAGCATCTTGCTGGCGAGACCGCCGTAGAAGACCGCGACGGCTTCAGTGCGCATGGCCCACCATGACCACATCGGCCGGTTCATCGGCTTGTAGCTGCCAATCAGCGTCCATTTGAAGGCGACAGCGACGAGGTAAAGGATGCCGGAGGTCGCGAGGCCGGCGGCCATCAGCGTCCAGAAAAGGCTGCCCCAGGCACCATTGTCGATTTCGCTGGCCAACATGTCGGACATAGCAAGTGCCATGACGATGAGGATGGCGGTCGGCAGCGATGTGTGCATGGCCTCGAACAGGATGCGCATAAGGCGCATGCGGAGCGGCGGCGCATAGGTAGTGTTCGCAGCCGCCTGCAGCCTCTCGCGTGTCGGGAACTGGAAGGCGGGGCTGCCGCACCAGGTTTCGCCCGACTTGACATGCAGGGAGTCGGGTAGGCGCGTCTTGATGCCGATGAGCGAGTCGCTCTCGATCACCGCCCCCTGCGAAATGACGGATGAGTTGCCGAAGAAGCAGCGATCGCCTGTTTTCAGGCGCTTGAGTATCATCCAGCCGTTCTGGATTTCCTCGTCGCCGAAGATGGTCTCGTCACCGATGAAGTTGTCGCGGCCCATTTCGATCAGATCGTAGCGGCCGGCGAAGTTTGCCGAAATTTCCGTGCCCTTGCCGATCTTGGCGCCCATCAGACGGTACCAGTTGCGCATGAAGACGGTGGCGTAGAGCGAATTCAGCGTTTCCAGCATGGCTTCGGTGGTCAGGCCGACAATCCATTTGCGGAAATAGAGATTGCCGAAGATGGAGTAGCGGCCCGGCACGACGCGAGGCAGCAGTACCCATCTGAGCGCCACGACGACGGCCATGGATATGACGATCAGCAGGAAAGCGGCCGGCCAGGAGAGCGCGGCGATCATGCCCCAGGACAAGGCCTCGTCGGAGCCGGGTGCGTAAATCTGCTGGACGGCGGTGAAGAGATAAAAGGCCGGGAAGATCGGAAGAAGGCCGACGACGAGGCTGAGATTGTAGGCGACGAAATAAGCAGCGAACTGGAAGACGCGCCCGGCAGTTCCAAGCTCCGGATGCGCAGGCGCGTCCTCGTGCTCTACGTGACCCGTCATGTGGGCCGGCGAGCCGTCCCAGCGGGTGTGGGCTTCGACATGTGTACCGGCGGCGATCGCCGTCAGGTCACCGATGACGGCGCCATCGTCGATCTTGACGTTATGGCCGATGACGGAGCCATTGCCGACCTGCACGCCTTCGCCGATATCGATCGTGCCGACATGAATCTCATTGCCGATGACTTCGACATTGGCGAGCTTGATCTTGACGCCGAGGCTGGATCTCGCGCCGATGCGTACAAGATCGATCGCGCCTTCCTCGAACTCGTCGATCATCGCATCCTTGCCGATCTTGGCGCCGAGTGCGCGCATATAGACACGGATAAGCGGCGAACCTTTCAGGAATTTCGGAGCGGTGAGCTGGACTATGCGCTGCATCAGCCAGATACGGAAATAATAGGTGCCCCAGAGCGGATATACGCCTGGCCGTGTGCGGCCGATGACAAGCCATTTCAGCGCGATGACGATCAGCTTCTCGCCGAGATTGAGAGCCAGATAGACGCCACCGAGAATGAGAATTTCATTCCAGAGCGATGCACCGTCATCGATCAGCAGGATCGAGGCGAGCAGCAGACCGATCCATTGTAGCGTTGCGATCGCGACGATGAAGGGGAGCACCACGGCCTGAGCAAGACCGCAGAGGAAGCGCCGGTGCCACGGAGCCGGCTCGAAATTCTTGCGCTCCTGTCCGGAAGCGCGCTCCGCGCGCTGCTCAAGGATCGCCGCGATGCCGCGCAAAGTGCGGCCGGCATAGACGTCGCGCAGGGCGATGCCCGCCAGCAGCGGGATCTTGCGCACTTCGGAAACGAAGCGGGCCGCCAGCATGGAATGGCCGCCGAGCTCGGTGAAGAAATCCGCCTCGAAGCTGATGGAGCGCAGCCGAAGCGCTTCCGTGGCGGCCTTCAGCAGCTGTGCTTCGGTCCAGGTGCGCGGCGGCTCCTGCATCTGGGCCGACTGATCGGCCACCAGCGGAATGGCGGCAAGCGTCTTACGATCGATCTTGCCGGAGGGAAGGCGCGGCAGCGAGACATGGCTATGCCAGGCGGCGGGCACCATGTAGGGCGGCAGCTTGGCTGCAAGCACGGCGCGCGCCTTGTCGCGATCAAAGCTGCTGCCGGTGGTAACGACGTGGGCAACCAGCATGTCCTCGCCATCCGGCGGACGATGGACGACGACGGATGCGGCCTTCACGTCCGGAAGTTCGCCGACGACGGTTTCGATCTCGCCAAGCTCGATGCGATAGCCGCGAATCTTGACCTGGTCGTCGATGCGCCCGAGGAAATGGAGCTGCCCTTCCTCGTCCATCAGCACGGCGTCGCCGCTGCGGTAAAGCACCGGATCGTCCTGCCCTCCGAAAGGGTTTGCGATGAATTTCGCGGCAGTCAGCTGCGGCAGGTTTCTGTAGCCGGCAGCGACACCCGGTCCGCCGATCAGCAATTCGCCGGTATCGCCGCGTGCCACGAGTTGTAGGTTTTCGTCGACGACATAGGTAGTCGTGTTGGCGATCGGGCCGCCGATCGTGATCGGCCGGGATGGATCGAGTTCCGCGTAGGTTGCAACCACGGTCGTCTCGGTCGGGCCGTAGGTATTGATCAGGCGCCGGCCGGCTTTCGAAAAGCGGCTGACGATCGCCGGAGGGCAGGCTTCGCCGCCGACGATGATGACGCGCAGGCTTTCGACATCGCGCTCCAGCATGGTGAGCAGCGTCGGCACTGTGTCGATGACCGTGATCTTTTCGGCTTCCAGCACGTCTGCCAACCTGTCGAGCTCGGCCATAACGGCGGATGTCGCAACCTTCAGGGTCGCGCCGACCAAATAGGGAACGAATATTTCCTCGAGCGAAAGGTCGAAGGCGACCGAGGCCTGCTGAAGAACGACGTCCGATTCGACCATCCCGAGGACATCGTTGCCTGCCCGCAGATAGTGGCAGATATTCCGGTGCGTGATGACGATGCCTTTCGGCTTGCCCGTGGAGCCTGACGTATAGATCGCATAGGCGGGATCCTCATGCGTGGCGGCGCGGGGCCCGATGCCACCATCGTCTTCTGCGAGCAGTCCCTTGAGAATCAGGGTCTGGCCGTCGAATTCGGGGGCGAGGGCCGCCTTTTCATCATGGGTCAGCAGCCATTTCGCGCCGCAATCGGCGAGGCTGACTGCCACGCGGTCGGCAGGGGCCGCGGCATCGAAGGGAATATAGGCAGCTCCAGCCTTGAGAATCGCCAGAAGTGCGACATGTAGCTCGAGGGAGCGATGGAACCACAGACCGACGAAGTCGCCCGGACCGATACCGCGGCGGCTGAGCGCGCGCCCCGCCTCATCGGAGAGCCGGTCGAGCTCGGCATAGGTCATCGCCTGGTTGGTTCCGATCAGGGTCAGTGCCGTCTTGTCGGGGGTACGGGCAACCGTTGCCTTGAAGATGTCCACCAGGGTTTCATAGCGGACGAACTCAGGCCGAATGCCGCCTGAGGAAACCGAGAGGCTGGCATTTGGGGTAATCGACGAAATCTGGATAGTCATGATAACTTCTGCGGAACGAAACTCGGCACTATCGGCGTGCCATCTGCCCATGCTTATACACCCTTCAATTTGCAGCTCTCTTACGGGCCTTGTCAGTGAATTGTAATGTTGGGAAAGCTATGCTTGGTTTGCTGCAGGGCGAGCCCTGCGTGCCCTCTCGAAAGAAGGATTGATATCGTTGCGCATATTCGGGCGAAGAGCCGGCTGGCCCCGCTGGCTGTCCGTTCTCTTGGTGGCGGTTCTGCTAAGCTTCCCAGGCATGGAAGCATTAGCTCGCACACATAGCAGTATTCTGGTCGAAGATGCCGGCAGCTTGCGGCCGCTGCGCGACATCTATGCGGTCGTTGCGCGCGAAATGCCGGGAAAGGTGCTACGCATCAAGCGGGTTCGCCGGGCCGGGCGTCAGGCCTATGCCGTGCGCGTGTTGAAGCCGGATGGCAAACGTGGTGATATAGTGCTCGACGGCGCAACGCTTGCCGTAATCGAGAGGCGCTGAGAATGCGCATTCTGATTGCTGAGGATGAGCCCAGTATCGTGGCGGACATGCGCCGCTGCCTGGAAGATCAGCATTATGTCGTTTCGACCGTGAGCAACGGCGAGGAAGCCTGGTATCGCGGCGATATCGAGCATTTTGATCTTGTCATCCTCGATCTCGGACTTCCAAAGCTTGATGGTCTGACGGTGTTGCGGCGCTGGCGCGCGGAAAAGCGCGGTATGCCTGTTATCATACTGACGGCGCGCGACGGCTGGCGCGACAAGGTCGACGGCATGGATGCGGGTGCCGACGATTATCTGACCAAGCCCTTCCGCATGGAAGAACTTCTGGCCCGCGTGCGCGCCCTCATGCGCCGCGCCGCCGGGCAGTCCTCCCCGATCCTTTCCAATGGCGTGTTGGAGCTCGACACGCGCCAGCGCACCGTTTCGTTTCGCGGGCAGCCGGTTCAGGTGACCGCGCTGGAATACCGGCTTCTTGCCTATCTGATGCACAATGCCGGCACCGTGCTTTCCCGAACGCAGATCGCCGACAGCATTTATGACGAAGAGACGGAGCTTCTGTCGAACGCGCTCGAAGTGGTCGTCGCACGCCTCAGGCGCAAGTTCGACGGCTCCGTCATCGAGACCCGGCGCGGCCAGGGCTACATCATCCCGCGCGAGGCGCCGCCGTCATGACACCGTTCTCGCTGCGAGGGCGGTTGCTGCTGGGGTCCGTGGTGGCGATCATCGTCGCAACCTTTCTCGCCGGGGTCGGCATCAATGCCATTTCCGGGCTGGCCGTCAGGGCTCTCGCCCTCTCGGAGATAGACGAGGAGTTGCGCGTTCTTCTCGCCGCGGTCGATATCAATTCGTCCAATCAGCTCTTCCTTGATGACACGCCGACCGATCCCCGCTTCGGCATTCCGAATGGTGGCTTCTATTGGCAGGTCGGCCGCAATGGCACTGTCGAGCTGCGCTCCCAATCGCTCTGGGAGCAGAACTTGCCTTGGCTGCGTGCCCGGCCTCGCGATGCCGGACGGGCGACGGATATGAAAGGGCCAAATGGCAGCCGTCTTCTCGCCGTCGAACGGTCCATTTCGATCCCGTCGGCCACGGGCGACCAGATGGTCGATATCGTCATGGCGCTCGACAACAGCGAGCTCGCACCGGCGCGCTGGCGCTTCTTCTATGCCATGGCGCCCTCTCTTGGCGTGCTGTCAGTCGCCCTGATCGGGGCAGTCGTGGTGTTCCTGCGATATGGGCTGCGGCCGCTCAATGACCTGCGCACGGCCCTGATGGCGGTGCAGGAGCGATCCGCGCGCAAGATCACCGGTCAGTTTCCGCGAGAAGTCCAGCCTCTCGTGGACGACCTCAACGGGCTGCTTGCATCGCGCGAGACGCAGTTGACACAGGCGCGTGCGCGCGCCGGCGATCTGGCGCATGGCCTGAAGACCCCGCTCGCGGCGCTTGAGGCGACCGCGCGTATTCTCTCCGAAGAGGGTATGTCGGAGCGGGCCGCAGCGATCCAGACGGAGGTGAGCCGGATGGAGGCGCAGATCAAGCGGACGCTTGCGCAAACCCGCGCAAGCCTCGCCGCCGCCCATACCGTCGGCGTCATGGATGCCAGCGCCGATCTCCAGAAGATCATTTCGGTCATGCGGCGTCTCTCGGCGGAGCGGAAAATCGATTTCGAGCTCGTGGCGCCGCCGGAGATGTGGCTGGCGATCGACGAGGCGGATTTTGCCGACATTACCGGCAATCTGATCGACAATGCCAGGAAATGGACGGCCGGCAAGGTCAGGGTTCGCCTGTCGCAGTTGCCCGAGGGCGTGGAGCTGTGCATCGAGGACGATGGCCCGGGCCTGCCCGAGGATGCGGAAATGGCTTTCATCCGGCGCGGCAGGCGGCTCGACGAAAGCATCGCCGGAACCGGCTTCGGCCTGGCGATCGCCAAAGATCTGGTCGAAGCCTATGACGGCAAGCTAACGCTCGCCCGTTCCAGCCTCGGAGGGCTGTCCGTGACCGTCAATTTGCCGGCGCGGCTGGTCAAGGACAAGCAGACGGCGCTGGAAAACTAGTTCGCTATAGGCTCAAGCATTGCCGCCCGCCTTCTTGCTTTCGCAAGGCGGGCGGACGGATTGAATTTGGACCTTGTCGCCTCAGGCCGCGCGTCGGGTGCGTGTTTCGTTGGCGGCCTGCTCGCTAATGCGAAACTGTGCGAGCAGCTCGTTCAAGGTCGCGGCTTCCGATGCCAGACCGTACCAGGGCTGCTTGCGCGGCTCGTAATCCGCCGGAAGCGGCTGATTGGGAACGCTGGTGAAGACGCCCTGCTCGTCTCCGACATAGGTGGACATGAATTCGCGCAGCAGAACGGGATTATTGAAGGCGCTGCTGATGCCGGCCGGATTTCCAGCCTTGGCGGCGGCATTGGCGGCAAGTTCTGTCAGCATGACGCGTGCGCCCAGCCAGTTCGAAATACTCTGCGACGCCTGAAGGCCGGAGGATTCGATCTCTCCCTTGACCGCTTCGCGGGCGGCGGTGCGCTGAAGGCTGTCTATGTAAATTGAAAAACCAGAGAGGGCGGCGATGACGACCAGAGATGCCACGACCAAAATCTTCGTCATCAAATTGAAACGGGTTTGCACGGGATCGGTCCTTTACGGTGATCCAGCGTGCCGATGAGTGAAGAAACCGATGCGCCGGATGGGCCAAACGTCATGGTCATTCCCGCAAATGCCGTCATGGCGCCGCGAATGTCTTGATGAGACATGCGGTCAGATATGCTTGAGCATTAAGGTGCCTTTAATCATGATCGATGGCAGTTGCGGAAAAGGTGGAAGCAGAAACCGTATGCATAGCCCATTGAAATCTCAACTTGCGATCGCTTTCAGGTATCTTTCCGCAGAACGTTCCACCACGCGGTTGCCGTCGCTCGCGATCGTTCGGCCGGGGAATGCGCCGTAGATCGCTTCGAAACGATAGGGTCGGATGGCTTCCGATATCGCCGTCACGGCCTTGGCGTCGAGCGGAACAAGATTTGGGTAACTGCGCATGAAGCTGACGAACTTGCGGTCCATGGTCACCTGCATCGTGTCGCCGGCGAAGAGCGCGCCGCGCCCGCCTTCGAGCCAAGGGCAATGGAGCACGCAACTGCCGTCGAAATGGCCGCCACAGCGGATCATGGTCGCCTGGCCAATCGACAGTGTCTCGCCTGTCCATGGACGTAGCGCCGCATCGTGCCTTTGCACCCATTCGCTATCGTTGGCGTGGATATGGATCGGCACGCCGCCGCAGGCGGCACTCCATTCGGTCATCGATGCATAGAAATGAGGGTGGGAGATCGCGATCGCGCTCAAGCCGCCCATCGCAGCGATCCGTGCCTTGCCGGGCTCGTCGATAAGGCTGAGGCAGTCCCAGAGGATATTGCCGTCAGGTCCTTCGATCAGAAAGGCGCGCTGGCCGATGCCGAAATCGGGTGAGATCTGCAGGCTACGAACGCCTTCCGTTTCTTTGGTCCAGACCACACTATGCATCTGGCCGAGGCTCGCCATGTCGGTCCATTCCTGGCCCGATTGGGGTACGAACTGACGTTCATCGTCGCAGATCGGACAGGCTCGCGGCGGCGCGTCGCTCTCGCTGAACTGCGTACCGCATGTGATGCAGACAAAATGCGTCATCTCGAATTCCTCGCCAAGCTATCGCCTCAGCCGACGCGGGGGATCTGCCGCAGGCTCAGATGGGCTTTATGTTATATTGGGCAGATGTACCTCGGATCAAAGGGAAAAGGCGAGGTTGTGTTGTCGTGGACAGAAACCGTCGTTTTTGGACTGGCCTTTTCTCGTAAGGCGCTTATTCGTCATAGTGGAGCAGTCCCATTTGATCAGTTTATCGCGCTGATTTTAAATGCAAAAATGTTACAATAACCGTTTTATGACAATACGGCCTTGCAAAAGTTGCAAAGACGCAGAAACATAGTCGGCTAATAAAAGTTTACCATCTGTGATCTTGATTCCCGGCGGTTGTCTCGGGAGAGATCGTAGGCATATGGAGGACCACTATGGCGCTTATTTTCGGCCTCATCGCTTTGGCCGGTCACATCGCCCTTTTGCTCTGGGGCACGCGCATGGTCCAGACCGGTATCCAGCGCGCCTTCGGCCCCGATCTGCGCTCCTTTCTCGGCCGGGCGCTCAGCAATCGCACGAAGGCATTTTTTGCCGGGATCGGCGTCACCGCCATCCTGCAGAGCAGTACCGCTACCGGCCTCATGGCCTCGGGCTTTGCCGCCGGCGGGCTGGTGGATCTCGTGCCGGCGCTTGCCGTCATGCTGGGCGCCAATGTCGGCACGACCTTGATCGTTCAGGTGTTGTCTTTCAATGTCGCGGCGGCTTCGCCGGCGCTGATCCTGATCGGCGTGCTGATGTTCCGCCGAACCGGGAATTCACGCGTGCACGATCTTGGCCGCGTCATGATCGGGCTTGGCTTCATGCTTTTGGCACTGCATCAGCTCCTCGACCTGATGACGCAGTATGAGGGGTCGAAGGCGCTCGCCTATGTCCTTGATGCGATCGCCGCGACGCCGGTGCTGAGCATGCTTCTCGCAGCCATTCTGACCTGGGCTGCCCATTCCAGCGTGGCCGTGGTGCTGCTCATCATGTCGCTTGCTAGCAAGGGGCTCGTCGATGTCGATCAGGCCTTTGCTCTCGTTCTCGGCGCCAATCTCGGCACCGCGATCAATCCTCTGATCGAAGGGCAATCGGGAGCGGATCTATCCGTGAAGCGGCTGCCCATCGGCAATATGCTGACACGTATTGTCGGCGTCGCCGCGATGATCGGCCTGCTGGAGCCCGCTACCCGGTTATCGGCGCTGGTCGATAGCGACAGCGCCCGCGCCGTGGCCAATTTTCACACCGCCTTCAATGTCGTCCTGGCTCTCATTTTCATGCCGCTGTTGCGACCCTATGCCGATCTATTGACCAAATTGCTGCCGCAGAAGATCGACGAGGCCGATCCGACGCGCCCGAGATATCTCGATCCGGCCGCCAAGGAAACGCCTGTCGTCGCTCTCGGCGCGGCAGCGCGCGAGGCGCTGAGACTGGTGGACGTGCTCTCGGAAATGCTTGCGGGCGCCAAGTCTGCCTTATCGGACACGGATCGAAAGGCGCTGACGCGATTGCGGTCGCTGGACAATATCCTCGACAGCCTGAACACGGCGGTAAAGACCTATCTGACCTCGATCGATCCCGATGAGCTCGGCGAAGCCGACCGGCGGCGTCTGAACGAGATCCTGCTGTTTTCGATGAATATGGAACATGCGGGCGACGTGCTCGACCAGAACCTTCTGCCGCACCTGGCAAAGCGTCTGCGCCGAGGTTTGAGTTTCTCGAAGGAAGGGCAGCTCGAACTGGCAAGATTGTTCGACCGATTACAGTCGAACCTCCAGACGGCGGCTGCCCTGTTCATGACGCAGAATGAAAGTGCCGCCCGCATGCTGGCGGAGGAGAAGGTGATTTTCCGTAAAGCTGAGCGCGAGGGGACGGAAGCCCATTTCCAGCGCTTGCGCCAGGGCGGGATCGAGACGGCCGAGACCAGCTCGCTTCACCTCGACCTTCTGCGCGACCTCAAGCAGATCAATTCCCACCTCGTTGCCGCCGCAGCCTATCCCGTTCTGGAGGAGCGTGGCGAACTTTTGCAAAGCCGGACACCAAGCCCGGTTCCACCGGTTGCAGTGCCTGCACATGATTAAAAGAACCGGCTCAGCCGTCTAGGGGACGGCTGAGCCGGAATGCCGGACGCTGCCGCGGCCTCCTATAATTCTATAAGGCGCTCGGCGCTGAACTTATCCGTTATCAGCGTATCGATAACTCCGATCCTGAGGGCTCCGGCGATCGCCGCGGTCTTCTTTGCTCCGCCGGCAAGCGCGATGACCCGATCGACCCGTTCGAGATCTTCGAGCGGGAAGCCGATGACGCGCTCGTCGAGCGGCGTCTTGACAGGTTTGCCGTCCTTGTTGAAGAACCGCAGCGATATATCGCCGACTGCACCGGCCTCGGCAAGATCGGCAAGCTCCCGCGACGAGAAGATATTGCCGGATCTCGCCAGCAGTTCCGACGGCTCCACGGCGCCGATGCCGACGATGGCGAGCGTGATGCTGCCGAAAAGATCCATGGTCTCCCGCACGAACGGATCCGCCTGCATCAGGAGTTTGGCCTCGCGCGAGGTCGTAACACCCTGTACTGGAAGAAGCTTCGGTTCGGCGCCGGTCAGTCGAGCGAGGCGGGTGGTCAGCTGGGTGGCATGGGTCTGGACCGACGGGTCGCCCATGCCGCCCAGCGTCTGAACGACGTACTTGGCCTGGGCGCTCTTTTGCGGATGAATGTTCTCCACCATCCTGAAGATCGTCTGGCTCCAGCTCGAAACGCCGATGATTTCGCCGGGCGCAAGCGTCACCTCCAAAAGATGCGCGGCGGCTTCGCCGATCCGGGCCATGATGGCGCCGTCGCGATCCTCCGTGCATTCGACGACGATCGCCTCGGGGAGACCGTACTTCTCGCGCAGCGCTCCTTCGAGTTCGCTGTAGGTGCCCACGGGCGGAATGACGCTCGTGCGCACGATGTCTTCCGCCTCGGCCCGTTTCAGCATTCGCGACACCGTTGCCTGCGACAGGCGAAGGTGCTGCGCAATGTCCGCCTGCCGCTTGCCCTCTATATGGTACATCTGGGCAACTCGTGAGATGAGGCGGAGTTCGTTAAGGCGAGCCATCGTTGATCCCGGGGTGAATTTTTATTCACCTTTAACCGGAGTTGCGCGCAACGTCGAGCGGGCCAGCGCATCATTCCACCTGTTCAGGAGGCTTGTATTGTCGATGTTCTCCGGCTCGATGATCTTAGTGTTTCTCGGAAGCGCCGCGATGGCGCCGAGATTCGGCCACAGGCCTATCGAAAGGCCCGCAAGATAGGCTGCCCCTAGCGCGGAGGCTTCCGGTGCCTCGCATTGGATGACAGCGTGCCTCACCAGGTTTGATACGCACTGCATGAGAAAGTGGTTCTGGCTCGGGCCGCCGTCGACATAAAGCGCGCCGAGATCGCCACCGCTCTGCGCCCGCATCGCCGTAATCACATCATGAACCTGGAAAGCGATCGCGTCAGTAACCGAGCGCGCCATCTGCGCGCGGGTTGTGCTGAAGTTGATCTGCGAGAAAAGGGCGCGGGCGTCGGAATTCCAGTAAGGGGCGCCCAAGCCGACGAAGGCGGGCACGAAGCCCGGGCCATCAGGCTCAGCGGTCGCCGCTAGGTCGACAAGTGAGCCAACATCCGGAAGGCCTAGGATGCCGGCCATCCAAGGCAGGCTCGCGGCGCACACGAGGATATTGCCTTCAAATGCGAAGGTCGGTTGTCCGGCGATGCGCCAGGCGACCGTCGTGGTGATCCCATTGCGCGGCGCGATGAAGCGCGGAAGCGTGGTCATGACGGAAGACCCTGTTCCGAAGGTCGCCTTGCCGTCGCCCGGCTTGAAGGCTCCGTGTCCGAACAGGGCCGCATGGCTGTCCCCGATGGCTGATCTGATCGGCGTGCCGTCCGGAACGCCGGCAAGGCCGTGCGTTGTTCCGAAGTCCGCGGAACTGTCGAGTACCTCCGGAAGGAGCCGGATATCGACTCCGAAAATCTCACCCAATTCCCTGCTCCAGGTTTGGGCCTCAAGGTCGAACAACTGGCTTCGCGCGGCGTTCGAGGCGTCGCAGACATGCTTGCGACCGCCGGTAAGGCAGTGAACGAGCCAGCTGTCGATCGTTCCGATGCGGACCTTTTTCCCATGCGGGACCCGATCGAGAAGCCATCGGAATTTCGGACCAGGAAACATCGGATCAAGGGGAAGGCCGGTCAGCGCCTCGACGCGCTCGAGATGTCCGTCCGCAATGAGACGCTCGCAATCCGGCGCGGTGCGCCGGCATTGCCAGCTTAAGACCGGCCCATGCGCCTTGCCAGTTTCGGCATCCCAAATGGTGACGGATTCCCGCTGATTGGAGATCGCTATCGCTTCGATTGTCGCGCCGGGCGCGCTTCGCAGGCATAGTGCGATCGCGTCACAGACGGATTCGTAAATCCTGTCGGGATCCTGCTCGACCCAGCCCGGCCGCGGATAGGAGATGCCTACCGGAGCCGAGCCTCTGGCAATGATGTCTCCGCTTTCGGAGACCAGTACCGCCTTGGAGTTGGTGGTTCCCTGGTCGATTGCCAGAATGGCCCTCATCATATCCTCCACCGGAGCACGGCACCGAAAAGTGTGGGCGATTTTCGGACGACATCATGCTCTATTTCTTTGATTTTAAATCGGATTCAGACTTAGCTCGATTCCAGCTAAAATCATCCGCCTCCAATGAGTGGAACCGACGGCAATCCACCTCGGTTCCAACGCGTCTGTTTGTCTACTTGCGCTTAATAAGCGCTTGCGCGGCGTCCGCAATAGCCGATGGGGCCATGCCGAATTCGTCGAGCAGGAATTCGGCAGAACCGGTCGGCGCGTAGATGCCGGGAACGCCGAGGCGTGTCATCGGCACGGGGGCGTTGTCGACGACAACCTCGGCCACGGCCGATCCCAGCCCGCCAAAGATCGAATGTTCTTCCGCCGTTACGATCGCGCCGGTTTCCTTGGCGGCCGCAATGATGGCATCCTCGTCGATCGGACGAACCGTGGCGAGATTGACCACCCTGGCTTCTATACCGCGTTGCGCGAGGATATCGGCGGCCTTCACCATGCGATGGGTCAACGTTCCGTTCGCAATGAGCGTGACATCCGAACCTTCACGCAGGAGATTGGCCTTTCCAAGCTCGAACTTGTAGTCCTCCGGCAGCAGGTCGGGCACGCCGACCCGCGACAGGCGCAGGAAGCAGGGACCATTGTAATTTGCCGCCCATTCCACCGCCGCCGCCGTCTCGATGCGGTCGCAAGGCGCGATCACGGGGAGGTTGGGTAGAACTCGGGTCCAGGCGAAATCCTCTATCGAGTGATGGGTCGGGCCGAGCTCCCCATAGGCCATACCGGAGGAAATGCCGACGAGCTTGACGTTAGCGTTTGAGTAGGAGATGTCGGCCTTGATCTGCTCAAGCGATCTGCCTGTGAGGAACGGTGACGCGCCGCAGACATAGGGGAGGCGTCCGCCGTTGGCGAGGCCCGCGCCCACGCCGACCATGTTCTGCTCGGCGATGCCGACATTGACCAGCCGATCGGGGAATTTGGACTTGAAGCCGCCAAGCTTCGAAGAGCCGACCGAATCGTTGCAGACTGCGACGATCGTTTCGTTCTCGGCGGCAAGGCGTTCGAGCGTCGCTGCGAAAGCGTCCCGGCAATCATGGAGCTTGGGTGCGTTCACGGGCGCGTTCATTAAAGTGCCTCCGACAATTCTGCCAATGCGACTTCGTACTGTTCCTTGTTCGGAACCTTGTGGTGCCAGTCGACACGGTCCTGCATGAAAGAGATTCCGTGCCCCTTGTTGGTATGGGCCACGATGCAGTGGGGACGGTCACTTCGGCGCTCGAGCGCCGGGACGACCTCGTGCATGTTGTTGCCGTCGATTTCGCTGACGTCCCAGCCAAAGGCTTCGAGCTTCGGGCGAAGAGGTGCTATGTCGTTCGTATCCGAAAGCGCGGCACCCTGCTGGAAACGATTGTGGTCGACGATCAGGGTGAGGTTATCAAGCCGGAATTGCGCCGCGGCCATGATCGCCTCCCAGTTGGAGCCTTCCTGTATCTCGCCGTCGCCGGTGATCACGTAGGTATGGTAGCCGGCGCCGGATAATTTCGCCGCCTTGGCCATGCCAACCGCAACCGGCAGGCCGTGTCCGAGAGGACCAGTATTGGTTTCGACGCCCGGCACCTTGTTGCAATTGGGGTGTCCATTGAGCCGCGAATGCGGCTTCAGAAACGTTGAAATCTCGTCTTCCGGGATGAAGCCGCGTTTCGCCAGAGTGACGTAGAGCGCGCACGCCGTATGTCCCTTCGACAGCACAAACCTGTCCCGCTCGGGATGTTTCGGCTGATCCGGCCAGACGCGCAGCACGCGGAAATACAACGCGGTCAGAAGGTCGATCACGGACATCTCGCCGCCAATATGTCCGGCCCCTGCCTCGTAGACTGCCTGGAGGTCTCGCAGACGTATCTGGCGAGCAACACGTTCAAGTTCGGAAGGCTCCATTATTTCCTCGTGTGAATAAATATTCATTAGTTTATATTTTTGCACAGGAGAACCGTTAGTCAAGCCCCCATATATCCGTTGTCAATAAAATAGGCAGAAAAGACCCGGTTGACAGCGCCAGAGTGACTTGGTAATGAATTTTCCAGCATAGGTGAATAAATATTCTAGCTTGAAGTCCTAGCCGCCAGACATGGCCGCTAGCCTCGGGTCTCTGGGAGGAATGATGGTGGCGATCGACGTTAATGAACAGAGCCGTCCGTCCGTGGCATGGCTGAGAAAGCTCACCGGTGCTACCGGACCGCTTGTCGGATTGCTCGCTCTTTGCGTTTTCTTGAGCCTCAGCACCGATGCGTTTCTTTCGCTCCGCAACGGCCTCAACATTCTCGATCAGGTCACCGTGCTCGGAATCATGGCCGTCGGCATGACTTTCGTCATCCTGATCGGCGGTATCGATCTTTCCGTCGGTTCGGTTCTTGCGCTGTCCATGATGGTCATGGGCTGGACGGCAAATATCGCCGGCCTGCCGCTGGCCGCCGGCATCGTGGTCGCACTTGCCGCCTCCGCGGTGAGCGGACTGATCGTCGGGCTTCTCGTCACTCTTTTCAGGGTTCCGGCCTTTATCGCAACTTTGGCTATGATGTCGGCCGCGCGCGGCGTCGCGAACATGATCACGGATGGCCAGCAGATCGTCGGATTTCCCGACTGGTTCATGATGCTCGCGATCGATCGCCATTTCGGCGTGCTGACGGCAACGGTCTTCCTGATGCTGGCGGTCGTCGCCGTGGCCTGGGTGTTCCTTCACTTCCGCTCCGAGGGGCGCATGCTCTATGCCGTGGGCGGCAATCCGGAAGTGGCTCGTCTCGCCGGCATCAATGTTCAGCTCGTGACGATTGCTGTCTATGTCGCAAGCGCGGTACTCGCCGGTCTTGCCGGCATCGTGCTGGCGGCTCGTCTCGATTCCGTTCAGCCGTCCAGCGGCTTTGGGTACGAACTCGACACGATTGCGGCCGTCGTCATTGGCGGCACTTCGCTCTCCGGTGGGTCCGGCGGTATCGGCGGCACGCTGATCGGCGTCCTGATCATCGGTGTCCTGCGCAACGGTCTCAATCTGCTCAACGTCTCGCCATTCCTGCAGCAGGTCATCATCGGCATCGTCATCGTGCTTGCGGTCGGTGCGGAAACGATCCGCAGGCGGCGGGCCTGACATTCGGGTCCGCGTCGGGCGGATCCCAGCGATTTCCTCTCCGAAAGGTTTGGAGCGGATCATTTGCCCGAGGGGGAGGATATGCCCAAGGGTTCACGAAAAAAGGAGGAAATTAAATGAAACTTGCGCGCATTCTTCTGACCTCGGCCGCCGTGCTGGCGATGTCGTTGGGCTCTGTTCAGGCAAAAGACACCAAGAAGATCGGCCTGGCGGTCGCGAACCTGCAGGCAAACTTCTTCAACCAGATCAAGCAGTCCGTCGAGGATGAGGCCAAGAAGCGTGGCATTCAGGTCGTCACCGTGGATGCCAAGGGCGATGGTCCGACGCAGATCAACCAAATTCAGGATCTGCTCACTCAGAATATCGATGCCTTGATCTATATTCCGGCCGGTGCCGCTGCCGCGAGTGTTCCGGTAAAGCTCGCCAAGAACGCCGGTATTCCTGTCGTCAACGTCGACCGCAATGCCGACGGCGCGCCTGGCGACACTTTCCTCGCGACGGATTCCGTTGCGTCGGCCAAGGCCGTTTGCGACTACATCCTGAAGCAGGCCGGCGGCAAGGGCAAGATGGTGATCATCCACGGCCAGAAGGGCACGACGCCTGAAGTCGACCGCAGCAAGGGTTGCGCCGAATCGCTGAAGGCGAACCCCGGCGTGAAGGTGGTTGCCGAGCAATATTCCAACATATGGGCCCAGGACGAGGGCTTCCAGATCATGCAGAACATGCTGCAGGCAAATCCCGACGTATCGATCGTGTTTGCTCAGGCCGACGCGCTTGCCCTTGGCGCCGCGCAGGCGATCAAGGTTGCAAACCCGTCCCAGAAGATCGTTGTCGGCGGCTTCGACGGCGATACGGCGGCTCTGGAAGCGCTCAGCAAGGGTGTCTTCGATGTGACCGCGACGCAGCAGACGCAGAAGATGGGCCGCGACGCGGTCGCCAATGCCGTCAAGCTCGTCGCCGGCGAGAAGGTGCCTGCGGTGCAGCTCATGGACGCCACGCTGACGACCAAGGAAAACGTGGCCGGCTTCATCGCCAACCACCCGTAATCGTCCTGAAATCTTGAGGAGGTGTGCCGTGACTGAGCCCGTTCTTTCCCTGAGGGGCATATCCAAGCGCTACGGACCCCTTCAGGTGCTGAAGAATGTCAGCCTTGATGTCTATCCGGGTGAGGTGGTCGCGCTTCTCGGCGAAAACGGCGCCGGCAAATCGACATTGTCGGGCATCATCGCCGGATCACGCACGCCTTCCGAGGGAACGATGACATGGCTGGGGCAGCCCTATGCCCCCGCCACTCCACGCGAGGCGATCGACAAGGGCGTCGTCCTGATCCATCAGGAATTGCAGCTCCTGCCGCATCTTTCGATCGCCGAAAATGTCTTTATCGGGCGATGGCCGATGAAGAACGGGGGTGTCGATCGCCCTCAGATGGTCCGGCGCGCCCAGGAACAGCTCGCACGCCTGAACCTGCATATTCCAGCGACACGCAAGGTCGCGGGCCTGTCGACTGCCAATCAGCAGCTCATCGAGATCGCCAAGGCGCTGGCGCTCAATGCAAAGCTGCTGATCCTTGACGAACCGACGGCCGCGCTTGGTGGCGCAGAGACGGAAGCGCTGTTCGAGCAGGTGAGAAAGCTTCGGTCCGAAGGTGTCGGCATCATCTACATCTCCCACCGCATGGAGGAGATCAAGCAGATCACCGATCGCATCGTCGTCCTGCGCGATGGCGAGCGGGTTCAGGAGTTCGCCGACAGCGCCACACCCGTTCGTACCATCGTCGAAAGCATGGTCGGCCGTTCGCTGGACCGGATGTTCCCGGCTCTTCCCGAACCGACGGATCGCCCTGTTCTGCAGGTCAGCGGATTGAGTTCGCCTGACGGGTCCTTCCAGGACGTGACGTTCGAAGTTCGCGCCGGGGAGATCCTCGGCATTGCCGGGCTGGTCGGTGCCGGCCGCACCGAACTCGTCCGTGCCGTTTCTGGCGCTGATCCGATCATCGCCGGCTCGATCAAGCTGGAGGGTGAGGAGCTCAAGCTTCGCCATCCGGCCGATGCGATCGCCAAGGGCATCGTGATGGTGCCCGAGGATCGCAAGGAGCAGGGTCTCGTCGTCGGCCATCGCATCAGTGAAAACATCATCTATGCCAATCTCGATAAGCTCGGTGGGCGCTGGATCACATCACGCATCAAACGTGCTTTCGCCGAAAAGGCTGTGGCGAAATTCGGCGTCAAAGGCCGTGCCGAGCAATATGCCTCGGACCTGTCGGGCGGCAACCAGCAAAAGGTCGTCATCGCAAAGTGGCTGATGCGTGATCCCAAGGTCGTCGTCCTCGATGAGCCGACCCGTGGCATCGATGTCGGCGCGCGAGCCAGCATTTACGACATCATCGTCAACCTCGCAAAGCAGGGAGTGGCCGTCATCGTCGTCAGCTCCGATCTCGAGGAGGTTCTTGGTGTCTCCAACCGAATTCTCGTGCTTGCACAGGGCAAACAGGCAGGCATTCTCAATCGTGACGAGGCCAATGACGTCTCTGTCATGGAACTTGCGACAATCTAGACAAACAGAAAGGAAGAGCGGTGTCCGACATCACTCTGAACGCCCCGAAGCTTTTCGATCTTGAAGGACAGGTCGCGCTTGTGACCGGCGCTGGAAGCGGGATTGGGCAGCGTATCGCCATCGGTCTTGCGCAGTGCGGCGCCAACGTCGCGCTTCTGGACCGTCGATCCGACGATGGTCTAGCGAACACGGCTTCGCATATCGAAGCTGCCGGTCGCCGTTCCATCCTGATTGCAGCCGATGTGACCAGCAAGTCCTCTCTCGGGGAGGCGGTTGCGCGTACCGAGGCGGAACTTGGGGCCTTGACGCTTGCAGTCAATGCCGCCGGTATCGCCAACGCCAATCCCGCGGAAGAGATGGAAGAAGAACAGTACCAGACGCTGATGGACATCAACCTGAAGGGCGTTTTTCTGTCCTGCCAGGCGGAAGCACGCGCGATGCTGAAGAACGGGCGCGGATCGATCGTCAATATCGCCTCCATGTCCGGCGTTATCGTCAATCGCGGCCTGAGCCAGGCTCATTACAACGCCTCCAAAGCCGGTGTGATCCACATGTCGAAGTCGCTCGCGATGGAGTGGGTCGGTCGCGGCGTCCGCGTCAACACCATCTCGCCGGGATACACGGCGACGCCGATGAACACGCGTCCGGAAATGGTTCATCAGACCAAACTTTTCGAAGAGCAGACGCCGATGCAGCGCATGGCAACGGTCGATGAGATGGTCGGCCCCGCCGTCTTCCTGCTGTCGAATGCCGCGAGCTTCGTGACGGGCGTCGATCTGCTCGTCGATGGCGGCTTTTGCTGCTGGTGATGCGATGAGGAAACTGATTGCCGGCAACTGGAAAATGAACGGTCTCGCGTCCTCCCTGGCCGAGATCGAGGCGCTGAAGGAAATAACGGGCGAGGCGGCGTGTGACATCGTCGTCTGCCCGCCCTTCACGCTGGTCGAGAAAGCGGTCGAACGGGTGCGAGGATCAGGGATGGCCATTGGGGCACAGGATTGCCACGCGCGGACCTCAGGCGCCTATACCGGAGATGTTTCCGCCGAGATGCTCGCCGAAATCGGCGCTCGTTTCGTCATTCTGGGACATTCCGAGCGGCGCTCGGCCTATAGGGAGACGGACGACGCAGTTGCGGCCAAGGCTGTCGCGGTCCATGAGACCGGGCTGACAAGCATCATTTGCGTCGGGGAGACACATGCGGAACGAGACGAGAGCAGGGCGATCGAAGTAGTTCGTGCCCAGCTAGAAGCATCAATTCCCAACACCGTAACCGGTTCGAACACGGTCATCGCCTATGAACCAGTGTGGGCGATCGGAACAGGGCTGGTTCCGACCGTGGAGCAGATCGAGGAGATGCATTCGTCCATCCGTCAGGCGCTTGAAAAGCGGCTGGGAGAAGAGGGCAAGGATGTCAGGATCCTCTATGGCGGTTCGGTCAAAGCATCGAACGCAAGGGCGATTTTTGGTGTTCGCAACGTCGATGGTGCCCTGGTCGGGGGCGCGTCCCTGAAGGCCTCGGAGTTTGCCGGGATTATCTCGGCCGCCGTTTGAAGTCGCCAGCAACAGGCGGGGCGATCGGCTCCCTGAGCCGGCGCCTAGCGTGGCTGTCACCGCGAAAGGAATAGGAAATGCAGCGTTTCGAAAACAAGACCGTGGTCATCACCGGCGCGAGCCGCGGCATTGGGGCCGCGATCGCCAGACGGTTCGCGCGTGAGGGCGCCAATCTCGTAGTCTCGGCCAATGAGGATTCCGTCCATGCGGTCGCCGATGCGATCAAGGCTGACGGCGGGAAGGCGATTTCCTTCGTCGGTGACGTGACCGACAAGGCGAGTGTGAAGGGGCTCTACGAGGCGGCCGAGGTGGCCTTCGGCGCCGTCGATGTTTCCATCCAGAATGCCGGCGTTATCACCATCGCCCGCGTCGAGGAGATGACCGAGGGCGAATGGGACAAGGTCATGGCGGTCAATACCAAAGGCGTCTTCCTCTGCGCCCAGGAGGCGATTGCCCGCATGCGCAAACATGGCCGTGGCGGCCGCATCATCAATACCGCTTCCGGCCAGGCGCGGGACGGCTTCATCTACACGCCGCATTATGCGGCATCGAAGATGGGCGTTGTCGGCATTACCCAGAGCCTTGCCAAGGAAGTCGCGACCGAAGGCATCACCGTGAACGCCTTTTGCCCCGGCATCATCGAAACCGACATGTGGGCCTATAACGACCAAGCTTGGGGCAAGCTTTTGGGCAATTACGGCCCCGGCGAACTCATGAAGGAATGGGTCGAGGGCATTCCGATGAAACGGGCCGGATCGGGCGAAGACGTCGCCGGTCTCGTCACTTTCCTGGCCAGCGACGATGCGGCCTATATCACTGGCCAGACGATCAATGTCGATGGCGGCTTGATCATGTCGTAGTTCGACAATGAGGAACGGTGCGTTCGTTGGGCGGATCGGATTCTCGACGATTTGGCGATCAAAGCCTCTTGCGGAATAAGGCATTGATCCCTTATCTTTCAATTGTTCTCAGGGCGGGGTGTAATTCCCCACCGGCGGTGTGAGGAGTTTCCTCGAGCCCGCGAGCGCCTTCCGAGCTTTCGGAAGGGTCAGCAGATCCGGTGAGATGCCGGAGCCGACGGTATAGTCCGGATGGAAGAGAGCAACGCAGGAGACGCCGCGTCTTGGTGGCGTTCACATGCTTGTTCGCCCAAGGGAAAATGGTGGCTTTGACCGGCCATGCACGCCGTTTCGATCGGCAACCCTTGAAAGGCAGGAAAATGGCAATTTCGAAAATTGAAGATGCGATCGCTGCGATTGCGCGGGGCGAGATCATCGTGGTTGTCGATGATCTCGACCGCGAAAACGAAGGCGATCTGGTGATCGCCGCGGAAGCGGTCACACCGCAGGCGATCGCGTTCATGATGAACCATGCCCGCGGTCTCATCTGCGTTCCGATGGAGGGCGAGAGGCTCGACGAGCTCGATATTCCGTTGATGGTGCCGCGCAACACGGAAGTCCTCAAGACCGCCTTCACCGTTTCCGTCGACTACATTCCGGAAACTACGACCGGAATATCCGCCGCCGACAGGGCGGCAACCGTTCGAGCCCTCGTCAGGGACGGATCGCGTCCGGAGGAATTTGCCCGGCCCGGTCATATCTTTCCGCTTCGCGCGCATCCAAATGGCGTCCTGTCGCGTCCGGGGCACACGGAAGCAGCCGTGGATCTGGCCCGGCTTGCCGGCCTTTCGCCGGCCGGCGTCATCTGCGAAGTGGCGAACGACGACGGCACGATGGCGCGCCTTCCAGAGCTTGAGGTTTTTGCCGAGCGGCATGGCCTCCATCTCGTGACGATCGAGGATCTGATTGCCTACAGGGCGGCAAGCGCTCCCTTCAAGGCTGCCTGATCGTTCCGATACAGCCTATCCTGATCCTGCCGGGATCGATGCTTGCGCAAGGCTCTCCTATGCTCCTTGAGAATGAAGGAGGGCCTTCTTCAGCCGATGAATATGCCCGGCGCCGATCCCGCAGCAGCCGCCGACCATCGTCGCGCCGGCATCGACCCATGAACAGGCGAAGCGCGAATAGGCGTCATCATTCAGATCCTGACGGGTCGCGTGAAGGCCCTCGTTGGCGGCCGACTCGCCTTGTTCTCCCTCGAAAGCATTGGCATAGACGCCGATCCGCAGATGATTGCCGCCCTGCCTGAAAACCTCCGCTGCCGCATCGACGGCCTTTCGCATGACTTCCGGTTTGCTGCAGTTGAACAGGAGCGCTTCGGCACCGGATGACGCTGCCCACCGAGCCGCATCCTCGACAAGTTCGCCGGAGCGGAGCTTAGGCGAGGCGCCATTCCTTTGCGCGGCGTCATCCGCAAGCGTGAAGGAGATCCAGAACGGCTTGCCGGTTTCAGCGACCGCCGTCCGAACCGCCTCTCCCTCCGCGATCAAGCTGAGGGTTTCCCCGAGCCAGACATCGACGTAAGGATCTAGGTTTTCGACCAGAACCTTGAGGTAGTGCTGAACGCGTGAGGGATCGAAATTCTGCGGCTCATAGGAGCCGAATATGGGTGGCAGCGACCCGGCCACAAGGATTTTTCGGTTCTTGCACGCATTGGCGGCGTCGCGCGCCAGCCGTCCGGAAAGCGTGATGAGATCAGCCCCTTCCTTCCAGAACCGTTCCTCGCCGATGTGGAAGGGTACGAGCGCGTAGCTGTTGGTCGTAACGACATCCGAGCCGGCAGCGATGAATTCGTCATGCACCTGCCGGACAATCTCCGGCGAATTGACCAGTGCCAGCGCCGACCATTCCGGCTGCTTCAGTTCCGCGCCGAGACGCAGCAGTTCGCGGCTCATGCCGCCGTCGAGGATCAAGGGTTTGCTCATGAATGGGATCTCCAGAATGGCTCGGATCTGCGGAGAGGTTTGATCTCTCCTTCATGCCGGGGTTAGCGCCGCACCGGCACCTGCGCTTCCAGGAACCGGAAGCTTCGCGCGATGATGGCTGTGATGACGAGATAGAAGACGGTGACGACGATCAGAGGCTCGTAGACCAGCAGGGTGTCCTGGCGAACTTTCGTGGCAACGGCATAGAGGTCCATCACGGTGACGGTGAAGGCGAGTGGCGTTGCCTTCAGCTGCATGACGATTTCGCCTCCGATCGTCGGCAATGCGATGCGGATGGCTCGCGGTAGCCAGATGCGCCGCGTCAGCGTTAGGGGTCGCATGCCGAATGCGCGGCCGGCTTCCAGCTCGCCTTTCGGCACGGCCAGCAATGCACCGCGCAAAACCTCCGCCTCATAGGCCGCGTAATTGAGCGTGAAGCTGACGGCCGCGAAGAAGAAACCCTCGCGCAGGATCGGCCAGAACAGGCTTTGGCGGATTCCCGGGATCATCGGCAGAAGAGAGCCGACGCCGTAGTAGAGCAGCCAGAGTTGTATCAGCAGCGGCGTGCCCCGGAAGAAGGTGCAGTAGCCACGGGCAAGGGAGCGCAGGATGGGGCCGCCACTGACCTGGGCGAAGGCGAGGCCAATCGCGATGACAAAGCCGAAGACGACGGAGATTACAAGCAGCGACAGCGTTTGCACGGCTCCCGTCAACAGAAGCGGCCAATAGGCGGATATCCATGAGAAGGTCATGCCGGCACCCCTCAGGCAAGCTTCGGCTGGCCGCGGCGCACACGCCGCTCCAGCAGGTTGAAGAGGGCGTTCGAGGCGAGCGTGAGAGCGAGATAAATGAGGGCGGAAGCCAGGAAAAAGATGAAATAGTGCTTGGTGCTTGCGCCGGCGAGACGCGTGGCGAGAGCCAATTCCTGGTAGCCAACCACCGCGACGAGGGCGCTGTCCTTGGTGACCGACATCCATAGATTGGCAAGACCGGGCAGCGCGTTCGGCAGCAGGGCGGGTAAGATGATGCGACGGAAACGCAGGCGTGCGCCCATGCCGAATGCCTTTGCAGCCTCGATCTGGCCGACAGGGATCGCCAGGATCGCGCCGCGCAGGACTTCCGTCATATAGGCGCCCTGCACGAAGCCGAGCACGGCGACCGCGACGGCGAAGCCATTCAATTCGAATGCCGGCAGATTGAGCGTAATGAGGAGCCGATTGAGGCCGTCCATCCCTGCGTAATAGAGCCCGACGATCAGGATCAGCTCGGGGACCGCGCGGACGGCGGTCGTATAGAGTTCGAGCATCAGCCGGAGTGGCCTAATGCCCGAAAGCTTGCCGAGCGCGCCGCCCGTACCGAGCAGAAGGCCGATCAGAAAGGCGCCGGCGGAGATGGCGACCGTGGAGGCGGCCCCGGTCAAGAGTACTCCACCCCATCCGGGAGGATAGGGGGAGAGCAGGTCCAGAATGCCCTGGGGAGAGGTCGCCATCGTCGCGATCGTTTACTTGGCGCCGTAGATATCGAAGCTGAAATACTTCTTGGTGATCTCGTCGTATTTGCCGCTGGCGCGCACTGCGGCGATCGCTGCGTTGAGCTTAGCCTTGAGCTCGGTGTCTTCCTTGCGCAGACCGCCGGAAACGCCGGCTCCGAGGACTTCCTTGTCGTCGGCGACGTCGCCCATCTTGGCGCAGCAATCCTTGCCACTATCGCTCTTCAGGAAGGCATCAAGCGCAAGGGAATCGCCGAAGACGTAGTCGATGCGGCCTGCAGCGAGGTCCTGAAACGCCTCGTCGAGCGTCTGGTAGGTCTTCTCGTCGGCGACCTTGGCGAAGTACTTCTTGTAATATTCCGACTGGATCGTCGACACCTGGATGCCGATGATCTTGCCCTTGACGTCGTCTGCCGTCGTTCCGGTCTTTTGATCCTTCGGGCCTATCAGCGTGCTGGGCGTGTTATAATATTTGTCGGTGAAATCGATGATCTTCGAACGCTCCGCTGTGTTCGACATCGACGACCAGATCACATCGAACTTCTTGCTCTGAAGCGCCGGAATGAGGCCGTCCCAGGAAAGCTCGACGATCGAGCATTTCTCTTTCATCTGCTCGCAAACGGCGTCCATCATATCGATTTCCCAGCCCTGCCATTTGCCGGAGGCATCCTTGGCGAAGAAGGGCGGGTAGGATTCGTTCATGATGCCGAAGCGAACCTCCGCCTGCGCCGTCATCGAAGAGAGAGCGAGGGCAAGCCCGGCGAACAGAGTGGAAGCCATTCTCATATAAGGGATTCTCCTAATGGTGTTGTCTGCGAATGGGATGTGGATCAGGATGTCAGCATGCCGGTAAATTCCCGGCATCGGCTGCTGATCGGGGCGTCGAAGATCTGCTTTGGCGGCCCTTCCTCCTCAATCCGTCCCTGATGTAGGAAGAGAACGTGGTTCGAGACATCGCGGGCAAAGCGCATTTCGTGGGTGACCAGCAGCATGGTTCGGCCCTCTTCGGCGAGGTCGCGGATGACCTTGAGGACTTCGCCGACCAGTTCGGGATCGAGCGCCGATGTCGGTTCATCGAAGAGCATCACGGCCGGGTCGATGCAAAGCGCGCGAGCGATCGCCGCTCTTTGCTGCTGACCGCCGGAGAGAAAGGCCGGATAGGCGTCGCGCTTGTCGTAAAGCCCGACTTTATTGAGAAGAGCCTCTGCCTTCTCGGTCGCATCGCGACGAGGGGTGCCGAGGACATGCACCGGAGCTTCGATGACATTTTCGAGCACGGTCATGTGCGCCCAGAGATTGAAGCTCTGAAACACCATGCCCAATCCGCTGCGCATACGTTCGATCTGCCGCCAGCTTTTCGGCCACATCTGTCCCCGGCGTCCCTGCCTCAACGCGACTTCCTCGCCGTTGACGACGATACGGCCGCGATCGGGCATCTCAAGCAGGTTTATGCACCGCAGGAACGTGCTTTTCCCCGAGCCGGACGAGCCGATGATGGAAATCACGTCCCCTTGATGGGCGGTTGTTGAAACGCCTTTGAGGACCTGATGTGACCCAAAGCTCTTGTGGAGATCTTCCACGCGAAGAGCCTGGGAGGACAGTTCTTTCATATATGATTCCGATGAAAAACAATTTGCGGAGAATATCGCGAAGGAGAGCGCAATTTGCGCGCAATTTCCGATTATTTTGCATATAAAAAGCAAAAATGTATTTCTTGTGCATCTTTTGTGATGGAATAGAGATGTCGTCGCCTAATTTCATCGACGCCTAGAGGAGCGGGAATGGAAAATCTGGATCGCTTTGATCGCGATATTCTCGATATCGTTCAGCGCAATTGCCAGCTCACCGCCGAAGCGATCGCGGAGGAGGTCGGCCTTTCGACTTCGGCTGTGCAGCGGCGCCTGAAACGGCTGCGCGAGGACAGTATCATCAAGGCGGAAATCGCGGTCGTCGACCGCAAGGCGACCGGAACTCCAATGGTGTTCATTGTCGGCATGGAGATCGAGCGGGACAATTACGATGCGCTCGCCAAGTTCCGCCTTTGGGCGGAAAAGCAGGATCACATCCAGCAGGTCTATTACGTCACGGGCGCCGTCGACCTCATTGCGATCGTCACCGCCAGGGATGTCGAGCATTATGACGACATCGCCGCCATGATCATGGCGGAGAATCCGCAGATACGGCGCATGCACACGAATGTGGTGCTGCGTGACGTCAAGCTTGGTTTGTTCGTGCCGCTGGCAGATGGTAACGAGGCCGGCCGGTAAGCCGCGGGTCGCGGGATGATCGAGGGCGTGCAGTACTCGCCGATCATTGACATGTACTAGGCGAGAGGGAACTGTCCTTGGTCCGGCTCATATTGCCTGACCTTCAAGATTTTCTACGAATGATGATGAGGCCTCTGCAGGCGCGTTCAGCCCGACTGAAGGCCTTCACCGCCTCAGGCTGTGACGCAACAAGCTGCTTCAACGCATTGTTTCTATTGCTCGCAACAATGCGCCGCGGGATGGCAGGCTGGCGGAGCTTTACAAAACGAACTAGTTCGTACATTATTGTTGACGAGGAGTGACGGTGCTGCATCGTGCAGCATCGAAGACTGTCAGGATGATCTCGGATGTCCTTGCAAGCGGGCGCAGGCGGAGGCCGGATGCGCACGGTTGCGATATATCCTCGACATTCGAATGCTCTGGGGAGGAACGAGCATGAAAAGACAAATCGAACATAAAACACCCAAGCGCGCGGCTCTTGCGAGCTGGTTGGGAAGCGCCGTCGAATACTACGATTTCTTCGTCTACGGTACGGCAGCAGCGCTCATTTTCCCGAAGATATTCTTTTCGGCGGAAGACCCGCAAACGGCGGCCATCGCCTCATTCGCGACCTTTGGCGTTGCCTATATCATGCGGCCGCTGGGGGCGGTCGTCCTGGGTCATATCGGTGACAAGTTCGGCCGCAAGAAGGTGCTGACCTTCACCCTGCTCCTCATGGGTTTTTCGACTTTCATCATCGGCTGCCTGCCGACCTATAATCAGGCCGGCATCCTGGCGCCCATTCTTCTGGTTCTGGCGCGCCTGCTGCAAGGTATTTCGGCCGCCGGCGAACAGGCCGGCGCCAGCTCCATGACGCTTGAGCACGCGCCAGAAAATAGACGGGCCTTCTTTACCAGCTTCACGCTGAGCGGAACACAGGCCGGACTGATCCTTGCGACATTGGTCTTCATTCCGCTTGGAAGGCTCGAAGAAGCCGCGTTGATGTCATGGGGTTGGCGTATCCCGTTCTTCCTGAGCTTCGTGGTGGTCATCGTCGGATTCTGGGTTCGCCGCACGCTTGCCGAAACCCCGGCCTTTCTGGAGGAAACCAAGAAGGGCGAGATCGTAAAGCTGCCGCTCGCCTCGCTGCTCGCCAATTATTGGGCGGATGTCCTGCGCATCATCTTCGCGGCGCTGATTTCAGTCGTCAGCACCATCTTCAGCGTTTTCACGCTGTCCTATGCCGTCAATACCATGCATATTGACCGCTCGACGATGCTGACCGTCCTGGTTCTCGCCAATATCGTGGCATTGGGCGCGATTCCCGCATGGGCCATTCTAGCAGACCGCATCGGCCGCAAACCCGTGTTCATCTTTGGAGCCGTCGGCTGCGCGGTACTGATTTGGCCCTACATCTGGGCCATCAGCCAGAACAACCTCATGCTCGTCTTCGTCCTCGGCATCCTGCT
This sequence comes from Rhizobium sp. AB2/73, assembly GCF_020871915.1. Classification (NCBI taxonomy): domain Bacteria; kingdom Pseudomonadati; phylum Pseudomonadota; class Alphaproteobacteria; order Hyphomicrobiales; family Rhizobiaceae; genus Rhizobium; species Rhizobium sp. AB2/73. The sequence goes on along the minus strand of NZ_CP067073.1, from coordinate 454,315 downwards.
TTCGGGCGTGGTCTATAGTGCATCGAACGGCATCTGGCCGGCCCTCTATGCCGAAATGTTCGATACCCGCGTCCGTCTGTCCGGCATGGCCGTCGGAACCCAGATCGGTTTCGCGCTCGGCGGCTTCGCGCCAACGATCAGCGCGGCGGTCATGGGCACCGGACCGATGGGTTGGGTGCCAGTCGCGGTCTTTACCTCGATCACAGCCTTGATTGCCGCCATTTCCGCGGCAACCGCGACGGAGACCTACCGGACGCCGATCGATCAGCTTGGCAGGGATGAACGACGCTTGGCAGCTGCCGTTCGCCACGCCGATCGCATTGTCTAGTCGTCGCGTCTGACCTTGATGGCGATAACGTGTCGCGATCGCGGATGAGTTTGTTGAAAATCGTCAAGTAACGGGATGAAACAATGAAAACCTCGATTGCGACCGTTTCGATCAGCGGTGACCTCAAGGAAAAGCTTCAGGCCATCGCCAAGGCAGGTTTCGATGGCGTCGAGATCTTCGAGAACGACTTTCTCGCTTTCGATGAATCACCGCGCCAGGTCGGTCAGATCGTGAGGGATCATGGGCTGGAGATTACGCTCTTTCAGCCGTTCCGTGACTTTGAGGGCATGCCCGAACACTTGCGCAGCCGCACCTTCGACCGGGCTGAACGCAAGTTCGACCTGATGCAGGAGATGGGGACCGATCTCGTTCTTGTTTGTTCGAACGTCTCGTCCGTGGCGCTGGGCGGGATTGATCGTGCCGCCGCCGACTTCTTCGAGCTCGGCGAGAGAGCGGCCAAACGCGGCCTGCGCGTCGGATATGAGGCGCTCGCCTGGGGGCGACACATTCACGACCACCGCGATGCCTGGGAAATCGTCCGCCGTGCCGATCATCCGAATATCGGCCTCATTCTCGACAGCTTCCATACGCTTTCGCGCAAGATCGACGTCAATTCGATCCGGTCGATCCCGAAAGAGAAGATCTTCATCATCCAGCTTGCCGACGCGCCGCTAATCGACATGGATCTGCTGTATTGGAGCCGCCATTTCCGCAACATGCCGGGGGAGGGCGACCTTCCGGTACTCGAATTCATGAAGGCCGTCGCCGCGACGGGCTATAACGGCTATCTGTCGCTGGAGATTTTCAACGACCAGTTCCGCGGCGGCTCGCCGACCGCCATCGCCGTCGATGGCCGGCGCTCGCTCATCTATCTCGGCGACCAGGTTCGTCGCGCGGAGAGCAGCGGTCTCACCTTGCCCCCGATGCCGCCGCGTGCCGAAGTGGACGGCGTTGCCTTTGTCGAGTTTACCGTCGATGAAGTCGAGGCGTCCGTCCTTTCTGATCGGCTGCGCGCGCTGGGCTTTCGCCATGTCGGGCGCCATAAGAGCAAGCGCGTCGATGTCTTCCGGCAAGGCAATATCAATCTGGTCGTCAATACCGATCCGGACGGGTTTGCGGGCGCTTCTTACGCTTTGCACGGGCAGTCGGCCTATGCGATGGGATTATGGGTGGATGATGCGGAAGCCGCGGTTGTGCGGGCCGTGGCCCTGGGCGCCGAACGCTTCGAACAACCATTGGATCCCGGCGAGATTGAAATGCCTGGTGTCAGGGGCGTTGGCGGCGGCATCCTGTATTTCCTCGATCGCAGGAGCGCGCTCGGCCGCATATGGGAGATCGAATTCGATCCGGTCCATGACGATACCGATTGGCGACCTGTCGGGTTGACGGGCATAGACCATGTCGCGCAAACGATGAAATATGAGGAGCTGCTGACCTGGCTGCTCTTTTATACCGCGATATTGAATGCGCATAAGACGCCGATGGTCGACATTATCGATCCCGCCGGGGTCGTTCGCAGCCAGGTTGTCGAAAACGAGCCGGGCAGCTTGCGCATCACGCTGAACGGTGCGGAAAATCGCAACACGCTCGCCGGGCATTTCATCGCCGAAACTTTTGGCTCCGGCATCCAGCATCTTGCCTTTGCGACCGATGATATCTTTGCCGCCGCGGCCGCTCTGTCGGACAACGGTTTTGCCACCTTGATGATCTCGCCCAACTACTATGACGATCTGGAAGCGAGATTCGGCCTGGAGCCGGCTTTCACGGATCGCCTGAAGGCGCACAACATCCTCTACGACCGCGACGATCACGGCGAATATTTCCAGCTTTACAGCCCCACTTACGGCGAAGGCTTCTTCTTCGAAATCGTTCAGCGCAGCGGCTATCGTGGATATGGCGCGGCGAATGCCATTTTTCGCATTGCGGCGCTGAGGCGGCATCTGCGACCGATTGGTCTGCCGAAACTTTAGGCCCTCCCCATTGGCGTGAAGCCTGTGTTAAAGCTTTGATCTTCAATGTTGGGCAGGGACAGACCCAGGAAGACGGGCAAGGCATGACCAAAGCGCAAGCGGCCAAGATCGAGCGTCTTACGCGAAAGAACGATCCAGACGCGACCAAGGAAAACATTCTCAAGATCGCCACCGAGGAATTCGTCGCAGCCGGTTTTTCCGGTGCGCGCGTCGATGAGATCGCCGAGCGCACCAAGACGTCCAAGCGCATGATCTACTATTATTTCGGCAGCAAGGAAGGGCTCTATCTCGCCGTTCTCGAGCAGGCCTATACAAAGATTCGCACGCTGGAGAGCGAACTCGATCTCGAAAACATGCCGCCCGTTCAGGCCATGGCGCAATTGATCGCAAGTACCTTCGATCATGACGACCAAAATCCGGATTTCGTACGGCTGGTCAGCATCGAGAACATTCATCGCGCCGAACATATGAAACGTTCGGTCGTCCTGTCGCAGATGAATATCGCCGTCATCGATATCATCACGAACATCCTTGAACGGGGTTATGCCGATGGCAGCTTCGTGCGCAGGGTAGACCCGGTCGATCTGCATATGATGATCAGCGCCCAGTGCTTCTTTCGCGTTTCCAATCGCCATACCTTTGGGGCGATCTTCGAGCGTGACCTGTCGTCCGAAGCCTTGAAGAAGCGGCACAAGTCGCTAATCGTCGATGCGATCCTTGCATTTCTGAGACATCCTTCCTCCGAAATGGCCTGACGAGGCCCGGGGTGATTTGATTGGCTTTGGCGTTTTCCGGCGGCGCTCCATCACGCCTTCATATTGACTTTACGTACTAGTTCGTACATTTTGTGAGCAAGCCTGCGGCATGGCTTTGTTTTGCTGCTCGGGAGGAAAGATTGAACACTCAAGCCGCCATTGTTCCTCGTCAACTTCATGTCGGATTGATCGGCGCCGGGATCGGCCGATCATTGACGCCGGCCATGCATATGCGCGAAGGCGAGCATTGCGGCCTGTCCTATCGCTACGATCTCATCGATCTCGACGCCCGCGGTCTCTCCGTATCGGACCTGCCGGCTCTCATCGATGAGGCCGAGGCGATGGGGTTTGCCGGCCTCAATATCACCCATCCTTGCAAGCAGGCGGCCGTCGCGCTGGTGGACGAGCTTTCGCCCGATGCCCAGACGCTGCGATCCATTAACACGATCGTTTTTGATGGGCGGCGCAGGATCGGACACAATACCGATTGGTGGGGATTTGCCGAAAGCTTCCGGCGCGGGCTGGCCGGGGTTTCACTCGACCATCTCGTGCAGCTGGGCGCGGGCGGCGCCGGCGTTGCCGTTGCGCATGCAGTGGCTGAAATGGGCGCGCATTCCGTGGAGATATTCGATCTCGATCCTTCGCGTGCACAGGCCCTCGTCGACCAGCTTCAGCCGGCACATGCCGCTTGCCGTTTCTCGGTCGGTCATGATCTCGCCGCGGCACTGGGTGCCGCCGATGGTCTGGTTCATGCAACACCAACCGGCATGGCCGCCCATCCTGGGCTCCCGCTCGATGCGCAACTTCTATCCGATCGTCTCTGGGTCGCGGAAATCGTCTATTTCCCGATCGAGACCGCGCTGGTGAAACGCGCCCGACAGACAGGGTGCCGTGTTCTCGACGGCGGCGGCATGGCGGTGTTCCAGGCAGTGAAGGCTTTCGAACTCTTCACCGGCATCCGGCCGGCGGCCGAGCGTATGATGCAGCACTTCAATTCGCTGCGCGCCTAAAGCACGTCGCGATCTTTCAGATTCGCTTCCTGTGCTTTAGGTCCTTGATTTCGCGCATGTCGGTCTCGCAAAACCGCTACACACTTTTGCGCGACATGCTTTAAACGCCGATCAATAATCGAAGAGCCTCGATCCCAAAACTCCGGCGTCGAAGTTTCATCCTCGCCGCCGGAGACGTCACAGGCGGTATCAGACCGGTTGCTCGATCACCAATACGCCGTAGCCGGCAAGCTCGGTCGCGCCTGATATGACTTTGCCCGTCAGCAGGTCGGTACCCGCCGGCAGATCGACAATCTTCGTTTCATGCTCGGTATTGAGCACGAACAGCAGCTTCCTGCCGCCACCTTCGCGCAGTGACACTTCGACGCCATTAGGCATATCCTGCACCAGCGGCGCGGCAACATCGTTGCTGACGAGAAGCTCGCGAATGGCTTCTGCGAGCGGCGCGGTGAGATAGGTGCCGAGGTAGTAGACCTGACCATTGCCATGCCGGCGGCGCGTCAGCATCGGCGTGCCTTCCAGGAAACGGTCGGACCAGCGGCCGATGATCTCGGTGTCGGCGGATGTCTCCAGCTTCTCGTAAAGGTGTCCGGCTTCCAGCTGACGATTGCCGATCGTATAGGCATATTTGCGCGAGGCCGAGGATGCCGGCGGACGCGGGGATGGTTGGTGGCTGCCGATACCGCCCTCGCGGAAGCCGCTGAACAGTCCATCCGCCCCCGGGGCGGAGACTGGTCCGAATTCATAGACGCTGACGCCGGATAGCTTGGAAAGTGCAGTGCCCGGCGCTTGGGTGCGGATGATGTGGTTGTTGTCATCGCGGGTGCCCGTCATTGCCGACAGGATGAGCGTACCGCCGTCGGCGACGAACTTCTCCACCGCTTTCGACCACTCCTCCTTCCACATGACCCAATGGGGAACATAGAGGGCCTTGATGCGCGAGAGATCATCTTCCGGATGGATGAAGCCGCAGGCAATGCCGGCCTCATAGCATGCGCGGTGCAGATGGGCTGCATCCTGCATCGGGCTTGGCAGGCCGATCGCGTAGGTCTTATAGGCTTCCTGATTGTCGAAATCCGCGCCGGCGATGGCAATATCCATTCGGACGGTGGTGCCGAGCAGCTTGTCCTCGATCTTGCGGATGTCGGACGCGAATTGCTTGGCTTCCTCGTAGCGACGGCGCGGAACGTCGTCATGGTCGATAATGCCGTTCCAGTAGATCTCTGCGCCGAAATGCGCCGGCCGCCAGCGGAAGAACATCAGGCCATCAGCGCCGCGCGATACCGAGGTCATCGCCATGCGGCGCATCTCGCCCGGTTCCGGCACGGAGGAGGAAAAGCCCGGCTGGCTGCCGAGGCCGGAGGCCTGTTCCGGGACGATGAAATTGCCGGAATAGGCGCGGCATTGGTCGAGATGGAAGGCCTGCGTGATCGCATGACCGCCGCCGCGACGCATCTCGTCATAGAGGAACGGATAGATGTCGAAGCCGATGAAATCGAGATCCTGGCCGAACTGGCCGCGGAAATCGATGTCCACAAGGCCTCCGAGATTGTGGAAGATGAAACACGCGGGATTGGTCGCCCGCAGGATTTCGACCTGATCGTGCTGGAAGAGCGCTGTCGCGAAGGCGAGAAAGCGATGATAGTCCTGCACGTGACCAGGGCTGGAGAAGGATGGATTCATCGGCTGCGGGAAGACGATCTGGTCGAAGGTCTGGTACGCCGTTGCCCAGAAGTCGCCGCCCCAGGCAAAATTCAGCGCGTCGATCGTTCCATATTTCGCGCGGCAGAACTTCTGGAACTCGATGAGTGCCGAGGGCGAATAGCTCTCGGAAGTCGTCGTATTGAGCTCGTTATCCGTCTGCCAGCCGATGACGTGAGGATTGTCCCGGTAGTGCTCGGCCATCGCACGGGTAATCCGTTGGCTGTGCCGGCGCAGCACCGGGCTCGTCGTGTCGCAGTGCTGGCGCGATCCATGGCTTGCCTGCCGGCCATTGGCATCGACGCGCAGGACTTCGGGGTACTTCGCAGTCAGCCAGCGCGGCGGCGTTGCCGTCGGCGTGCAGAGAATGGTCTTGATGCCGTGCTTGGCCAGGCCGGCGATTGCCTTGTCGAAGAGCGAGAAGTCGAAATGGTCCTCATGCGGCTCCATGATATGCCAGGCGAATTCCGCCATGCGAACGGTGTTGAAACCGGCGGCCGCCATGCGTTCGGCATCGCGGTCCCAATAACTCTCGTCGACATGTTCGGGATAATGCGGGACGCCGACTATGAAACCGTCGAGATTGAGCGTCCGCCAGACGGATAGCGGCTTTTTTTCCAAAACTTTCATGAGGTCACAAGCTTTCTTTACAGAGAGGCAATGATTGACTTCGGCCGGCTGAGGGTTCTGCCATCGGGACCGAAGAGATAGAGGGACGATGTCGAGGCGGATAGCTTGATCTGCTCGCCGGCCGAAAAGCCGGCGGCATTGCCGAGCTGAACGGTGAAATTGCGCGTGCCGCTTTCAGAGCCGATCGTTGCGAGCGGACCCGCATCGACATAGAGAATGGTTTCACGGCCGAGCTGCTCGACCAACCCGACCTTGCCGTCAAAGGAGATCGCGGCGTCTTCAGTGGAGGAGCCTATTTTGAGCGATTCCGGCCGAATCCCCAAGGTCAGGCTGGCTTGCGCTTTAAGATCGCCGACATTGGCCACCGGCACATGGACCGTCGTGCCGCCTCCTTCGAACGCGACTTCAGCGATGCCGTCGCTGAGGGAAACGAGCTTCGCATTGACGAAGTTGATGCGCGGCGCGCCGAGAAAGCCAGCGACGAATTGGTTTGCCGGATTGTGATAGAGATTGAGCGGCGCGCCTTCCTGCTCGATGATACCCTTGTTGAATACCACGATGCGGCTTGCCATGGTCATCGCCTCGACCTGATCGTGCGTCACATAGATCATCGTCGAGCCAAGCTGCTGGTGCAGCGTCGAAAGCTCGACGCGCATTTGCGTGCGCAACGCGGCATCGAGATTGGAGAGCGGTTCGTCGAAGAGGAAGACCTCCGGCGAGCGGGTGATGGCGCGGCCGATGGCGACGCGCTGGCGCTGGCCGCCCGAAAGCTGCTTCGGGCGCTTGTCGAGCTGGTCGGATATTCTGAGGATTTCGGCCGCGCGTTTGACGGCCGCATCGATCTCGTTTTGCGGGCGCTTCGCCATCTTCAGGCCGAAGCCCATGTTCTCGGCAACCGTCATATGCGGATAGAGCGCATAGGACTGGAAGACCATGGCAATGCCGCGGTCGCCCGGCTCTTCGCGCGTCACGTCGCGGCCGTTGATCCAGATCTCGCCGGAGCTGATGTTTTCCAGCCCGGCGATCGTTTTCAGCGTGGTGGATTTGCCGCAGCCCGACGGGCCGACCATGACGATGAACTCGCCCTTGTCGACGGAAAGATTGACCGAACGCAGGGCGTGATAGCCGCCATAATGTTTGTCGATGTCGATCAGCTTTACATGGCTCATGAGTGATACTCCAAATCTGTTCGCGCGGTACGGGACATGTCAGCCCTTGACGGCGCCCATGGTCAGGCCCGCGATGAAATGTTTCTGCATCAGGAAGAACATCAGGACCGGCGGAACGGCGACGAACAAGGTTGCCGCCGCCACGATATTCCAGGCGGATGTCCACTCGCCTCTGAGATTGTTCAGGCCCGCCGTTACCGGTTTCACGACATCGCTCTGGGTGAGCACGATCGCCCAGAAGTAATCGTTCCAGACGAAGGTGAAGATCAGGATCGCAAGGGCTGCGAGCGCCGGCCGCATCAGCGGTATGACGACATGGCGCATCGTCTGCCAGGGGGACGCGCCTTCCGCGCGCGCGGCCTGAAACAATTCGTCGGGCAGAGCCGCGATGAAATTGCGCATGAACAGGGTCGCAAAGCCGGTCTGGAAGGCGACATGGAAGATGATCAATGCGAAATAGGTGTCGTATAGGCCAACCGAGACCATGAGATCGCGCACCGGGATCATCATGATCTGCGCGGGCAGGAAGTTGCCGCCGACGAAGAGCGAGAAGAGCAGGGCGTTGCCGCGGAAATTATAGCGCGCGAGCACATAGCCGGTCAGCGTCGAGAACATGAGAACCAGCAGCACCGAAGGCAGCGTGATGATGAGGCTGTTGATGAAATAGCCCCACATGTTCGTCTGCTGGAAGACCGCCTGGAAGTTCTCGACGAGATTAAAGTGCTTGGGCCATGTCCAGTATTTGCCGGCCATGATTTCATCGGCCGTCTTGGATGCGGTCAACATGACCGCGAAGAGGGGCAGCAGCCAGAGGATCAGGATCAGGCCGACGAAGCCCGCATAAAGGCCGCGAAGTACGGGCTTTTCTTCGGAGATCGGGCGAGGATACATCAGCGTGTCTCCCGTTCCATGCGCACCATGACGCGCAGATACCAGGTGATGAAAACGATCATGATTGCAAAGAGGACGGTGGCGATCGCCGCGCCGTAGCCAAAACGATAGGAGAAGATCGACTGCTCGTACATCTGGTAGGCCAACACCTCCGACGAGCCGAAGGGACCGCCTGATGTCATCACGGCGATCATGTCGAAGGATCGCAAGGCGCCGACAACGGTCACGGCAAGAGCGATGAAACCCACCTGGCGCAATTGCGGCAGGACGACGTGCCAGAGCATGTTCCAGCCGCGCGCGCCATCGACACGTCCGGCCCCGATGATATCGGAACTCAGATTGTTGAGGCCCGCGAGAAACAGCACCATGCAAAAGGCGATCTGTGGCCAGAGCGCGGCGGCAACCACGGCGAAGGTGACGAAATGCTCATCGGCGAGCAGGGCAGGCGCCGTCGCGCCGAAGAGATTGAAGATGAGCGCAAGAAGCCCGTAATTCGGATCATAGACCCAGCCGAACACGACACCGACCGTGACCGTGGCGAGTACGAGCGGAATGAAGAAGAGCGACTTCAAGATCCGCATCCCGGCAATCTGCTGGTTGACGAGCAGCGCCAGCGCGAGTCCGAGCGGCGGCGCCGCCATGAACATGACGAGCCAGATGATGTTGTTCTTCAGCGAGACGTAGAATTGCGGGTCGGCAAAAAGTTCGGAATAGTTTGCCAATCCCACCCAGCTCTTCTGCGCGACGCCGTCCCAATCGAAAAAGGAAATCCAGATCGATTCCACCGAGGAAGCGATGATGATCGTTCCGAACAGGATGCATCCCGGCACGATGAAGAGGACAGGCGTCAGCCAGTTCCTGTGTTTTTTCCACATGGCTCAGACTTTTTGGTTCGATAATTCAAGGCACGCGCGGCGGGGTGAGGGCTTAAAGCCGATGCCCGCCGCGCCTTGGTCCGGGAGGACTATTTGAAAACGCGCGCGCGCGTCTTTTCGAGCCGCGCCAGGATCTGGTCGCGACGCTCGGGCTTGACCGTGAATTCCTGGAAGCCTTTCATGCCGTCCTGCGCCATGTCCGGGTCAGTGTCACGGTCATAATATTGCGACGTTCCCTTCACGCTCTTGAGCGATTCCACGGCGATGTTGACCAAAGGGTCCTTGCTTGGCGGGCAATCGTTACGCGGCGGAATGGTGCCCTCGGCTTCGAGGAATGCGCCGAGATTGTCAGGCTGATAGAAGTGGGCGAGAAAATCGCGCGCGCCTTGCCGGTTCTTCGCCTTGGCCGGGATATGCACGGAGTTGACCGAGAAATCCTCGTAGCGTTCGACGCCAGAGACGATTTCCGGGAAGGGAGCGAACGCAATCTGGCCCTCGTCGCTTGCCGGGAAGGCGGACTTGATGAAGCCTCCAAGGTCCATCATTGCAGCCTTCTTCTGCGCTAGGGCGGCGCCCGCCTGTTCCCAGCCGAATGACGGCGCGCTTGCGGAGAAGAAATTGGCCTTGATGAGCTCTTCCCATTTGTCGAAGACCAGCTTCAGCATCGGGTCGGTATAGGGGATCTTGCCCTCCATCAGCGCGAGGTGCTTGTCGAGGCCGTTGATACGCAGGTTCATGTGGTCGAACCAGCCCCCGGTCGGCCAGAGCTCCTTCGTACCCATGCTGATCGGTGTCATGCCGGCGGATTTCGCCGCCTCGCCGAATTTCAGGAATTCGTCCCAGTTCTTGGGCGCCGTCCAGCCCTTCTCGGCAAAGACGTCCTTGCGATAGAAAAGACCCCAGAGAATGCCGCCGAGCGGCAGACCGTACTGCTTGCCGTTGACGGTGACGGCTGTCATCGTAGCGCCGAGCTTGTCGCTATAGCCTTCCTTGGCGAACAGGTCGGAAATGTCGTCGAACAGTCCGCGATCGACGAAAGCCTTCATGCGGTTGCCGGAGAACCAGAAGCAGATATCCGGGGCGCCGACGACGAGGTAGCTGCGGATCGCCGTCTTGTGAGCCTCGTGATCCATATTGTTGATGGTGACTTTCGTCCCTGTCTTCTTGGTAAAATCGGCAGCGATACGGTCAAGGACGGCGCGCTGATCGGCATTGCCGATATCCGAAATGATCGTCACCTCGCCGCCATTGGCAATTGCCGGCCGATAAAGCGCCGTGGCGGCCAGGGCAGCGCCCGTGCCGATCATGAACTGGCGCCGTGACGCCCTGATTGCATTGACGAGTGAAAGTTCGTTCTTCGATGCCATCCTTTTCCTCCCGAGGCATATCAAATCCAGGCCCGCCCACCGAGGTGAGCAACCACTAACCTTCAGAAATTTCGCAATAAACCGGCAATTCCGCTTGTGCTGATACAAGCAGACATTCCTCCATTGCCATGCGCTATTGCATACCGTATCTTCCAAGAAGCAACAATAGTTAATTTACAAAATAAATTTAAAGGATCACCGTGCGCGGCAACCCCAGTACCTCCCGAGCCCTCAACCGGCGGCTCATCCTCAACCTGCTGCGAAATCGCGGAGCGATGCCGCGCGCCGAAATCGCCACCGTGACGGGCCTCAGCCCGGCGGCCGTGACTTTCGTGGTCACGGAGCTGGTCGAGGAGGGGCTCGTCATCGAGGGAAAAGCGCAGACGGGTGCCACGGGCCGGCGGCCTGTGCCGGTCGACATCAATTATGATGGCCACCTCGCTGTCGGCTTCAAGCTTCGCCACGACAGCATCGATTGTGTCCTGACCGATCTCGCCACGACGCCGATCGCCTCCTTCGATATGCCTGTGCCGGACACGCGGCCGGAAACGATGGTCGAAGCGATTGCGGTGGCAATCCCGAAGCTGCTGGCCGATGCCGGCCGCACCGGCTTGCCGGTCATGGGGGTCGGGGTTTCCATCCCCGGCGAGGTGGACGCGGTCAAAGGCATCTGCGTCCAGAGCCCGCGCTTCGGTTGGCGCAATCTTGCTTTTCCCGAACTGCTGCGGGAACGGGTCCACGTCCCTGTCTGGATCGACGACGATATCAGCGCCTTCACCGTCGCACAGCGGCTCTTCGGTGCGGGCCGCAACTACAGTAATTTCGCGACGATTGCCGTCGGCACCGGCGTCGGGTCATCGCTCGTAATGGGCGGGGAGATCTATCACGGAAGTCACGGCCTGGCCGGAAAGCTCGGCCACATCATCACTGTTCCCGGCGGACGTCTTTGCGAATGCGGGAGAAGGGGCTGCCTTCAGGCTCATACAGCCGAGGCCGCGATGATCGAGGACTGGGGCCGACAAAGAGGCGCAAAGGCCAATCGCGATGAATTCGCAGCCGCGATCGATGGCGGCGATCCGGCGGCGCTCCAGGTCATGGCGGAGGCGGGGGAGCTGATCGGGCGCCATCTGGCCGATCTGGTGAACCTGTTCGATCCAGAGGTCCTCATCGCCGGCGGCGAAGCCATGCAGTTCGGTGAAGCGATTCTTGAGCCGATCCGCCGTTCGATGGCGAAATATGTCTTCTTGAATACGCCGGAATTACTTTCTGACTGGGTGCCGGGCTCCTGGGCGCGGGGCGCTGCAGCTCTGGCGACCCAGCATTTCTTTGATCTGGACGTTGAATGATACCGCTGCGCGCATGATCCGCTTATGCACACCGTGTCGCCAAGATCGCCCGCCCGAGGCGCGGCTCGCTCCTCATCGGGAGCATCCTTGGTGGAGCTGGCGGCCATTGTCACGCCACGTTTCGACGGCTGCTTCAGGCATTCGCGCGCCGTAACTCCGTGGGAGATTGTCCGTAGAGCCGGCGAAAGAGCCTCGCAAAATGGGACGCGCTGTCGAAGCCGACCTCCAGTGCGATTTCAATGAGCGGAGCCTCTGTCTGGAGAACCAGCTGCTTGGCCCGTTCCATGCGAATACGGGTGTAGACGGCTCCGGGAGAGGTTTTCATTTCCTCGGTGAACAGACGTTCAAGCTGCCGCCGGGACAGTCCGACAGATGCGGCGAGATCTTCGGTCGGCACCACGTCCTCTATATGGCTCTCCATGGTAATCAGCACGGCCTTCAGGCGTGGGTCCTGGCATTCGATCGCGAGCGGCTTGCGCGGCTGGATATCCAGCCCGGATCGGGCGCGCTCGATCTGCAGCACTTCAAGCGCGTTTCGCTCGGCGTCCCGGCTGATGTGCCGTCTGACAAGAAAGGCGGCCATATCGGCGGCGCTGCTTCCGCCGGCGCATGATCCGCGGCTCCGGTCGAGATTGAACAGGCGATCGGAGCGAACGGGGTTTTCGGGGAATTGCTCCCGGTAGGCCTGATAATGCAGCCAGCTGACGCAGGTCTGGTGTGTTTTCATCAAGCCAAGGCGTGCCAAGATGAACGTGCCGGTGCAGACCCCGATCAGCGGGATCTTCTGAGCCGCGGCCTTCTTCAGATAATCGGCGGTCTGATTGTCAATCGTGATGTCCGTGTTCAAAAGTCCGCCGACGACGACAATGTAATGGAATTCCTTCGGGTCGATAAAGTCCGACGTCGGTGCGACCTGAACACCGCAGCTCGATGTGATGAGATGCCGGGTGCTACCCAATACCTGCCAATCGGCCAGCACTCTGCCCGATTTATCGGCTTCGTCGCTCGCCAATCTCAGCGTATCCACGAATAGAGCGAAGGCGGAAAGCGTAAATGATCGCGCGAGGATGAATCCGACCTTCAAGGGATCGTGCTTAGCTTCTTGTTTGACGGATTTCATGCAATGCCTCGACGGACAGGCCTCTTCTATTTGATCTGGAAACCTAGGCCAAAGGATCTCGATCGTCGACGAAGATCGTATTACGGCCGATGGTCCGCGCCCAGCCCCCGACGCTGGGCCCGATGTCGCGGAAACCTCCGATTTCAACGTCGGACTCGATGTATGCTTCGAATACCGTGCCGATATCAGTGGCAGTGGTACCCCGTAAACTGGAGATAGGCCGCAAGGCTGACGGCGGAAAGCGCCACAATGGCAGCGGGGTGGGAAAGGCTCTTGCTGATGGCCGCGAGCAGCAGGCCGAGCAAGACGATGGCACTTCCCAGTAACGGCCCCTTATCGGCAAAGGACAATGCAAGGGCCGTCAGGCTGACTGCCGCCGCGACCATCGTAACCGGCATCTGGTTTTGAAGACTGTCACCGCGGCTTGCGAAGGTCAGCAGAAACCTGTTCCAGCTCAAGCCGAGGGAGATGCTCAAAAGTAGCGGCAGGAGAATGGACAGCATGAATATCGTCTCTTCCGATGGATCAATCGTAAAGACGCAATTCATGTGCCAATAGGCGCCGGCGTTAATCCGGCCGGGTATATCGGAGCTCAGGTGTAGACTGCTGCCCGTTTGTGCGGCGATCTGCCGCTCCGTTCAGCATCCGTCGGAATTGGCAGGCTTAATGCCGGGCAGGAAAAGGGCTTTGAGTTCATCGATAGCGCAGTCCCGCCTGCGTGACGATCACGTCCATCGGAATGTCATGAGCGAGCGGACGGATGGTATCGATCCTCTGCGATTCGAAGCCGACGCCGATGACCAAAGGCTTGCGCTCGAGGGCCGCGAGGGTTCTGTCGAAAAATCCGCCTCCATAACCAAGCCGGTAGCAGGCTGCATCGAAGCCGACCAGGGGCGCGATGACGATATCGGGAACCGCTTGCCTGCCCTCTGCCGGCACGGGAATGTTCCATACCCCGCGTTCAAGCCGCTCTCCCGTTTTCCATGATCGGAATATCAAGGGTTCTGCCTTGGCGACAACAACCGGCAACAGGCAATTCGCGCCGCGTGCCGTCAAGGACGCCATCCATCCTCTCAAGTCCGGCTCTCCCGAGAAGGGCCAGAACAGGCTGATATATTTGCCGTCGATATCGGTGACAATCTGATCGAGATAGGTGGCGATCACGCCTGTATATTCTTCACGCTTTGCGATTGGCAGCGCCTTTCGCTCGCCGATCAGCCTTTGCCGCTCGGCCCTTCGCCACGCGAAAATATCCGAGATCCGGTTCTCGTTGGGTGAAATGCCGCTATAGGCTGGGTCGACCTCGTGCAACATGCAGGCAGGCGACGCGTATTCGCGGATTGCCTCGTCGGTTTCACGTCGATCTGGTTTTGCCATCCGCCCGTCAGAACTCCATTCCCTGGCTCGATACCGAAACATGCTTGAGCTGCGCCAATGATTTTTATATAGGGAATGATAAGGTAACTTAATTCCTGAATCGAGATCTTTTAATTGGACCTCTCATCAATCGAGATCTTCCTTGCCGTGGCCAGTGACCGCAGCGTGACCAAGGCCGCGAAGGCGGTGGGGCGCGTGCCGTCGAACGTGACGACGCGCATTCAGCAGTTGGAAGACGATCTGGGCGTCCTGCTCTTCAGCCGCGACGGCAAGAAGATGACCCTGACGAAAGAAGGCGAGACATTTTACTGCTATGCCAATCGGCTCGCCGCGCTTGCGCTCGAGGCGCGTCAGGCGGTCAGGCCCCAGCGCCCGACGGGCACGTTGCGTCTGGGGACGATGGAAAGCACGGCGGCAAGCCGGCTGCCCGCGGCGCTCAGCCGGTTCAACCAAATGTGGCCGGATGTATCGCTCAAGCTGACGCTTGGCGCCTCCCGCGATCTTGCTCAAGATGTTCTGCGCGATGTTCTGGACTGCGCGCTGATCGCCCGGCCGCCAAAGGCAATGCTGGATGAAGATCCAAGTTTCGCGGCTGAACTCAAGCAGCTCGAAGCCGAACCGGTATTTGTGGAGGATCTGCTGCTCCTGCTGCCATCCGGGCATCCGCCGATCCGGTCGGCTGCCGATTTGCGCGTCGGTTCGATTGCTGCCCTTGAGCCAGGATGCACTTATCGCGGGATTGCTGAAGGCTGGGCGCGCAGGTCGAGCTCTCTGCCAACGATCGAACTTGGCTCCTATCATGCGATTCTGGCCAGTGTGGCGACCGGCAACGCAGCCGGTGTCATGCCAAGATCGGTTCTCGATCTCATGCACTGGCCGGCGACATCGGTGACGCACCAGCTCGCCATCGTCGACACGATCCTTATCTCGCGCAAGAATGGCCGCCCGAGTTCGCTCGATGCGTTTCATGAGGTCCTTGGCGCCACCAAGGGCAAGAGCCTGCCGCTAGCGCTGAACTAGCCGGCGTCCCGCCGTTCATCCAAGGAATGCCCTTCTCTAATACTGGTTTCATCATGCAGCATCCAGAATCCCATAAGGCGGCGTCCAGCCGGTTCCGCCTGTTTTCCCCGATCCTGGCCGGAGCCACCTTGCGCGAACGGCTGATCGCGTGCCTCGGTGCCTTGATCGGCATCGGCCTTACCGGCGTGATCAGCGGCTATCTCTTCGGTCAGGGGCCGCATCTTCCGCTCATCGTCGCGCCGATGGGAGCATCCGCGGTGCTGCTTTTCGCGGTTCCGGCAAGCCCGCTTGCCCAGCCTTGGTCGATCATCGGCGGCAACACCATTTCAGCCATGATGGGTATCATCGCCGCCTATCTCATCCACGATCCGATCATCGCGATTGGGGTCGGCGTCTCGCTTGCGATCGGAGCGATGTCATTTACGCGATGCCTGCATCCGCCAGGCGGTGCTGCCGCCTTGACCGCCGTTCTCGGCGGCCCGGTCGTCGCGGGCTGGGGCTTCCTGTTTCCGTTCGTGCCGGTTGCCTTGAATTCCTGCATACTCGTCGGCCTCGGACTTATGTTTCACAAGCTTTCCAGGCGCAATTATCCGCATGTCGCCGCAAAGCCTGCCGAGAATTTCCATCAGACACGTGATCTTCCGCCGCCCTTGCGGGTGGGCTTTCGAGAAGAAGATGTCGATGCCGCCCTGGGCGTGCTGGACGAGACCTTCGATATCGATCGCGCTGACCTCAGCCGCCTCTTGCGGCAGGTCGAACTGCAGGCAGCGGTGCGATCGCATGGAGATATAAGCTGCGCCGACATCATGTCGCGCGATGTCATCGCCATTGGCGAGGATGCCGAGCCGGATCACGCGAGACATCTTCTGCTGAAGCACAATATTCGAACATTGCCTGTCAAGGATCGGGAGGGCCGTCTGATCGGTACGGTCGGTTTGCGCGAGCTCTCCGGCGGCCTCGACGCCATCGCGCACGCCATATCAAAGCCGGCTGTCGCCGATGCGACCGATCCTGCTCTTTCGCTCCTGCCTGTTCTGACGGACGGACGCACACACGCGGTCATCGTCATTGATGCCGATCGGCGCGTTCTTGGTCTGATATCGCAGACGGATTTGTTGAGCGCGATGGCGCGACTTCTGCCGACCCGCGATGCCCCGGCTCAGGTCGTCGCCTGAAATCCGCGCGGAGGTTCCGACATACTTCCATCTTCGGGCGATGGCAATGCCGGTCAATGATCTACCGATTGGTGAGGAAGTCCATGAGCACGACAGCGTTATTGTGCTCGGTGTCTGTCGCACCATAAAGAAGCGTGGCAGTCGATTGTCCGATTTGCTCTCTAAGCTCTTTTACGGCCTTCGAATTCTTCTCGAGTTCATCCTGGTAGCGCCGGCGAAACTCATCCCATTTTTGGGGATCGTGACCGAACCAGCGTCGCAGCTCAGCGCTTGGCGCAAGGTCTTTCAGCCAGGCGTCAATATGAGCGTCGTTCTTGCTGACGCCGCGAGGCCATAGACGGTCGACCAGGATGCGCTTGCCGTCGCCGTCGTCAGCGGGTTCGTAAATTCGTTTGATGTGTAGTGGCATGTCCATCGCCTTTGCGGGGCGGCTGCCCCTTGCCAATGATAGCATCCATCTGCGGAAGCCCGGCCGATAATCGGGAGATCGGCGCGGATCGCGAAGGATTTCGCGCCGACGATCTTGCCGCGATCCTGCGGCTCGATGCCATCGCCGTGGCGCATCATGCCGGCCAATTTCTTCGTCTCGACATGTACATGGAGAGCGGCGATTTCGCCCCTTACGTGTCGCAGTGCGGGATGCTTGTCTACGATACGGTCCTGACCATGTCGCTTGGAAACCATCCCTCCAATAGAAACAAGGCCGCCGCCGGCATGGCGGCAACACATGCTCTTGCCAGGCGCTCGGCTAAAATCTCACCGCGCATAGGCCTTTCGCGTGTTGGCCAGATGTTATTTAGCCAAACAGAGGAGATGGCGTGGCGTCATCGTCAGCCGTCTTCCGCCCTCCGGCGTAACAACCACCGTCTCGCTGAATCCAAGCCTGGCGGCTGTCGTATAGACATGGAAAACCATGCCTTCCTCCAGCGTCCAATCCGCATCCGGCAGAAAGACCCGGGAGAAATCGCTGGTGCGCGGCGTGCGGGTATAGAGACCAAGCGTATAGGCCGTTACATTGTCGTAACGCTGTCTCAGTCCTGACGACATGAGGCCCTGACGGACAACAGCATCCACCTCGCAGGCAGGAACGCCCGGCTTCATGGCTTCGATCTGCCGGTCCTGCAATGCGATGATGCGCGAGGCGATATCCTGAAGCCTTGCCGATGCACTGCCGATGACGATCGGCCGCATGAGACGGGCACCATAGCCGCCCACACGCGGAATAAGCTCCACGTGCAAAATATCGCCTGCGTCAAGCAATTCACTCTTGAAAGAGCCGTGCAGGAATTGGTGGTCGCCGCTGGCCTTGACGATCGGACCGGTCTCGCCGCTATCAGCACCTTCAAGCAGGAAGGTGGCCGCCGCGGTCGCCGCAGCCGTACGGGTCGAAGAGCCGGCCCGCGTATTCTGCGCTATCGCCAGCATGGCCCTGTCGGCGATGCCGGCCGCTTGCGTCAGAACGGCAATTTCGCGAGCCGATTTGACCCATCGCAGACTGTCGCTGATGCCGGGAAGAGCGACGAATTGCGCTTGGGGCAGGTGCGCCCCAAGCTTGGCCGCCGTATCGGCGCTGAAGCTATAGGCGGCGAAGTCGGCGCCGATGCGGGCGCTGGCGAAACCTCGAGCATGGATGCTGGTGGCGATCGCTTCGTGCGGATTGGTCGTATCGGCGAACCCGATGATATCGGAAATCCAGGTTTTTTCCCTGCACGGCGCTTCGTCGAGCTCGCGCAGGACGAACCAGGGCGCACCGTGTCGCGGGAGAAAGGCGGCGCGGTACATGGTTTCCGAAACGGTATAACCGGTAAGCCAAGCAAGGAGCTCACCGCTGTCGATCAGGAGCAGATCGACAGCGGCGGCGTCCATGGCGGCATGTGCCTTGGCGATACGCCAATCATATTCGTCACGAGGAAACATGCGGCCTCAGGCAGCCTCGCAAATGTCGAGAATGGTGAGCATGTAGACCCGGATCATGTCGAGATAGTCGACGATGTCGACGCGTTCGTCCGGCATGGTGTTGTACCGGCCGCCTGGTCCGCAGACGATGCCTTCCATGCCGAGCTCATGGTAGAGATGGCCGGCGTCCGTTCCGTAAAAACGCGTGGGCGTAATGGCGCCCGTCGGCTGCGTCTCGCCGCGGACGGTCTCATAGGCGGCGTTGATCGAGGTCACGATGCGTGAGGTCGGCGAGACTTCGAAAGGAGGCATCAGGGGACGGCCTTCGATCATCTCAGGCACCAGCTTGGCTTTCAGCCCGGGAAAGCGCTTTTCGAGCGCGACCAATTCCGCGGTGAGATCGGCAAGCACGCCTTCCTGCGTCTGGCCGGGCGCATAGCGGGCCGAACCTCGGATGCGGACGAAATCGGCGACCTGCGGCGGGCGCCATTCCTCCAGCTCACGCCCGAGCGCACCATGGACGACACCGACATGGCCGCGATTGATCGAGCGGTGCACTTCGCTTCTCGCGCCGCTGAAGGTCATGGCGTTGATACGCGGGATGAGATCGCAGGCGGCGGCGATGGCGTCGACCGATTGTTCGCGTTTGGACAGGTGCCGCGTGTCGCCGGTCAGCTCGATCACGAAGCTCAGCGCGGCGGCATGCATCGTCACGGCAGCAAGATCGCTCGGCTCGCTGTTGATGAAATAGTCGGCCTTAACGCCGCCGCGGATGGCTGCGAGCGTGCCCACGCCGCCCTGAAGTTCGCCGACGACATAGGTCAGGATCACATCGCCCTTCAGCTTGACGCCGGCGTCGAGCAAGGTCTTGACCGCGCAGAAGTAGGCGGCATCTCCCGCTTTCATGTTGGAGACGCCGATACCGTAGATGAATTTGTCGTCGACGAGGCCGCCCCAGGGATCGACGGTCCAGCCCTCGGTAACCGGGTTTGTATCGAGATGGCCGTTGAAGAGCAGGCTCTTTCCACCGCCGGTTCCCTTCAGGCGTCCGATCGCATTGAAGCGCTCGCCATTATCGAAGGGTTGCAGTTCGGACTGAAGTCCGATCGCCTCCATCTGGCGCGCCATGATGCGCGCAAGCTCGCGTTCGCCTTCGGTCTGGGAATGGCTCTTCTGGCGAACCATCATCGACAGGAAGTCGAGGCAGCTCTTCTCATCGATTGTTCCGATGAGCGATTTCGGGTCCATTTGTAATGCTCCTTAGAAGTCTCGTTCTGTAGGTGCGGCGCCGACAGGCGTCGGGACCGCGGCAAGCAGCCGGCGCGTATAGTCGGCCCGCTCGGGGCTGGTGATGTCATCCGTCGGCACGACTTCGAGGAGATCGCCGCGATACATCACCGCGATGCGGTGGGCGATCTGACGAACGAGGTTGAGGTCGTGGGTGATGAAGAGGAAGGCGGTGGAATGCTCGCGATGCAGTTCCAGCAGCAGCTCGATGATGGAGGCCTGCACCGAGACGTCGAGCGCGGAGGTGATCTCATCGCAGATCACCAGCTTTGGTCTGGATGCGAAGGCGCGCGCGATGGCGACGCGCTGCTTTTCGCCGCCGGAGAGCTGATGTGGATAGCGATCGGCATGGGTACGCGGCAGGCGCACCTGCTCAAGCATGTCGCCGATCCGTTGCGCGATGGCCCCATTCTCGCCTTCGCCATAGAGCTTCAGCGGCCGCGCCAGGATTTCGCGGATTTTCTGGCGCGGATTGAGCGAGGCATCCGGATGCTGGAAGATCATCTGGACATTCTTTCGATAGGATTTGTCCATGTCGGCAAGGCCTGAAATCGTGCGCCCGGCGAAGGTCATCCGGCCTTCGAAGGGATTGAGCCCGGTCATTGCCTTGGCAAGCGTCGATTTGCCGGAGCCTGATTCCCCGACGATGCCGAGGATCTCTCCCGGCTGCACGCTGAGGCTGACGGCACGATTGCCCGCGAAGCGCTCGAAGGACCGGCCGGTCAGCGCCGACAGGAACGGCTTGCGGCCGTAATGCACGCTGACATTCTCGACCTTCATTAGGGGCTGGTCCTGATAGGACGGGCGTGTCTGCGTCCGGCGGTCGCTCGGCCGCGGCACCGCGGCAGTCAGCTGGCGCGTATAATCATGCTGCGGCGCATTGAAGATCGCGTCGACCGCTCCCTGCTCGACGATTTCGCCGCGCCGGATGACGGCGACCCGTTTCGCGGTGCGCGACAGCAAGGCGAGATCATGCGAGATATAGAGCGAGGCGACGCCGGTTTCGGCCTGCAGGTCGAGGAAGAGGTCGAGGATCTGACGGGAGGTGATGACGTCGAGCGCCGTCGTGGGCTCGTCGAAGATGATGCATTCCGGATTGCAGGCAAAGGCGGTGGCGATAACCACGCGCTGCTTCTCGCCGCCGGATGCCTCGTGCGGCATGCGCTTCATCATGTCAGCGGGGCTTTTAAGGCCGACGCGATGCAGCATGGCTTCGCCCTCGCTCCAGGCCTGCCTTGCGCTCAGGCCGCGATGGCGCCTCAGCGTTTCCGTGAGCTGCGTGCCGAGCGAGAGGGTCGGGTTGAGCGAGGTGCCGGGGTCCTGGAACACCATGCTGATCCGCTTGCCCCGCATGCGATTGACCTCGGCCGGCGACTTTGCCGTCAAATCCTCGCCGCGAAGCCGGATGTCGCCACCGGCCTCACGGGCATTTGCCGGAAGGTAGCGCATGATCGACCACGCCATCGAGGTCTTGCCGGAGCCGGACTCGCCGACAAGGCCGAGAATCTCGCCGGCACCGACTTGGAGATCGATATTCTTGAGCGCATGAAACACGCCGCCCGCCGTCAGATAGTCGAGCGAATAATTGCGGACCTGTAGGACGATATTGCTTGCCGTTTCTGTCATCTCAGCCTCCGGTGCGCGGGTTGAGCGCATCGCGCAGGCCGTCGCCGAGAAGGTTGAAGCCGATGGCGACAATGGCGATGGCGAGGCTCGGCCAGATCAGGATGCCGGCGCTGAGGTGCATGTATTGTCTCGCCTCCGAGACCATCAGCCCCCATTCGGTGGCGGGCGGCTGGGCGCCCAGACCAAGGAAGCTCAGTGTCGCGAACAGCATGACGGCGAAGGAAACGCGGATCGTCGTTTCCACCACGATGGGCGCGACGACATTCGGCAGCATCTCGCGCAGGATGATGTAACGCGAGCTTTCGCCGCGGGCGATCGCCGCGCTCACATAGTCCTGCTTGCGCACGGCAAGGGCTACGCTGCGAGTGATGCGCGCCATGCCCGGCGCGAAGGCGACGGCGACGGCGACCAGCGCATTGATGCTGCTGGACCCGAGCAGATTGACGATCAGCAGCGCGAACAGAAGGTTCGGGATTGCCATGATCGCGTCGATGGTGCGCATGATGAATTCGTCGGCGCGGCCGCCCAGGAAGGCGGATACCGTTCCGATGAGGGCTCCGGCAAGCGTGCCGGCAAGCGTGGCGAAGACCGCCATCGTCACGGTCGAGCGCGCACCGATCAGCAGGCGGCTCAAGATATCGCGGCCGTATTGGTCGGTGCCGAGAAGGAAATTCGCGCTCGGGCCCTTATAACGGGCAAGGATCGACATGGCTTCCGGATCGCGTGGAGCAAGCCAGGGACCGAAGACGACGACGATGAAGACGAGGACGACCAGGAAAAGGCCGACCGCGCCCTGCGGCGTGCGCAGCAGCCGTTTGAGAAGCTCAATCATACTGGATCCTCTTGTCGAGCCATGCGTAGAGAATGTCGGCGGCGAAATTGACGATGGAATAGGTTGCCGCCATGAGCAGCACGCCGGCCTGGATCGCGGGAAGGTCGCGCGTCTGGATCGCGACGATCAATTGCCTGCCGATGCCGGGAAGCGCGAAGATTTCCTCGACGACGATGATGCCGCCGAGGAGATAGCCGACATCGAGCGCGACGACGGTAATGGTCGGCAGCAGGGCGTTGCGCAGCGCATGACCGAACAGCACCCTTGACGTGGAAAGACCCTTCAGCCGCGCCGCGCGGATATAATCGGTATGCAGCACGTCCACGAGTTCGGAACGCACCATGCGGGAGACATGCGCGATAAGGATGATCGACACCACGCAAACCGGCAGTAGCAGATGGGCAAGGCCGCCGAGAAAATTCTCGGTCAATGGCACATAGCCCGTTGGCGGCAAAAGCTTCGCCCAATCGGCGACAAAGAGCACCGCAAGCGTCGCCGTCACGAATTCCGGCAGCGATACGCCGGCATAGGAGATGAGGCTGACGATCATGTCGGCGAGCTTGCCGCGCCGGATCGCTGCGAGGACACCGAGCGGTATGGCAAGCGCCAGCATCAAGGCGATGGAGAGCACGGCGAGTAGAAGCGAACGGCCGAGCGCCTGAAGCATGGCCGGCCCGACGGGTTGGCCGGTGCGCAGCGACTGGCCGAAATCGCCATGCAGGACGCCGCCCAGCCAATGCAGATATTGCAGCCAGACGGGATCGTTCAATCCCATCTGCTGGCGCAGTGCCTCAAGCGCCTGGTCGGTGGCGTTCTCTCCAAGCATCATCACGGCGGCATCCGCCGGCAGGACCTGGGTGATCGCGAAGACGACGAGCGACACGATGAAGAGCGTGTAAACGATCATCAAAAGCCGCTTCAGGAGATAGTTCGGTGACAAGGGCCATTCCCTGGCGTTGGAGCGACCGGTCGCTTCAACATAAGCGCCGATCTTCTTGCTATGGGATGCGTCGCGAAGGTCGTTGACCTCGCGACGCTCATTCAGCTCGCAGGTGCTATTAGCTCCGCTTCGGCGCCTTGTCGGTCAAGGAGACGTAATCGAGACGGAAGACGGAAGCACGCGGATGGACCTCGAAACCGGCGATCCAATCCCGCTTGGCCGCGAGAACGTCGAAGAAGACCGGAATGATGGAAGGAACGTCCTCATTCATCAGCTTCTGCGCCTCGGCATAAAGCTCCTTGCGCTTGGCTTCGTCGGTGATGCCGCGGGCTTCGTTGACGACCTTGTCGAAGGCGCCATTGTTCCAGCGCGTTTCATTCCAAGCGGCATCGGAGGTGTAGAGCAGCTTGAAGATCGCATCCGCCGTCGGCTGCATGTTGTAGAAGCCGACATAGAAGCTGCCCTTCTTCCACACCTGCTCGAGATAGGTCGCGTGCGGCATCGTCTGGACGTTGATGTTGATGCCGGCTTCCTTCGCCATCTCGCGCAATGCGACGGCGAGCTGGGTGCGCTGGCTCGGCTTGTCCGATGCAATCAGCGTCGCCTCGAAACCGTTCGGATAGCCTGCCTCGGCCAGCAGCTTCTTGGCTTCTTCGACATTGGCCTGGCGCAGCGGCAGGTCGGCATAGAAGCGATAGGAGGAATTGAGGGCGGTATCGTTGCCCGGCGTGCCGAATCCCTCGGTGACGAAATCGACCATCGCCTGCCGGTCGACGGTAAGGGCCAGCGCGCGCCGAACGCGGGCATCGTTGAAGGGCTTTGTGTCGCAGCCGAAATTGATGTTGCAGAACTGGCCCGACGGCACGCGCAGCGGATTGACGCCTTGGGCATCCTTCATCCGTAGATATTCGGTCGGCTGCACGGTCGAAATGATGTCGATATCGCCGGCAAGCAGGGCCGAGGTCTGCGCCGAGGTATCCGGGAAAACCTGGATTTCGACGCGATCGAGATAGGGACGCTTCGGATCGTAATAATCGGGATTGCGCTCGACGACGATCAGACGGTCGGGTTCGTAGGAGACAAGCTTGAACGGACCGGTGCCGACGGCTGTCGTCGACAGCTTCTTGAAGTCGCCAGTCGCGATGGAAGCCGGGATGATGCGCGCGACCGTATAGGCTGTTGCCACGGGAAAGTCGGCGTAAGGGGTCGAAAGCTTGAAGACGGCGGTCAGCGGATCGGCTGCGATCACATCGGCGATCGGGCCGACATTGTTGAGTGCCGGCGAAGCGTTCTTCGGATCGAGGATTGCCTTGAAGCTCTGGACGACATCGTTTGCGGTCAGCGGCGATCCGTCGTGGAACTTGACGCCGCTACGCAGCTTGAAGGTCCATTCCGTCAGTGCATCGTTGGCGCTCCAGCTTTCGGCAAGATCCGGCTCGACCGACATATCGACCTTCAGTCGGGTCAGATTGCTGTAGAGCAGCTCGGTGACCATGTATTCCGGATTGACGCGCGTCAGCAGCGGATGGATCACGCTTGCGGCCTGATCGACGGAAATGCGCAATGTGCCGCCCTTGCCCGGCGCAGCGGCTTGAGCAAAGCCGATGGCAGGCGTTGCCAGAATGGCGGCGGTGCTCGCCAGGAAATGACGTCGATTCAGCTTCAGCATTGCGATGTTCCCTTATTTGATGGTGCGTGTTCTGGAATAAGGCCGGTCTCAAAGTCGCGGGCGAGATAGGCAAGGATGCTCTTCGCCAGCGCGACGATATCCGTGGTCGTCGTATGTTCGTCGGCGCTATGGATGCAGCTCTCCGGACGTCCAAGGCCGCCGAGCAGGACTTCCTGCATCGCACCCGTCCGCTGCACGTAGCCGAAATCGGAGCAGCTGGCGGCACCCCATTTTCTGAAATCGGAATCCTGATAGCCGAAGCCGAGGCTGAGCGCCTTCTGCCAGCGCGGCCAATGCGGACCGTCCGGGTCTGAGGTCGGAATGAGATGGCCGACAAGATCGATCTCGACGCGCAGCTCGGGCGATTTTGCCATGGCGGTGCGCACGAGCTCTTCGATCTCAGCCTTTGCCGTTTCGTAACTTTCCTCGGGTGCGTAACGGCGGCTGACGAGGATCTTCAGCTCCGCGGGAACCTGTCCCCCCGACGTACCGCCATTGATGGCGGCGATGGAAAGCTGTGGCCGCAGCGCTCCGCTCGCATGTGGCGGCGCTGGCAAGGCGGATGCAAAGGCGGCCACTTGCGGCTTCAAGGCGTGCAAGGCATTCAGAAGAGGAAGCGCTCCGTCGATGGCATTGATGCCCGAGCCGGTGCGGTTGCCTTCGCCCGCGTGAACCGCGTGGCCGCGAATAGTGATCTGAAGATTGAAGACGCCGAAGCAGCCCGCCCATATGCGCGGTGCGGCCGAACCGTTGAAATTGACGATATGTCCCTTGAGCATGCCCTGCTCGGCGAGATATCGGATTCCCGGATAGAGGCCGCCTTCCTCATCGGTGCAGAGGAGCAGCATCGGATCGTAGGCAAGCTCGACCCCACAAGCATCGGCGGCACGCAGCGCAAGGAGTGTCGCCGCGATGGTGCCTTTCATGTCCGCAGCGCCAAGCCCGAAGAGGCGTTCGCCTTCGCGGCGCAGACACAGCGGATCCTGTTGCCAGGCAGGGGCGGCCGGAACCGTGTCGACGTGGTAGTACAGCCCGCAAACCGGGTTGTTGCCGGATCGCTCAGCAATGAGATTAACCCGCGCCCCTTGGGCAGGGCCATTGCTGACCCGCCACAGCTCTTCCGGCACGGTAACCTCCCGGCAATGAAAGCCCAAGGGTTCCAGCAGGCCCGACATCAGCTCCGCAAAAGCGGGATAGCCGTCTCCGGGCGGAAAAGACGTATCGATCGCGACCATCCGCGCGAGGTCGCCGACAGCGCTTTCGACGGTCTCCTCAATGATTTTCAAGGCGCTTGCAAATGGCTCCTCGAAAGATGACAAGATTTGATCGCGCATACTCGATTTCCGAAAAGACGCGCAGAAACACATGGAGGTTCCGCACTCGTATTTATATAAACTATATAGTAATGATGCTGCCGCTCACGCTTCGAGTCAACTCCAAATAAGAGGCAAATAATTGCGCGAAATGCCCAAATTTTCAGCAGATGTGCCGCGTGCATCCGAGCTCTCGGTTCCGCTCTATGAGGTCGTGAAACGTCAGATCACGGAAGCCATCATGATGGGCAAATGGCCGGCCGGGACCGTGCTGCCGAGCGAGATCGCGCTGTCGCAAAAGTTTGGAGTTGCTGTCGGCACGATCAGGCGTGCCCTGCAGGATCTGACCAACGAGGGCTTGCTCAGCCGCCGGCGCAAGACGGGGACGGTGGTCACCGGCCGCACCCCGCAGCACAGCTTGCGCTTTTTCTTCCAGTATTTTCGACTGCATGGGCTCGATGGTTCGCTGCAAAACTCGACATCCGACATTCTTTCGCTGAAACGCCGTGCGGCGAACGAAGAAGAGCGGGCAGGACTGCGGCTTGACGATGCGGCTGAAGTCATCTCGATTCACCGGCTGCGCAGCGTCGGAGGCAAGCCGGTCATGCATGAAGTCATGGCACTTTCGGCCAGCATGCTGCCGGAGTTTCCCGATAAGAAGGAGGAGATCCCCTCCCTTCTTTATCTCTTCCTTCTCGATCGCTATGGGATTCGCATTTCCGCCGTCAGAGAGCAGATTGCCGCCGATATGGCGACGGAGGAGGATTGCCGGCTGTTGCAGTTGAGCATGCCCAGCGCCGTGCTGACGATCGACGAAGTGGCCTATGATCAATCCGCGGTTCCGGTTCTCGTCGCAAAACATCGTGCGACGACCAGAAGCCACCGCTATGTGCATGAGGTCCAATAGCGGGCGAAAGGCGTAGCTCTCCAGCGCCGCAATCCAAAGACCGCGCCGCATTATCCCGCCGCGGGCGCGCCTGTCATCTATGCGAAATCCAGAAAGCCCGGCTGCGCTCGTTCACGGTTTGAGGACCATGATACGCAATGTTCGCGATTTTGAGGGCGCGGGCCTCTTCGCCGGGCGATTTCTGTCTGCCGATCAGCTTCGGAGATTTGCCGCGGCGTCTTTCAGCTCTTTGCCGGGGCGGCAGAATAACTTCCGTTCCGCTTGTATCACTTGCTGCTCACCATGCGAGTTGCTCAATGATATAGAGTTAATGGTTGTAATGAAGTTTGGCTTGATTACAGCATAGCGATAGTGTGACTAGGTGCGGGCTATGAAAATCTCGGAGCATCCTTACGGATTTATTTTATGTTAGGAATGTGATAGCTGACATATATTAAGGCTGCGAGAGTGAGAATGGTAGAATTCAAATTTAGTGAACCACCTGTAGGAAACGGTGCTGACGACATTTCAAGCGAGTGCCAACGCCAATTGCAGCCTATAGTTGGTGAAATCGTTCGGGCCGCGGCTGCAGCCGGATGGAATCAGAAGGATGTTCTTCTAGCGATGGTGGACGTCGCTTGGGATCTATATGAAAAGCACCGAGCCGATCTTTAGCGGTCACAGCCGCTCCACAATCGTTTTTTCTACTTCGACGTGAACAAAGATTTAGCCCAACGGCAACCATCTATCGAAGTGCGTGGATATATTTGTCCGCGCTAAAGATTGACGTTTTTTTACCGTGTCATCCTTTCTTTACCATCCTCATATCTCCCCTTCCCAACTCAGTAAATTATACTATTTAATCTTGCGCTATAAGCTGGTTTACGGCGGTATCCGGCGGGTAGTGTTGGGACTAATGAGATCTCGGATGACATTGGGATCTCGTCTGCTTGTTGGCAGTTGCATGATTTCGTTCGGGCGGGGCGATGAAGAATGGACTATGCGGGTGAGGTGCGGGAACGCACCGATCGATATGTGTTCGACATAATTCCCGAAAGTGCGGGTCCGAGAAAGGCCACCATACAAGGGAGCGTCATCAGTTCCGTTCGCGAGCCTGGATCACAGACGTTCCTGGCCAAAGAACATGCCATGGGGATCGTACTGGCTCCCATGCGTGGCTTACGAGCGTCTCTCGGCAGCGACAAGATCACCCAGTATGACGCACCCGTCGGTTGCCTCATCATCAATCCCGCCGGCGTGGACAGCACTCTTGCCTGGTCGGAAACCAGGGAAAATCTAGTTGTCGCAATTCCTCCCCAAATTCTGTCCGAGCTGGCGCTGCAGGAGTTTGATCTTGCCGACCCAGAACTCGAACCTCCAGCATTTGGAACCGTCGATCCTATCGCCCTCGGCCTAGCGCAGAGGATTTCCGTCGAGCTAACCGGGAAAGCAACTCCGAATGAACTCTATCTGGATTCATTGGTTACGCTGTTCAGTACCCATCTTCTCCGTACCTATGCGAACAATATGAGACAGGTTCCGTCGCCCAGGGGAGGGCTCTCCGCGAAAAGCGCTCGACGCGTGGAAGAGTATCTTCGCGAACATTTCACCGAAAAGGTTCACGTCGCCGAACTTGCGGCGGTCGCTGGCATTTCGCCCAACCATTTCATCGTGAGGTTCGCCAAGACCTTTGGCATGCCCCCACACCGGTATCTGATAAATCTGCGCCTGGATCTCGCGGAAAAGCTTCTCGCCGAAGGCGAGATCGCGATTGCGGAAATCGCCTACATGACAGGGTTTTCGGATCAAAGCCACCTGGCGACCACGATGAAGAGATACCGTGGGCGGACGCCGACGGAGCTTCGATACATGCGATAGCCGCTTGGGTTTGCAGGCAAGCCCCGGATTCGTTCCAAGCCAATTCGAATATTCCGTGACCCATGATTCCGCGGGCTGACCGAGAGGTGCATGTGGGCATCGGGCTTTTCTGCTCATGCGGCGGAAGAGATTTTTCGGAATGGAAAGAACCGTTTGTCGCCGATCATCAGGCGATTCGCCTCTTCATGCGGAACAGCTTTAGGTTAAGTGTGGCAAAGCGGTTACACCTGCAACCGGCTAAGCAAAAAACCGTAATTTCCTAAAAAAAATCCGGAATTTTCTAAAATACCGTTGTGCTGAAATAAGGCCATGTTTCCGGACGGTAATCATCCGGTGCTCTATGGACATTCAATTCCCTGAATTTGAAATATTTGCTCCAAAGATCGAGGTAGCCTGGACTGCCTTGCAAGACCGATATGCCAGCCGCCTGACCGGCGCGGAAGTCGATTATCTGTTTGCCTGCCTGGTCTTCGGTTTGACCTCTCCGGCCTATGGGGAAGGGGAGCCACAATTTCATTTCGATGTCTGCCGCGCCCTGGTGGCGATGAAGCTTCCGCCCGATCGGGCCGACGCTGCATTGCATAGCGTCCCGGCGCCGACGGAGCCGTGGGTCGAAAGCCTGCGCGAGCAGCTCGAAAGTCAAAGCGCCAGGATGGGGCAAACACTTCTGGACATGCGGAATTTCAATGACGACGCGGCCGCAGATGTGGGTTCAAACGCGCCTAGTCGTCCAGTCAACAGCGAGGATAAGGCAGCATGAGCAAGGGCGTTGGGGAACATCTGCAGACTAAATCTCGTACAGGGTTTGTTGAAAGCTTTGCTTCGGCTGATCCGAGGGACCGTTCGCTCCGGCGTCGCCTGATGGCTGTACTGCGGATGGCGTCTCGCGTTCTTGGTATGCGCCGCAAGGATATAGGAGTTGGCGCACTTGGTGCTCGTGGCTCGCTTACGGCAGCTTTAGGCGTCGGCGAGGCCTTGGCAGCGGCGCTGGTGGCAATCGGCATCGTCGCCCTCCCGCAGGTCGCCAGCGGTCAGGACTACTCGGCAGGCGGTGGGACCGCGACGGCGGGCAGCGGGGTGGCGATCGGCGTAAACAGCAAAGCCACAGGCAGCGGCAGTCCCGTGGCCATCGGAACTTCTGCCAACGCGTCCGTGACGAGTGGAGCTGGCTCTCCGATCGCCATCGGCATCGGTGCCACCGCCAGCGGAGCCGCCGGTATCGCGACTCCAGCCGGCTTCACTGCCTTTGAAGCGATTGCGATGGGCAACGGTGCCATCGCAACGGGACAAACCAGTACGTCGATAGGCTCTCGAGCTCAAGCGACGGGGCACTTTAGCACGGCGACCGGTTCGTTCACCACTGCAAGCGGGCTGCGCTCTAGTGCTTTCGGTTTCAACACTGTTGCGTCGGGATTGGATTCTCTCGCCCAAGGCAGCGGCGCTGCCGCCAGCGGTCAGAATGCCGTCGCAACCGGCTTTGCAGCGAGAGCCACTCAGATAAACAGCGTCTATCTCGGTGCGCGCACCGTCGCTAGTTCAGGAGCGCTTGCTGAAAGCGCCATCGCCATCGGCACCGATGTTACAGCATCCCAAAAGGACGCCATTGCGATAGGACGCCAGTCCATTTCGTCGACCCAATATGGTGTGGCTCTCGGCCTGAATGCGTCGGCCACGGGTACAGGCGGCGCGATTGCGATCGGCCAAGGTACGGTTTCAAGCAACGTCAATTCGATCGCCCTCGGTGTGGACGCCACCGCTAACGCGGCGGGCTCCAGCGCTCTGGGCACCTTCTCCACTGCTTCGGGAGGGAACTCCACCGCCCTCGGCGTCAGCTCGGGTGCTACCGCCAGTTATGCATTTGCCGGAGGTTGGGCCTCCGTCGCCAGTGCGGACAGCGCCCTTGCCCTTGGCAAGCAAGCCGCCGCTTCGGGGCCAGCCGCTACGGCTCTCGGCAGCACGGCCAATGCTTCCGGACAAAACGCGACGGCGCTTGGCGCTGAAACCATTGCAAGCGGAAATCAGTCGGCGGCAGTGGGCCGCAATGCGCAGGCGACCGGCCTTGCTTCGAGCGCCCTCGGCAATCTGGCGCAGGCGCAGGGCGATTACACGATTGCGGTCGGATCGGGCGCCGTGGGCGCGGGTCAGGCTTCGGTTTCCGTTGGCCAGGGCGCGGGGTCCGGTTCGACGACAGCCAACGCCAATTCCGTCGCCATGGGTACGGCGGCGGGTGGTCTCGTGAGCGGCGCGCAGAACACCGCTATTGGTGGTGGTGTCGCCGGCAGCATGAGAGGCGCCGGCTCCGGCGTTACGGGAACGCGCAACGTTGCACTTGGCACAGGGGATGGCACCGTTGCCTATGATGCTTCGGTGAATGCAGCCGCGGGTAACCTGGTAACGGGCAACGATAACGTCGCGATCGGCACCAATGCCGGTATCGGCGTTGCCAGCAACAAGACGACCTCGATCGGCTATAATGCCAGTGTCACGGGAGACAACGGCATCGCCATGGGCACCAGCACGACCGCGGCCAACGACGCAACTGCGATCGGCAGCACGGCCGAGGCTACAGGTGCCCGTGCGTTTGCGGGCGGCCGCTCAGTCACCGCCTCAGGTGATGACTCCGTTGCCATCGGCACGACGGCCATCTCGCAAGGGGCAAGCTCGACAGCAGTCGGAGCAGGCGCGGTATCACAAGGCGTGAACGGGATCGCCATCGGCACCGCCGCCGGCTCCCTCAGCGATGATTCCGTCGCCATCGGCACGGGCGCAGTGGCTGACGGCGGCAAGGCGGTCGCTATCGGTTCGGGCAATAGCGCTTACGGCGACGGCGCGGTCGCGATCGGCGATCCGAGCTATGCCAGCGGCACCGGCGCCTTCACCGGCGGCGCCAACAACATCGCCAACAGCGATGGCACGGCGACTGCCACCAGTGCCAACCAGGCGGCCGGCGCGGTCGCGATCGGCAACAACAACAAGGCGATCGGCCAGGGCTCCGTCGCGCTCGGCAACGGCTCCACCGCAGGCGCTTCCGGTTTCGTCGGCAATATCGCCTTGGGTAACGGCGCGACGGCGGCGGCGAGTTCCGGCGACGTGGCGCTTGGTTCCGGCTCCGTGACTGATGTAGCGGTCGGCACATCAAGCGCGGTGATCGGCGGCAATACCTATAATTTTGCCGGTACAGCACCAAGCTCGACAGTGAGTGTGGGCGCGCCGGGTGCCGAGCGCACCATCACCAATGTCGCCGCGGGCAGGCTCAACAACGGTTCGACGGATGCCGTCAACGGCTCACAGCTCTTTGCGACCAACCAGCAGGTTGACCTGAACACGACTGCGATCAACAACATCACGACGGGTGGCGGCATCAAGTATTTCCATGCCAACTCAACGCAGGCGGACTCGTCGGCGACGGGGCCGGACTCGGTTGCGATCGGACCTCTCTCGACCGCGGCGGGGACGAATGCCATTGCGGCTGGTACGAATGCGACCGCCTCCGGCCTAGACTCAGCTGCATTGGGATTCATATCCAAGGCGACAGGCGACTACAGCACCGCCATCGGCCCCAACGCCAATGCGACGGCCACGTCAAGCACCGCAATCGGCCAGAACTCACTTGCAACCGGCTTTCAGGCAACGGCTCTCGGCTTGGGAGCGAATGCCGGCGCTCAAAATGCGCTAGCGCTGGGTGCTCTCTCTTCGGCCGTCAACGCCGGCGACGTAGCGCTCGGCTCAGGCTCGGTGACCGACGTCGCGGTCGGCACGGCCAGCACGGTGATCGGCGGCAATACCTATAACTTTGCTGGCACGACGCCGGCTTCGACGGTCAGCGTTGGCGCCGTCGGCGCCGAGCGCACCATCACCAATGTCGCGGCGGGCCGTCTCAACAACGGTTCGACCGATGCGGTCAACGGCTCGCAGCTCTTTGCCACCAACCAGGCGGTCGACAGTCTCAATACGACGGTCACCACGATCGGCGGCGACCTGACCAATCTTGGCAATACGATCAACAATCTCGCCGGCGACACATCGACAACCTATACCGACGCAAACGGTAAGGGCATCCGGTACGTGCGCACCAATGACAGCACGCTCGCCGTCAGCGACTCCTCGGCTCAGGGCGTCGGCTCCACCGCCGTCGGCTATAACGCCACCTCGACCGCCGACAATGCTCTTGCGCTTGGCATGAACAGCCAGTCGACCATCGTCGGCGGCGTGGCGCTTGGTTCGGGATCGGTTGCCGATCGCGCCCTGGCGCCGGCCACCGGCCAGTTGCCCGCGGGTCCGACGAACTTCATCCAGTACAACACGACAGACAAGACCCTGCTGGGGGCTGTTTCGGTCGGTTCGAGCACGTCCTATCGCCAGATCACCAACGTGGCCGATGGTAGCAGCGCGCAGGATGCCGTCACGGTTCGCCAGCTCCAGGGTGCCATCGCTTCGGTCGCTGCGACGCCGAGCAAGTACTTCCATGCAAACTCGGCCGCCGGCGACTCCCTTGCTGTCGGTGCAGAGTCGGTGGCCGTCGGCCCGACGACCGTCGTCAACGGCGACAACGGCATCGGCATCGGCAATGGCGCAGTCGTCGACCAGGTTGCTCCCGGCGGCACGGCGATCGGCCAGAACGCCCATGTCATGCTGGCCGACGGCGTGGCCCTCGGCACGAACTCGGTGGCTGGAGGAATCCAGTCTGTCGCGCTCGGTGCCGGCGCGCAAGCCAACAACATCAACAGCGTCGCTCTCGGCGCACAATCCGTGACGAGCGTGGGCGCTCAAACCGGCTACACCGGCTTTGCCCTTACGGCTCCGCAAACCTCCGTCGGCGAAGTATCGATCGGCTCGGCCGGCTCGGAGCGCAAGCTGACCAACCTTGCTGCTGGTTCGGCCGACACCGACGCCGTGAATGTCAGTCAGCTCAAGGGTCTCGGCACCAACATTACCAACCTGATCGGCGGCGGCACGACGGTGAATCCGGATGGATCGATCACCGGTCCGACCTACAACATCCAGGGCAATAACTACAGCACGGTCTATGATGCCTTCGGTGCGGTCGATAACTCACTGACCAACATCATGAATGGCGGCGGCATCAAGTATTTCCACGCCAACTCGACGCTGGCCGATTCCACCGCCAGCGGCACGGATAGCGTTGCGATCGGTCCGCAGAGTGTCGCCAGCGGCGTGAGCAGCCTGGCGGCAGGACTTGGATCTACGGCGACAGGGCAGGGCGCGGTTGCCCTCGGTCAGGGCGCGCAGGCCAACAATGCCAATGATGTGGCTTTGGGCTCCGGTTCCACAACACAGGCTGCTGTCGGCACGTCCGGCACGGATATTCAGGGTCAGCACTACGATTTCGCCGGTACCACGCCTGTCGGAACGGTGAGTGTGGGTTCTCAAGGGGCTGAAAGAACAATCACGAACGTAGCCGCCGGCCGCATTTCTTCCGACAGTACCGACGCCATCAACGGATCGCAGCTTTATGCGACCAATCAGGCGATCGACAGCCTGCAGACGGGTGTCGGCACGATCACCAAGAACGCCGTCACCTATGACCTCAATCCCGATGGCAGCAAGAAGAACAGCATCACGCTGCAGGGCGGTGACGTGAATGCGCCGGTGGTCATTTCCAACGTCGGCAAGGGTGTCGCTCCCACGGATGCCGTCAACGTCGCTCAATTGGGTGACAGCATCACTCAGGTCAAATCCTACACGGACACGGCCGCCGCCACTACGCTGGCTTCCGCCAATAACTATACGGACCAGAAGTTCGGGCAGCTGAACCGAGAGCTTGGAGACGTACGGTCGGAAGCGAGACAGGCGGCCGCGATTGGACTTGCCGCGGCATCGCTTCGCTATGACGATCGCCCCGGCAAGGTAAGCGTGGCAGTCGGCGGCGGCGTCTGGAGAGGTGAGGGTGCCTTGGCCTTCGGTGCCGGCTACACCAGCGAGAACGGCCGGGTCCGGGCGAATTTGTCCGGTACGGCAGCCGGCGGGCAGGTGGGTGTCGGCGCTGGCCTCAGCTTCACTCTGAATTGAGCCTGTCATGGTCAAAGGAGCGCTTCTCGGCGTCCCGACTTTCCTGATGTGCATGCTCCTGTTCGGCTCGATCACAGCCGGACAGGAGACTGCCTCTCCCGCGTATCGCATAAAGCCGTCCGAGGTCGTCGTTCCTCCGGAAGTGAAGCCTGGCGATTATCAGCGGACCATTCGTCCCTTCGAAAACTGGACGCTGATCTGCGACGAAAATCTCAAAATTCGCCAGCGGGTCTGCAACGTTACCCAGATCATCGAGAACGAGGCGGGGCAGGTCGCATTCAGCTGGTCGCTCGCCGCGACGAAAAAGGGTGATCCCTACATGATCTTGCGTGCGGCCCCGATTGCCAAAAGCGACGGCGGTATCCTGTTGCAATTCGACGGCCGCAAGGAGCCGATACAGGTCCGGTTCAACGGCTGCAACAACACGGTATGCGTCGGCATGCTGCCGGTCGGGGCCCTGCTGCGCGAGCAGATTTCCAAGAATACGGCGCCAACGGTTTCCTATCCGACCGCGGACGGGAGAACGATCAGCGTGACCGCAAATCTCAAAGGCCTTTCCACAGCCGTGAAGGCGATAAAGTGATGGATGAATTTCAATGACCCAGCAATCGATTCACGATCGCATCATGTCGCGAAACAGCAAAGACGCAGCTATTCAGAACGTGGCTGTCGAGCAAGCCGAACCGAAGCGAAGCTGGCGAAAGACCGCCGCCCTTTCGGTGCTGGCGATCGCAATCGTCGCCGCTGGCGGCTATGCCGCCTTCCGGTATGACGTTCTGGGTAATCTTCTCTCGCAGCCGGCAGTTGCGGCCGCGAACGACGCCAATCAGGCGCTGCCCGATACGCCGTTTCTGCAGCACGCCAAGCAGGCCGGGCTGCACTCCTGCTCGACGATTTTCCCGGTTCTCGGGCAGCTGTTGACCAATGGCACGCAGTACAATGTCCAATCGGTGTGGAATAAGGAGGCGGCCGACAAGCATGCCGTGCAGGCGCTTGTCGGCATGAACTATGCCACGCAGGGTTATAGCGGTCCGGCCGCCGGTATCGTCTTTGCAGCGCCCGTCGCATCCGGCTGCGAAGGAGCAATGGTTCGCGTCGCACCGTTCACGATGTCTTGCCCGGAAGTTTCGGCTAAGTTCCCGAACGGAAGCAAGCTCGTCAACAATCTCGACCAGGTCGGTGTCTACCAGCTCGGCAACGATGGTGGTGATGCCATGCTTTTGCCGACAGGAAGCGGCTGCGTCGTCATTTCCGTGGCTTCGGCAGCAGGAAAGCAAGGGAGCTAAAAATGAGACTGAAATCCGCGATTGCCGCGATGGGCATGCTTCTTGTCTCCACCGCTCATCCGTGGGCGGCCGATCTCTTCACGACAGAGCAGCCGCCGGCTCCGCCGCCTGATGAACGCGGCATATGGGCAGCCATCGCCTATTCCGCCCCTGATGAAAAATACGGCTTCTTCTGGGGCGCCGACAAGCGCCAGGAAGCCATGGATATCGCCCTCAAGCATTGTGAGCGGGATAAGGGCAAGAGCTGCGTCGTGGTCAGCGTCTTCCGCAATCATCGCCATTGGGATGACGACGATAAGACCGGCTTCCCATACAATCATTGCGGTGCGCTTGCCATTAGCAAGGAAGGCGGCAAGCGCGTCACGCCGTGGGGCGCGAATTCGGCACCGACGCGCCGCGAAGCCGAAGACCTCGCGCTCAAGGCCTGCGAGAGTTCCGGCTCCCGCTGCAGCGTGTGGGAGTGGGTGTGTACCTGAACGCTCCCGAGCATGACCGCCTTTGGGCGCGCCAGTTCGCGTCGAAAGGCGGCAGTCGCCCGCTAGCCCGTTATCTTGGCCTTTTGCGGAACCGATTGCGCAAGGTCATATTTCAAGCTGAGAGATTTTATCCCTTGTCAAATTCCGCATTCATTTCATCTCGGACCATCAGCCGCATATCCCATGCGGTACTTGCCTTCATCTCCGCGGGCTTTGCTCTGACGCCCGCACCTTCGGCCTTTGCCCAATCGGCTCTGCCGAACGGCGCATCCAGTCTGCAGGAGACCTATCAGGATTGGCATGTTGCGTGCAATCAGCGCGACAAGGCTGCGTCTTGTGCGCTCTCGCAGGATCAAACCCAGCAGAATGGTCAGAGATTGCTCGCCGTGGAAATGCAGATGCGTCCCGACGGCAGCGCGCTTGCAACGCTGCTGCTGCCGTTCGGTATTGTGCTCGACTCGGGCGTCACCCCGAATATCGACGATCAGCCGCCCCTCAAGCCGGTGCGCTTTCGCACCTGCCTGCCGAACGGCTGCATAGCCTTGCTTCCGATCGATGCTCCGACCCTTGCCAAATTGCGAACCGGCTCGCGCTTGAATCTCAAGGTTGTTGCCGATGGCGGCAATGCCCTTGGATTCCAGGTGTCTCTGCAAGGCTTCTCAGCGGCGGCCGATCGCGTTGTTGCATTGGCCAGCCGATAGAAAGTGCACGGTGCGGACGGTTCCAACGAGTGGCCGCACCGGTCAAGCCGGCATGGCGCCCGAGCTGTGCGGCAACGATCGGCACGTTGCGGTAAGCGGGCATGGCGACGCGCGGTGACTTTCGGGGAAGGTAACGGCACGACGATAGCGCCAGCGCTTCGCTCTTGACCAGCTCAGTGGCAAACCTGTTGATTTTTTCGACCGGTCGCGTGGAACAGCCGGGCCATTAGCCTATATGGATCGCGCAGCGAGGTTGCCTGCCCCAGCGCAATGAGTGCATCAGCCATATTGTCGTCAAAGCTGTCCGCATCGAGGTGATCTGAGAAAATGCGGATTCCCCTCCACTGGCAGTCGTTGAAACCACATTGCTTCATGCAGTCAACAATTACTGAAGGATCGTCGCCACGCGTGCTGATGCCGAGATTGCCGACGCTGCTCGCCGCGCGGGTCTCGATCAACTGCCGAGCCAACTTATAGTCTCCTCGGAGTGCTTCGCGAAAACCGTTGGAGAGTGCATTCTTGGTTCGAATACTGAGCAGGCCGCCGGGGCTGACATGGTTTGCTAATGTTTGAATGGCAGCGCCGCTGTCATCCAAATACATCAACACTCCGTGGCAGCAGACCGCGTCGAATGTCTGCTTTGGCTTGAAATTTTCGATAGTGCCGACTGCAAAATCAAGTCGATTGCGGGCTCGCTCCGACAATTGATCCTTACGCAAATATGC
Organism: Rhizobium sp. AB2/73; assembly: GCF_020871915.1. Taxonomy (NCBI): domain Bacteria; kingdom Pseudomonadati; phylum Pseudomonadota; class Alphaproteobacteria; order Hyphomicrobiales; family Rhizobiaceae; genus Rhizobium; species Rhizobium sp. AB2/73. The sequence goes on along the minus strand of NZ_CP067073.1, from coordinate 416,036 downwards.
TCGACGCAGCATTTCGGGTGATGCATCGACACCAAGAACATTGAAACCCGCCTTGCATAGACGCACGGCTATTTCACCATCGCCACATCCCATATCCAGAACCGTGTTTCATCGGTTAGCTTTCTGCTCATATATCCCACGAGTGGTCTGCTTTTTGTTCGGACGAACGATTCCGCCAAGCAGATCAGAGAGCCGAAAGGGGCGCATTGAGTTCCAAGACGCACCATGGCCGACAAGGCCAGAAAGAGCATTGCACGTTCAACGCCGTTCAAGCAGCCCATGCAGGACGAGATCCATGTGCGCGTTCACATAGCTTGCCTTGTCCAGAGTTCGCCGCTCGTCGAAAAGAAGCTTGAAGAATAGAAAGGCAATGGCCGGCGCCACGACGGCATCGCAGAATGCCGCTGGTGCTTGACGGAACTCCCCAAGCTTTACCCCTTCGTCGATAAGGGACTGCATCTGCCGTTCGAGAGGATCGATGAATATGTCGTGGTGCCTGTCGACGATATGTGGAAACCGCGAACCTTCGGCAATGACGAACCTCATCAATTCGCGCAATTTTCGATCATTGATTATGAGATCGTAGATCAGCTCGATATTTTTCCGAAGCCGCTCCGTAGCGGTCCCCTTCAGCTCATTTCCGCTTATCAATAGATCTTCGAGGGGCGTCGAAATGTGCCGGATCATTGCTTCGAAAAGCTGCTCCTTGGTCTCGAAGTAGACGTAGATGGTTCCCTTCGTAACTCCAATCCTGGTGGCTATATCTTCGACGCGCGTCGCGACGTAACCACGTTCGACGAATTCCTCAAACGCAGCATCCAGGATCTGAACGGGGCGGCGGGCTTTCTGCTCCGCGCGCGTCAGCTTTTTCGTATCGGGCATATCCCACCTTGAGCGTTATTCGTCGTTTGGCGTCAAGACAATTTCCATTGACTTCCTAGTCAGTCAATAATATTCGTCTGCCGAACGGATGCAAGAGGTCAAATTCATGAAAACTGTCCTTGTCGTCGCCTGGCTCGGTGTCAGCGCCGTCGCGCTTGCCTCATGCGAAGAGCAAAGCGCGAGCGAGGCCAAGCCTAAGAATGTGGAGACCGTCGTGGCCAAGGTGACGCCGGTCGTCGAAAACAACAGCATCACCGGCGAAGTCAGTGCCCGGGTCGAGAGCGATCTTTCCTTCAGGGTCAGTGGGCGCATTGTCGAACGCCTCGTCGATGTCGGCTCGTCGGTGAAGGCGGGGCAGGTGCTTGCGCGCATGGATGCGGAAGAACAGAAGGCCGATCTGGGGGTCGCCATGGCAAACCTCCAATCGGCGATTGCCCAGCAGACACAGGCTCAGCTCGCCTTCGACCGGCAGCAGAACCTCTTCAAGACGCAGGTTACGACCCGCGCCGCGCTTGACCAGGCCCAGGAAACCCTCCTGACGGCTCAGGGGAGCGTGAAATCGGCGCAAGCGCAACTCGACACCGCCCAGGATGCGCTTTCCTATACGGAACTGCGCGCTGATGCCGATGGCGTCATCACCGCCAGAAACGCCGAGGTGGGCCAGGTCGCGCAAGCGGCGCAACTGGTCTTTACCCTTGCGCATGACGGTCCGCGCGACGCGGTCTTCAACGTCTTTGAATCCCTTTATCTGGGCCGCAATCTTGAAAACAAGGTCGCTGTCAGCCTCCTTTCGGCGCCGTCTCACAGGATAGAAGCCTCCGTCCGTGAAATCTCGCCCACGATTGACTCGTCGACCGGGACGATCAGGATCAAGGTGGCGCTCGAGGGGGCGCCGGACATGCAGCTCGGCGCTCCGGTGGTCGGGCTGTTTCGGTCCGCGGCGCGGGACGCAATCGAGCTGCCGTGGTCGGCGATGGCGTCGAAGAGCGGCAAGCCGGCCGTCTGGATCGTCGATCCCGCCTCGTCGAGCGTCTCTCTTCGCCAGGTCGAAGTCTCCAGCTATGAAACCGGCCGCTTTGCCGTGCGGGCGGGAGTGTCGCCGGGCGAGATCGTTGTTGCTGACGGCGCGAAATTCCTGCGATCGGGCCAGGCCGTCACATATGACAACGGAGCTGCAAAATGAATATCCGCATCACGACTGGCCTGGCGATCCTCGGGTCATTGCTGCTGACTTCTTGCGAAAAACAGGATGAAGCCCATTACGAGCCGCCGCGTCCCGTGCTTTCCGTTGTCGCCAAGCCCACAGCGGCTTCGGCGCTGACCCTGCCGGGAACGGTCGAGGCCAGGATCGAGACCCAGCTTGCATTTCGGGTGCTGGGACGGGTCATCGCGCGCAAGGTCAGCGTCGGCGACATCGTCAAGAAGGGCGATATCGTTGCCGCAATCGATCCGCTCTCGCTCGAACTTGCCGTCAAAAGTTCGCAGTCCGAGCTTTCGAACGCCCAAGCGCAGTTGGTCAATGCCGCATCCACCGAGGAGCGCCAGCGATCCCTGCTCGAGAGCAGATCGGGAAGTGAGGCGGCGTATGAAGAAGCGCAGCTTGGGCGCAAGAGTGCGAGTGCTTCGGTTGCCAAGGCGCAGGCCAATCTGGACAAGGCGGAGGAGCAACTGGGGTATGCGCAGCTTCGTGCGGAATTCGATGGCGTCGTGACCGCGACTTCCGTCGAAGTGGGCCAGGTCGTCTCGGCCGGCCAGAGCATCGCCACCGTCGCGCGTCCCGACCAGCGCGATGCCATCATCGACATACCGGTGGCAAGCTTCGACGGTCTCAAGGTGGGCTCGCCCTTTGAAGTGGCGCTCCAGCTCGACCCGACCATCCGCGCGAGCGGTGTGGTCCGAGAGATTGCTCCGGAAGCCGAGGCGACCACCCGCACGCGGCGCACGAAAATCACGCTCATCAATCCGCCGGCAGCATTTCGCCTTGGCTCCGTCGTTACCGCGACCGCGACTGTTATCGCGGATCCGATGATCCTGCTGCCGTCCTCATCCGTGCTGGTGAAAGACGGAAAGCCGAGCGTCTGGGTGGTCGATACCGCGGCTCGCAAAGTCTCCATTCGGCCGATCAAGATCGAGGGCGATCTCGTCGAGGGCGGTTCGGTCAAGATCGCTGAAGGCATCAGCCCCGGCGAACGCATCGTCGTTGCCGGAGTTCACAAGCTTACGGACGGCCAGGCCGTCAGGGTAGACTAAGGAAAGATCCCCGTGAAAAAATTCAATCTGTCCGACTGGGCGCTCGAACATCGTTCGCTCGTCTGGTACTTCATGATCGTCTTCATTCTGGCCGGCGCGTTTTCCTATATCGGTCTCGGCCGCGAAGAAGATCCCGCCTTCACCATCAAGACCATGATCATTCAGGCCCAATGGCCTGGCGCATCGGCCGAGGAGGTGACCAAACAGGTCACCGACCGCATAGAAAAGAAGCTGGAGGAGCTGGATTCGCTCGACTATACGAAGAGCGAGACGGTTGCCGGCCAGACGACCATTTTCGTCGAGCTTCTGCCGACGACCAAGGCAAAGGATGTCAATGCCATCTGGATGCGGGTCCGCAACATGGTCGGCGACATCAAGGGAGATTTTCCAAGCGGCGTCGTCGGACCGTTTTTCAACGATAACTTCGGCGACGTCTATGGCAATATCTATGCCTTCACCGGCGACGGGCTGACGCAGCGGCAGCTTCGGGATCTGGTCGAGAATGCGCGCGCGAAGGTGCTGACGGTTCCCAATGTCGGCAAGGTCGATATCATCGGTGCGCAGGACGAGGCCGTCTATCTCGAATTTTCCACGCGAAAGATCGCCGCTCTCGGCCTTAACCAGCAATCCGTCATCGAGACGCTTCAGGCACAGAACGCCGTCACCCAGTCCGGTTTCGTCGATGCCGGTCCCGAGCGCATCGCCTTGCGCGTCAGCGGCCAGTTCACATCCGAAGACAGCCTCAGATCGATCAATCTTCGGGTCAACGATCGCTTCTTTCCGCTGACCGACGTCGCGACGATCAAACGCGGCTATGTCGATCCTCCTTCGTCCCTATTCAGATTTAACGGGCAGCCGGCCATCGGGCTTGCCATCGGCATGAAGACCGGGGCAAATCTGCTTGAGTTCGGCAAGGCACTCGACAAGGAAATCGAGCAGGTCACGGCCGATCTTCCCATCGGCGTCGACGTTCAACGCGTATCCGATCAGCCCGCCGTTGTCGACGAGGCCGTATCGGGCTTCACTCGCGCGCTGTTCGAGGCGATCGTCATCGTGCTTGCGATCAGCTTCATCAGCCTTGGCGTCCGGGCGGGACTCGTGGTCGCCATTTCCATTCCGCTCGTGCTGGCGATTACCTTTCTCGTTATGGCCTATACCGGCATTTCCATGCAGCGTATTTCGCTTGGAGCGCTGATCATCGCCCTCGGCCTTCTTGTTGACGATGCCATGATCGCCGTCGAGATGATGGTAGCCCGACTGGAAGTGGGCGACGACCTCAGAAAGGCGGCGACCTACGTCTACACCTCGACGGCCTTCCCGATGTTGACGGGCACGCTTGTGACGGTGGCGGGCTTCATCCCCGTCGGCCTCAACACCAGTGCTGCCGGCGAATTCACCTTCACTCTCTTCGTGGTCATCGCCGTTTCGCTCCTGGTTTCATGGGTCGTCGCGGTGTTGTTCACGCCGCTTCTGGGCGTGACGATCCTTCCGAAGACCATGAAATCCCACCATGAGCAGAAAGGCCGCTTTGCGGGCGTCTTTGCCTGGCTCCTGGGCCTTGCCCTGCGTTGGCGCTGGATAACCATCGGCGCGACCGTGGCCGCGTTTGCCCTCTCTATCGGCGGGATGAGCCTGGTGCAGCAACAGTTCTTCCCTTCCTCCGACAGACCTGAACTGATCGTCGACTGGAACCTGCCGCAGAACAGCTCGATTTCCGAGACGAACAAGCAGATGGCCAGGTTCGAACGCGAGATGCTGGCGAACAACAAGGATATCGATCATTGGACGAGCTATGTCGGGCAAGGCGCTCCTCGCTTCATCCTGTCCTTCGATGTGCAAACACCCGACGTCTCGTTCGGCCAGACCGTGATCGTCACCAAAAGTCTTGACGTTCGCGACAAGGTCAAAGCCGAACTGCAGGATTACCTGACCAAGACCTTCCCCGGAACCGATGCATTCGTGAAGCTGCTCGACATCGGCCCTCCAGTCGGCAAGCCGGTACAGTATCGAATCAGCGGACCCGATATCCAGAAGGTTCGGGACATCGCCCAGCAATTTGCGGGCATCGTCGGCCAGCATCCCCTGCTGTCCAACATGACCTTCGACTGGAACGAACCTTCGCGTGTCGTCAAGGTCGACGTTCTGCAGGACAAGGCGCGGCAATTGGGCGTCTCGTCCCAAGATATCGCAACGGCTCTCAACGGCATCGTCGAGGGAACGGCCGCAACGAATATTCGTGACGACATCTATCTGATCGATGTGATCGGCAGAGCACAGACGGCCGAGCGCGGCTCGATCGAGACGCTGCAGAACCTTCTACTGGCCGGCTCGAACGGCAAATCCGTGCCCCTCTCGGCGGTTGCGAATTTCCATTACGAGCTGGAGCAGCCGACGATCTGGCGGCGGACGCGCATACCGACCATCACCATCAAGGCCGCAGTGGTCGGATCGACGCAGCCGGCGACGATCGTCAACGAACTGCAGCCGAAAGTCGACGAATTCCGCAAGACGCTTCCAAGCGGCTACCATATCGTGGATGGCGGCTCAGTCGAGGAAAGCGCCAAAGCGCAAGGGCCGATCGTGGCGGTAGCGCCGCTGATGCTCTTCATCATGGCGACGATCCTGATGATCCAGCTGCAAAGTTTCAGCAGGCTCTTTCTGGTGTTCGCTGTCGCTCCCACAGCACTTATCGGTGTCGTTATCGCACTTCTCTTCAGCAACGCGCCGATGGGGTTCGTCGCAATCCTTGGCGTGCTTGCTCTCATAGGGATCCTGATCCGCAACTCGGTGATCCTCGTCGTGCAGATCGAGCATCTTCGAAGCGAGGGCGTGCCGGCCTGGCAAGCCGTTATCGAGGCGACGGAGCATCGAATGCGGCCCATCATGCTGACGGCCGCTGCGGCAACGCTTGCGCTAATCCCGATCTCCAGGGAGATATTCTGGGGTCCGATGGCCTATGCGATGATGGGCGGCATCGTCGTCGGCACGGCTTTGACGTTGCTTTTCCTTCCCGCCTTGTACGTCGCCTGGTTTCGCATTCCCCGTGATGGCGCCCGGCACGAGGTGATCTGATGTCTGGCGTTCGAAAGGCGACCTGTGCTCCTAGGCGGTCGTGTCTTTCTGTCCTGATGACCCTATCGGTATTGGCCGGATGCGCGGGGCGGCTGGAGAATGTTCTCCAGCCGGTCGCAACGGCGGGACCGGGCACCAGCACCGTGGACATGATGGTGGCGACGACACGCCGGCCGACCGACAAACCAGGCGAGCTTTACTCCGGCGAACGTGGAACGGCGATTTCTCTCAACGATATCGTCGTTTCCATTCCTCCCGATCGAAATCGCAAGATCGGCGAAGTGCAATGGCCATCGCATGTGCCGGCCAATCCCGAAAAGGAGTTCGCTGTCCTCAAGGTCCGAAGGGTGGCGTCCGAGCGCAATATTTTCGAGTGGTTCAGCAAGAACCGCAATGCCAAGCGCCAGGTCGTCATTTTCGTGCACGGCTTCAACAATACCTATTCCGACGCGGTCTTTCGCTTCGCGCAGATCATTCATGATTCGGGAACCGACGCAGCGCCGATCCTCTTCACCTGGCCCTCGCGCGGCAATGTCTTCGACTATCTCTACGACAAGGAGAGCACGAATTTCTCTCGCCGGGCATTGGAGGATCTGATCCTGCAATCTGCCAGAAGCCCTGACGTCGGGGAGGTGACAATTCTTGCCCATTCCATGGGATCCTGGCTGACCGCCGAGGCGCTGCGCGGCGTCGCGATGCGCAACAAGACAATTCCGTCGAAGGTAAAGAATGTCATCCTGGCATCGCCCGACATCGATATCGACGTCTTTCGTCGGCAGATGATCGAAATGGGGCCGCAGCATCCGCATTTCACGATCTTTTCATCGACAAGGGACAAGGCTCTCCAGGTCTCGCGATGGCTCTCCGGCGGCGTCAACCGTGTCGGCGGCTTCGATTCGACACCTTATGCAGCCGATTTGGCCAAGCTCGGTATCACGGTGGTCGATACGAGTTCCGTTAAACCCGACGATGCGCTGGGCCACAATACGTTTGCGGACAATCGCGATATGGTCCAATTTCTTGGACGGCGGCTGGCAGGACAGTCGTTGGACACCGGGCAAACCTCGCTTGCGGATCGGGTCGGCATGGCGGCGGTGCGAACCGCAGACCTGGCGGGCTCCGCAGCGAGAGTTGTGGTCGCCGCTCCCATGTCTATTGTCAGCGATGATGCGAGGCAGGTGTTGAAGCAGCAGCTTTCATCTGGCTCCTCGCCCATCGTCGATGGGCGTATTTCCTACTGAGCTACGGTCGTGAAGCCGTTGTTCACGAGTGGATCAAGTCGAACCTGCCGATATTGAAGGGCGCGGCCGCATGTCGCGGCCGGCCCAAGCAGCAATCAAACTCCAATAGCAGCAGAAACGTGAGATTAAACACTCGCATGCTCGGCGGGAGCGCGAGAGGCTTAATCGCTTACAGAATTGACGACACGGCAGAGATTGTCGCTCATGTTAGGGGCGACTTGGCCCTGCGGCACCATGAAAAGCGCGTCAACCCGGCTGCCCTTGCCGCTCTTTCTGACGACGACGCGCAGGGTCTGAGGCCGACCCGAACCGGTCGTTTCCTGCTGCGCGGTCAGTGTGCCGAGTTGCTTCTCGACATTCACATCCACAAAACCTTCGGCCAGGACCGCCCGCGAAACCTTATCAAAGGCGACGGCTGGGCTGATTGACGGGAATTCCATCCAGGTCTTATAGGTCACGCCGGTTACAAGCGGAACGCCGGTGCTTTGATAGTGTTGCGAGCATGGGCTGGCAGCGGCGGAGCCGAGAGAAACAGTGGCGAACGCAAAAGCGTAGAAAGCTGTCTTATACAAAACGAAAACGTCCTCTGTTGATGATACGGCGATAGATCCATGGGGAGGGGTAGGACAATCGCGGTGGCCGACCTCATGTGCCGTGCGGCGGCTCGATTCGTGGCGAAGCTGGCGATTAAGTTCATCTTTTCACCGATTCTATTGCCGACAGCATATTGGTGCGGCCTGGATCGTCGGCCGGCGTCAATGCGAGTGCCTTCTGAAAATCGGCCAATGCGGACCTGAAGTCCGATTTGCTTCGATAAACCTCGCCTCGCACGAAATAGGTCGAGTTTGATTGATCTTTGAGCGCCCTCGTATTGAAGGGGTTCAGTTGCAATGCACGGGTATAGGCGTCGATCGCCGCACCGTAATTGCCGTCTTCTACATACAAGCCCCCCGCTCGACATAGGTAACCTCGAAAGTCTGCTGCAGCATGGCTGACAGCTCAGGCTTGAGGGCGATGGCCTTCTCATAATCCCCTTTCGCAAACGCGGCATCGCTTCGCCCCGCATCGGCGAGATCCGATTTTGCATCGAGCTCGAGTGCCCTGCTGAAATACTCCTCAGCCAGATCCAGTTCGTTAGCGTCAATCTTGATATAGCCGGCGCTGCTATAGGCAAGCGATCGATCCGCGTTTGTTTGCCTGTCGTGCTGGGCCATGGTGAGGCAATTCGATAAGGACTTGCATATGGATGTATTGTCGTTTCGCGCAGTCGCAGAGCTGGCGGACGTTGATTGCTGGGTCCCTGTATGCTCGGTTGTTTGCATATCGCTTGCATCCGCGCGCACCGTCGCCGCCAGTCGCACTCCAGAAAGACCGGCAACTGCATTGCGACGCGCAGCACGTGACTACTCCGCCAGGGCCCTATCCAGCGCGGTCTTCTGTGCCTCGGAAGGGTTTCCCAAATAGAGCTTTGGACTCTTCTCGTCCTGGACCTCCGCCCATGCCTGCGTGCCATCCGCTTTAAAGAGAATTGCTGCCTGGCCGTCGTTTGTCGCATGCTGCTTGGCAAGGATGCTGATCGAGTAGTCCACCGAGTCGATGGAGACGGTCTTGACCGGCTCCGCGATGAACCTGTTCTCGTCGCGCACCCAGGCAGGCGTTCCCTTGGCGGATGACAGCATGGCCTTCCACGACCGGGCATGAACCGGGTCCTTCAAAAGATCAAAAAAGTTGATGTCCTTGGCGTGGGCGATGCCCGCGGTGCCGGCAATCGCAAGAATGAATAGGAGCTTACGCATGAATCCGTGTTTGTCCTCTCACGACGGCGGATCACAAAGGGAAGCTCGGCGCCTCGAACGGGACCTTTGTCGCAGTCGTGGTATCCGCATAGCCTGACAGCGTAACCGATGACAGCTGATTTCCGAAATCTGAACGCAAGTGCACTTGTTATGGATGATCCTGCACCGCGCGGACCCTGAATGAGAAAACGGTTTTGGCAGATTTGCGACGCGGCCGGCAATGTCCAGCTATCTCTGGAGAAAGCGATTGCCGGGGATGAATCGGTGCGAACACGCAATTCTGGACGCATGTGCACTCGAGATGGAGGGGAGTAGACCTCACTCGAGTCCGCACGTCTTGAACGGTGCACAGCCGTTGAATAGACATCCCTATATTCTTGCTGATGTCCACGTCTTCGAGGCACTCTTGATCATTCACAAGCGTACTCTCCAACGCTCCGCCGGTCGCGCTTTATTCGTATTAGCCTTTCTTTTGGGTGGCGGTCCGATCGCGGTGGGCCAGGGCGCGGAGGTCGCGCCGAGCATACGATCACGAGTTCCGGGGCTCGAAATCGCGCTTCTATCGCAATTGCCTAAAGCGCCCGCCTCGGCCCGATCCCGGGAGGAATGTGACGCGCTGGTCATTCCGAAGAGCGCGGGCGGAAAGGCGGCCAATGCTCTCGGCTGGGGAGTGACGGGGGAAGCAAAGCTCGGATCCTATGATGCGGTGAGCTTTGCCGGCGAATTTGAGCCTTCGACAGCCGGCGCCTGCGAGATCAGTCAAGGCAATATCGCGCTCTTTAGCGGCACGCGGCTTTTCGTCATCATCTACGCAAATAAGAGCAGCAAGCTATCGATCGGCAGGATCATCGCGGCCAAGGATAGCCTGCGCGTTGTCGATGGCGACCTTGTTCAAACGCCTATTGGCGACGTGCGGCTCGTTGACGGCCGTGCGATTGAACTCGAGCCTCTCGCGAAAGAACAATCCGTCTGCGGTGGACAGGCCATTGTGCCGAACATTTACGGCAAGTCCGTCGCCGAGGCTCGCGCGGCGATCATTGCCGAAGGGTGGGAGCCGTTTCGCAGTCCACCCCCCGCCTATCAGGATTTCGTCGGCGACAATATTCGCAAGAGCGGGATCATCGAGGCGACCGATTGCTCGGGCACGGATCTCGCGTCCTGCAGCTACTATTACCACAAGGGCGACATGGAATTGAGTCTCACCAGTTTTGGTGACGGCAAGCCAACGGTCTCCGACTATGAAGCCACCTGCGAGCGCTCCAAATGGCATAAGGCGAATTGACAACCGCACATGGAAGCTCCCGGCCTTCTTTCCGTCTCCGGTCTGAAACGAACTCATCGTTCATCGGGGAAATGCGGGGAGCTTTCGATGACGGTAAAGATCGACGAGATTGCGATATCACCCAGCCGGATCATCCGGCGGAAGAAGGAAAGGAACGGAAGCCACCATGTGCCGTCATCAATCCATAGCAGGAGTTCGGCTGACGATCGCCGGCCTTCTGGCGATCGTGGGAGTGAGTGCTGCAACTCCTTCCTGGGCAATCGACTGCACCAAGGCGAGCGATCCGATCGATAAGAAGATCTGCGGCAACGCAAGCCTCAAGGCGGCCGACGCCGCCATGGGGCAAGCCTATGCCGCGCTCCTCAAATCGGCGCCAGATCCCGAAATCCGCTCGATGCTGGTGAGTAGCCAGCGTCGTTGGATCGCGGCGCGCAACGAGGGGCTGAAGACCGGCTTGGACGGTTCGGCCATGCCCACCGGAAAGCTGCGGCAAGCGATTACAGACCGCACCGCACAGCTCAGTGATCAATCGGAGAAGGGGTTGATCATGCAAGCCCAGGCGCAGCGCCGCTTTCTGGCGAAATACAGCGGGGGCGCCTTTGCCGGCTTCGATACGAGTTGCGAGTTCATTCCCAACGACAGCGATGGGTCGAGCTATTCCTATCAATGCAGCGGTGCCATGCATGTCCAGAACAAGGCCCGCCTTTGCAGCGCCAGCACGGAATGGGCCAGCTGGTCCCTCTATGAATATCACGCCGTCAGCACCATCGAAGGTGACAATGCGAAACCCACCGCCCTGTGCGGCGATCAATCGGGCGATATTTGCGGTGGCGGCAAGGATGTAACCTGGACGCCGAATCCCGATGCGGATCAGCATTTTCCACCGCCGAAGACGGGCCTTGCCAAACTCGATGTGGAAGGTATCTGGCCGCTGGAAACGACGGATACAGACTGGTTCGACCGGTGCCTGACGAGCGCAACCTATCCGCCGGCACAATGAAGGCAGCTCGAGGCTAAGGACAGAGCGGGCACGAACATGCCGCGCCCAGACCTCAAGCAGGCGACATAATGGCACCTCCCTCTCGATCACAAGGAGAAACAATGGCTATTGTTTTACCAGATAAACCCGTGACCAAGACGACGAGTGCCCGGCGGCCGGCCCCCTTTTCGACCTTCGCCACACGCGCGGCCTATCTGACGGAGAAGCATCGGGAGCAGACGGCCTTGGCCATGCCGAAACCTGTGGCAATGCGGGAGGGCGGCACACATCAAACCCTGGTCTCGACGAAGTGGGTCTCAAGACTCTGGTGAACGGCCGTCTATGAGGCGGAGGTTGACTATCAAAACCGGGCCATGGACGTGCAAACGCAGCGGATCGTCACCAACATTTCCGGGAACGCTATTCCTTAAGTTGTCAAGGTGCGGCCTTAGAGGGACGGTTCAACGCGGCCACTACCTTCCGGCGCTGGAGCCAGCCCCCTAAAGGGCTAGCGTCCAGGAATAATTTTGAGCTTGGCTATCAGGGAAGCCGGCCTTCCAGCTCGGTGGCCCGCTTGGATGTCGTTTGCACCAAACAATCGTCCGCAGCGATCAAAGCGGCCGTACCGCCGTCTTTGTCCACGGCACATTGTTGGTCGCGTTCGGCAATCCAGCCCCGTTGTTCGTCACGCAGCTGCATGGCACTGGGCTGCTTCAGCTTCGCCCGCAGGGTGCGATAGGCTCGATTGAGGCGATCGTCTTGATATTCAAGTTCCGCGCCTGCGCATTCGCGCATGGCGACGGTAACGCCTCCGGATTTGTCGAGGCAGGCCTTATAAGAGGGGCGCGCTGCGTCGACCTGCTTCTGCACAGTGGTTGATTTTGGCGTTCCGGCTTTTTCGGCGGGTGCCTTCTCGTCGGTCCGGTGATAGACCCGAGAAAAACTTACGTTGATGCCTCCGCACATATGATTGTCGCCGACGACAAGATAGCGTCCCAGTTGGGTCATCCTGACCTGGCAGAGGCCTGGGACATTCTTATCCTGATAGGGAAGAAGTTTCTCCGGCCGGCCATCAACGCCCGGCTCATAGCCAAACGCAGCTTGGGACTGCCTGCCATCGATCAGAGCTGCAAACGTGCCTCCCTGTTCACCGTTGCCGAATTGTAGCTTCGCCGTAGCGTCGACGCGGATCTTGTCGCCCTGAGCTTTGGCAACGATTGTTGTATCGCTATCTCCCCACCGCCCGAGCCAATTTGGCGCAGGCGATACCTGGGCGAGCCGCGCCAATGGCAACCATCCCGCGGTTTTGTCATCATAGGACTGTTTTGCGGGGCTCAGATATTCGGCGCAGGCACGATTGCCATCGACCCTGCTCACAACCACCTGATCTCCCGGTAGGAGAAATGCGCCTTTCTTGCAGAACACGGATTTTTCAGGACACTGAAACTCTACTCTGTCTCCCGGCTTGATCTCATAAAGCTGAGCTGTGAGCGGATTGTCGTCCATTGCCTCAAAGCCATAGCAATCCGTCCTTTGCTCGGCCGCGGCAACAAGCGTCGGACTGAACAACACCAGAGTAGACAATAGGAGATGAAAAGAGGCGCCACGCCAGATGTTCATGCTGGTATCCTTTCAACGAGATAGAACGTTGATGGGGCTAGACCTCGCCGCGATTTGTTGTGCTTGCGGAGCGATGTTTCTCCCCACCTAAAATGCTGTTCATCCATATTCATGAAGAGTGACAGGCTCCCTCGTTCGCCCGCGGATGAATACGATCTTCGGGCCTCAACGCGTTTCATCGCGCTTTCAATCTGCCAGAATTGTTATCAGCGGATCGTCTGCACGAGCGGATCGAAAGAGCTGGATATAAAGTTCCGCTCAGCAATTCGCTTCGGCACCCTTACGACACGCGGGAGTTGCCGGCCAGCCGCGTGGATGTGGATTTGAAAATATAGACGGATGTACACTTATAACGGACGCAGGGATATCGGTGCAAAGCAGGCGTTCTGGTAATTGCCGACCGGGCCGAGGTGATCCGGCAGGCAACGGCTCTTGAGAAAAGGCCTGGAGATATCCGGCGTGTGATGATTGAAACCGTTATTGGACGTTGGATTCGATGCTCGAACCGATGAGGAATGCACACCTCCGGAAACCGCGGCTCATAGCTGCGATATCTGTCATCAGTATCCGTCTGGCGTCGCCGATCGCAAGAATAAATCCTGACGCTCCGGCGGCCCCCAAGAACCGGCTTAGCGGAACCTTCTTCTGAAAGATCTAGCAATGCGTTTTATTCCCCTTGCCCTTGGTGCCTTGATACTTTTTTCCACCCATGCCCTCGCGGACGACAGCTCGGCCACGCTGGGGACCGGTGGCTTGATCCTTCAGAAAACCGACAAGATCGCGCTCCTCTCCGAGGATCTCTACCTTTCCGCCGCCGGCATTCGCATTTCCTACCGCTTCCGCAATCTGACGAACGCCGACTATACCACCACCATCGCCTTTCCGATGCCCGCATTTCCAGGCGGAGGCTCCAACTCCACGACTGTCGTTCCCGACCCGGCGAGCGACAATTTCATGAAATTTCAAACCGTGGTCGATGGGCAGCCTGTTGCCTCGCAGCTTGAACAGCGGGCTTTCCTCGTCACGGATGGTCAGCCAGACGAGGAGATTACGGACAAACTCAAGGCGCTGCACATATCCCTGGTGCCGACGGTAGAGGCCACCGAGGCGGCGATTGGCCGCCTGACGAACGCGCAGCGCAAGGAGTTGGTGGATGCCGGTATCTTCGATACCGGCGAGGGCGATTATAACGGACAGCCAGCCTCTCTCTATCCGCTTTGGACGCTGCGATCCAAATATTGGCGGAATCAGACCTTTCCGAAAGGGAAAGAGATTGTCGTACAGCAGACCTATGTGCCTGTCGTCGGCAGTCAGTCGACGCTATCGCTCGGCGCGCCGGACATGGACGCGGATCAGCTCGAATCCTACCGCGAGAAGTTCTGCACCGACGAAACCTTCACGAAGGCGGCCCGTTCCCTCTACAAGCGGATATCTGATGATAATGCCAAAGGTGTTCAGGCGTTCGAGCAATATCTTTCCTATGTCATCACTTCGGGCGGCAATTGGGCCGGGCCGATCGGCAATTTCAAGCTGATCGTCGACAAGGGCGATCCCAAAACGCTGGTCTCCTTTTGCGGCAACGGCGTGAAGAAGATCTCCCCGACGGAATTCGAGATGGATATCAAGAATTATGCGCCTGATCGGGACATCGACGTATTGCTGCTGCGAACCGTCTCCGGACAGTGATTTTCCGGCATGTGCAAGCGCCTCCTCATGTCAAACACGTTCCATCTTACGACAATCAATCCAGAGAACCGGAGCTCGCCCATGATGAATCTTGCCTTGAGGCTTTGCTGCTCCAGGACAATCTTCCTCGCCTTGGCTTTTCTCCTGGCCTTTCCGTTCTCCGTATCGATCCAGCCTGCCCTGGCGCAGTCTTCAAGCCAGGATGTCTCCCGGCCGGATATCGAAAGCACCGGTTCGATCGAGGATGCGCTGAACATTTGGGAGAGGCGCCTCACGCAGGAAGGGCTCATTTTGCTCGGCTACTATAACGGTTTTGCCGACGGCTCCTTCGGACCGAGTGGCCGCAACGCGATTGCAAGCTATCAGCGCGATCATAACCGCCCGGCCACGGGCAGGCTTTCCGCTCCGGACGCGCTTGAACTGGGCAGAACGGCGCTCGATCTGCGCAAGCAATTGCAATGGCGCGCACTGGACAATTCCCTGACGGGCATGACGATCTCCTATCCTGCGGGCCTGCTGACCCAAAGGCAGGGCAACAAGCTCGGCGGTGAGACCCTGCAGACGGAGGACGGCGCCGTCGCGCTGAAGACGGCTCGTTTTGCCAATAGTGGCCCGGGTGATATCGATGCAGTCTACCAAAACCTTGCCAGCGAGCAGGGCAGCACGATCACGTACCAACTCAAGCGTCGAAACTGGTTTATCATCTCGGGTACGACCGGCGATCGAAAATTTTATTCGCGCTTCGAACAGAGAAGCAATGAGATCCGCGGCTATGATCTCAGCTGGAACGCCGACAAGAACAGCAAGATCGTCGAAAACATCTCCGTGTTGATCTCGAACGGCTTTTATCCGTTCGGAGAAAATCCGGCCGACGGCGATCCGAGCTACCCGACACTGACGAAACTTGCGGATCTCGCAAGCGCCGGCAGCCGCGGGTCTGCGTCAAATGGCAATGGCTCGACAAACAGTTCGACCGACGGTGAGGCGCAATCGGAGCAGAGCAATGGTTCGGCCGACGGCCAGACAGCGCAGGCTGGCGGCGATGACGGGCTTACGGAACAGAAGGAGGGCGCGCTGCCACCACCTTCGGACGGCTCGTTGGTGACTTCGGACGGCAAGGGATTGCGTTTCGTCTATCACTATTTTCCGCCGGAAGATCCGAAGCTGAATTACGCTTACAAATGGGCCGTCGATACCCACCTCTTTTTGAACATTCCCGAAATCGACGGTCTCGACGGACTGTTCGTGACGCCGCGTCCGCTGCACTACGTCACGCGGCAATGCGATACGATCAATGCGTTCTACAACAAGAAGAACGGCGCGGTTTTTCTTTGCTATGAGATGATCGACAGCCTCCTGCAGATGGGCAAGGCGCTCTCGAAAGGCGCATCGGACCCGGAGGCGTTGACGATTGAGTTCGTCAAGGACAATCTCCGCTTTATCCTGCTGCACGAATCCGGCCACGCATTGATTGATCTGCTGGATCTTCCTGCCGTCGGCCGCGAAGAGGATTCCGTCGATCAGCTCGCGGCGGTCCTGTTGCTTTCGCATGTCGACGACAATGAAACCAAGAACGATATTGCGCGCGTTCTCCAGCTCGCATCCGTTTGGTTCAAGGTCAACAGCCAGTCGTCGGGCACGCCGGATACAGCCTCATTTGCAGACGAGCATTCGCTCGACGCACAGCGCTACTTCAATCTGCTTTGCATGGTCTATGGCCTTGACCCGGCAAACAACAGCCCCATCGTCGACAATGGCATGCTGCCGAAAGAACGGGCTGCCCGCTGCCCAGACGAAGCTTCCAAGATCAATCGATCCTGGGCGCGGTTGCTGCTCCCGCATTTCTCACCGAGATTTCAGCCTAAGTCGGACGACAGCAGTGGCACCCAGCAGAATGCGGCCGCCTCACAGCAGCCGACAGGCGGCAATCCGCTCGAATGGGACGGAAAGGCCAATCCGTTCGGCAAATAAGTATCGCTGGCATCGGCGCCACCGCACGCGAGGGAGTGACGGACAGGTGTCGGCTATGGCCTGGCAGATATTTTCAATTGCCGGGTACGCCGAAGGGCAAGGTCCAGCCGGAAGGTCGATTATCACGCTCTCGACGGCGATGAGAAGCGGCGTGTTTCAGCGAGGAGCCGTCGCGGATATTTTTCAAGGTGTCGCCAGGAGTATGGCCGAATTCGGCTTTGAAAAGGCGGTAGAAGTATTTCTCGTTGGAGAAACCGTGCCGCCAGGCGATCTCGGCGATGTGAGGCTGCGGCCGATTTGGATCTGCCAGCATCTGGTAGGCGCGGTGCAATCTCCTGCGCTGTATTTGCCGCATGACGCCGCCGCTGCCTTCAAATAGCTGATAGAGTTTTGCGCGTGACACGCCGACGTTCCGGCAAATGCGGTCGGGCGTAAGATTGGCTTCCAGCAAATGTGCATCGACGTAGCGCAGGATTCGATTGAAGAGCGCGTCTCTTATCGGGCTGGCCGCTTCAACGACTGCATCCGGCGTCAGCGAAACCGCGGCAGTCAGAAGCTGCAAGGTTGATTGAACGACATAGGGAATTTCGTGTTCACCCAGGCTTTCAAGGTTTCGCGACAATGAAAGGAGATGGTCTCCAAGGAGACGGCCGACACCGCCTGCAAGAGTCAGCCCATGCAGAAGCTGGGTGCGGCTCGGCAGGAGATCTCTCGGCACCACCAAAGAGATCACTTCACCGGCCGCAATCATGCCTTGGTTCACTTGAGCAGCATCAAGAACGAAAAGATCCCCAGCCGATTTTAGGGGTTGATCCGTGTTCCATCGGCACAGGAATTGGCCGCTCACCATCAAGGTGAAACGGAAGAAATCCTGGCCGTCACTCCGTATATGTCGTTCTGTTCGATTGATCTCATAGGGAGAAAGTAGGACCTGATTGAGCCACCGCCCGGCGGATAGGATAAGAGGACCGAGCGCCGCGCCGCTTGCTTCAGCGTCGAACGTAGTGGGAGCATCGTCACGCAATCTGCAATCGCAGTGGTTGTCACTGACCCAAGCATGAACCCGATCTTTTTCGGGAAAGTCGAGCGTTGAGAAATTGAACATGAAGGTCGAATGCATCTGGGCCACGGGAACTGTCTACTTCAGGCCTATGGCCTTTGAGCGATAGGTAGAGCAACCTGAGAATGCGGCAATAGGTGCGCGATCAAACGTTTTGCGTGCTCGGACAATATCTCCTTCGGCACCCTCACGGCAGGGAAATGCGATGAGATGGCTCCTCATTAACATTCATGGATTCCCGCGAACTTAGGAGACGCCGCCAGCGCCGGTTGCTTATTTAGATAGAACGGTCAGTATATAAAGTCCATATAGGAATTGCTGGACAACGAGGCATAATCTGTCCATTGCAGGCTAAACTTCGCTTGAGGCATCGATGAGCCCGAAAAAAGAGCAACTTATCCTCATTGCGACCGACCTTTTTTCAAGGCATGGCTTTCATCCCGTCGGCATAGACCGCATTCTGGCCGAAGCTGGCGTCGCCCGCATGACGCTCTATAATCATTTCCCCGGCAAGGATGATCTGATCGCCGCCGTGCTGGATCGTCGCTATCACGACATCATGGCCAGTCTTCGGGCATGTGTTGAGCCCATGGCATCGGCGAAGGAACAATTAAGGGCTATTTTTGCCTGGCACGAGACATGGTTCGGCACTCCGCAATTTTCCGGCTGCCTTTTCGAACGTGCACTTGCTGAATTCGGCACCGACTATCCAAACATCTCTGCCGTCGCCATTCGATACAAGAAGACCATGACGGCATGGATGGCCGACATGCTGAAGGCGGTTGTGCCGGAACTTGCGGCTGCGCGCATTGCTTCAATCCTCATGATACTTCTCGACGGCGCGACGATCGACGCACGCGCTTTTCATGATCCGACCATCGCCACAAAGGCATGGAATGCCGCCGAGGCCGTGATCGAGCAGGAAATACTGGCTTCAAAGAAGCGATGTGAGGTCGACATATAGAATTTGGCTGGGCGATGTTTCTTGCCAGGCAGTTCACAGCGGCCCAAATTGCTTCCCGGCATGGGACTCGCGGCCCGTTCGGTCGGGTACAGGGCATCCCAGCCCCCTGTCGATTGCGGGCTGGGATGCCATCCCGGCTAAATGATAGATCGACATGGATTTGCTGACGCCCGAGAGTTCCGCCTCGTTTCTTGAGAGCGGGTAGGACGCAATAATTTCCGCCGCAGTTGGAGGCGGGAGCGGGTCCTCGCCTGTTCAGCGGAATTCCGTTCGGTTGCTACACCGTCTCGATGGTCCGCTCGACACAATACGCGCGGCTGATCTTTTCGACCTCCCGGCGCGAGCCAAAAATCACCGGAACCCGCTGGTGCAAGGAGGTTGGTTCGATGTCGAGGATCGCGGTCTTCCCGGCAATGGCGGAACCGCCCGCGGCTTCGACCAGAAAGCCGATGGGATTTGCCTCATAAAGCAGACGCAGGCGGCCGCCGGAGGCAGGCTTGCTTCGATCGGCGGGATAGAGAAAGATTCCGCCGCGGTTGAAGATGCGATGTGTGTCGGCAACCATCGAACCGACCCAGCGCATATTGTACCCAGGAGTTCCAATGGACCTGTCGACATATTCGGTAATGACGTCGTCCCAGGACGGGCGACGTGCCGCGTTGATCGCAAACTCCTTGGTTTCCGGAACGATCTTGGCATTCGCGGTCGTCATCACGTAGACGTCGTATTGGTCGAGCGTGAAAATCTGTACGCCATCTCCGATCGCAAGCACGAGATTGGTTTGCGGCCCGTAAGCCGCGTACCCCGCAGCCAACTGACTGCGGCCGCTTTTCAGGATCTCAGCCGCGGAGCTAGCCTCGACGACGGAAAAGATCGTTCCGACCGTTACGTTGACATCGAGATTGGAGGATCCATCGAGCGGATCGAAGATCATCGCATATCTGCCAGCGGGATGAATGAGCACTTCGGCATCGAGTTCTTCCGATACGGCAAATGCGACCGCCGGCGATTTCCGGCATGCCTCGAGCATGATCTCGTTGGAAAGTATATCGAGCGGTTTCTGCGTCTCGCCCTGAACGTTGACAGCATCGGTCGCGCCCGTCAGGCCTGACAATGACGAGCTTCTGAGCTTGCCCGAAATCTGCCGGGTAGCCTCGGCAATATTGCGAAGGATGGCGACCATGTCCTCATTCAACAATGTTCCCTTATGGGCATCGAGATAGGCTTCGAATGTCGTCATCAATGTCTGTCTCCTGCGGAAGTGTATCGTTACGGAATCAAGCAATGCCCGGCGGATGCCAACAACGCGGCCAGCGCCGAGGTCAAGCTTCGGCTCTCCACACTCGAAGGCTTAATGGAGGAACGATCAGGTCTACCACGCGGTCCGGGCGGTGCTGAGCGCATATGAAAGGCACGACGAAACGTGCGCGGCGAGGGGTTTGACGGTGATGGCGCAGTTTCCTGGGCAGAACAGCTTATGCGCGTTCAGGTGCTTCAGCAGCTCATCGACAGTACGTTTGTCTGTAAGCGGAAATGAAATCGTCATTGCGCGTTTCCTGAGAACGGACCGAACAGCCTGAGGCAATTAGGGCTGATTTTCTTCGCGCCGCAACAAGAATTTTTTAATACGCAAATTAAAATCGATTAGCTTCGTATCTCGCTTTTTTAAAATCGATTTAAAAACTGCGCGGTCGGATTTGACATCCGCGCGGAGCTCATGATGCGTGTTGTCGACTCGATATCCGCGAGCAGGGAGCCTTCATGCTATATTGCGGAGCTCTGTTTCATGCGCGATATCGATCGACAAGCGAAACGAGCCGCTCCACCGCGGCTACCGCGGCGGCGTGGTCCTGCGAGAAGTTCAGGCGCACACTGCTGTCGCAGAAAGGGCTGAACTCGGTGCCGGGCGTTACGATGACGCTTGCCTGCAACCGGAGGATCCGCACAAAATCCTTGCCGCCGACGGCAAGGGGAGGCAGTTGCGGGAAAATATAGCTTCCTGCCTCGGTGGTGCGAACCTTGATATCCTTGCCCGCGCGAAATAGCCCGAGGAGATCATTCCGAATGGCCTCATGTTCGCGCACGCGCCGATCCATCCAGCCTTGCGGTTCGTTGAACCAAGTACGGAAAACCGCCTGACTATAGCCGCCGGCGCGCAAGGATACGATCGCCTGCAGCTTTTCCATCCGGTTGATGATCGCCTTCGAGCCGAAGGCGACGCCCAAACGGTAACCGCTCAGCGACTCTGTCTTCGACGGTCCCATGATGGTGATCACGTTTTCCGCGTCGATGGCTTCCGCGCGCAAATGCGCATAATCGACGCCGGAATAGAGCAGCCGCGAATAAAGCTGGTCTACGATGATGGTCGCGCCATAACGGCTGGCCAGGGATGCGATCGCCTTGATCTCTTCACGCGAATAAACGACGCCCGCCGGGTTGTTCGGATTGGAAAACAGGAAAACTTTCGCCCCGGCCGCGAAGGCATCTTCCAGCTGGCCGAGGTCGAGACCCGCGCGCCCCTCGACATTCAGGTAGTCCATCTGAATGGGCATCATATGGCCCTCGCAGAATTCCACCAGCTTGCGGTTGGCAAAATAATCCGGCTGCACCACCGCGACCTTGTCGCCATGCGCGACGGTGGAGGCCACGGCGAGGAACAGTGCGCCCTGCGTGCCGGGCGTCAGAATCATGCCATCGGCGGCGTCGATCGGGGCGCCCGTGAAGCTCGCAAGACTAGGCGCAAGCTGCTCGCGGATCGAGAGATCACCGCGGTATTCGGTATAGGCCTGCTTGCCGCCGGCCTCTACCCCAGCGGTGAAGACTTCGAAAGAGCCTGGCGTCGGCGTAAACGCATCGACGTCACCATGGGAAAAGTCGACCTGACGCCCCGCAATCCGTTCGCCGCGCAGCAGTGCTTCTATGCCTTCGACCTGCTGCCGCACTTCCTGGCCTGGCGCGGCGTCGGTGCCCATGCGCTCGAACTTGGCTTGAATGGTCATTGAAATTCCTTTTATCGGCGAGGGCGTAAGACCGGAAAGCTAGGATAGCTTGGATTTAACGCAATAAAATATGCTTGTCAGTTTCTTCAGAAGATAGAAAATATATCTTATGGACACGAAATTCCTCGAAAGCTTCCTCATCGTCGCCGAATGCGGATCGGTCGCCGAAGCCGCGCGGCGCTTGAATATGACGCCGGCGGCGGTCGCTCAGCGCATAAGGGCGCTGGAGACGGAGCTCGGGCAGGCATTGGTTTCTCGCGTGGGGCGCACGGTCCGACCCACTGCGGCGGGACTTGCCGTGCAGCGCCACGGACCGGCGCTTGTGCGTATGACAAGGGACCTACGAGCAATAGCCGCGGGCGATCTCCCGAGCGGGCAGCTTCGCCTCGGTGCGACGGCGACGGCCATGACGGGCCTCATCCCTCAGATTACCGCGACCCTCAGCGAGCGATTTCGGCAGATCGACTATTTCCTCCAGCCGGGCTCGTCTGTGAACCTCTATCATGCGGTTTTGTCAGGTGAGCTGGACGCCGCTCTCATCATCGAGCCGCAATTTCCGATTCCAAAAGCATTCGGCTGGTCGACCATCCGGCGCGAACCTTTGGTCTTGCTGGCGCCCGCGGACCTTGAAATTCACGATTTTCATCTGGCGCTTACGCAACAGCCCTTCATTCGTTATGACCGCAATCAGTGGGGAGGCCAGATTGTCGACCGTTATCTGCGCCGTCATGCCATCAGCGTGCGCGAATGGGCGGAACTGGACGCGCTGGATGCCATTGCGGCATTGGTCGATCGCGGACTGGGCGTCGCGCTCGTTCCCGACTGGGCTCCGCCGTGGCCGGAGGGGCTGCATCTGCAAAAACATCGCATGGAAGATGGCGAGCTTCGCAATATGGGAGTGCTGTGGGCGAATTCCGGCCCGCGGATTGCGGCCATTCGCGCGTTTGTCGAGGCCTGTGAAGGGATCTCCAACAGTTGAAATCCATGTAGGGGGAATGATGAAATACAGAACTATAGGAATGATTGGCGCAGGCGTGATCGGCAGGAGCCTGTTCGACCATGTCAGCAGTCTGGATGGGGTCGAGGTCGCTTATATTCTCGTATCCGACAAGGATAAATACACGCAGAACGCCGCCATGGCTGCGCTCGTCACGGATGATGCCGAATATGCGCTCGACCGGAAGGCGGACCTTGTGCTCGAATGCGCGACGCCGGCTCTTCTGAGTAGGCTGGGGCCGGACATTCTTGCCCATTCGGAGCTTTGCGGATTCAGTTGCTCCGCGTTGGCGGATCGCACCGTGGAGGCGGCGATGCATGCGGCAGCCAGCAGGAGCGGACGACGCTTCTTCGTTCCGCACGGCGCCGTTCTCGGTCTCGATGGTCTGCGCGATGGTCGTGAGCAGATCGAAGAAGTAGTGATAACCACGACGAAAAGCGGCGCGAGCCTTGGTCAGCCGGCCGATGCCAGGGGAACGCTCTTCGATGGCTCGACCCGCGAAGCCTGCATGCGGTTTCCGCGCAACGTCAATGTCCATGCCGCCGTTGCCTTTGCGGGGATCGGTTTCGACCGTACCCGTAGCATCGTTGTCGCCGATCCCGATACGAAAACGATGCGGCACCATATAGCGGTTTCCGGCAGGGGTCTCGAATGGGATATTTCGGTGAGTTCGCAGTCGCTCGGCGGTGTGACCGGCTCCTATACCCCAGCCTCGGCCATCGGATCGCTGAAGAGAATTCTCGGCGCCGATGTTTTCGCCAACGCCTGACATCGTACGGTAGCCGGGAACCGCTGCGATGAGATATCGCCGATGCGGCTGCAACCGCCAAGAACGATTTCGCTGTGGTCTTGATACGATGATCGGAAGCGTCCTGCCGCCGTGTAAAATTGACTTTGAGTGTCTTGCTGGAAGATTGTGAATTCAAGGGAAACCTGCGAACATGAAAGCAGTTTCTCTTCTGGCGGTTCCCTCATGGATAAAAAAACCGATGTGATCGATGTCGAGGTTGGATTACGCATCCGATTGCGTCGGGAGGAATTGTCAATCGCGCAGGATGTATTGGCCGAGAAGCTTCACATAAGCCCTCTACAGCTCGACAGATGCGAACGCGGCATCGAAAAAATCAGCGCTGGCCGCCTTCTGCGCATTTCAGAACTCCTCGCTGTACCGGTCATGTTTTTCTTCGAAAGCGCATCGGACGATGCCTTTCCTTCCAAGGAGGCGCTGGCCGATTTTCGACTTGCGAAGCATCACAAGGCCGTTCTGCGCACGGCCTTGTCCGGGATCGAGGACAAGCGTTTGCGGGCGAAGATCCTCGCTTTCGTGCAATCATCCAAACCCGACAACGAGCGCTGACCTGGCAAGATGACATTTCATTTAACGACACTCGGCAGCTGCGCCCTTTATGATGAGATGGGCGATCGCGTGAACGTGCCGAAGCAGGCTTTGCTCATGCTGGCCTATCTCTACGAGCGTCGGCAGCCGATGCCGCGGAAAGATTTGGCGGCTTTTCTTTGGTCCAGCAATCTTCAGGCCGCCGGCGCCAATTTGAGGTCGACCCTGCTGCGTTTGGCGACTGCGACGTCCAAATCCCCCCAGCCGCTGATCGGCGGTGTCCCGACGGACATTACCTTGAACTTCCACGCGTTGCGGTGCGATCTGGATGGCATCGAAAATGCGTCCGGCGTTGCCAGGCTCAGCGTGCTCGCCGATGCCGTCGCCAAGACGTTTCTACCGGCTTACGGCAATGGCTCCGGAGCTGTGGCTGTCTGGGTACGCGATGTTCGGGCACGGTTTGCACGGGAGCTGCGAGCAGAATTCTTCAAGGCGATGAGCCAACCTTCCTTGCCTCAAAATCGCGGCGAATTGAAGCGTGCAGCCATGCTTCTGCTGGACTGGGACCAGACCGATGATGAAGTCAGGGTCGCGCTCGGTGAAAAAATCACCTCCTACAGTCAGTTGATTAGCGTAACGAGAGATCCGAATCCCGGCCCGTCGGCTCAGGATATGATTGCGATCACCGACAACGCAGTGCCACGTATCGCTCTGCTTCCTCCCGAGACCCTGGAGGATTCGGAGCGTGCCGGATCGGTCGCCAATGCTGTCATCGAAGACCTGACGATCAGTCTTTGTGTCGATCGAAGCGTATCCGTAGTCGCGCCCTATACCGCTGAGCAGATTCGCTCCTCAAACGACAAGGCCGGACTTCTCAAGCAACATAATGTTGTCTACGCGCTCGATACCAAGAGAACGGGCGACAGCCTTTTCGCGCAGCTGATTTTCATGCCGCGCGACGAAATTGTCTGGGCGACGCGCGTCCAGCTGGACAATGCGGCCATAACAGAACAGCGCAACGCGATCGCCACTGCGATCCAGCACTCCATCATCGAGCGTGTGGGAGCCTTCCACCACATCGTTTCCGACTTTAGCTGCAAGCCGGAAGCCTATTTTGCCTATCTCGAGGGCGTACAATGTCTGTCCCGCCTGAGCCTTCAGAATGTCCGTCGAGCGCGCAAGCATTTTAAGGAGGCGCTCGAGCACGAGCGGGGTTTTGCAGCGGCACTTGCGGGCATTGCCAGAACCTTGACGATGGAATGGGTTCTGACCGCGCGCGGCGATGGCGATCTATTGCATCAAGCGGAAAGAATGGCGGCCGATGCAATCCGGGATGACAACCAGTTTGCCGGAGGCTTCAAGGAAATCGGCGTCACCCGGCTCTACCGGGGAAATATCGACGGCAGCCTCGAGGCCTTGTCGAATGCCGAGAACCTAAGCCCGCATTATGCCGATGTCATTTGTAGCCACGCCGACAGTCTCACCCATGGCGCCAATCCAAGAGCAGCGTTGGAGAAGGTCGTAACCGCTCTCGATCTCAATCCGCTTGCCCCGGACTATTATTACTGGACCGCGGCTGGAGCCAGCTATTTCCTTGGAGAATATACCGAAGCATTGTCCTATCTGGACAGGATGAGAGACGCGGGACCAGCAAGCAGGCTTGCGGCGGCAAGCTGGGCAATGCTGGGGGATCTCGCGAAGGCCAAGATGTATCGACAACGCACCCTGCGCGACAATCCGAATTTCGATGTTGAGGCATGGCTATCCATGATTCCAATCAAGGAAGAGTGGCAGATTGAGCATTACAGGGAAGGCCTGGTGAAGGCCGGTTTTTGAGAGGTAGAGATTATGGCAAGGGCAGTTCTGATTGGAATTAAGGGTGAAAAGGGACTTTGGTTGGCTGACCTCGAAAAGGGGACCATCGTTCGATACACGCGGCGGCTGACGGGCGATCTGGGGAAGGCTGAATCCTGGCGAGCCAAAGGGATCAGAGTGGAGAAAGATGTCGATTTCGCTGTGGCGTTGGCGTCGGCAAGTGACGTGGCTTCGGGCCTCTTTGAAGGCTAGGCACTCGTCGATCGGTGTCAAACAACTTTAGAGCATTCCCTCCTCGCGAAACCTTGTCGAGGGTTTGGCCCTATCTGGGACGACTTGGCATAACCCGTGTTGGCCGCCAGACTGAGCTCGATCGCATAGGCATTCCCGTTTGGTGCGCCTATGCCCCGAATTCCAGGGCGATCGTCATCGCTCAAGGCAAAGGCCTTGACGACATCTCCGCGAAGACATCCGCGGTGATGGAAGCGATCGAGCGATCGGTCGCGACCCAACCTTTCTGTTCAGCGCTCATAGCAAGCCAGAATGAGCTTGCCGCAAGTGGCCATGCCACGGATTGCCTGGAAGATCTGCTGGCGACCGGCGCGCAACCGATTGAGACCATGGAACAGATCAGATGGTCTCAAGCCCACGATCTGGCAAAGAACGCCTCGATATTCGTACCTTTCGAGGCCATTCATCTTGACCGGACGCATGTCAGCCCGCGATTTTGGGTATCATCGGATGGACTGGCATCGGGGAATACTTGGCACGAGGCAGTCCTGCACGGGTTGCTGGAGCGGATAGAGCGGGATGCTTGCGTCCTCTGGAATGTTGGCGATCCGGCGTGCCGGCATGCGCGCCGGATAGATCCGGATAGCATTGAAGATGAGGGTATTCGCGGGATGCTGGAGAAGATTTTCTCGGCCGACTTCGATCTCGCCCTTTTCGATGTGACGAGCGACCTGGCCGTTGCCTCCATCGTCGCGTTGCTGCGGCCGAAAGGCGATGACGGCTCGCTCAGATATGTCGACTTGACCATGGGGGCAGGGGCATCCTTGTCCCCCGATGTGGCAGCAGCCCGGGCCATTTCCGAGGCCGTGCAGTCGCGGATGACCTTCATCGGCGGTGCCAGAGATGATCTTGTCCCGGAGCTGTTCTCACGCCGCGCCGATCCCGACCATCTGCAGTCATTTCAGGCGCGATGCACGACGAACCTGAACGAACTGCCGACGATGTTGGCCACGTCGGCGCAAGATGCGCTCAACCAGCTTGTCGAGAAGCTGTTGGAATGCGGAGTTGACCAGCTTTATGCCATCGAGCTGGCACCTGAATGGCTGCCGGCGTCGGTCGCAAAGGTTTTCGCGCCGCAACTCGAACATCCGGACGGGGATCGCCGCATTCGTCTCGGCAGCCGGGCATTGTCAAAGGGTTTCCTATGAAAGCGATCTTCGTGGGTCCGAGCCTCCCCGATGCAGAAACGTTCGCCGATGACACAATGGTCATACGGCCGCCGGCATCCCAGGGCGACGTTGTCAGAGCACTTGAGAATGGCGCGACCGCTATCGGTCTTATCGACGGCCAGTTCGAGTTCGTCGCGCCGGTCTGGCACAAGGAGCTGCTCTTTGCCTTATCCCAGGGTGTTCCCGTGCTCGGAGCAGCCAGCATGGGAGCGCTCCGCGCGGTGGAGTGCCAGGCCTACGGCATGGTTGGCATCGGGAGGATATTCGGTGATTATGCCTCCGGGCTCCGGGAGGAGGATGCGGATGTCGCTCTCCTTCATGGCCCAGCGGAATTGGGCTATCCCCCTTTGTCGGTGCCGTTGGTCAATGTCGATGCGACAATAGAGACTGCAATTGACCAGGCCATTATCGGCAAGGAAGAGGCTCTGCGGCTCTCCCGGGCGGCACGACGTCTATTCTTCAAGGATCGGACCTGGAGACGTCTTGCCGAAACTGCAGATATGGACATAGGGCAGGTGAGGGCTCTCGTCGCGAAAGCATGGACTGATCAAAAGCGCGACGATGCCATAGAGCTTATACGCGCCATTGCCGAGGCACCGATGCTGGCGCCTATAACGGACTGGTCTTTCAACGCAACTCCGCTGTGGCGCAAACTTTTTCCACAATTTTACCGTATATAATTGGTTCAAAAATACACGCTTTGCGTGTGCAACGCTTTTGCAACGCATCGTGTCGATCGAAATATGCCAATCTACCCTAACGAAATCATTTGTTGGGGCTTGAAAGTGACTGATTTTGAGGGACTGGAACGCCAGGGAGAGATTTTGGCGCTTGCAAAAATGATGCAATATGCCGGAGGCGTCGCAAGTGAGCTGAACGCATCGCAGGCCGTATTCCTTATAAAAGCAGCACAAGCTGCTCTTCTTTCGCTTTTGGAAACCGAGTTCCCGATGCTGTCCGGCGAGCATCTGAACGAGCTTGTCGGCGACGCACATGGTCACTGTTAGCAAGCTCTGTTCTTTCTCTTATTAACGATTGATGTCGCGCTGACACACGGAAACTTCGAGGGATCCAGCTTGCTGAGAAGAATACCGATCAGGGTGGGATGGTCCGTGAGAAAAGTAAGCTCCACCGATACGGCAGGCATCGTCGCGGATTTCAAAGAAGGAAATATGAGGGTTGCGCTTGTAATATTTGGAGCAATCATCGCTGCATGGCTTGCGATTGCCTACAATATCTGCCGTTCGCTGAACTGGCTCTGATCCAAGGCTGGGAATAGGGATCGTGAGGCGACTCCGATCACGCCGGCAAGACAATCGTTGATAGTGGCTATCGCTGTCGCAATCTCATGCTGCTTGATACCGCCAAGTGTACTGGTCCACCCCCAAACTCTATGGGCACGGTCAACGGCGGAAAGAACCTATGAGAACTCGGCCCGCATACGTGGGGTTGCCAGCAGTCTCGCGGTGGAGACGATGATGGAAAGGTTGAAACGCATCGCAAAAGGCGCTTTGTCGCAAAGCGAGCTCGAAGTCATAAAGCGGGTGTTCGACTTAGCTACGACGCAGAGCTGGTTCGATGACGCTCAATACAGCCGTGACGGCTTTGCCGTCGCGCTGATCGACCTGTTTCGATGCGGAATAGTCAATCCGACCCAGCTGGAAAAGATCGCGCTGTTTTGGGCATTGAGCGACTTTTCCCAGACAATGTCGAGCGTTCAGCGAGCTAAGCTGAGATCGCTCTACGGCGGATGCGAGATAGAGAGGGAGGTTTCCTGTTGAAAGAAGCCTAGCACAGAAGCGGATGGCGGCTTAGTGTGTGAGTTCATGCTGAACCGCGACCGGTCTGACTAAATTAATCGGCATGCCGTATCTGAGCGAGCGGTTTCTTAGAGCTTCAAAGCATGACCGTCAGTCGAATATGCGAACTTATAGATCGTCTCGTGGTTCACGGAGATCGGATGGCGTTCCAGGCGCATGCGGCCGGCGATCTGCTGTGGTGACCAACCATGTATGATCCGGTCGATCTCAGATTGCCGGACATGCGAGAAGCGCACTCTCAAAAGAAGGGAATCACAACTCAGCTGATTTGCGAATCCCCAAAGTCAAAAACCGCGACGTGCTTTAGGTGTGTGGTCCCGTAAAAGTGCGTAGCGGTTTTCCGTCCGAATTACGTGAAGACAAAGAGATAGAGCGATTCGGAGATTTCGTGAAAAGCTGAACCGCTCCGAATGGAGGGCGTCCGGCGCCCTCTCATCGCCCGCTTCGCCTCCGAGATGGGTTGGCTGGGTGGCTGAAGGTCGCGCCTAGTGAACCAAAGCAACGATGAGACGCCCATCTCTCACAGAATGCGATTGCCATTTCCAAAATGGCGAACTTCTAAAGGCCTTTAGAATAAAGCCGGTGCGCATCGCAAATAAGATTCATCAGCAATATCTGTGCGTTCACGGTGCGCTCGTCCTGAGTTCGGCGACGGTGCATCGGAGTTTAAGTTGACCGGAATTCCCTACATCGAGCTTATCCCATGGAACGATATAGCCAGTCGGCCGCCGTTCGACTCCGAAGAGCCGTAGCATGACGTTGCCGATCGTCGTTGCCGATATTCTTTCGAGCAAACCAAGAGCTCCGAGGTGATATTCGACAACGAAGAAATCTTCGTCCGCAGCTTCCGCTTTGATCTCTTCCAAGCGTGCGATCGGCTGACCATTTAAGTCGTGAACCTTCATTCCAAGCAGGAGCTCCAGATGTATCTCCGTCATGACAACCCTCCCGGAATGCGCCTGAGAATATGTTGTCTCAACCATTCCTGCTTCTGTTCTAGCGGTGTTTCGCTGTTGTCGATATCAACCTCAATGTCGATGCCCACATCAGTGACCTTCGACCAAGGAATCCGATAGGGGCATTGATCGCGCTCTGCCCGCACCCGTTGGGAAAAGGCAAGCAGCCGGCGATATAGGCGCTGGCTCAGCCTTCGCAGCAATGTCAAATGGCCCATTTCGACAAAGCTGATCTTGAGCCGGCCGTCGTTTTCGGTCGTAAGCACGATCCCGTCGACCTTTCCGATACGAGCCTGTCTGCGATCGACCACCTGCTTGTCCAGAACGTCGCGCACAAGATACATGTCAGCCTCCCAGGATTTCCAGAGGTGTAGTTACAATCGAAAGCACGAAAGCCATCGCGACGATAAAGATGACCGCGGCATTGCCGATCCACCCGTTTCTGTGCTTCCCTACATAGGTCGGATCGTTCATCAGGATAAGGAAGGGAACCACGCCGAACGGCAGGCTGAGAGCTGAGAGGGCCATCGAAAAGATGGTGATCCGAAGCGGATCCAAGCCGATGACGATTGGGATCGCGGCAATCATAAGGCAGGCTGTGTAGACAAGGCAAAAGGCGGGATTTTCTTTCGGCTTCATGTTTTCCGACCAATTCCATCCGAAGCCTTGTGCGACTAGATAGGCCTGTGCCAGGCTCACCTCGAGGGTCGCGCCCAAACATGTAATCCCGAGCGAGATCGCAAAGAGGCAAAGTCCCCATTTTCCAAAGGCGGGCGTGAGGATCATGGCAATCTGCTCATATCCTTCAATGTCTTCAATCCCGTTCGAGGGGTAAATCATTGCAGCCAGAACCATGACTGCGGCGGTAATGATCGCGCCGAAACTCATGCCAAGGATCGCGATCGCGCGATTGGCGCCAAAGTAGGTCTTGTCCCATTCGTCTTCGATGGCACCGGAGGAATAGAAGTAAAAGAGATAGGGCGAAATGACAGCGCCCAATATTCCGACGACGATGAAGCTATAATGTAGCGGATCTTTACTCGGCAGCGTCGGCACAAGTCCTTTCGCGATTTCGCCCCAGTGCGGATCCATGACAAACACGGCGACGACGAAAGAGAGCGCCAGAAGCCCCAGGGACGATATGCCATTCTCGATAAGGCCGAATGTGCCCCGCCAGAGCAGCAACCAAGCGGTAAATGTCACCGGCAATGACCACCACGGAAATTTCACGCCGGTCAGGAATTGCAGCGCAAGCGAGATGCCGCCGATTTCGGCGGCAAGAACGAGAAGATTGACGATAAAGACCACGGATGCAGTGAGAAGAAAAATGTTGGAGCCGAAGCGATCCCGAATTCCGTCGACGATCGTATAATGGCTCGCGATTGCGAAGCGCCCCGACATTTCAACGAGGAAAATCACACAGATTGTGCCGAGAACAATAGCCCAAAGGGGAGTATAACCATAGGCTGCTCCTGCTTGGGCGGAGGTCGCGATATTTCCCGTTTCAAGAAAACCGCCGATGCTTGTGATGACGCCAAGCGATACCTGCAGCAATTTCTTCAATCTGCTGCTCCTGATTTAACTCTCAACTCGCTTTCGACGCTTCGCAAATCGCGAACATATCGGGAAAGCCCATCCGTCCGGCCATTGATGAGCTCGCGATGCGCTGAACCGGTGATCATGTTCAACCGGCCGGCGAGGGCGGCCAGATTCTCCGGAAATGTCGGAAGCTCCTTCGATAGGGAGCCGATTTCCTTTGCGCACCGCTCTATCGTCAGGATGGCAAAACTATTCGATACGAGCATTTCCGTTCGCGCGTCCAAGACCATCTCCGCCGTCGCGCTCCATGAGAGCACATCACGAATTTTGCGTTCGCGCTGTTGCTGTTCATCCGAGCAGGAGGTTAAGCAGACTAAGAAAAGGGCGATGATAAACAGTTTCACGACCGAGTCCTCGTGGCGTCCCGCGCAGCTCCTTTTCCTCATATAATCGAATAGAGCCGGGTGAGTTCCAACGCAGTGACGGATGGTACCGTCATGGAAGCCTTAATCTGGGCGGACGGCCTAGCACCTCGACCACAGCGATACGTTTGCAAGGACAAGCAGTTCGCGAATACCCCTTACTGATGATCCGTTGTCCGTGCGCTCAGTGGCGCATCAACATCTGTCTTAAATGGGCAATGGAACAACCGCCCGTCGACGGTGTTCAAGTCAATATGTCTTCAGCTAGGCGGCGATCAAATGAATGCTCCCGCGAATATGGATTTGAGCACCAGGGACAATTCGCCGATGGAAGCGAAGGCGGTGCCTAAGTTAATCGATCCGGATGCCGAGGCCTTCGTTGCGAGTGTTATCAAGGATCTCGTTGAGTGCCGGGTCCCGTTCCTTGTCGCGGGCACTTACGCAGTCAGCGCCTACACGGGAATTTCGCGCGAAACGAAGGATTGCGATATTTTTTGCAAGGCAGGCGATTTTCTACGGATTCTCTCGAATTTTCAGAGTCATGGCTATTCGGTGGAGGTGATAGATGAGCGCTGGCTAGGGAAGATCTCCCAGGGACGGCACTTCTTCGATGTGATCTTTGCATCCCCTGATGGAACGATGCCTGTAAACGATAACTGGTTCGAGGACGCCCGCCGGTTCCAGATGTGCGATTGCTCCGTTCGCATCGCTGGGGCAACCGAGCTAATCTGGTCGAAATGCTTCGTTCAGCTCCGGCATCGCTATGACGGCGCCGACGTCGCCCATGTGATCCTGAAGGCACACGACAAGATCGATTGGCGTAAGCTGTTGGAATATCTCGAGGTAAATTGGGAAGTGTTGCTGATCCACCTTCTCAACTTCCGCTGGATCTATCCTTCCGAGCGCGACAAAATTCCGGACTGGTTGATGGACGAGCTACTCGACCGTTTAAGCGCTCAGCGTGACCTGCCTTTGCCACAGACGAAGATATGCCGCGGCCGGATGTATTCTCGTGTCGATTTTGAAATTGACGTGAAGGAATGGGGCTTCGCCGACGTAAGCGGCGACGGCGAATGGCGCGACGAAGAGGAGAGTTGACGATGGCCAATGATCAACGACGGAAATTGAGAGTCGCCGCCGTCGCAGACCTTCATGTCAAGGAAGATCGGGAGCAATCCTATAAGGCGCTTTTTGCCGACATTTGTTCGGTCGCCGATGTCTTGGTCATCGCCGGCGATCTGACCGACCTCGGCAAGCCGAAAGAGGCCGAATTGCTTGCCGCCGACCTGCGCAACTGCACGGTTCCGGTGGTGGCGGTGCTCGGCAATCATGATTATGAAAGCGATGCCGTCGAGGAGGTAACGTCCATTCTCACGGGCGTTGGCGTGAAGCTTTTGAACGGCCGAGCAGTGGAGATCGACGGAGTTGGCTTCGTCGGCGTGAAAGGTTTTGCCGGAGGGTTTGGACGCTACATGCTGAGTTCCTTCGGAGAGCCCGCCATCAAGGCGATGGTCGCTGAAAGCGTCGATGAAACCATGCGGCTGGAAAACGCCATGCGTCAGGTTCGGGCCAGCCGCTCCATGGTGGTTCTGCACTATGCGCCGATCACGGAAACAGTCGTCGGCGAACCGCCGGAAATCTTTCCCTTTCTCGGCTCATCGCGTCTTGCCGAAACGATCGATCGCTTCAAGGTCGACGCAGTCGTCCATGGACACGCGCACCGGGGCAGCTATGAGGGCCGGACCCCCGCAGGAGCACCAGTTTTCAATGTCGCCGCCCACATCGAGAAACCCACGGGCAAGCCTTACGCACTCATCGATCTCTAGGGCATGATGCCGAGAAGTGTAGGCGTTTTTCGGACGAGATCACGCTCTACTTTTTTGATTCGAGGGCGGATTCAGATTTTAGGTCGACTCGACCTAAAATCATCCGGCTCTAGCGGAAATCCCGACTGACGCCATGGCGGTCGTCGCCGGCACAGGCGCTAGGGAACAGAAAAGCTTGTCGTTGGTTCTTTGTGGAAAATCGAGGATCTTCATCATGGCTACCCAACCGAGAAACGAACCATCGAAAACAGCCGGCAAATCCGCAGCAGGTGGATGGGGTTCTGCGAAGTCGGTGGGTGGCATTCTCCTTCGGGAGCATATTCCGATCGCGGGTCCATCCCTCCTGGCGCATCAGAACAAGTCCGACGGCTACATGTGTGTCAGTTGCGCTTGGGGCAAGCCTGCCAAGCCTCATCCGTTGGAGTTCTGCGAAAATGGCGCCAAGGCCACCAGTTGGGAAGTTACCAACCGGCGCGCCGAT
Organism: Rhizobium sp. AB2/73; assembly: GCF_020871915.1. Taxonomy (NCBI): domain Bacteria; kingdom Pseudomonadati; phylum Pseudomonadota; class Alphaproteobacteria; order Hyphomicrobiales; family Rhizobiaceae; genus Rhizobium; species Rhizobium sp. AB2/73. The sequence continues at coordinate 381,582 of NZ_CP067073.1, read as the reverse complement.
CGTGCCTTCTTCGCGGCACATACGCTCACCGAACTTGAAACCTGGCCCGACCATGATCTCGAGGAACAAGGGCGTCTGACGCATCCCATGCGCTGGGATGCGGAAAAGGACAAATACGTACCCATAGCCTGGCATGTGGCTTTTGAGGAGATCGGCCGCGAGTTGAGGGCGCTGTCCCCAGAGCAGGTTGATTTCTATACGTCCGGGCGGGCGTCGCTCGAAACGGCTTACATGTATCAGTTGTTCGCGCGCATATACGGCAGCAATCATTTGCCGGATTCGTCAAACATGTGCCACGAAAGCACATCCGTCGCCCTGCCGGAAAGCATCGGCGCTTCGATCGGTACGGCCATTCTGTCCGATTTCCAAAATTGCGACTGCATCTTCTATCTCGCGCAGAACGTTGGTACGTCCTCGCCGAGAATGCTTCACGACCTGCAGGATGCGGTCAACCGAGGCGTCAAGATCGTCACCTTCAACCCACTTCACGAGCCGGGGCTGCAGCGTTTCATCAATCCTCAGATGCCCGGTCAGATGCTCACCGGCAAGGAAACGCCGATTTCCTCGGAATACTACCAGGTCAAGAACGGCGGCGATATCGCCGCGCTTTTCGGCGTGTGCAAGGCGCTGATCGAGGCCGACGATGCTCTGAAAGCATCCGGTACCAGCAAGGTCGCGGGAAGCGATGCGATACCGGACGATCCCTCCGATGCCGGAACGGTTGCCTTTGCCGCAGCGATGGCCGCCGCCGACAAGAAGCATGTCCTTGACCACGATTTCATCCGCCAACATACCGCGGGCTTCGAGGAATTCGCGGCCGCGGCGCGAAATTACGATTGGGCCGAGCTGGAGCGTGTCTCGGGCCTGGCGCGGGCCCAGATGCAGCAAGCTGCTTCGACCTATGCCAACTCGAATGCGGTTCTCATGGTCTATGGCATGGGCCTTACGCAGCATGTCATGGGTGTCCAAAACGTACATATGGTCGTCAATCTCGCGCTTCTGCGCGGCAATATCGGTAAGCCGGGAGCCAATATCTGCGCAGTCCGTGGCCATTCGAATGTTCAGGGTCAGCGCACGGTGGGGATAACGGAAAAGCCGGGCCTGGTGCCGCTGGACAAGCTGGCCGCACTTTATCAATTCGAGCCGCCGGAATGGATCGGCCACACCACGGTCGAAACATGCAAAGCGATTCTTGAGGGCGAGACGCGGGCGTTCGTCAGCCTCGGCGGAAATTTTCTGCGAGCCATTCCTGAAACCGTCGCGATGGAGAATGCATGGCGGAAACTGCGCCTGACCGTCCAGATCGCCACCAAGCTCAATCGCAGCCACGTCATTCATGGCGAAATCGCGTATCTCCTACCGTGTCTCGGCCGCATCGAAATCGATGAACAGGCGAGCGGCCCGCAGGCCGTTTCGATGGAAAGCTCGGTCGCGCATTTTCACGGCTCGCGTGGAAGAGCCAAGCCCGCCAGTCCGGAATTGCTTTCCGAGCCAGCAATCATCGCCGGAATGGCAAAGGCGACGCTGACCAAGGGTGTCGTGCCATGGGACCGCTGGGTTGCTGACTATTCGACTATCCGCGACGCTATCGAGCGAACCTATCCGGAGACGTTCAAGGACTTCAACGAGCGCATGTTCCATCCTGGCGGCATTCCAAGACCGTTGCCCGCGCGGGAACGTAAATGGGTGACCCCCAATGGCAAGGCCAATTTCATTACACCTGACCGCCTGTTTCCGGAGTTTTCGCTCGATGCGCAAAGCGACGATGTCCTTCATCTCGCGACGTTGCGCTCCAACGATCAGTTCAACACGACGATTTATGGCTTTAGCGACCGCTATCGCGGCATAGAAGGAACCAGGCGAGTCGTCTTCGTCAACACAAACGATATAGGGCGCCTGGGCTTCGGCAACGGCGAGGCCGTCGATCTGGTGACCGCGATCGATCGGGAAACGGAGCGGCGGGTTACAGGGTTCACCATTGTTGCCTATGACATGCCGGAAGGATGTTGCTGCGCCTACTACCCGGAAGCCAACCCGCTGTTCCCGTTGAGCCATCATGACGCCAAGGCGAAGACACCGTCCTACAAGCTGTTGCCCGTGCGCCTTGTCCGCTCTGGCGCGGCTCCCGTTCATTGAATCCCGAACAGGTTGGAACATCAGCCATGCCGTGGGAGGTAAGTAGAGAATTCCTTGATCGCGCATTCATAGCCGTTGTTTTTCTGGTGACCCTCGGCGCGGCCGCGCTCATCGGCGATGCAAGAGAAGCGCGACAATATCGAACCGATCCCACCGTCGGAGCAGCCTTGGACGAGCTGCGCCTGATGCCGAACGGTATCAGCGGCACTCCGCCGGAAATCTATTTTGCCCTCGGCAAACCCTATGAGACCACCGCTTACGATCTTAACCAGGGCAAACGGCTCTATTCCTGGTTCGGCTGCGGGGCATGCCATGGCGACGGGCGTGGCGGGATCGGTCCTTCTTTCCTGGACGGCTGGTGGCTCTATGGTCCGGAGATGGTGTCGATAGCCGCCTCCATCCGCGACGGCCGGCCGCATGGAATGCCTGCTTTTCGCGACAAGATGACGATCGACGAGATCTGGCAGCTCGCGGGCTACGTCCAGACGATCGGCGCATATAAGGCCAAGACCACCGCGCCGAGCCGCAATGACGATAAGCAGACCCGTCCGGCGGAAAACCGTGCGCCGGCGGCAATTCTGTTCGACGAAGGCCCTGCCGGACCGAACGCTGTACAGGAGCCGTCCCATTGAAAGCGGGCGCTGCCGTTTTCCTGCTTCTGCCGGCCATCCTGATCGCGGGATGCAACGGCGCTCAATCGGCGCTGAATGCCGAGGGGGCCGCGGCCGTTCAGCTTAAGCATCTCATCATCGGGATCGTGGTCGTCTGCTGCGCCGTGTGGACGCTCATCATGATCGTCCTGGTCCTCGCATTGCTGCGCGCCAGGACCCCGCGGGAAAGTCCAAACTCCGAGACTGAGCAGCGGATGGGTAAGCTGGTGACGGCGGCCGTCGCGGCGACCGTTGTCATCATCGCGGGTTTGACGATTGCGAGCTTCTATGCAACGCGCGGCCTCGGCATGTCCGAGGATGCCGGTCTCGCGATCAAGGTTCGCGGCCAGCAATGGTGGTGGCAATTCATCTACGATGATGCCGATCCGACCAAGTCCTTTCAGACGGCCAATGAGATGCATATCCCGGTTGGTGTCGATATTCGCATCGAGCTCGAAAGCCTGGATGTCATTCATTCCTTCTGGGTGCCGAGCCTCGCCGGCAAGCGCGACCTCATTCCCGGCCGGCAGAACGTCATAACCATACGAGCGGAGCGGCCAGGCGTTTATCGCGGTCAATGCGCGGAATTCTGCGGGCTTCAGCACAGCCATATGGCGCTGTTCGTCATCGCCGAGGACATGGCCGCCTATCAGCGCTGGGCTGCCGCCCAGAGGGCCAATAGCGTATCGTCGGCCGATCCGGAAGTGATTGCCGGCAAGGCTCTTTTCATGCGCAAGCCTTGCGCGGCTTGCCATACCATACGCGGAACCGAGGCATCGGGGTCGACAGGGCCGGACCTGACCCATGTCGGCAGTCGTCAGACGATCGCGGCGGGCCTGCTCGATAATACCCGCGGTTCACTTGCCGCCTGGATCGCCGATCCGCAGACCTTGAAACCGGGAAACAACATGCCGATGGTTCCGCTCTCCAGTGACGAGCTGCGGCAGCTTTCCGCCTATATGGAAAGCCTGCGATGATGACGGACGACAAACCGACACAACCGACGGATTTGATGTTCGATGACGGCGAGCTCGAACGGCGGCTCGCGCAGACCTGGACGACGCCGGCTGGTGTCTGGGGTGCCCTCACGACGGTCGATCACAAGATCATAGGCCGCCGCTACATTGTTACCGCATTCGTTTTTCTCGCCTTGGGCGGGCTGCTCGCGCTCGCGATGCGGCTGCAATTGGCGCAGCCGGAGGCGCGTTTCATCGGCCCGGACCGCTACAATCAGATTTTCACCATGCATGGCTCAAACATGATGTTCCTATTTGCCGTGCCGGTCATGGAAGCCATGGCGGTCTATCTCGTGCCGCTCATGGTCGGCACCCGCAATATCGCCTTTCCGCGCCTGAATGCCTTTTCCTATTGGATCTATCTCGCCGGCGGTCTGCTGTTGTGGATCTCGTTTGCGCTTGATACCGCGCCCGATGTCGGATGGTTTGCCTATGTGCCCTTGTCCGGTCCGCAATATGGCGCGGGCAAGCGCGCCGACCTATGGGCGCAGATGATCACTTTCACGGAAGTCGCGGCCTTGGCCGTCGCGGTGGAAATCGTCGTCACTGTGTTCAAGCAGCGTGCGCCGGGCATGTCGCTCGACCGCATTCCGCTGTTCGTCTGGTCGATGCTCGTCACGGCCTTCCTCGTCATCATGGCCATGCCGGCAATCATGCTCGCCAGCTCGACGCTGATCCTCGATCGTCTGGTGGGGACGCATTTCTACAATCCCGCGGAGGGCGGCGATGCGCTGCTATGGCAGCATCTGTTCTGGTTCTTCGGCCATCCCGAGGTTTATATCATCTTCCTGCCAGCCGTCGGCATGGTGTCGACGATAACGGCAACCTTCTCGCGCCGCCCCGTATTCGGCTATCTTCCGCTTGTCATGGCCCTGATCGCAACCGGAATCCTGGCTTTCGGCCTTTGGGTGCATCATATGTTCGTTGTCGGCCTGCCGAAGCTCGGCGAGAGCTTCTTCACCGCCTCCAGCATGGCGATCGCCATACCCGCCGGCATCCAGATATTTTGCTGGCTGGCGACGCTATGGAGCGGACGGCCTGTTTTCAAGACACCGCTATTGTTCGTCATCGGGTTCATCGTGACCTTCGTCATCGGTGGGCTGACCGGGGTGATGGTCGCCTCGGTTCCGTTCGATACCCAGGTGCACGACACCTATTTCGTCGTCGCACACTTCCATTACGTCCTGGTCGGCGGCGCCGTTTTTCCCTTGCTCGGCGCCATCTATTACTGGTTTCCCAAGATGACTGGACGGATGATGAGCGAGACGCTCGGCCGCTGGGCATTCGGGCTGATCTTTGCCGGCTTCAATCTGACCTTCTTTCCGATGCATATTCTCGGGCTCGAAGGCATGCCGCGGCGCATCTACACCTATCAGCCGGAAATGCCCTGGGCCGGGATGAACATGTTCGTGAGCCTCAGCTCCCTTATCCTTTCACTGGGATTCCTCGTCTTCTTCATCGATGTCATCCGTAGCGCTCGATCCGGGCAGATCGCCGGTGATAACCCATGGAATGCCTCGACGCTTGAATGGGCGACATCATCGCCGCCGCCGTGCTTCAATTTCCGCCATATCCCGGTCGTCGACACTTGTGATCCCCTGTGGACGCAGCCGGATGAACTCGCGGTTGCCGGCGGGCTGCGCACCGACCGGCGCGAATTGATCGTCAGCAGCGTCGTCGAGGCGCAACCGGAAGCAAGCGAGTCCTCGCCGCGGAATTCGATCTGGCCGCTCCTGGCGGCTCTCGCCACGACGGTGATGCTGATCTGGTCGATCTTCTCGCCATGGGCAGTCATTTGGGGATCAATTCCGATCGGGATCACTTTGACTGGCTGGTTCTGGCCGAAGCAGACGCCGGAGGATGAATCATGAAGGAGCGTGTCGTCCTCGATGTTTCAAGGCTACCGCCTCATGGCATGGGGAGGGCAAGCCCGACCTGGTGGGGAACCTGTGCCTTCATGCTCATCGAAGGGTCCGGCTTCGCATTGGCAATCGCGGTCTATTTCTACTTGATGAGCCTCGCCCCGCACTGGCCGATCGACGCGCCGGCGCCGGGCCTCGTTCCCGGAACGACCCTGACCGCGATATTGCTGGTAAGCGTCGTGCCGAACATTCTCGTGTCTCGCTGGGCACGGCAAAGAGATCTACACAAGGTGCGGATCGGGCTTATCGTCATGTCGGTGCTCGGGGCGGTGCCGCTGATCCTGCGCGGTTTCGAATTCGTCGTCCTCAACATACGCTGGGACGCCAATGCCTATGGCTCGATCATATGGACCATGCTGGGGCTGCATACGACCCACATCGTCACGGATCTCATCGATACGCTGGTACTGACCGGCCTGATGTTTTCGAGGCATGCCGATAACCCGCGACGCTTCGGCGATGTCGAAGACAATGCCATGTACTGGAACTTTGTCGTGGTGGCGTGGATTCCCTTGTATGCATGCATCTACTGGGTACCACGCCTATGATGACCACAGCCGCAAAATATGGGGGTTTGATCCTTGCCCCGCTTGTATGGGCCGGCAATACCCAGCTTGGCCAAGTTCTCCCCTATGTCGATTGCAGCCGGCATACGCATTGGTCCGTCCTGACATCTTCCGTCGCAGTTCTGCTTGCGCTGGTGAGCGCGGCGATCCCGCAGGCTGGTTTGACGCCGGAGGGGGCGCGAACGGGGCTGTTCCTCCGCCATCTCAGCGTCCTCGTCGGGTTCGCCTTCGCCTTCGCACTTTTCCTGCAGGGAGGAGCCGCGTGGCTCTTGAACGTATGCGAACATTAGCCGCCCTCATGATCCTGCTGATGACGGGGCGGGAGGCTGCCGCCCATGGCGCGGAGGCGCACCTCTTTCATTCGGTCTGGACGATCGACCCGTGGATCGTGACACCGTTAGCGGTCGCGGCTTTTCTTTACGGCCGGGGTTGCTGGAGGCTGAGGCGACGCGCTCGAACGAGCAGGCCCGTCGTGGCGAAGCGCGCCGTTTGCTATTGGGCCGGGTGGCTGACGCTCGCCGGTGCGCTGCTGTCTCCGTTGCACTGGCTCGGAGAGCAGCTTTTTACCTTTCATATGATCGAGCACGAAATCATTATGGCGATCTCCGCTCCGATGATCGTCATCGCGCGGCCGGCAGGCATGCTTCTCTGGGGACTGCCGGATCGGCTGAGGCGCTGGACGGGGAGGGCGATGAGACAGAACTCCGCGCGGGTCGCATGGCGCTGGCTGAGCGGAGGAACCAATGCTACCTTATTGCATGCTGTCGCCATATGGGCCTGGCATGCGCCGATCCTGTTCGATGCCGCCGTTGGCGATGTCACGCTGCATCGCCTCCAGCATCTGAGCTTCTTCGCCACCGCTATCCTGTTCTGGTGGTCGATCTTCTGGCGCAGCAATCACGGCGTCGCGGCGTGGCATCTGTTCCTGACCATGCTGCACACTGGAGCACTCGGTGCGCTGATGGCACTTGCGCCGCGCGTCCTTTTTGTCGCGCAGACGCATGCTGCGGAAACATGGGGGCTTACGCCGCTCGAGGATCAGCAGCTCGCCGGGATGGTCATGTGGATTCCAGCCGGGACGATTTACGCGGGCGCGGCACTCGCGATGGCAGCCCTGTGGATAGCAAATGCCGGCAGGGGAGCGGGCCATGTCCCACGCATCCGCCCTTTATAGATATCGCAGCATCTGGCTGGGCGCGGCAGCCATTGCAGTGCTTTGCGCTCTGATTGGCACGAACATGGCAAAGACTCAGCAGAAGCGATTGCAGGTTGCACGCGTGCTGACCGAGGGCGGGGATCCCTCCCGCGCACCGCCGATCTTTCGTCGATATGGGTGCACCGGATGCCATCAAATCCCCGGCATAGCGGGTGCCGATGGTCAGGTGGGCGGGACTTTGGAGGGTCTTCAAAAACGGGTCTACATCGCCGGCGTCGTCAACAATACGGGCGATAACCTCGTTCATTGGATCGTGTCGCCGCAGGATTTTTCACCCAAATCGGCGATGCCGAAGACAGGGATCTCGGAAACCGAGGCCCGGGATGTCGCCGCCTATCTCTACACCCATTAATCCCATTCAGGGATGCGGTGTCGGCCGAGGAGGCAGGGTCTTGATGTAACGCGCGATGGCTTCGCGATCGCTTGGTGGCAACATCGCCATGTTGGTGACGACCTCGGCCATGGACGAGCCGACGCGGCCATGGTTCGGCGTGTTGCCGCTCTTCAGCATTTCCGCGATGTCGGCTTCGGACCAATTTCCGATCCGGCTCGGCGTGATGTTGGGAACGAAGCCTGTGTCTTCGGGATCGGTACCGCCGGCAAACCGTGTTTCTGGCTTTATCGCACCGAACATATTGCGCGACGAGTGGCATTCCGCGCAGTGGCCCAGGGTCTCGACCAGATAGCGTCCGCGAGCCAGGACAGGATCGCTGCTGACGGGTCCTTGCGTCTGCCCTTCACGGAAGAACAGCAATTTCCAAAAGCCCAGCAGGCGGCGCATGCGGAATGGAAAGAACAGATCATGTGGGGGCGGGCGGCCGGAAACCGGAGCCAGCGTCCTCAGATAGGCCCTTAGATCCCTGATGTCCTCGAGCCGCATGCCCGTATAGCTGGGATAGGGAAATACCGGATAGTAGTGCTCATGTCGCGGGGAAACGCCGCCAATCAAGGCATTGGCGAGATCGACGGCGCTCCATTTTCCGATGCCATCAACGGGATCGGATGAAATATTGGGTGCACGAAATGTGCCGAAAGGCGATGCAAGTGCGAGACCGCCGCCCAATTTCAGACGATCCTTCTGGCCTGGGGTGGCGTGGCAGGATGCGCAGTCGCCGGCGACGAATATAAGCTGGCCCCGCGCCGGATCGCCGTTATCTTGAAGGCGAGGATCACCCGTCGCAAAAGGCATGGCAGGTTCCGTCACGAACCAGATCACGGGGGCGGCCAGCAGGGCGGCCAGGCACAGCCAAGTCAGAATGCGCATGCGTTTTATCGACCGATTCGTGGAGCGCGAAGATCGCGCTCTCATAGAACTGCCCATTGGGCTATCCGTTCCGTTTGTGGGCGGCGGGCTCTAAAGATTATCGATAGTCAATCGCGCATGTCCCTTCCATTGGTTCCGTGCCTAAGTGGTGATCTTCAGAAGGTTTCCTCGCGCAAGGGCAAGCAGCAGGGCAGAGGTGTGAATGGCTTGGCAGATTCCACCCGTCAGGGCTTTGTTTACCGCTTCCATCAAAGGCAGCTGACGCAGTACGACACGTTCCGAAGGATCGTTCATCTGCGCTTGGCGCTCCGTCAGCCCGGTCGCTAAAACGATGTGGCTATAGTTGGTTTGCATGGCCGGATTGGGTGCAAGGCGCCCGCAATATTGCCAATGGCGAGCCTCGAAGCCGGTCTCTTCAAGAAGTTCACGCTTACCCGCTTCCAAAGGCGTTTCGCCCGCGTCTATTCCTCCACCGGGAACTTCGAGCGATATGATATTCAGTCCGTGGCGGTATTGCTCCAGCAACAAGACTGAACTGTCGTCACCAATTGCGACGACGTGCACCCAATCAGGGTATGAAAGCACGTAGTAGGGAGAGATCAGGTGACCTTCACTGGTTACGCAGTCGTCGGCCCTCACGTCGATCCACCGATCCTTTAGGATCTGCCGCGATGATTGGATCGTCCACGGCTTCAGTTCCATTGTCATTTCCCTCCGTTAACGCCATCTGGCCAGGAATTGGCAAGAGAATGTGCCGATCCCACTGCCTGACGTCAATTTTGCATTCACTCAACGCGCGTCGGCGATAAAGGTGCCGCGGATGGGTGGGAAAACGTCTTGCGCTGAGTTTGGTCAAGTCGAGATTCCTTGGAGTTGGAGTGCCGGAACGTGAAATCAGTTAAAGTGGAGCTTTGGTCGAAAAAGCAACCACGGAATGAATCATGTATCGTTTCTTTTCGGGTTCATTGCTGAGCGTGATGGTCGAGGCGCGGCACTGGAAAGGCGGGAACCAATTCGATTGCAAGGCGGTTAGGGAACACGGATGCAGGAACTAACGAGGAATGTCATGTCGAATGTTTCGAGAACAGGCACCGACGACGTCAATAATGCAACCAGTAGAACAACCTTCGGGCGATCGGTCGAGAGCCAGAGTCAGCTTCGGGATGCGGCAACCATTGCTTCAGCGACCGATATCGGGGAGGTTCTGAATATCTACCGTTTGGAACCCATCGCCGCTCTGGAAGATCCGCATTGGGACAACGCCCCCAATCATGGCACGGTTGTCGTGGCGGCTAGGACGGCAGGCGACGCGCGCATCGTGGCGGCGGGCAATGAGCTTGATTTTATGGAAGTCGATGCGGCCCCTGCCGAAGATGTGACGACCAGCAATGCGAGCGCATTTCGCGATGATAAGCTTTATACCGTGATCGAGATTGCTCGCGGTCGAACCGACCTCAAACGCGGCGTGCTGGATGGCGAGGTGTCTGTCGATACGATTGTTCCCACGCAAATCGATCGCTGATCATCTGACCTGAAGCTAGGAATTGCAGCGCTACGAAAACGGCGGCGCGCTGAATGCGGTAAGACGACATTTTGGATGGAACAATCCCTCACGTTGCAAGTTCGGGGAGCCGCAACGGAGAGGACGATCCAGAATGAGCGGCTTGGAAAATCCAAAATCGCCGTCCGCTCGCGGATGGCACGGCGCGGCCTTCTGCCTGTTGAGTTTCGGCCTTTCCTCATGTTCCGTAGCGGTACTGAACCCGGTCGGCCCCGTAGGCGCCGGTGATGCCTCGATTCTGATCAACGCCACAGTGATCATGCTCGCCATAGTGGTTCCGACCATCCTGCTGGCGTTCTGGATGGCATGGCGTTATCGCGCCTCTAATCCCCGAGCGGAATATCTCCCTTATTGGTCCTATTCCGGACGCATCGAGGCTGTCGTGTGGTCAATTCCGATCCTGACGATCATGTTCATTGGCGGTCTGATCTGGATCGGGTCGCACAGGCTCGACCCGTTCAGGCCGCTATCATCGACCAAGCCACCTCTCGAGGTGCAGGTCGTCTCGCTCGATTGGAAATGGCTTTTCATCTATCCGAAAAACGGGATTGCCACCGTCAATCAAGTCGTGATCCCGACCGGCACGCCGGTACGTTTTTCGATCACGTCGGCGAGCGTCTTCAACGCGTTCTTCGTGCCTCGGCTTGGATCGATGATCTACGCCATGCCTGGCATGATTTCGCAACTGCACCTTCAGTCGGATGAATCCGCTCGCCTGCGGGGCATATCCGCTCAATTTTCCGGCGACGGTTTCTCGGACATGCAGTTCGAGGTCAGAAGCGTTCCGGATGCCGAGTTTGAAACCTGGATGAAGAGCGCTCAGGCGACCGACCTTCCCCTCGATCGGGATGCCTATGGCAAGCTGTTACAGCAGAGCGAGCGCGTTCAGCCTGTGACCTATCGGTTGGCGGATCCCGGGCTTTTCGATGCCATTGTTCAACAGACGATTCCGCCAGGTCCCGGTCCAGAGGCCGAGTCCCCACAACATGCGGGTCGCGAGACTTCTACTGGCGGAAAGGATTGAACATGTTGGGAAAACTCGGGCTCTCGGCGATTCCCCTGTCTCAGCCGATCCCGCTGATCACCTCCATCGCCGTCATCCTCATCGCCGTCGTGGTCTTGATTCTGGTCACCGTAAGAGGATGGTGGCCCTATTTATGGCGAGAGTGGATCACAAGCGTCGATCACAAGCGCATCGGCGTCATGTATTGCCTGCTCGGTGTCGTCATGCTCATCCGTGGCTTCGCCGATGCGATCATGATGCGCACCCAGCAGGCGGTCGCGATCGATGCCCCCGGTTACCTGCCGCCCGAACACTATAATCAGATATTTACCGCGCATGGAACGATCATGATTCTGTTCGGCGCCATGCCCCTCGTCTTGGGGTTCATGAATTTCCTCGTGCCGCTGCAGCTCGGCGTGCGAGACGTTGCCTTCCCGACATTCAACTCGGTCGGGTTCTGGCTGACGGCCAGCGGTGCGCTGCTGGTGAATGTGTCGCTCTTCATCGGCGAGTTCGCCCGCACCGGGTGGCTTCCCTATCCGCCCCTCAGCGAGACGAGCTATACGCCAGGCGTGGGCGTCGACTACTATCTTTGGGCCGTGCAGATTTCCGGCATTGGTACCCTGATAACCGGCATCAATATCGTCACGACGATATTGAAGATGCGGTGCCAGGGCATGAGCTATCTCAGAATGCCGGTCTTCTGCTGGACCGCGCTGGCTTCCTGCCTGCTGATCGTGGCAGCCTTTCCGATCCTGACGGCAACGCTCGCCATGCTGACGCTCGATCGCTATGTCGGATGGCATTATTTCACAAATACGGCGGGCGGAAATCCGATGATGTTTGTGAACCTGATATGGGCGTGGGGACATCCGGAAGTCTACATCCTCGTCTTGCCCGCCTTCGGCATCTTTTCAGAAGTCTTTTCGACCTTTTCCGGCAAGCCGCTATTTGGCTATCGCTCCATGGTGGCGGCGACGATGTTCATTTGCATCGTTTCGATGCTGGTATGGCTGCACCATTTCTTCACGATGGGGGCCGGCGCCGCGGTCAACACCTTCTTCGGCATCTCCTCCAGCATCATTGCCGTCGGCACCGGCGTCAAAATCTACAACTGGATCTTTACGATGTATGGCGGAAGGGTTCGTTTCGAGGTGCCGATGCTATGGTCGATGGGCTTCATCTTCACGTTCACCATAGGCGGGTTGACGGGCGTCCTGCTCGCCATACCGCCAGCGGACTTCCTGACGCATAATTCCATGTTTCTGGTGGCGCATTTTCACAACGTCATCATTGGCGGTGTCGTCTTCGGCGTTTTCGCGGGGATGGAATTCTGGTTTCCGAAAGCATTCGGTTTCCGGCTCCATGCAGGTTGGGGCAAAGCAGCCTTCTGGCTGGCTTTCGCGGGGTTTTGGGTGACCTTTACGCCTCTTTACGTTCTCGGACTTGATGGGATGACACGGCGGCTGCAGCACATCGACGTTCCCGAATGGGCGCCCTGGCTTTATGTCTCCGTTGTCGGTGTCGCCATTCTTGTCCTGGGGGTCATCGCTCAGATCATTCAATTGGTGGTCAGCATTCGCCAGCGGGAAAAGCTGCGGGATATCACCGGAGATCCGTGGGATGGTCGTTCTCTTGAATGGGCAACCCCGTCGCCGCCGCCGTTTTTCAACTTCGCCGTCATGCCGAATGTCGAGGGCGAGGAGGCCTATTGGGGTATCAAACTTCGCGCCGTGGAATCACAGCAACTGTCGCCCGAACCGGATTATGAGCCGATCGAGATGCCGGTGAACAGTCCCGTTGGGATCTATACGGCCTTTTTCGCCACGATCTTCGGTTTCGCGATGATCTGGTACATCTGGTGGCTTGCCATCGTGGCGCTCGTGGCGGCCTTCATTGGCTTCGTGGTCTTCGCATGGCGCGACGTTCATGAATTCGAGGTTTCGGCCGACGAGGTCGCGCGCGTCGACCGTGTCCGGCGCTCCGCTCGCGAGGCGATGCTTGCGCGAATGTCAGAACAGGGAGTATTGCCATGACGGATACCGGCCTGCCGGCGAGCGTCGAAGCCATACGGCGCCTTCGCGAAGACCCGCATCGTCTGGGCCACCGTGCTCATGGCCCCGGGGAGCCCGCGGCGGGAACTGGCCAGGGCGCTACCGGCCCCGCGGACAAGCGAATTCTTGTCGGCTACGGCTTCTGGATCTATCTGCTCAGCGACATCATCATTTTCGCGTGTTTCTTCGCCGCATTCGCCGTGCAAAGGGGGGCGACGGCCGGCGGGCCGGTGATTACCGATATCGTCGATGTGCAACGCGTGGGATTCGAAACCGCGGCGCTGCTATTGTCGAGTTACACCTGCATGCTGTCATTTGCGGCGACGAACGCGCGCAACAAACTTTGGACGCTTATATTCCTGCTTATAACAGGCCTGCTGGGATTGATATTCGTTCTTCTTGAGCTGTTGGAATTCATCGAACTATCCGATCGCGGCTTCACGCCGCAACGCAGCGCAATGCTCACTTCCTTCTATGGGCTGGTCGGACTGCATGGGCTGCACGTCACGCTCGGCGGCGTATGGCTGGCCACGATGATGGCCCAGGTTTTTATAAAAGGATTTCGCCGCGAGATCATTCATCGATTGATCTGCTTCAATCTCTTCTGGCATGCACTTGATATCGTCTGGATCGGCATTTTCACGATCGTCTATCTGATGGGAGTTCGCTAATGAGTACCTCCGACACCGACACGGACATATATGATAACAGGCGGAACTTGCGGGACGACCATGCGCCCGGCGACGAGCCACCGGAAGAAAGCGGCCACTGGGTGTTGAACGCAAACCTGGGCCTGGGATTTTCTATCATTCTGACGGCTGCTTCCTTCTTGCTGGCCACTTCCAATATTGTTTACGGGCCGGCAATTCCGGTAGCGCTTATCGTACTCGCAATCGCGCAAATGGGCGTGCATCTGGTGTTCTTTCTGCATATCACCACGGGCCCCGACAACACCAACAACGTCCTCGCACTGGCATTCGGCATACTGGTAGTCGTGCTGATCGTTCTCGGTTCCATCTGGATCATGGACCATCTGAAGCAAAACATGATGCCCATGGATCAAATGATAAATATGCAGCCATAAGTATTTGGATCATGCACCCGAAAGCTGCGTGACGCCGCATCACAATGCTTGCCAAGTAGGGAAATGCAGTGAAGGAGCTTCAATATGTCACCGAAGTGCTTCGCTCTTCTATTTGCGATCTGCATTTCGCTGACGGCCGGATATATGTTCAGCTTCATATGGCTTTCCGCTGCGACAGCCTACTAGATTTTCATCCGGTCATGCGGAATCCGGTCTTATTCCTGTGTGCCCGGCTTGCTCCGATCGTTCTTGGAAATGCGCACGCCCGATTTACCAATCGGCGTCACCAGATCTTTTTCAAGGACGGTTGGGGCCATACCCCCTTGCTCACTCGATTGCCGGATCGGAGCGGGATTGTCCGATGTCGCTTTCCTGGAAGGAATGTTCGGACCGCCGGACTTTGGTTCTTTGCCTGTCATGATGCAGCCTTTCCTTGGAAATGAACCTTACTGCGAAAGAGCCGCAAAGTTCCACGAGATCGGAAGGGCGAGAGGTATTTGCCGGTCGCACGGAACTTCCGCCGATTTCGCCGCTTAGACGGAAATGATATCTTTCATGCGATTGTTTCATAACGAACTGACAACCCTTAGACGCTCCCCGGTCATGACCGCGCGGGTCCGGACGGTCTCGCAATGAAGCGCCAGGAGAGCGATGGATCCCCGATTAGGCAACGTCATCAAGGAGTGAGCCTGCTCGGCCGCGGTCTCATTTCTGGAGCGGCCGACGACGATCCCTCCGCAATCGGCACCTATGCCAGCGCCGGAGCACGCTTCGGTCTCGGGATGCTCTGGACCGCGCCCGTTACGCTGCCGATGATGTTCACGGTGGTGTACCTTTCATCGAAGCTCGGGCAGGTAACCGGACGTGGACTGTTTCAAGTCATCCACGACAATTATCCCCGATGGTTTCTTTATCTTGCGTTGGCCGGAGTCGTTATCGGCAATACGATCGAGGCTGCCGCCGACCTGGGCGGAATGGCGGCGGCCGTCAACCTTTTCGTGCCGCTTTCCGTTCCCCTTATCGTTGCCGTGATGGCGGTCATTCTGCTCTGTCTGCAAGTGATGGGCTCCTACATTCTCATTCGTCGAATTTTCCGCTGGCTGGCCCTTAGTCTGCTGGCCTATGCAGGCGCGGCTATATTGGCGAAACCGGACTGGACGGCCGTTCTTAAGGGCTCGCTCATTCCATCCATCGAATTCAACGAGGAATTTCTTTCGATCATCGTGGCGATCATCGGCACTACGCTGTCGGCGTATCTCTACACCTGGCAATCCAATGAAGAGGTCGAGGAAAAAATTGCCGAGGGAAAGACTTCGGTGAAAGCCAGACGAGGTGTCAGCAGCTCGAAACTGGCTCGGTCCCGCAAGGAAATCCTTGTCGGCATGACGTTCTCCAACCTGGTCATGTACTTCATCATTATGGCGACCGGCGCGACACTGCATGTTCAGGGGCATATGGATATCCAGACGGCCGCGCAGGCGGCCGAAGCGCTAAAGCCAATTGCCGGGCAGGCAGCCGGATACTTGTTTGCCGCTGGAATCATAGCGGTCGGATTTCTGGCGGTTCCCGTCATGACGACGGGAGCGGCCTATGACCTCGCCCAGTCAATCGGCATCAAGGGCAGCCTGAACGCCAGTGCCCGAGAGGCGCCGGGATTTTACGTCATCATCGCAGCGGTAACCTTGGTCGCGGTCGCGATGAACTTCATTGGCATAAATCCGATGAAAGCTCTGGTATGGTCCGGCGTGGTTCAGGGGTTTTCTACTCCGCCTCTCTTGTTATTGCTGCTGCTCATGACGAACAACAAGGCGATCATGGGCGAGCATGTGAATTCACGTCTTATGAACATCGCCGGCTGGCTGACGGTTCTGGCCATATTCTCGGCGAGCGCCGGGCTGGTGGTGACATGGATCATATAGGATGGGAGCTGGAGCAGACATCCGCCTGCGAATGCAAGAATAAGCTCCTCACATACGGCAGAAGATCTGGCCCTGAAGGCTCAGGTTGGCGCGAATGGATGCAACGCGGCGCTCCGCGTCGGCCAGATCATAGGCCCAGAAACTGATGCCGAACGTCCGTCCATCGATGTGGTAATCGGCCAGGAAGCGGAACATGGTACGCCCGTTACGATCACTTGTGCGGAATTCGGGTTCAGGGTCGCGATCGCTTCGACGGACCTGCGGAAGCTGGATCACGTTCATTATCGAAACTCCTGTCTCTCATGCGCTTTCTCCGGCGATCCCGTGGTGATATCCAAGCGGCCCTCGTCGGTCCATTTTCAAACTTCCGGAGACAATCGTTGTTCCCGCGGCGAACGGCAGTTTGTAGAGGGCATCGGTAGAATAGTCGGAGGTGCGATCTGCTCTTTTCAAGCGATCCCTCGTTCTTGCAGACTCTTGCAAAGGTGGAGCAAGCGAAAGCGCGGCCGGTCTCGCAGCGTGGCGAACCATCAGGGCCGGCAATAGGCCGTGCCGTCGGTGGCTCTTGCCGGATGATCGACATATCGGCCGTCCGGTGGCACGGCAATATCCCAGAAATTGGTCGCCAGCGTATCGAGGGCTGCGCGCAAGCCAGTCCCGCCCAGCGCCGGGCCGTGGCCGCTGACCAATCGTTCCGGCTCGAGGCTGGCAATCTGCTTTGCCGATTGTTCCGATGCCTGCCAGTCGATTGTCAGATAGCGAGGCGGACCATGCAGCCTGGGAGCCTGCGTCACTACGTCGTAGACGGATTCCTGGCCTGTCGTGATGACGGCGTCACCGGCGACGAGGGTGCGATCGCTTTCGCGCCAAAGGGAGATATGTCCCGGTGTATGGCCGGGTGTATGCAGCCATGACCATTCGGAAGCGAAGGGTACGGTGCCGTCGGCAGGCAGGCTTTGAAGCAGGCTGCCGAGGTTGGAGGGGCCGCGCGGCAGCAGGGGCGACATGAGCGCAAAGCTTCCGCCGCCGACCCATGGGTCTGCGGGCGGATAAGACGCACGTCCATCGAGGTAAGGATGCTCGAGCGGATGGGCGTAGACCGGAACATCCCAGAAGGCGGCCAAGCGCTCGACAGATCCCGCGTGGTCGATATGTCCGTGGGTCATGATAATGGCGGCGGGCCGGGACGTCGCACCGAAGCGACGTGCCGCTGTCGCCAATATCCGATCCTGCGACGACGGCAAACCGGTGTCGACGAGGAGCCAGTTGCTATCCGGCACAGGTCTGCCCAGAAAAACCACATTGACGATGGAGAGCTTCAGGTAGGCCACATCATCGCAGACCTTTCGCGTTCCATCGTCGTTTTCGATGTCGATGATATCGCTATCGCCGAGATGCAGTTGGTCATCCATATCCCGCACTCCGTCGCGAGCCGAATCGCTTCCGCGCAACCCCTTAATCGCTTCGCGATTGATTGTGTCTCACATCCGAATGAGCGGATGAAAATACCTCCGATGGTATGGCCATCCACTCATTCCCGGCGGCCATTTATTTTGGAAGTTCCTTGGCCATTTGCAGATGCTGCTCGAGTTTCGGCCTCGTATTGGCGGCCCAGGCCTTCAGGCTTGCATCCTCGCCGCCGTTCCCATAGCGTTTGAAAAGATCAACTGCGTTCGCATGAGCAGAACGCTGATCCGCATCGTAACGTTTGACAAAGTCATTTCCCTGCATTTTCTGCAGCCGCGCCAGCATCTTCTTCTGGCTTGAACTCATCTCCGTCGGCAGTGTCGCCTTGACCTTTCCACTGTTGACGAGATCTTTCAGCTCATTCGTTGTCTTTTGGTGATCGTCAATCATTTGCTGAGCGAATTTTTTCGTTTGATCATTGCCTCGCTGCAGCGCGAGCTTGCTCGATTCAATTTCAAACATATCGCTGCTGGCGGCTTCATTGACAAAGTCTTGGGTATTTGGCGCCACCCCCACGAGAGAATTAACGCCTGTCTTTTCCGCTGTTGATTGAGAATATGCTGGCGCCGCTGCCAGCGCTACCGCAATAGTGACGATCGCGAGCTTCATGCCGGTCTCCTTTTCAGATCTGCCTTTATGGAAACCAAGTATCTTCCGTTTGGCTTGGTTTCCTGCTGTTTGAAGTTACGCGGCGACTACCGCGCGTTGGAAAAGATGATGGTACCGTTCAGTATCCATTCGGCGAGTGTCAGCAACGCGATCACCACAAGCGCAAGCACGATCAGGTATCCCGCTCGCCGTTTTCTGCTCTTTTGTTGAGGACTGTCGTTTGCAGACACAATCGGATCTGTTTCGACGGAATTTTTATCATCATCCCGCATTTTTTCTCCTTTGAAATAGCCGCAACGCAACTATCGCAGGCGAGGAATGTTCCCGGCTCGGAACAATAAATCCGTGCCGTGTATGTGGATGCCGGTTCCCCGGCCAACAGGGAACAATCGACCCAAAGGGAAGTTCGATGTTCCAAAGGTGCTTTCGCGACGGTCGACCCCAGTCGAAGGGCCGAAGCTGAGCGCTGCAGTCCTGGCAAATTGATGGAGATGCATGATGGCTCACGCAGGAAAAAAACAGTTCTCCCGCGGATCGAAAGGTAAAGGCGACGCATCAGGCGCCGCTACGACACTTGAGGAAGGCAAGGTCGGTGAAAATGCCGTTCTGTCCAATCGTGATAAGGCGCAACATTCGAGGGAACGAGGCCTCGACAGTCGCGACGTTCAGACGGAACAATATCGTGATCATGTCAGCAATCGCCGGTGATCGACAGCGAACGAACGGAAGGGACTGTCATGTCGGCAGTACCGAGATTTCGAAAACTCCACCGTTTGGCATCTCTGTAGAGACGAGCTCAAAAGGATGCCAGGGGTGATTGATGAGGATATGGCAAGATAACGATCGCCCGGGACCGGTCGTCTAGCGACAGTGAGTGTCGATGCAAAAGCCGATTACTACCTGAAACAATCGCGACAATTGCAGATTTCAGCCACGATGCAGCAAAGTGCCAAGCCATTATTGTCAGGGACCGCGGAGAAAGCGAGCTTTCTCATCAATGGCAAGAATTATTTTTCATGCCTTGCCGGTGCGCTAAACGGGGCTAAACGGCAGATCTGGATTATTGGCTGGAACTTTAATCCGGAAATATTGCTGGAGCCGGAAAAATCGGACGCAACCTTGGGAGATGCCCTCGAACGGGCAGTCCATTCCAACCCGGATTTGCAGATCCGCATTCTGGTTTGGGCACTTGGGCCAATCTATTCGGATAAGTCCTTGAGAATATTTTTTCAAAAAACTTTTCCAAAGAATGATCGCATCCAGCTACGCTTTGCGTTTCAGCCCGTGTTGCTCGGCTGCCATCATCAAAAGCTTGTTTGCGTTGACGACAATGTCGCGTTCCTCGGCGGCATCGATCTGGCATCGCGCAGGTGGGACACACGCGGCCATCGTGCCGGAGATCAGCGCAGACGAGATTCCGAGGGCCTGCCCTACGAAGCGGTACATGACCTGCAGGTCATGGTAAGTGGGCAGGCAGCAAGGATCGTCTCTGACATTGCCAGACAGCGGTGGGCGGCGGCAACTGGCGAGCGGCATGAACCCTTGGCACGTACTTGCGAGCATGAATCGCAATGCGAAGAATCTCTTTCTCTTTCCAACATGCCAATCAGGCTTGCCGTCTCAAATCCCACGAGAGGATCGCGGATGCGCGATAATCTCGGAAGCGTCACAGCCAAACAGATGATCGATGCAGCGAGGCGCCATCTCTACATCGAAACGCAATATCTCGCCTCGTTCAATATTGCCGAAGCCTTGGTTGCGCGTTTGAAGGAGAAAGAAGGACCCGAGATCGTGATCGTCTGTGCGTACCGCTCCCATGGTCTGATCGAAAAGATGGTCATGGATAGGAATAGGGATAGGATCATTGCAAAACTCAAACATGCGGACGAGTTCGACCGTTTGCGCGTTTTCTATCCGGTCATCCCGGATGGAACGCGGCAGGTGCCTCTTTTTGTTCATTCAAAGTTGTTGATTGCAGACGACATCCTGGTGCGAATTGGCTCATCGAATCTCAATCATCGCTCGGAGAGTTTGGATACGGAGTGCGACATTCTGTTTGAGGCGCAAGGCGCTGAACATAGGAGGGTCATCCGCAGCCTGCGTCACAGCCTTCTTTCGGAATTTCTCGGCTGTTCTTCCGAAACGCTCGATCGGCTCTTTGAGCAAAACGGCTCCCTTATCCGTGCGATCGCGGCGCTCGATCTTGGTGCAAGGGGCTTGAGGCCGCTTCACTCGAAAAGCCGAAAGACCACACCGGTTTTGGGGACGGCACTGTTCGATCCCGCACGACCCTGGCCGCCATCAAGCCTCCGTCGTGTCGCGGGTCGATTGCGTCGCATGCTCCGGTTTGGCTGATTGCTGGCTGAAAATCAGTTCGGTAATCATCATCGTGATGCCACCGAACAGAAGCGGAATGAGATAGTAGATCAGGCGAAAAGCGATCAATGCTCCGATCGAGGCGGCATTCGGAACGGCATATGCCAGGGTTGTCTCCAGGATACCGAGACCTCCGGGGACATGGGTGGTCAGGACGAGAGTGTTGGCAAGCACGAATGCGGTGACGGTGCGGAAATAGGATACTTCGGCATAAGCCGAAAACAATGCGTAAAGGCATGCGGACACGAAGGCAAAATTCACGGTGCCAATTGCAATCTGTGCCAGAGCTAACCTTGCTTGAGGCAATTCAAATGACCAATGCCATAAGTTCAGCCGCCCTCGCAGGTATTTAGCCAGAATACCATAGATCACAGGAACGCAAAGAAGAGCGCCACCCAATATGCGCAGAGTTGGGGCATCGACGTGCAGCAGCGTCACAATATCTTCCGAAGCGACAAGCAAGGCGATACCGCCGATGGTTACCAGGCCGAGGGCCACTGTTACACCGGAAAATAGGATGATCTTCGCGACATCTTCCATGCTAAGGCCCCAGCGAGCATAATAGCGATAACGAAATGCACCGCTGCTGAGCCCTGCAAATCCAATATTATGGCCCATCGACAGGCTGATGAGGGATGCCAGCGCAATTTTTGAATATGGCAAGGACTTTCGAAGCGACAGAATGGCCAGATAATCGAAGCCGGTCAGGCTGATATAGGAACCCGCCGCGCAGAGGATCGCTGCCGCAAGGTACGGGAAGGGGAGTTTGCGCAGCGATGCTTCAATCTCTTCCAGACGGTAGTGCGAAAGGATCCGATAAAGAAGAAAGAGCGCCAGGCAAAGCGCGCCAACCATTGCCGCATTCCATATCAAGCCTTTCCGGGTCATCGGGTCTGCCTTTGTTCACGCCGGCTATTCGGCGGAACGACTGGGCGGCTTCGGTGTTCCCCACATATGACCAACGAGAAGCGAATCAGAATACTCACTTATAATGTGCACAGCTGCATTGGCACCGATCGCAAGGTCGATCCGGCTCGGATCGCGTCCGTTATCGCTCAAACACAGGCTGATATCGTGGCGCTGCAGGAAATCGACGTTTGTCGTTTACGGACAGGGCGTATCGACCAAGCAAGCATGATCGCGTCGCTTTTGAAGATGGAAGCTCATTTCAATCCGACGCTGACACTTGCGGAGGAGCAATATGGAGACGCGATCATAACCAACTGGCCGATAAGGGCGGTCAAGGCTGGTCCGTTGCCATCAAGAGGCGAGCCTCGCGGCGCTCTTGCAGTCGAGATTGTCATCGGCGATGTCATATTAAACGTCGTGAATACACACCTCGGTCTTCGTGGGCGGGACCGTATCCAGCAAATGACCACATTGCTGGGTCCCGCATGGCTGCATGGTTCCGAGCAGCCGGGAGCGACGATCCTATGCGGCGATTTGAACGCCGTTCCCGCATCCGCCACCTATCGGCTGATCGGTCGGCTCCTTAAGGATGTCCAGATTCAGGGAAAAGACCCGGCGCGTCCGACCTTCCCCTCCAGATACCCTCTGATGCGCCTCGATCATATATTTGTCAGCGAGGATATTCATGTCATGGATTCTGCCGTTCTACAAAACAAGCTGACGAAGATTGCTTCCGATCATCTTCCGCTCATCGCCGATCTGATCCTCGCGAGCTAGCGATTACACCTGATGACTGAATCATCCCGCCCGCACAAGCTCGGCAAATCCTGACGGGAACGTCGGCGCCGACGGGGAACATTCAATCATCCGCGGGGTTCGAAGGCGAAGCAGACGTATAAGCCTGTCGCTGCAGGAAATGTGCGCTCAGACGAGCTGCAATCATGGCCGTTTGCAGGACAATGGGAGATCAGATGTCGGATGGGATCGGCCTTGCCGGCTGTGGACGTGCGCGCAGTGTCGACGCGAATAGCTTAGCCGCCGGCAGCGGCAGGCGCCGCGCGGGTGTGCTGACGTTTCATGGCTGTATCAACTATGGGTCCTATTGGCAGGCGCGCTGCCTGGTCGAAGGATTGCGATCAATGAGCGTCGACGCGCTGCTGCTGAACCACAGATCAAAACGTGTGGATTTAGCGGAGTGGCGTTGCGCATTTCGGCCGCAACTTCCCGCGGCAACTTCCAGGGAAGATTACCTGCTTTACCGGAAGAAGATCCGCAAATTCCTCGATGCGGTTTCCCGGCTGCCACTATCCACACCGTTCGCGCTAGAGGATCCATCGGCTATCGAAGATCTTCCGCTCGTAATCGTCGGCAGCGACGAGGTTTGGAATTTGCATCATCCCTGGTATGGCGGCAGCGGTCTCTTCTTTGGCCAAGGCTTGCGGAAGCCTCTCCTTTCCTCCTACGCCGCCAGCTTCGGAAATTTCAATTCGGCGCGCCGGCTGAATGGCCACTGGGCCGAGAAACTGCGTAACTTTTCCTGGATTTCAGTGCGCGACCTGAATTCGAAGCGCCTTCTCGGCGAGGCTTTGGGGCTGGAGGCCGAATTGGTGCTCGATCCGTGCCTTCAGTTCCCGCAAGCGATCTTCGATGCTGGTAAAGAACAGCCATTACACCCTTACGCGGCTGTTTACGGGCACAGCTTTCCGGCCTGGTTTCAGCGGATGGTTCGTGATTGGGCGGATGTGAATAATACCCGGCTGATCAGCATCGGATACAGGAACAATTGGGCTCATGAACACCGCATCGACGCGGGGCCGGAAGAATTCGCCCGACTGATCGGCGGCGCCAGAGCGGTGGTGACGAATTTCTTCCACGGCTGCGTATTTGCTCTGGTCAACGAAAAGCCCCTGGCCTGCGTTCTCTCCGATTATCGATCGAACAAGCTTCGCGATCTCACGGCGATGGTCGGGATCGAGGAACGTGTCATATCCGAATTCAGCCTCGCGTCTCAATTGCATCTGGCCTTGACGGAGGCACCGGGGCCGGATGTCGCCCGGCATATCGAAAGTCTTCGTCATAACTCCAGCACCTTTATCAATCATGTCATCGAGCAGGCATTCTGATCCCTTGGGAAATACCCGCCGGGTGAGCCCGGTTGATGTCATTCGCTCCGGGCTTTGCATCGGATGCGGTGCCTGTGCGGCGCGTACTCATGAGAACGGCGTCCATATGGAGTTCGACCGTTTCGGACAATGGAAGCCGCATGCGAATGACGGCTGGATGCGAGATCGAACCGCGGATTTTTCGCGGATATGCCCGTTCTCTCCCGCCGGCAAAAACGAGGATGCGCTCGCCGAAGAGCTTTTCCCTAACGCCCAAAAAGCCGACCCTCAGCTCGGCCGATTGGAAGCGACATTCGTCGGGTATGCCGCGGAAGGCGCCTTTCGCGCCAGCGGTAGTTCGGGAGGTATGGTCACGTGGGTCGCAACCGAACTCCTTCGCAACGGACTTGTCGATGCCGTCGCGCATGTTGTCGAAAGAGGTGAGGCGGCCTTAGGCGACGGACCCTTGTTTTACTATACGCTCTCGCGCGATCCGCAGGCGCTGCAGACAGGCGCCAAGTCGCGCTACTATCCGGTCGAGATGTCGCGGGTGCTCGAGGAGATCAGGAAAACGCCAGGTCGATATGCCGTGGTCGGCGTTCCCTGCTTCATAAAAGCTTTGAGATTGTTGAGCAGCGTCGATCCCATCTTGCGAGAGCGCATTTCCTTCACGCTCGGGCTCGTTTGCGGCCATATGAAAAGCGCACGCATGACAGAGAGCTTCAGCTGGCAGATGGGTCAGCGGATCGAGGATGTCGAGCGGATCGACTACAGGTCCAAATCTCCGGATCGCCCAGCCAACTGGTATCGCGCGAGCCTAAGCCTGCAAAATGGCGAGCTTCTGGCCCGAGATTGGTGGAATCTCGTGGACGGCGATTGGGGCGCTGGCTTTTTCCAGAATTCCGCCTGCAACTATTGCGACGA
This sequence comes from Rhizobium sp. AB2/73, assembly GCF_020871915.1. Taxonomy (NCBI): domain Bacteria; kingdom Pseudomonadati; phylum Pseudomonadota; class Alphaproteobacteria; order Hyphomicrobiales; family Rhizobiaceae; genus Rhizobium; species Rhizobium sp. AB2/73. The sequence continues at coordinate 356,804 of NZ_CP067073.1, read as the reverse complement.
TGTGGTTGCGGAGACAGCGGATATTTCGTTCGGTGACGCCTGGCAGGAGCCCTATTCGTCAGATGGGCGAGGAACCAATGTGGTCATCGTGCGCTCGAAAGCACTTCTCGAGCTCATTCGCGGCGGAATGGAATCCGGACGCATTTGCCTCTCGCCCGTCGACGAAGCCTTCGTTGTCAGCACCCAAGCCGCCGGTTTTCGGCAAAGGCGGGAGGGCTTGGCCTTCCGCCTGAGTCTGCCGCGATTTGGCATACGCCCTCAAAAGCGCGTCACTGTGGCAAGACATGGATTGGGTGCCCGGCGCAAGATGATCTACAGCATGCGCCTGGCCATCAGTTTCTGGAGCCATCGTGTGTTTTGGCTCGCCCGTGAAATGCATTGGCCAACTCTCTATCTGAGTTGGGCTCGCCTGATGCTGAGCTGCTATCATGCGCTAGCCTATTCGCGTGGACCCATGGGTCGGGTGCTAGATCGGTTCTGTCCGGACAGGAAACCGTGAGGACGGATGATTAGAAAGCCGTCATGGCGGAAGACGGCCGATCGAAGCGATCAGCGGTCCGATGCGGGGCATAGCGTTCGACCATTTCACGGCAGAATTCAGCAAATTCCTCCGGCACCAGCGGTGCACTCGTATGATGAGGCGCGATGCCGCGATGTTCCGGCGTGAAGCAGAAAGTGACCGTCACATCGAAGTCCTCAAGGCTCCGCATTTGCCGATCGAACCAGTCCAGCGCATTGGGGCGGAAACGATCCGCCCAGGAAAGACCTGTCCGGATCGATTTCACTCCGAGCCGCTTCATCCAGGCGACCGCCTCGTCAAGTCGGGGATCTTCGAAGTGGAACCATTGAACTAGGCCGAGTTCCGGCGCATGCCGGGCGAAGGCGTCAAGGGCCGGCTTCGGCGTGCCGTCCTCCCGCAGAAGACCCATGTAGTAGTGCCGATAGTAGGAGGAACCCTCGGCTTCCTTGTGGCGCGTCGTCGCTTCCCACGATCTCGGAAGGTCGAAGAGACTGTACCACTGAAATTGCGGCACCTTCCCCTTGAGCAGCTCGACCGTACGGTTCAAGCCCCAAAGCTGGACGTATTCGGCGCCAAAACTCGATACGCCGACCTCGCTGACCCAGACGGGAAGATCGGTGACGCCAGCGATTTCGGCGATTCTTCGCGGCCATTCGTCAATCTGCCAGAGATTCCAGTCCAGCGGAAAGCCGTGGACCGCGACGGCGTCGAGATGGTCCAGGACGCCGCAATTCTTCATTCGGTCCATGAAAGCGGGATCGATCGGAGAGATGCCGCCAAGCACCTTGATCAGATCGGGATTCGCAAGCGCGATGGCGTCGGCGGCCAGTATCGCCATCTCGGCAAACCGGCTCCAGTCGGGATCTATCTCCGGATCCCAGTGCGACTTGTTGTTTGGCTCGTTCCAAATCATAGCTGCTTTGATCATGCTGGTCTCCCGCGACAAGCTTCATGGATTCATTTCATTGAGGGTGATGATTTTCGCTCCCCAATCTCCGGCGACCATGTGGGTCACGGATGCTGGTGCCACATCGAACCTCAGCCAGGCGTCGATCGGCAGGCCGAGGACATGGCTGACCGCCGCCTTGATGACATCGCCGTGGGATACGAGCGCCAGCCTCTTGCCGTCGGCCTTGCTGGAGAGATCTGCAATCAAATTCCAAACGCGGGTCTGGACGTCGAGCATGGTTTCGCCGTTCGGCGCCCGTACAAGGCTGCGCATGGTGTTCCAGCGTCGCCATTGGGCGTCTTGATCGAGCGTCGAAAAGGTTTTTCCTGTCCAATTGCCGAAGTCGACTTCATCCAGCGCCTCTTCGATCCGCGGGGAACCCAGCCCGCATGCGGAGACGATTGCCTCGGCCGTCTGCCGGGTCCGTTCGCGCGGGCTGCTGTAAACCGCATCCAGATGGTCGCGCGCCATGCGCAGTCCAAGGCGATTTGCCTGCGACAGACCCGCTTCGCCGAGAACGATCCCCGGTGTGCGGCCTGCAAGAAAAGCGCCGAGATTGTCATGAGCTGCGTGACGAACAAGGAAGAAGGTCGTCGTCATTCCGCCGCTCCGGGCAAGGCATCCTCCTGGTCCTCGATGAAAGCTTGCGTACGCCTGCGGGCTTCCTGATCGGTGAATTGGCGAGGCGGCGATTTCATGAAGTAGCTCGAAGGACCGACCAGAGGGCCGCCGATGCCGCGATCGAGCGCCAGTTTGGCGCAGCGTATCGCGTCGATGACCACACCGGCCGAATTGGGCGAATCCCATACTTCGAGTTTCAGTTCCGCATTGAGCGGCACGCCGCCGAACGTCGTTCCCTCCAGCCTGATATATGCCCATTTGCGGTCCGCGAGCCATGGAACATGATCGCTCGGTCCGACATGGATGTCCGTCGGCGCGAGCGGTACATCGAGCTGGCTCGTCACCGATTGCGTCTTGGAGATCTTCTTCGATTCAAGCCGTTCGCGTTCCAGCATGTTGAGGAAGTCCGTATTGCCACCGAAATTCAGCTGATAGGTGCGATCGACCCTTACGCCGCGCTCGCGGAAAAGGTTGACGAGCATGCGGTGGACGATCGTCGCGCCCACCTGGCTTTTGATATCGTCCCCGATGAGGGGCAGGCGGCTCTCGGCAAAGCGGCGCTGCCATTCAGGCTTCGAGGCGATGAAAACAGGGATGCAGTTGACGAAAGCGCACCCTGCGGCGAGCGCCTGTTCGGCATACCATTGTGTGGCCTCCTCGGACCCGACCGGAAGATAGGAGACAAGCACTTCGGTCTGCGTCTGGCGCAAAATTTCAGCGACATCGGCGACCGGCTCTTCCGATTGCGGGATCTCGTCCTTCAAGTATCGGCCCAGTCCATCAAGGGTCTTGCCGCGATTGACCTTGATGCCGGTCGGCGCAACCTCGGCAAATCGCTGTGTATTGTTCGGCTCCGCGTAAATGGCTTCGGCGACATCCTTGCCGACCTTGGAAGCGGCGATATCGAAAGCCGCCGAAATCTCGACGTCGCGAACATGGTATCCGCCGAGATCCACATGCATGAGGCCAGGAACGGGCTCGTTGCTTTCGGCATCGCGATAATAAGTCAGCCCCTGCACCAGCGAGGACGCGCAATTGCCGACGCCGACGATAGCTACTCGAATGGAATGGGAACGCATGTCTTTCTCCAGCATCTACAAAGCCATCCCCGAACAAGGAGAGGAGGCATCTGTTCCCGAAAAAATCTTTCAATGGATCGCAAGCCGGTTTCGCGCGTTCGATATGGCTCGGATTGAAGAGGTACAAAGATGCTGGTCTATGGAGATATGGAGCGTGTCGAGGAAGCCGCATCGAAATGCCGCCGGATCGCAGATGGCATGATGACTTGCTTAAGTATGAGGCCAGATCGCCATCGCCATGAACTGCTGGTGCAAACCTTCATTATGACTGGCGAACTCGTCCAGGGGCTTGCCGATCGTGAGTTTCAGCAAAGAGGCTGCGATGAAATTTCCGATACGCAGAATGCGGGTGCGGAGCTGCTGCTCATGCAAGCCCGGATGATTCTGCAGTCGTGGCAAGGAGGTTTCACCGGAACTCTGACGCATTCGGCCGGTTGGAAGGCGTTGCTGGAGCGCCTCGGGCTTGAGGAACCCATTCGGATAAGACGGCCGGAAGGTTATGCCCATTATGCGCTCTATCCCGAGAGCTTTCTGGAGGCGGCCTTGCGTTCAGGCCTCACCTCCGAGACCGTGGTGATCGGCGTGCGCAGTATCGGCGTCGGCCTTGGCGCGCTTGTCGCGGCCGCGCTCGGCTCGAGGCCTGCCTATTCCTTGCGGCCGACCGGCGATCCTTTCCGCCGGCACGTGCTGCCAGGGGAAACCTTGCAAAATTATATTTTGAACCGATCCGATACGGATTTCGCCATAGTCGATGAAGGCCCCGGATTGTCGGGCAGTTCATTTGGCTGCATCGCCGATTGGCTCGAGACGAATGGCATCCCTGCCGAGCGCCTTCATTTTTTTCCAAGTCACAAGGGCGAACCAGGTGGGCAGGTCAGCAAGATGCATCTTCGCCGGTGGAGGCAGCGGCAGCCCCATGTCGTCGATGTTCACGAGCTGATCCTGGATGTGCCGGAACGGAAACATAGCCTGAAGTCGTGGGCTTGCGAGCTCCTGGGCGTGAGCGGAGATTCCTGGCAGGACCTGTCGGGAGGCGAGTGGCGAAAGCTTTGCTATGGGGATCCGCAGAATTGGCCGCCAAGCTACAGGCGGCAGGAAAAGCTGAAATTTCTGCTGTCGGACGGCGAGGCGCGCTATCTGGTGAAATTTGCGGGGCTTTGCGATGCGGCAATCAAGCAGGCAAGAGGCAGGGTGTTGAGCGAGGCCGGCTTCACGCCACCGGTATTCGGCACCTGCCACGGCTTCATTGTCGAGCCGTGGGTAGAGGGCTCTCCAATGGCGGCGGGGCCGGCATCAAAGGAAATGGTTGAGCAGATCGGCCAGTATCTTGGTTTCCGGGCAGGTCACCTTCCTGCTGCACATGGAGGAGCATCGCTGTCCGATCTTTGCCATATGGCCGTCCTCAATATCAGGGAAGCCCTCGGAAGCGAGATCGCCGATCACGTCGAGCGGCTGATCGGCCGGCCGCATCGTCTGACGAAATATTTGCGGCGGACGGATACGGATAATCGGCTTCACCGATGGGAATGGGTGAGGCGGCAACACGGCCGTTTGATGAAAACCGATGCGCTCGATCACAATGCCTCTCATGACCTCATCGGATGCCAGGATGTCGCCTGGGATATCGCGGGCGCCTGCGTGGAATTCGACTTGTCGAAGGCGCAGCGGCTGCATTTGGCTCAGATCGTTGCAACGGAAAGCGGTCGCGATGCGCGCGAGGATGTGCTTGACGTATTCGAGGCATGTTATCTGGGATTTCAGATCGGCCTTTGGTCTTTGGCGGCGCAAAGCCAGGATATTGTCGAACGAGGACGCCTGACGAATGCCGTGGCGCGCTACGAAGGGCGCATCCGCACGTTACTGGCCGATCGTTCCGCCATCTTTAATGGCTGACGGCTCATCGGCGGATGGGGGTGTGTCGGAAGTCGGGCGAGGCATGTCAGTCCGGTATCCCAGGGCCGTTCTGATGAGTTTGATGGATTGGATGCCGACACCTCTCAGCATCAGCAATTGGTCGTCAGTCATGCCGGCAGCCTCGTTGCAGCGGGTGATGCCGTTATCGGCCAATGAACGAACCACCCAGCGCGGAAGTGTCGTTTCGGAAAGAACGTCCGAGCCTTGCGTCGACGCGCCTGAGCCGTGGCTTTCACCCGATTGCATCGTAGCGATCCATAAGTTGATGCATTGAGATCGCATCGAACTCGCCTGAGGGGCACGGGTTCCAGCTGCTTGCATAAAATCGCTATTTGCCGATGCCGTCGCTCCCGGCGGCATATATCGCGTCAATAACCGCGGCAGAATTGATGAGGCCTTCGCAGGCTGGGTCATAGCTGTTGTCTCTGGCCAAGTGCGTTGCCCAGGCCGCCGCCGCCCGGCCGCCCCAATCATCCGGCGGCTCGACAAGGAGATCGGTGCGTGTTCCGCTATGTCGTTCTGCGGCGAAATCATAGAAAGAACCGTTGAGGTTCCGCATGACGGCCCCTCCCTCCGTTCCGTGGAAGCTTATGCCGATAACAGCATCGCAACCAGCGTTGAGGCCCCAGGAGCAGGCCAATCGGAGAGTTACGCCATTCGACAAGGTTATAGTGGCGAAGGCGAAATCTTCCACATCGTTGCTGCCCGGAGGGATCGGAGTCCCCTTTCGAAGAAGACAGCTTTGAACCCCGGCGATGGCCGGGAAATCGAGAGTCCATAACGCCAGGTCGGCCAGATGGATCCCAAGATCCATGACGCAGCCGCCGCCCGAGCGTCGCCTGTCGTAGAACCAGGGTTTATCGGGCCCATAGGCGTTATGAAAAACCATATCGACGGCGAAGATCCGGCCGAGCTCTCCTTTGCGAACCAGGTCACGGATGAGGCTCATGGCCTTCGTGTGCCTGTAGGAAAGGTCCACCTGCATCAAGCGGTCCGCCTTCCGGGCCGCCGCAATCGCCTGTTCGACTTCGGTTCGGGTGCGGCCCAGCGGCTTCTGGCAAAAGACGGCAATGCCTTGTTCAAGAGCAGCAACGGTCTGCTCTGCGTGCAAGGCGCTGGGGGTGGCAATGACGATCCCATCGAGCGGTTCGGCGAGCAGATCATAGAAGCGAGGTACGATCTTGGCCTGCCCGGCAAGTTCTGCAGCTGTTCGCGCCATCTCCGCCGATGGGTCGCAGATGAACGTCTTTCCGACCAACCCGGTGTCCAGGATAGCCTTCATGCGGTGCCTGCCGATCCAGCCGACACCCAGAAAGCCAAGCCGGAGGCGGCCGTTGACACGGCCACGGCCAGCGTGTTCGTCGCGGATGCTCATCGGTATATAACCAGGGCTTTGAGGAAGCCGTCGGGCCGGTCCCGTGTCATGTTCAAGGCATCATCAAGCCGCTCAAGCGGAAAACGGTGAGTCAGGAAAGACCATGGATCGAGCCGACCGGCTTCGATTGCCGCGATCGCGTCGCGAATGCCTTGCACATAAACGGCCGAATCCCGTTCGTGAGCATTGACGACATCGAGCCCTCGCCAGTTCCACAACTGCATATTGACCTGCCTTGGGCCATCTTGATGATAGCCAGCAATGACAAGGCGTCCACGCTCGCGCGTCAGTTCGGCTGCGAGATCAAGCGGCCATTGCTTACCGACGGCCTCGATCACGCGATCGCAGAATTGCCCTCGCGTCACTTGCTTCACTTTCTCGATAATCTGCCAATGGTCCGTCATCTCTATGGTTTCGAGCGCCCCTGCGCGTTTGGCGACCTCCAGAGAAAATGGCCTTCGGGAAATCGCGATGACATGCGCGCCGGCGGCCACGCACAGCTGGGTCAGCAAGGCACCGAGGAAGCCAATTCCAACGATGGCGACGAACTGCCCCGGTTGAACGTCGCATCGCTTGAAAATATTCATGGCGCAACCCAACGGCTCTCCCGGAAACGGCCGATTATCGAGCCAGGCGGGTAGCCGGACAATGTTGCCCTGATCGGCGAGATCGTAGGTGGCATATGCATGCTGACTTAAAGTCGCGACGCGATCACCAACAGCAAAACCGGCGACATCATCTCCGATCGCATCGATAGTCCCCCAGCCTTCATGTCCCAGTCCTCCTGGCTCCGTCGGAAACCGCATCCATTCCGGGCCTGACCATGGCGTCAGGTTCGAGGCGCATACTCCGCAGCCTTCCAATTTCACACGTAGTTGACCGGCGGCAGGTTCGGGCATAGCCAAGCGTTCTACGTGCAGCTGCCCAGGGCCCGTCACGACGGCCGCTTTCATGTCGTCTGCCTGCACTGATGTGATCGCGTTCATTCATATTCTCCTGGGAGTTCTAGCCATCCGATCGTCGAATTGGATCTAAGACGCGTGCCTAACTGGCATTCGCATGGCTTGTTCCAGAAGATGATGAAGATGCTTGGTGGCAGGTACAGGGAGGTCACCAGACGGGCGAAATCGTAGCGCATCATGGACGAAGTCTACAAAGATAATGATGTCATAGTGTCAGGAACATTCCTTTGGGATCACTGTTAGGGGGCGATCAAAAAGCTCTCAACTCAACAGCCCAGGGTGTTCAATGTCACATGTTCTCGTCACCGGTGGATGCGGTTTTATTGGTCGGCATGTCACTGAAGAACTGCTTGAAAATGGATATGAGGTGCGCATTCTCGATGCGCTGATCGATCAGGTGCATGGTCCTTCCGGCTTTCAGCAGGTCATGGATACAGCGGATGTTGTTCGTGCTGACGTGCGCGACAAGGGTGCGGTTCGTGAAGCTCTAAAAGGCGTTGACGCCGTCATCCACCTGGCCGCTGAAGTTGGCGTCGGCCAATCCATGTATGAGATCGCCCGTTATGTCGGTACCAACGATCTCGGTACCGCCGTTCTTCTGGAAGCCATGATCGGCCTTCCGATCAGACGAATTGTCGTTGCATCCTCGATGAGCGTCTATGGCGAGGGCATGTATGTCTCGCCGGTAGGTCATCGCCTCGGCTATATAAGGCGCGATGTCAGCCGTCTCGCTGAAGGTCTGTGGGATCCGCTGAGCCCCAATGGTGAGCAGCTTCTTCCCGCGCCGACGGATGAGGAGAAACCCGTCGATCTGGTCTCGATCTATGCGCTGACAAAATATGCGCAAGAGCGCCAGACGCTTATTTTCGGCCGCGCCTATGGCATCGAGGCAGTGGCGTTGCGCCTGTTCAACGTCTTTGGTGCCGGTCAAGCGCTTTCCAATCCATATACGGGCGTGCTCGCAAATTTCGCGTCGCGCCTTGCCAATGGCCAGCCGCCGATGATTTTCGAGGACGGCAATCAGCGCCGCGACTTTGTTCATGTGCGCGATGTCGCGCGCGCCTTTCGCCTGGCACTGGAGCGCAAACCGGCGGCGGGTCACGTCATCAATATCGGCAGCGGCCAAGCCTATACCATAGCGCAGGTGGCAATGCTGCTTGCCGCCGCCATGGGAACCCCGGAATTGGCGCCCGAAATTACCGGCAAATCCCGCAGCGGCGATATCCGTCATTGCTTCGCCGATATTTCAAAAGCGAGAGAATTGCTCGGCTTCGAGCCGCGTTACCATCTCGATGGATCGCTCGAGTCCTTTGCGGATTGGGTTCTGACGACAGAAGCTATCGACAGGAACGCGGAGATGACCCGGCATCTCAAGGAACGAGGGCTCATATCATGAGATTACCCGAAGGCCCCATCATTATCGTTGGCGGCAGCGGCTTCATCGGAAGCAATCTCGCCGACAGCTATCTCAGAGACGGTGAGGACGTGATCGTCCTCGATAATCTCAGCCGGCCCGGCGTCGAGCAGAATCTTCGCTGGCTGAAAAGCAATCATGGAGATCGCGTTCAATCGGCAATCGCAGATATCCGCGACTTCGATGCCATCGCGCCCTATTTCATGGGGGCACGAGCGGTCTTTCACCTTGCGGCTCAAACGGCGGTGACGACCAGCCTCGACCATCCCGTCCATGATTTCGAGACAAATGCCCGCGGAACGCTCAATGTGCTGGAAGCGGTGCGCAAGGCCGGCAACAGGGCACCGGTCATTTTTGCGAGTACGAACAAGGTCTACGGCGACATTCATGATATCGCGATGGCCGGATTGGAAGATCGCTACATACCCGCCGACGAATTGCTGCGCGAGCACGGCTTCGACGAGGATCGCACACTGAATTTCTGCACGCCATATGGCTGCTCCAAGGGGGTCGCGGATCAATATGTCCTCGACTATGCCAAGTCCTTCGGTTCGCTTACCGCCGTTTTGCGCATGAGCTGTATCTATGGCCCACGACAGTTTGGCACCGAAGATCAGGGCTGGGTCGCTCATTTCCTGATCCGGGCGCTGAACGACGAAGCCATTTCGATTTATGGCGACGGCCGACAAGTGCGAGATATCTTACATGTCGATGATGCCGTGCGCGCTTATCGGGGTCTGCTGAGCTCGATCGATGAAGCAAAGGGCAAGGCCTTCAATCTGGGAGGAGGGCCTGATAATGCCGTGAGCATTCGCATCGTGCTCAGGGAAATCGAAAGGATCATCGGCAGGCCGATTGCGACAATGCATTCCGACTGGCGCGTTGGAGATCAGCTTTACTTCGTCACGAACACCAGCGCCTTGCACAAAGCCATCGGCTGGGCGCCTGAAATATCATGGCGCAGCGGCGTTCGAGATCTTTGCGATTGGCTCGTGAGCAACCGCTTAGGCGATGCTTATCGTGCTCGGAGGGCCTCGGCATGAATGGAGAGGTCGATGTCCGCCAATCCAATTTGATGCCTTCGCCGGTTTATAGGCTTAACGCTCGCAAGCCGCGGACGGTTCTCATGACGCTGGATGCCGTCGGCGGCGTATGGCGATACGCGATGGATCTCGCCAGGGGATTGCAGCGGTTCGACATCAACACGGTGTTCGCCGGATTTGGGCCATCGCCTTCCTCCGAACAGGAGCAGGAAGCAATCGCAGTCGGGCCATTGGTTTGGCTGGATGCTCCCCTGGATTGGACGGTGGGAAATGAAGATGAGCTCGATATCATTCCTCATCTTCTTAAACACCTTGTCGATCATTATTCGATAGATTTGCTTCACCTCAATCTTCCGTCGCAGGCTGCCGGTCTCGACATCGATCTGCCTGTGGTAGCTGTTTCGCATTCATGCGTGGTGACATGGTTTCAATCCGTGCGCGGCGCGGATGTCCCCGATCCATGGAGATGGCAATTCTCGCGCAACCGGCGAGGTTTCGACCGCGCCGATATCGTCGTTGCGCCGAGCCATAGCCATGCGCATGCGCTCCGAACGTGTTACGGGCCGATTTCCCATTTGGAGGTCGTCCATAATTCGAGCGAGCTCCCTGCTCGGTCAACTCCAAAGGAGAATTTTGCCCTGGCCGTTGGCCGATGGTGGGATGACGGCAAGAATTGTGCCGTACTGGATGAGGCCGCACGCCTCTCGCGCTCGAAGATATTTATGGCGGGGACTGTGGATGGGCCGTCCGGCCAGCATTTTTCCATCAAGCATGCCGTTCAGCTAGGGGAATTGCATCATCACCAGGTCGCTGCCGTTATGGCTCAGGCCGGTATCGTCGTGTCGCCCTCACTCTACGAACCCTTCGGACTGGCTGCGCTTGAGGGAGCCCGTGCCGGAGCTGCCCTCGTTTTGGCGGATATTCCGACCTATCGCGAGCTTTGGGACGGGGCAGCGCTTTTTGCAGATCCCCACGACGCCGCCGGCTTTGCCGATGCGATCGATTTGCTGGCGCAGAACGAAAGGCTGCGGAAAGAGCAGGCTATGTCAGCACAGAATCGATCGCGGGCCTATTCGCTCGACCATCAGTGCCGGTCGCTTCTGGATGTTTACGCAAGCGCCATGCAGCATGCCGAGGAGAGAGAGGCGGTGCATCCATGAAATTCGTATTCTACACGCACTCTCTCGTTTCTGATTGGAACCATGGCAATGCGCATTTCTTGCGCGGAATCATGCGCGAGCTCCTCGAGCGCGGTCATAGTGCTATCGCCCTGGAGCCTTCCGATTCCTGGAGCCGCCGCAATCTCCTCATGGATCAGGGGCCGCGGGCGCTGGAAGCCTTCCGTCGCACATTTCCGCAGCTGACGTCACTCTCCTACGACAGGGCCTTCGATCACGAGGAGGCGATCGGCGACGCGGACGTCGTCGTCGTCCACGAGTGGACGGATCCCGCACTCGTCCAGCGCCTTGGTAGAGCTAGGCGGATCGGCGGGCGCTTCACCCTCATCTTCCATGACACGCACCATCGCGCCGTTTCGGCACGGAGTGAAATCGCAGGTCTCGATCTTGAGAATTATGATCTCATTCTCGCCTTTGGCGAGACGTTGCGTCAGCGCTACCTCAAGGCCGGATGGGGAAACGATGTCTTCACTTGGCACGAAGCCGCCGACGAGGCGTTGTTCAGGCCGATGCCCGACATGGAAAAGAAGGGCGATCTTATATGGATCGGCAATTGGGGCGACGATGAACGCAGCGCCGAGATCGGCCGCTTTCTGATCGAGCCTGCCAGCCGTATTGGGAAAGACGCACTGAGGACCACCGTGCGAGGTGTGCGCTATCCTCCGACAGCGCTCGACGCTCTGCGCAACGCCGACATCAATTACGGCGGCTGGATCGCCAATGCCGACGTGCCGCGAGCCTTCGCCGAAAACCGCGTGACCGTGCATATTCCCCGTCGCCCCTATGTTGAATCCCTGCCAGGCATTCCGACGATACGTGTCTTCGAGGCGCTCGCCTGCGGAATTCCGCTGATATCCGCACCATGGAATGATTGCGAGGAGCTTTTCCGGCCCGGAAAGGATTTTCTCGTCGCCAGAACCGGCGATGAAATGACCCGCCTCATTCGTGATGTCCTTTCGGACCCGGCGCTCGCTGATGCGATGATTGCATCCGGCCTGGAGCGCATACGCACCCGACACACCTGCGGTCATCGCGTGGACCAACTCCTGAACATTCTGGATCGGCACAATGCAGTGGATAAGCGGGAGGTTGCGGAATGAAGATCGCTTTCTATGGCTCGAGCCTTCTTTCGGCCTATTGGAACGGTGCGGCCACCTATTATCGCGGTCTGCTGAAGGCCTTGGCGGCCAGGGGTTACCGTATCACCTTCTACGAGCCGGACGTCTATCAGCGGCAGGAACATCGCGATATCGATCCGCCGGAATGGTGCGAGGTGGTCGTTTACGATGGGACGATTGCTGCCTTGAAGAAGGTTGCGGTCGACGCGGCCCTTGCCGATATTGTCATCAAGACGAGCGGCGTCGGCTTCGAGGACGATCTGCTTTTGCAGGAGGTCATGACGGCTGCCCGGCCGGAGGCGCTGAAAATTTTCTGGGATGTGGATGCGCCGGCGACGCTTGCCGAAATGCAGACATCCGCGGATCATCCGCTTCGCAAGGCACTTGCCGACCTGGATCTGATTCTGACCTATGGCGGCGGGGAGCCTGTCATAAAAAAATACCGGCGGCTTGGCGCGCCCGCATGCATTCCGATCTACAACGCGCTTGATCCGCAGACACATCATCCCGTCACCGCCGATCCCCGCTTCGAGGCGACCCTTGGCTTCCTTGGCAACCGCCTGCCCGATCGAGAAGCACGGGTCGAGGCCTTTTTTCTCGAGCCGGCCGCAGCTATGCCTTCGCAGCGCTTTCTCCTGGGTGGCGCGGGCTGGGACGACAAACCGATGTCGAGCAACGTCGGTTATATCGGGCACGTGCCGACCCGCGATCACAATGCCTTTAACGCGACGCCGAAAGCGGTGCTCAACATCTCGCGCGAGAGCATGGCCGAGAACGGCTTTTCACCCGCCACACGCGTGTTCGAAGCGGCCGGGGCCGGCGCCTGCCTGATCACCGACTATTGGGAAGGAATTGACCACTTTCTGACGCCGAACGAGGAGGTGTTCGTTGTGCGTGACGGCCGGGATGTATGTGAAATCCTGTCCGGCTTGACACCCGAACGTGCGGCAGAGACGGGCAAAAGAGCGCTCGCGCGGGTGCTCGGCGCGCACACGTACCGACATCGGGCTATCGAAGTCGATCAACTCCTAAGGTCCCGTTTCGCAAGCAAGGAGGCCGCCGAATGAGCCGTGCACTCGATATCGTGATATTGGGCCTTTCGCTGTCTTCCTCCTGGGGAAACGGTCATGCAACCACGTTCCGTTCCTTGATCAGAGGCCTCCATGCCGAAGGACATCACGTGCTTTTCCTCGAGCGGGATGTTCCCTGGTATGCCGCGCATAGAGACCTTCTCGATGCGGATTTCTGTGAGCTTTCTTATTACGACAGTATGGATGAACTCAGGAGCCGATTTGAGCGGCGATTGACCGCCGCCGATGCCGTCATCATCGGTTCCTATGTGCCGGATGGCGTAGCGGTGATCGATACGGTTGCCGCGCTGAAGCCTCGGCTCTTATGCTTCTATGATATCGACACACCGGTCACGCTTGCGAAACTTGGACAGGACGACCAGGAATATATCGCCGGACGTCAAATGCCGCTGTTCGATCTCTACCTGTCTTTTTCGGGGGGAGGTGTCCTCGATCGGCTGATGACGGAGTTTGGCGTCTCACGCGCGGAGGCTCTCTATTGCTCCGTCGATGAGCGGCGTTACAGGAATACGGGCGAGGAACCCTTTTGGGATCTCGGCTATCTTGGCACCTACAGCCGCGACCGGCAGGAGAAATTACAGAAGCTTCTGATAGAGCCGGCGCGGCAGCTGCCGCATATGCGCTTTATCGTTGCCGGGCCGCAATTTCCCGCTGATATCGACTGGCCCGAGAACGTAACTCGCATCGAACATCTCGCGCCCGCCGATCATGCGTCCTTCTACAGCCGGCAAAGATTTACCCTCAATATTACCCGATCCGACATGATCGAAGCGGGCTGGTCGCCGAGCGTGCGCCTGTTTGAGGCGGCCGCTTGCGGCACGCCGATCATCAGCGATTTCTGGCGCGGCCTCGATGAGCTTTTCCCACAAGATCGTTCCATCTTGATCGCGCATGACACGGCAGATGTCGTCGGCGCGCTGACCGGCCTTTCGGAGGAGGCGAGGCGCGGAATGGCGGATCTCGCGCGGCGCATCGTCCATGGTAATCACACCGGCCGTGCCCGCGCCAGGCAGTTGGCGAACCTTCTGGCGGAGGGCCTGCCGCAAAATCGAGTAGGCCAACGTGCGTTAGCGTAGCAATCCAAAGGAGAAATTGCATGCGGCAGGTAATCAAAAAGAACATTCTCGTTGCTGGAGGCGCAGGCTTTGTCGGCTCTCACCTTTGCGATGCGCTCATGGCCGGCGGCCATCGGGTCATTTGTGTCGACAGCTTTTTGACAAGCTCGCCCGATAATATCAAGCCATTGCAAAATAACCCTAACTTCACGCTTATCGAGCATGACATATGCGAAGAGCTCGAGATCGCCGAGCCGCTTCATCAAATCTACAATCTGGCGTGCCCGGCCTCTCCGCCATTCTATCAAGCCGACCCTATACACACGATGATGACCAGCGTGGCCGGAACGGGGAATCTCCTCAAACTGGCAGAGCGTCACCGCGCATCCTTCCTGCAGGCCTCCACGAGCGAGGTCTATGGCGATCCGGAGGAGCATCCGCAGCAGGAAGATTATTGGGGTCACGTCAATTGCATCGGACCGCGCGCATGCTACGACGAGGGAAAACGTGCCGCGGAGGCCCTTTGCTTCGATAGCCTGCGTGCGGGTTCCGTCGACGCGCGCGTCGTGCGCATCTTCAATACATATGGCCCTCGCATGCAGCCCAATGATGGGCGTATCGTCTCCAACTTCATCGTCCAGGCGCTGCAGCATGAGCCTCTGACGATTTACGGGGATGGCAGCCAGACGAGATCTTTCTGCTACGTGTCCGATCTGGTCGATGGCCTGATCCGCTCGATGAATGTGCAGCCAAACGCCGGCTTGCCCATCAATCTCGGCAATCCCGGCGAGTTCACCGTCAAGGAACTTGCGCATATGATCCTGGAGATGGTGCCGACAAACTCGAGCATCGCCTATCGGCCGTTGCCTACCGACGATCCACAGCGCCGGCGGCCTGACATAGCTCGGGCAAAGCAGCTCTTGTCCTGGGAGCCGAAGGTCCCTCTCGCCGAAGGCCTGGACTATACCATTGCCTGGTTTCGTCAGGCGCTTCACGAACCGCAATTTATCCACCGTGCACGTCGTAAGGCTGTGCCGATCCGGCGTCCGACCGGTCTTTCAATCGGAGCGTGATCATGCAGAGCCAAGAGGAGTTGCGGCGCCAGATTGCCGAACTGGCGCCATGGTTTCACAATCTGCGGATAAGGGGCATCGAAACGGCGCCCGATCATTTTCTCGGGGATTATCCGAGCTTTAAATGGCGGCGCTTCAAGGACGTCATTCCCGCGGATTTGACGGGCAAGACCGTTCTCGATATCGGCTGCAACGCGGGATTTTATTCGCTTGAGATGAAACGGCGCAATGCAGACCGCGTGGTGGCGATCGATACGGATCCGCATTATCTGCGGCAGGCCGCGTTCGTGGCGAAGCAGGCCGACGTTGATATCGACTTCCGGCAAATGTCCGTCTATGAGGTCGCACAGCTAGGCGAGAAGTTTGATCTCGTTATTTTCATGGGCGTCCTCTATCATCTGCGTCATCCTCTCCTGGCGCTTGACCTTCTTCGCGAGCATGTCGTCAAGGATCTGATGCTGTTTCAATGCATGCAGCGCGGAGTCGACGATACACCGAAACTGAAAGACGATTACGACTTCGAGGACAAAGAGATTTTCAGCCGTCCTGATTATCCGAAGCTGTTCTTCGTCGAAAATCGCTATGCTGGGGATCCGACAAACTGGTTCATACCGAACAAGGCGGCGACGGAGGCGATGCTGCGCAGCGCGGGTTTTACAATGCTGCAAAATCCGGAACCGGAGGTATATCTCCTGCGGTGCAGCACCCATCGTTTTATGGTTGAAAAACCTCCTCGAATTTGCCCGCAGGACGGGAGATAAGGGTGAAGCGTCTAGGCGCATGAATGCTCCGGGTTTGCTTTCGCCTCCGAGATCCCGACGGATTTGGATACCGAACATCGCCGAGGTCTCGTGTGCCGTCTTTGGAAGGGCCGCATAGGATGCGCAGCCATCCGAAAGATTCTCCCCTTATTTCATGGAACATGCTGGGCATGGAGCCGTTCCTTTGAAGTGTGAAAGCGTTGAGTGGACCTCAGAATGCTCTTGGGTCATTTCCCTAATGCGGCGAATGTCACCACGCGAAGTAAACTTCATGTGAAATCAACGACAGGGTGCATCTGGCGTCGCTCGAGACGTCAGGTCTGCATCCGGAGCAGAGCTGTTGAATGAGCGATACGGCAAAGGAGAATACCGTGATCCACTTGTCCCGTTCCAATCGTTTGCAGGCTGAAGTCGTGGAGCTCATTCCAGCCCTGCGCGCTTTCGCCAGAACATTTCACCGAAATTCGACGGATGCCGATGACTTGGTTCAAGAGACGCTGACGAAAGCTCTGGCCAATATCGACCAGTTCGATCCTGACACCCGGTTGAAATCTTGGCTATTCACCATCATGCGCAACACATTCTGCACAAAGTTCCGCATCGCCAAACGCGAGGCTCCGGGTAACAAGAAATGCATATCAGACTTTGGCGTCGCACCAGCGTCGCAGGAATGGACGATCCGTGCAAAGGAACTGCAGCGGGCGTGCAACCGCCTACCGGAACACTATCGTATAGTACTGGAGTATGTGGTGATCGAAGGCCGCTCCTACGAAGATGCCGCCACGAAGTTCGGTTGTGCGATAGGCACCGTAAAAAGTCGCATCAACCGAGCTCGTCAGCAGCTCGCGGCGCAGCTTGATGAGGACCTTTATTGACACTCCGGTTCTCAGACATCGAGCCGTCGCGCACCGAACAACGCCGTGGCGATATGCTCGATATCATCAACTTTTTCCCGTAGGACGAAGCCGGAAAATTGAGGGGGCGGGTTATCCGCGATGGCAAATACGTAGGGAAGCCCAACTTCCTCAAGCGCTTCAGCCATCGCATACGCCAGATCTGGATCAAGCCGAATGTCGATAATCGCCGCATCCACCCGATCGCCTTCGATCAAATCGAGAGCGTGCGGGACATCAGTCATCGGGCCGATCAGAATAGCTCCCAATGAACACAACTTCCGGCTAGTCCGTTCTGTAAGGAAATAGTCGTCCTCGACGATCAAGAGCCGTTTGCCGGAAAACATTTTACTATATGCAGGTGTCGGATCGTTCATTGGCCAGCCTAGCTCAGGTTATCCGATCATAGTTCGCTCTGCGTGAATTCAAAGTGAATGCAAAGCTGATCCACGCGCATCAACGCGGCCGAGCGAGCCGGGCGGTCAGAAGATTACAAGCCAGCAAAGGTTCATGTGTCGAACGAAGTGGGGACGAAGTCTTTGGAAGTTTATGTCCGCTTTTTTGACGTAGAGATCAAATTGGGCGCGGTGGCACGCCGTGAACAACCATGAAGCCTCGATGGCGCGGGACCCGATACTCGCCTGCTTCGATGTAGAACTGTCGAAGATGTTGACTCGACCTGACGGAGGAGAAATGACATTCACCCCTCCCAGCTCATGGGCGGCGGTCCACGTCGCCGTCAGGGGGCTGCAAGATCAGATGCGACACCTTATTTTCACATACCGATAGGGCGCGGACCAAAGAGCGCTTGTGCGATCTTCTCCAATTCGAAAGGCTTTTCGTTCAATAAAAATCCCTTGAACGACGCGGGTACGATGGAAGGATCATATCCGGTAGCAAAGATGAAAGCGATATTGAGCTCCTGTAGTCTCTCCGCAACTGGGAACACCAGTTCTCCGTCGAGATATATATCGAGAATAGCAACATCTATCTTCTCGTCATCAATCAGTTCCAGCGCAACGTCAACACGACCGGTGGGGCCAATGACAGTCGCTCCCAACTTCTTGAGCTGGCGGCGCGTTTCGTCGGCCAGCAAATACTCATCTTCGACGATGAGTACCCGCTTGCCCGCAAACATCTTGCTGTAGCTGCGAACCATGATATCGCTTCCATGTCAGGACCAAGACGACCTACAAACTCCTTGCCTGACTGTACAGTGTTTTGAACCGCCTCGGCCTCCATTTCCTCCCAACTTGCAGCGATACGGATGGTTGCCGTAAAAGCGTGGATTTATCGGCGAGCGGCCGTCGGTACCGCCTGCGCTGTTCCGAACCAATGGCGGTACCAGCGAAACTGGTCGCGGAGCATGCGGGAATGCTGGCCTCGGCGTTGAACAATGTGGTGTAGAAGATCTTAGCCGCTGGAGGACCAAGAGCCTTGGGTTTTCGCGCCTGAAGCCGAGCGTGATCTGCGCAGCATTTTATCCGCCCGGTATTGGTTCGATATTTATCTCCATTCAGGAACAAATCCCGCTCATGAGGGTTCGGCCGCCGGAGGGAAGTCAACGCCGGTCCCTCCTGGCTCGCAAATCCGCTAGCGAGCCGCCTCCTGAGGCGCGTCATGAATTCAAGGGCCGCTAGGCCGGATTGGATTCATGGCGCGTCTGGCGGGAGACGCCGATCGCGATCGAACGGTCACCGGCTTTTTCTTCATACTATTGGGATTGATCCAGGGCATGGGGCGAGGGCTGACCGGGCCGTTGTGGCTCATGTCGATGAAAGAAAAGGGCCCCCGCGACCAGCACACAGCCGATAAGCACCGCCAATATGATATAGGCAATCAAAGCACCGAATTTTCCCTTTTCGAAGACGGGCATGGCAGCACTTTCCCTGCGCTAGAAACCAGCATTTCACATCCAAACCTCCTTCCGACTCGAAAGTTCCTTTTTCAAAACAGGCTTTGCGGATGTCGAGGATTTGCAGCAGTCGAACATCTCCCCAAATCGATACCGGCGATGGTGCGCCGGGTATCCCCTCGGTTGCTCAGTCGTGAGCTCCGGCCGCCAAATTTCGGTCGCATGGGAACATCGTTGCAGGCCGGTTGTTTGGCGCAGCATCGAGATGTTGGAGGAACCGATGAAAGCACTGACCTGGCACGGCAAGCATGACATACGGTGCGAGAGTGTTCCCGATCCTCGGTTGGAAGATGAACGCGACATCATCATAAAGGTAACCGCGTGCGCGATCTGCGGTTCCGACCTCCATCTCTATGATGGCGTGATGCCCGCCATGGAAAGCGGCGATATCATGGGTCATGAAACCATGGGGGAGGTCGTCGAGGTCGGCAAGGGGATTTCGACGCTAGCCGTCGGAGACCGCGTGGTCGTTCCCTTCACGATCGCCTGCGGCGAATGCTTTTTTTGCAAGCGCGGTTTCTTCTCCGGCTGCGAGCGGACAAATCCCGATCGTTCGAAGGTAACGAAGCTTTGGGGAAATTCGCCAGCCGGCCTGTTCGGCTATTCTCACCTCCTTGGCGGCTACAGCGGCGGCCAAGCCGAATATCTGCGCGTTCCCTATGGTGACGTCGGGCCAGCCAAGGTTCCAAATGGGTTGGATGACGAACAGGTCCTGTTTCTCTCCGATATCTTCCCGACCGGTTATATGGCGGCAGAATTCTGCAGTATTCAGCAAGGCGATACGATCGCGATCTGGGGATGTGGCCCGGTGGGTCAAATGGCCGTCCGATCGGCTTTCCTGCTAGGTGCTGAACGCGTTATCGCCATCGATACCGTTCCAGCGCGTCTTTTATTGGCTGAAGCTGGCGGCGCCGAGACGGTCAATTTCCTGCAAGAAGATGTCTATGACCGTATCATGGAAATGACCCGAGGACGTGGTGCCGATGCATGTATTGACGCGGTGGGAACCGAGGCCGAGGCTTCCGCCAGTTGGGATTCGAGATGGGATCGCATCAAGGTCGCGACCTTCATGGGTACGGACCGGCCCCACGTCTTGCGCCAGGCCATCCATTGTTGCCGCAACTTCGGCACCGTATCGATCGTCGGCGTTTACGGCGGATATCTCGACAAGATTCCCATGGGGTCGGCGATCAATAGAGGCCTGACCTTCAAGATGGCTCAGACGCCGGTGCAACATTACCTGCCCATTTTGATGGAACGTATCGAAAAGGGCGAAATCGATCCTTCCTTCGTCATCACGCATCGCGGGGGCCTTGAAGATGGGCCTGACCTTTACAAGCTTTTTCGCGACAAACAGGACGGTTGCGTGAAAGTCGTGCTCAAACCTTGAGAAGGAGCAGGCTTATGGCCAAACGGGCTTTGAAAAATGGACTGGCTGTCGTCACGGGCGCCTCGAGCGGTATCGGTTATGAACTGGCGGCGTGCGCCGCCGAGGACGGTTACAATCTCATCGTGGCGGCCGACGAAAGCGATATCGAAACCGCAGCCGCCCAACTCAGAAAATTTGGCGGCGACGTTCAGGCGGTGCAGGCCGATCTTTCGACACAATCCGGAGTTGATGCGCTTCTAGCAAGCATCGCCGCGAGCGGTCGGCCAGTCGATTTGCTCATGGCAAATGCCGGACAGGGGTTGGGCCGGCAATTTCTCGATCAAGACTTTACCCGCGTCAGAAAGGTCATTGATACCAATATCGTCGGAACCGTGTATCTGGTCCAGCACGTCGGAAATCAGATGAGAAGCCGGGGCAATGGCCGCATTCTGCTGACCGGCTCGATTGCCGGGTTCCTGCCGGGCGCTTACCAGGCGATCTACAATGGTACCAAGGCCTTTATCAATAGCTTCTCGTTCGCGCTACGGGAAGAATTGAAAGGTACCGGCGTGTCGGTCAGTTGCCTGATGCCTGGGGCAACGGACACGAATTTTTTCAAGCGGGCCGGCTTGATGGACACGGAAATAGGCCAGGCAAGCAAGGATAGTCCTGCGGAAGTCGCCAGGATCGGCTTCGATGCGATGATGGACGGTGAAGCGGATGTCGTGAGCGGCTGGAAGAACAAGCTTCAAGCTGCGGTGGCGAACATAACACCGGCCAGCATCTTGGCGCACCAGCATGCAAAAACAGCCCGCCCGGGCTCGGCCGAACATTAGAAATCCAGCTTCCAATGAGTTCCGACAAACAAGCGAGGTGTCACAATGGCCAAATCGAACAATCCAGGCGGAAAGAAGAGGGGAGATCCCGCTCAGGACGCCAAAGGTCAGTATCGAAAGCTGTTGCATGGCAGCCAGAGCGACGGTGTTGCGAGCGCCAAGCCAAGGGTCATTACCGGTTCCAGCGACGCAACTGTAAACAAGACCCCACCTGGATCGACTGAACCCGAAAAGGACTGGGATCTCAATTATGATCCGCGTGACATGAACGAGGGCAAATATCGCGGCTGAATTCCTGTTTGCTGGATGATGGCGGGATGAAAACCTGGCTGCATTTGTGCATCGACATGCAATGCATGTTCTTTGAACCAACACCCTGGCAGGTGCCCTGGATGGCCCGCACGCTGGATCAGGTTGTGGAGGTGGCGGGGCGATTTCCCGAGCGGACGATTTTCACGCGCTTCATGCCACCAGCACAGCCGGACATCATGCCCGGCAAATGGCGGGCCTATTACGAGAAATGGAATATGATGACCGCCGGCAAGCTGCCTCAAGAGTTGATAGACGTGCTTCCAGTCTTTCGAGCCTTGACGCCGCCGGCGCGCATATTTGACAAATTCACCTATTCGCCGTGGGTGGATGGTCGTCTCCATCGGATATTGTCCCGTCAAGGCGTCGACACTCTGGTCATAAGCGGGGGAGAGACGGACGTCTGCGTCCTGGCCGCGGCACTTGGCGCCATTGATCTCGGTTATGGCGTTATCATCCTGAGGGATGCCGTATGCAGTGGTGATGACGATGCGCACGACGCAGCGCTGACGCTGTTTGAAAGGCGATTTTCCGTACAGGCCGAAATTGTGACGGTCGAAGAGTTTCTGTCTGCGGAATGATAACGGCGATGGTTAGCTCGACCCCCTGCGCATGAGCCAGCATAAATACAGAAGGATTTCCCATAATCGATCGCCGACCGGATTCGTTGAGGACATGGTCCATTCGGGAACTCCGCGGCTCCGGCGCAGTTGGATGTCGGTATCTGTGAAAGGACTCTCCGATGACAAAAGAGGACATCAGAAAGGCTGCCTATGCCAGGTGGGAAATGGAGGGAAAGCCGAATGGGCAGGAGTTGCGCCATTGGTTGGATGCGGAACGTGAGCTAAAGGCCCGTGACGAAGATCTCCCGAAAACATCGTCTGATGACCATCATGCCGGCGTGGTGCCGGAGTCGGAGGATGAAACCCGCCCAGCTCCCACGTCGTCGGAGGCCATTCCCTCACAAGAAGCCAAGCCAGGGAGATTCAAGCCAGGAGAGCTTGCCTCCGAGAACAAGTGAGATGGCTCACTTCTTCTAACCGGTTGAACGCTTGACCGTGCTTTGCGCCAACGGGAGGAGCTTGATGCGCGTTCTTTTCATGTTTACGGCCTGTCTCGTCGGGCTAATCGGCATCACCATTGCGTGCCTTGGCGCATGGCTGCTCGTACTCGGCGGCACTTCCTATTATCTGATAGCTGGTATCATCCTTTTATGTGTTGCAGTGCTGTTGTCCAGGGGAAGCGTCTTCGGTCCATGGCTTTACACGGTATTGCTGATAGGGACGCTGGCATGGGCTCTGACCGAATCCGCTTTTGATGGCTGGGCGCTTATCCCGAGACTGGTCGCTCCGGCGGTTCTTGGCTTATGGATCTGGTCCCCTTGGATTGCCGGTCGCATCGAGCGCTTGGCAAGGGCAAGAATAATCCTTGTCACCAATCTCGTTTTTTCATTGGCGATCCTGATCTTCGTCTTTGGCTCGGGTTATCGGATCAGCGAAGCCAGAACCATCAATTTCGGCGATCCCGCCCACTGGCAGCTCATGGATGGAGATCAGAGCGATGCTGGTTCAGCAGGCGATTGGGCCTACTACGGAGGCACGCCGGCGGGAGACCGGTATTCGTCTCTCGACAAAATCACGCCTGACAATGTCAATCTCTTGGAACAGGCTTGGTCGTTTTCGACAGGCGACAAGCCGAGGCCGGGTGAGAATTCCAAAGGCAGGGAGTTCAGCTTTGAGGCGACCCCGATAAAGGTCGGAAATAGCCTTTATTTCTGCACGCCGCATCGCGAGGTTATCGCGCTCGATGCAACGACGGGACAGCTGAAATGGCGTTATGATCCGGGCGGCGACATGTCGCACAATGTCTATCAAGCTTGCCGCGGGGTTTCATATTACGACGCCTCGTCCATGGCATCCTCGGGACCATGCGCGCACCGCATAATCTCGACGGCATCGGATCTTCCAAGGCTATTCGAACTCGATGCCGATACGGGCAAGCCCTGCGCGCGGTTCGGTGAGCGGGGAATGGTCGATTTGCGCGATCACATGGGGCCGGTTCCGCCAGGGTTTCATTTCATTTCCTCGCCGCCGCTTGTCCTGAACGGGCGTATAGTTCTGGGAGGATGGGTCTACGACAATCAGACCGTCGGCGAGCCTTCAGGCGTGATACGTGCCTTTGACGCAAACACCGGGCGACTTGCATGGTCTTGGGACATGGGAAAGAATCCCGCTAATAAGCCGTTGGGCGCAGATGAAACCTATACACGTGGAACGCCGAACGGCTGGGGCGTCTATACGGCCGATCCAAAGCTCAACCTCGTCTTCGTGCCCCTGGGCAACGCAACTCCGGACTATTTCGGAGGGCAGCGCAGATCTTTCGACGACCGCTACTCAAGCTCGCTGGTGGCGCTGGACCTTACTACCGGGCAGGAGAGGTGGCATTTTCAGACCGTGCATCATGATCTCTGGGACTTCGATCTTCCCGTGGGGCCATCGCTTGTCGATCTCCCCGACGATAGGGGCGGTAGTATCCCAGCGCTTGTTCAAACCAGCAAACAGGGCCAGCTTTTTCTCCTTGACCGCCGCGATGGCCATCCTTTGGCCGAGGTCGACGAGCGGCCGGTACCGCCGGGCGATATACCGGGCGAACGCTATTCGCCCACACAACCCTTCTCGACCGGCATGCCGCAATTGCTCGCGCCCAAGCTTCGAGAAGCGGATATGTGGGGTGCAACTCCCATCGATCAGCTTCTCTGCCGGATCTCCTTTCGGCGGATGCGGGACGACGGTTTGTTTACGCCGCCAGGATTGAAACCGACCATCGGCTGGCCGGCCTTCGACGGGACCTCCGATTGGTATGGCGCGACGGTCGATCCGGAACGCAAACTCTTGTTTATCAATGCGACATTCATGCCGTTTCAACTGCAGATGCTGCCCTATGCGTCTGCTCTCGCCAAAGGGCTCTTCGCGCCATGGGGCGGATGGAAGCAGCCATATCCGCAGCCTGACTTCCAAAATAATCCCGAGCATGGCACGCCTTTTTCCATTGTCGTCAAAGCTTGGCTCGGTGTGCTTGACATTCCTTGTACCCGCCCCCCTTGGGGTCAGATGCAGGCGATCGATTTGTTGACGAGAAAGGTCGCATGGCAGCGTCCCCTTGGAACGACGGAGGATATGGGGCCATTTGGACTGCGTCGGCCCTTTGGTCTGCCCACGGGAATATTCAGCATGGGCGGGAGTGTTGCGACACGTAGCGGCTTGATCTTCATCGCCGCGACGACGGATCAATATATCCGCGCGCTCGATGGCAAGACGGGAAAGGTCGTCTGGCAGTTTCACCTGCCGGCAGGTGGAAACGCCACCCCCTTGACCTATCTTGGCTCAGACGGAAGGCAATATGTCGTCGTTGCAGCTGGTGGGCACGGCGGCTTGCAGTCGCGCAACGGTGACGACATCGTGGCGTTTGCGTTGGCGCATCGCTAGGTCAGAAAGCAATTTTCCATTCAGGGCGGTGCTGACAACATTTTTCCAGGAATGAGACGGGAACCAATCTTCTGGCCGTCTGTTCGGGGGGTGAGACCAATGAAGATCTCAAAAAGAACCCAAAGGAGAAGACATCGCGCGCAAAAGACCGGCCCATCGGCGCGCTGCTTCAAAATGATCTTTTCTCAAAAAATGTTGGAGGACTCCAGATGGCATCCGAGAAGACTTTGAATGATCTCTTTCTGGAAACATTGAAAGACATCTACTATGCCGAGAAGCAGATTCTAAAGGCATTGCCAAAGATGGCACGCGCGGCACAGGCGGAGGAGGGCAAACAAGGTTTCCTTCATCACCGCGACGAAACCCAGGGCCACGTGGAACGCTTGGAGCAGGTATTCGAGCTGCTTGGGAAGCCAGCGCGCGGAAAGACCTGCGAAGCAATCCAGGGCATTATCGCCGAGGCCGACGAGATCATCGAGGAGTTCAAAGGCACGCCCGCGCTCGATGCCGGTCTTATCTCTTCGGCGCAGGCCGTCGAGCACTACGAAATTGCCCGCTACGGCACGCTGATTGAATGGGCCACGCAACTCGATCTGAAGGATGCCGTCACTCTCCTGCAGCAGACGCTGGAGGAAGAAAAAGCGACGGATCAGAAGCTGACGAAACTCGCCGAAACGGCGGCCAATGCGAAGGCCAGAAAGGCCGCATGAAACATGGTTACATTCGGTGCGTTGCGGAAGCAGCGCACCGTCCGGGGACTCCCCGGTCACGAATACGCTTCGTGCGAGAGCATTGAGGGGAGCTTATCGGTTTCGATGTCATGCCGGCCCCTAGGCCAGTAAGTTAGAGGTGTCATGTCAAACCGCCGACCCCATCTTGCGCGACTTGCTCCGCATATAGAGACCATCGCCGCCGGAGAGATGGCCGAGCAATATGGTGCGTTATGCTTTCGGCATCGCGACGATAATTCGCGTGAAGTGCTGCTTATCACCACACGAGAGACCAAACGATGGATGATCCCGAAGGGATGGCCGATTAAAGGGCTTGATGGCGGTCAGGTGGCGCAACGAGAAGCCTGGGAAGAGGCAGGCGTCAAGGGCAAGGTCAAAAAGGGGATATTCGGATATTTCACATATTTGAAGATGCTGGCTGACAGGCAGACGATACCGTCAGTGGTCGAAGTTCACCTGCTTGAAGTCCGAAAACAATGTGGAAAGTTTCCTGAAAGCGGGCAGCGCACAATTGAATGGATGGTGCCGGAAGAGGCAGCCCGCCGTGTGCGCGAGCCTGAACTGAAGGGACTATTGATGCGCTTTGTGCTGGAGGAAACGAGGCCTACGGAGACTGATTAAGCAATAGCCGTGAGCATCGTCTCAAACGGCCATGCAATTTCACTGTGGCCCGTCTAATACGCCTTGATTCAGGCCGAGGTCAAAATCCTTCTCATCGCGACCAATCGGAAGCTTGCGCCACTTCTTGGCAGTTTTCGTGGCGGCGCCATGGCCTGGCGGCATCGTCAATCGTCGCCCTTTTGTTTCAGTGCGTCGGATACGCGGCGCTTGCGTGGATGATCGATATTTTCGCCGTGGGCATCGCGCGCTTTTTCACCGCCATCCTTGGCCGGTAGATATCCAGCCGGCTTTGATCCAGCCGGTCCTTCCCATCGCGGCGATTGATCCGTCGTTCCCGGCGCGCCTTCACGAGGTTGCTGATGTTTCATAGCGGGGCCTCCTTCTGGGATGTATTTTACGGCGATAGCGCCAAAGACGATCCGCCTTGGTCTTAAAAACTGCCGGTGGTCCGCATTGTTCCAGGCAAACGGGATGGAATGCGCCATCTGCGGCCGACACTACAGATGGTGGAACTTTCAACCCCGGTTTTCGTTTGACCTCATTGCGAGGGCGAATTCAGGGGAATTCCGTGGCGCAGATCTTTACGGCATCGGCTGATACGAGGCTGCGCGCATCTCTGCTCGTTGCCGCCATCATGATATTCCTGATAGTCCTGTTTGTCGGCGGATACGCCAGCTCCAGCTGTCAATCGGCATCGTAACGGGACCCCTTATCGGCTCCCAAAAGGGACCCCTGCCTCTGGTTGCATCGGGTCAGCGCGCGTAGGCCCGGAGCTCTCCATTTAGCGCAGGGGCCTGCGGGCGCGGGTTGTTTGTCTTTTCGGCTTTAGCTTTGAGAGCGGTTTTTGAAGCGCCAGGATTCATTCCCGGTCTCAACGATTTCGCAATGGTGGGTTAGCCTGTCGAGGAGGGCGGCGGTCATCTTGGCGTCGCCGAAGACGGCCGGCCACTCGCCGAACGCCAGGTTCGTCGTGACGATGATCGAGGTCCGCTCGTAGAGCCTGCTGATCAGATGGAAGAGGAGCTGGCCGCCGGCCTGAGCGAATGGGAGGTAGCCGAGTTCGTCCATGATGACGAAGTCGAGCCTGGTGATGAAGTCGGCCAGCCGCCCCTGCTTTCCGCTACGTGCCTCCGTCTCGAGCCGATTGACGAGGTCGACGACGTTGAAGAAGCGGCCGCGTGCGCCGTTGCGGATTAGGGCGCGTGCGAGCGCGATGGACAAATGGGACTTCCCCGTGCCGGTTCCGCCGACCAGAACGATATTGTGCTGCTCGGCGAGGAAGGCTCCTGTCGCAAGCTGGCGCACGAGCCCTTCGTTGACCGGCGTGTCGGTGAAGTCGAAGTCGTCGATGTCCTTGGCCAGCGGCAGCTTGGCGACGGTGATCTGGTATTTGATGGAGCGCGCCTGCTTCTCGGCGATCTCCGACTGAAGTAGGTCGCCGACGATGCGTGGCGGTTCGTGCTGCCGCTTGATGCCGGAGGCCATGATCTCGTCATAGGCGCTGCGCATGCCGAACAGCTTCAGCGTGCCCATCATGTCAAGGATTTGGGATCGTTCCATATCAGCTTGCCCTCCTAAGGCTGTCGTAACGGGCGCAATCGGCCAGAGGCTCGTGGGTCAGGCGAAGCACGTCGGGAATGGAAAGGATGGCGGCCGGCTGCGGATCACGCTTGCGGGCCAGGATGTTGATGATGACGGCAGCCGAGAATACGCCCTGATCGAGCGCCTCCTGGCAGGCCGCTTCGACGGCGGGGAGTCCGTCCAGGCCCACACATTCGAGGATCGACACCATCTGCCGGTCGCCGTCATGCATGGCCTTCAGCCGGCGGCGCACCTTCTCCATGGCGGCGGGCAAAACCCAGTCGTGGAATGGCGCACCGTTGCGCAGCGCTCCCGGTTTGCGGGTCAGGACCGGCACGTAATGCCACGGATTATAGATCGTCTCGCCACGGCCGAAGCAGCGATCGTGTTGGCCGATCTCCACGCCATCCTGCCGGATGACGATGCGATCGGCATAGGCATGTATCTCGGCCGGGCGGCCGACTGCCGTGGACAGCACCGAGTATTTGTTGTTGTCGAAACGCACGAGGCAGGTCTTGCCGATCGAGGCCTGCACTGCGTGGAAGCCGTCGAACTTGCCGGGATAGCCGACCAGGTGCGGCCGTTCCCCATCGAACACCTCCCAGATCGTGCGCTCCGTTTGATCGACATGCTTGTGGGCGCGGGCATAGCTGATGCACTTGTCCAGTAACCAGCCATTCAGCTCATCGTAGGATTTGAAGCGTAGCCGCGGCGTGAAGAAGCGTTCCCGCACCAGATTGACCTGGTTCTCGACCTGGCCCTTCTCCCACCCCGACGCAGGCGTGCAGGCCACCGGCTCGATCAGGTAATGGCTGCACATCTGCAGGAAGCGGCGATTGTACTGCCGTTCCTTGCCGACGAAGACCGTCTCCACCGCGGTCTTCATGTTATCGTAGATGCCGCGCGTGCAGGCCCCGCCGAAGAACGCGAACGCCCGGTCATGGGCATCGAAGACCATCTCCTGCGTCTCGCGCGGATAGGCTCTCACATACATCATCCGGCTGTGGCAGAGCCGGACATGCGCCACCTTCACCGTCGTCGTCACGCCGTTCAGCACGACGATCTCGTGGCTCCAGTCAAACTGGTAAGCCTCGCCCGGCGCATAATAGAGCGGCACGTAGGCTTCCGCCGTTACGGAGCCGCGTTCCTTCGCCCAGGTTCGGGCGTAGCGCCGGACTGTGTCGTAACCGCCCTCGTAGCCGAGGTCGCGCAAGTCCTCGAATATCCGGATCAGTGTCAGCCGTTCGCGAGAGGATTTGGCCTCATTGGCGAGCAGCATTCCATCGAGCTGATCGCGCCAGGGCCCGAGCTTCGGCTGAGGTTGACGGGTCCGCTCATATTTGAACTCCGTCTCATCGCTGCGCAGAACCTTCCGCACCACTTTCCGCGATATGCCAAGCTCCCGGCAGATCGCCTTGATCGACTTGCCCTGCACACGGGAAAGTCGACGTATCTTTAGAATTGTCTCCACAACAAGCATCCAAATAAAAAGCCTCCGATGAAACCGGAGGCTGTTGTAACCCCATCGCAGATGGGGGTCCCGTTTGGACGCCGATCACCCCAAATGCGGGGTCCTTATTCCATGCCTAATCACAATCAGGGCAAGAAGGTAAAATATGCCTTCGGTGCTGAATTCGTCGAGGTCCGAGTTCATCGGAGAACCCGGGAAATCCGCGTCCCTCGGATCGTCGGCGCCTTTGGCGCTGGCCGAATCATGAATACCCGGACGGCTCGCAGCCAGCTCATGGGCGGGATGATCTGGGGAATTTCGTCGGCCCTTCACGAAGCGACCGAATTCGACCACCGCGATGCCCGCGTCATCAATCGGGATCTGCAGGACTACCTCGTGCCGGTGAATGCAGACATCCAGGACGTAAAAGTCATCCTTGTGTCGGAGACCGATCGGGACGTCAACCCGGCGGGCGTCAAGGGGCTTGGCGAACTCGGCAACGTCGGAACTGCGGCCGCGATCGCCAGCGCGGTCCACCACGCTACCGGCAAGCGTATCCGCAAACTTCCGATCCGCATTGATAACCTGATTGGCTAAATGTCAACGAAGGCGCTTTGTCGCGCCAAGGCATACTTGTTCCCGTTGGCGGGCACCCGGATCGGGCCATAGTTCCCCTATGTCGGCAAGCCGTTTTTACGGGCCCTTTTCCGCCTCGCCCACCGGCGGGAATGCCAATGCTCATGAAGGTCCGGATTACAGCGTCGCTTTTCGGTAGGTTCGTCGCGCCCCCGCCAGTGACGCCCCCCGTCGGCACGATGGTCAATACCAGCCGTACGAAGATTTAATGTTCTCCCTCCCAGCCCCCGCTCGGCGCGCCGCAGCGCTTGTCATGCTTCCATCATTCGACGCCGGCCGCTAAGTGCGGAGCGCCTACTGGTTCCCAAACCGGTAGGTGGACAAGCATCGGGGAACTGAATTGCGGGCATAGCGTTGGCAAAGAAGCAGGATCGCTAGGACACTCGAGAACCGGATGAGTATTCTTCGCAATGAACGTCGTCTGTTCGGATTTGGCATATGCTGAATAGTTTTTCGGGGCCTAGTTAGAAAGGTGTGCACCTCTTCGGCTTCACCGCATTCTAACGAAATGTCTCTCCATTGAGGATCGCGCAGCGAGGAAGGCGGGGAGGCGATCGAATTGCGTTGACGGCATCGCCTTCGTTGCCGGTCTTGCCAGTGCTCAGGCGGGCATTACTTTTAATAGGAAACCTGTGACACATGTCGGGTGCATCTGTTGGAGGAACGGGAGTGATGCTGGAAGATCTATACCGCCTTTTGCGAACCGGACATGTCCAGGCGCAAGGCGTGGTCGATACGATGACGCAGCCGATTGTCGTTCTTGATCAGAACTTGTGCATCGCGACCGCAAACAACGCATTCTTGAAAACGTTCGAGGTCGAGCGGGACGATATTCTGGGGGAGAGTTTCTTTGATCTCGGCAACGGTCAGTGGGATATTACCGAACTCCGGCAGCTGATCGCCGCGGTCATCCCGAAAGCAGCCACTGTCATCGGGTACGAAGTCGCGCATGATTTTCCAACTATCGGCAGACGCACGTTCCACGTCGATGCGCGCCGTCTTGTGCACCCGGATGACAATAGCACCAACATCCTTGTCCTCTTTGACGACGTGACGGAAATGCAGCGGCACGAGGCCGAGAAGGATTTCATCATTTCGGAAACGCGCCATCGGATGAAGAATCTTTTCGCGGTTGTGCGATCGCTAGCGATGCAGATGGATGCGGAAGATCTGACGGGCGTTGACTACCGCGCTCGTTTCCTGGGGCGCCTCGAGGTCACTCTTCATGCCCAGGAGATCGCGGCCATCAATGAAACGACCGATTTTGAAACCCTGCTGAGGCAATCGGTCAGCGAACCTGGAACGGATCGTCTCCATTGCCGGGGGCCAATAGTGCAGGTTCAGGGCTCGGAGATCGTGCCAGTCAGCATGATGTTCCATGAGCTGGCAACGAATGCGTTAAAGTACGGCGCGCTATCCGTTCCGGAGGGTGCATTGCATGTCGAATGGTCACTGGAGGAAAGGCCGGAGAACCGCTCTTATTTCGTATGCCGGTGGCGCGAAACGGCCGGCCCAGCGATCGAGCCGCCGAAACGAAGAGGGTACGGTACCGAGCTGATCGAAGGCACTTGCCGACATCTTGGCGGAACGGTGGAACTTAACTTCGATCCAAAAGGTTTGACTGCCATCATCAAGCTCCCTTGGAAACTCTCATGAACGAACCTGAAACTGGCGAAGCTCCACCTAGGATCGTTCTTGTGGTTGAAGACGAGTTCTTTATCGCAATGGAGCTGGAAAGCGTGTTGACCAGAAGCGGATTTGAAGTTCTGGGCCCGGCGAGCTCGGTCGGGCAAGCCCTCGACCTGCTGAGGTGCCAGCGTCCGGATGCAGCTGTCCTGGATGTCACTCTCGGTCGCGAGAAGGTCACGCCTGTCGCCGTCCTTCTCAAGGCATTGAATGTCCCGTTCGTCCTCGCCAGTGCGAGCGATGCCGCGGAACTTGCCCGGCATGATATTTTGACCAAGGCACTCAATCTTGGAAAACCCACCGACATGAAACGTCTTGTCGACGTCGTTCGATCCCTTTGCAGCCTCTGACGATGGCCGTCGCGGGGATCCATCAATTGCGCCGATAACGGCGGCGGGACGCGACCGCATCGACTGGCATGCTGCTCCTTTGCAGACGGTTCAGATCTCCTTAAGCATAATTATTGGTGGGGCAGGGCAGCAATATCGTCGGGAACACGAGATTATTCGAGATCCGGATTGCCAACTCTTTCGATCATCCAAACGATGCATGGGAATCATCTCGAGCGGAAATAGTTCCGTCCGGCGGATGATCGCGTGGGAAAGGCTGTCATGACAAAGCGGAAGCATGAAGAGCCGACGGATCCCGCCTGCTGGCGACCGGGGAAATATGAGGAGACGGAGGGCGCGACCGGTTGCGATGGAAAGGCCGGTCGTTCCGCCGGCCATGAAAGAGGGAGAGAAGCCGTCTTCCAAGAAAAACAAGCAGAAGGACGATGCCGGCGGGCAAGGGAACTGTTCTCCCAAGATATATTCGACTGTGGCTTTGGTCTTGTTTCGATCGCAATGGCCGGCTTCATAATTGTCGATGCGTCGACGAATGATCCGAAAGTGAAATGAGACGATCGGTAATGCAGGCGGTAATCCGCTTAGCGGATATGCCTCGAAGCAGACCCGACGGCTGTCGCAAGGAGCGGTCTTGCCGCTATCATCATCAAGCTGAGAGGTAGCCGTCGAAGGACGCGCCCTGTGATGAAGGCCGCCAGTGATGCTGCGGATAACTTCAGCCATGGATAAGCTCCAAGTTGGTCATGCGCAGAGGCATCAACCCATCGGATTCCACTCCAGGCGACATTCCTTGCCCGATATCTAATCGTCAGCAGTCGAATTTGCACGATTGCAATTTCAGTTCGCAGCTCCAGCAATCGGAGCTGCAACTTCTCGCGAGGGCCGATCTCTGCCTGGTGATGGATTTTGAGTTCAGCTGTATCCTCGAGGCTGTCATTCTGATTCATCTGGTACTCTCCTTGTGGCAAATCAGACCCTGCTACCGCAACGTCCTTGCCCAATCTCGACGAATACCGCAGTGCCGGTGATAGGGTCGAGCAGATCCCTAATCAGCCTGGCGACATTAATGGCACTTACTTCTTCCAGCCAGACCCATTCACCTGAGGCACTTCAGTTATTGCGCCTCATCCTCAATCCACCGGAGTCTCGGTGGCGAGTTATTGATGATCGAATTGGCTAGCGTGTCATGCCACACGCAAACCCTATCACCGCGGCCGCAACTATTGTGGCGATCGGTCGCTCGCGAATCTTATGCTTGAATTCGCTCAGCAGACCGGCGCCATCTGGCAAAGGGACGGAAGCGTCATGCGCAGTTGGCGCCGGATCGGTTCGACTCGCTTGGCGCGCCGCTCGGTAAAGCGCACGAACCTCGGTTTTGGCGGCACCTTTGTCGCCGGCTCCGTCGCCTGTCGTTGCCTGCCTGTCTGAAGTGATAGGAAGTCTGTCTTCAAATGCATCAACATGATGCCGCGCCCTGCCACTTCCGGGAGCTTCTGAGGAGGCATGCTTCGGTAAGACTGCTGTATGGGTGGCAGAAACGGGATCTGACGCCGGGAATGTGTCCTCAAGGCCCCTTTCGAGTTCGTTTTCCGTTGCTTGCTTCTGCTGCTCCTCGCGTTCGTTCGAGAGGGATTGAACTGCAGGGGAATCGTTCCGTTTGGGCATCTCTGGCTCCGTTCGTGGCAATCGACTTGTCTGACCATAATGAACCTTGTTCACTAGGTACGTGTGAACTTACTGTTTTACTTCAGAGACCCGCCGCGGGTCGTAACGACCAGGTCTTCTTCTTCGTCACGCTGCCGGCCGCCGAGGGCCGAAGCTGCGGAGGCGATGAAAGCGCCGACCAGGAGCGAAAGAGAACCGACCAGCGCGGTCGTCGCGCCCGCCTTCCTGGCCTTATCAGCCGCTTCTTTCGCAGCTGACTTCGCGTCATCGATCTGTTTAAGCACGGTATCGACGCGGTTGCGCGCATCGGCCTCAGAAAGGCCGGCACGCGCGGAGATAATTGCTGCCATATAGGACTTGTCGCTATCGGGCATTTCTCCGCTGGCCGCCCCTTGCAGGAGGATGCGCGAGATTTCTGCCGCCGCTGCGCGATCATCGGATTGGGCGCGGTCTGAAACCTTTGCGGGCCGAAGCAGGGCGTCGGTAAAGTAAGCTGTCGCATCCGTCTTCGTCGCTGGTGCGGCGGAGGCACCAACATCCGCTGCGGTCTGCGCGACCTTACCCGCGGCATCGACTGACGCGCCCGCCAGCGATGTTAGCGAAGACGCTAGAAATCCAGCCACGAACACCGTTGCCAGCGCCCAACTTAGAAATCCATGCGCCGTATCACGGAAAAAGACCTCATCGGAGTGTACCTCGACCCATTTCGTACGCAGCCTACCCGTGAGGTAACCGCCGATCGCGGATGATAGCCATTGAACCACTATCAGCCAAATCGCGGCGGTTATACCGACGGTGGTCGCCGAGCTGTTTTGGCTGGACCACGGTGAAACCATCGTCAAGCCGACCCCGGATCCGAGGAGAAGAAGGATAAGAGCAATGCCGGTCGCGGCGAGCGCGCCGCCGATGATCGGGGCCCAGACTATGGCCGGCTTGGACGACTCGACCGGGACGGTTCCCGCGGACACTTTTTCGACAGAGGACATCCGCGCCTCCTATCGCGTGAAGAGAACGAGAAGAATGACGATTGGCAGCGGGATGCCGAGAAGCCAGAGCAGAATACCTCGACCCATGTTGAATATCCTCCAGACGTGAAACTCACACCTATTGCAACGGCGGTCGACATTGTTTGTTCCAGATGATCGCTCACCCGTTTGGTGGATTTTCTCCGGAATTGATGCAGTTTCCCATCACGACATAAGGCGCTCTGGGAACCGCGACGCTGGATGGGAGTTAACGGCCCATGAACCAGATAGTCGCCAAAGTCGAAGCCGCCGCCGCGGCTGCCGAAGCAAAGCTTCATTCCGGACTGATCTACATTGGCAATCTCGAAGACGGCATCACCCGGAGGCCCGGAAGGAACGGATTTGTCTATTACCTTCCAAACGGAATAAGGATTAGGGATCGGGATGAGATCGCTCGCCTGAATGCCTTGGCCATTCCGCCCGCCTATACGGATGTTGTGATCTCAACCAATCCGTTGTCTCATCTTCAGGCCGTTGGTTTCGATGCCCGGGGCCGCAAACAATATCGCTATCATCCGGAATGGCAGTCCGAGCGTGCCCGCGCGAAGTTCGATCGTCTCGCCGAATTTGCCAACACCCTTCCCGAGATTCGCCAGCGCGTCGACGTCGATCTGCGCTCGCGCGGCTTGACGATGGAAAAGGCTTTGGCCACGGTGATCTGGATACTCGATAACCTCTATATTCGCATCGGCAATACCGCCTATGCCGAAGAGAACCAGTCCTATGGAGTGACGACGTTGAAGAGCCGTCATGTCCGGGTGGAGGGCGGGACGGTCAAATTCCGCTTCAAGGGAAAATCAGGTAAAGAATGGAATCTGGCCCATAGCGACCGGCGTATAGCCAATGTCGTGCGACGTTTACAGGAACTGCCAGGTCAGCAACTTTTTCAGTATGTCTGCGATGACGGTGGTTGTCGCCAGATTTCGTCGCAAGATGTCAATACGTATATCAGGGAAACCATGGGAGGTGATTTCACCTCGCGCCAATTCAGGACGTGGGGAGCGACCTGTTTGGCAGTCTCGGCGCTGGCTCCTCTCAAGGTCGAATCGTCGGAAAGCGCGATCACGCGGCAGCTTAATCAGGTGGCCGACGCTGTCGCAGCAATGCTCGTCAACACGCGCGCGGTTTGTAAGACATCCTATATTCATCCTGCTGTCTTCGAGGATTTCAGGAGTGAGCGCCTCGGTGATGTGCTTAAGATTCAAACACGTAGCGAGCGGCTTTTAAATTGGATGGACATGGAGGAGATCCGCGTATTGCGGTGGCTTCAAAGACGCGCAGCGAGGGATGTCAGCCTTTAAAAAGGAGTCCGCACCCTCTTCGACGACGTCATTGGCGGGGTGAGCATAGGAGGCGAGAATTGTTTGACGGCATGGCAGTCGAGACCCTGAATGTCGGACCGGGCAGCTTACGGGTCCGGTATGGAGGGAATGGACCGCCCCTGCTTCTACTCCACGGGCATCCGCGAACGCACATGACCTGGGGCCAGGTGGCGGACTTGCTGTCCCCACATTTCACCATCGTCTGTCCCGATCTCCGGGGGTTCGGGAAATCCTTTCAACCACCTGACACAGACGATAGCCGGCACTCGTCAAAGCGGGCAAAGGCGCTCGATTGCGTCAGCTTGATGCAGCTATTGGGCCATCACAGCTTTGCCGTCGCGGGCCATGATCGTGGAAGCTACGTCGCTTTCAGGCTCGCCATGGATTATCCCGAGATCGTCACGAAACTCGTCGTGATCGACAGTATCCCCATTATCGAACATCTCGAACGGATGGATTGGCGTTTCGCACGCGATTGGTATCACTGGTTCTTCTTTGCCCAACCAGACAAACCGGAACAGGCGATCAATGCCGATCCAAGAGGCTGGTACAAGGCGATCACACCTGAGTTCATGGGCGAGGAAGCCTATCAGGATCTCATGGCGGCGATCCACGATCCGGCCGTCGTCCATGGAATGATCGAGGATTATAGGGCTGGTTTGACAGTCGATCGCGAGGACGAATGGCAGGATCGCAAAGCCGGGAAAAAAATTGCATGTCCGTTGCTTTGCTTATGGTCGACACGTGACGATCTCGAGTATTTCTTCGGCGATCCCAGAAAAATTTGGCGATCGTGGGCAACCAATGTCTCGGGTTATGGCATCGAGAGCGGACACCATGTAGCGGAGGAGAACCCCATGGATCTTGCACGCGCGCTGCTTCACTTCCTCAAGGCGTCCTGATGTGGGGTTTTCCGCCCGGTTCCTTATTTATTGTTGCGGCATTTCTTTCGTCAGCTCGTCAAAAGACGGCTTGCGCCCTTTGGCGGCCATCAGCAGGTCAAGCTCGATCGAGGATGGACCGAAACGAATGAAGAGGTCTTCGGCGCTACGGTCGTCGAGATCATACTTTTTCTGAAAATCGGTGAGCGTATATGCTGAGCCTCTTAACGGTCGACGTCGCTCGAAGCGCCGTTGCTTTTCCATATGCGCGGTCTCCTTAATTGCGTTGTAGATCAAATCGATCTGGATGCAGAAGGTTCCCGCGCGGACAAGATATTGCGAAGAGCAAGCAGGAATTGATCGTGCCGCCCCCTTCCAAGCTTTTGAAATGGATTGCTTTAGCACGGGCTGCGCGTCCGGGAACAAATGACCAATAAGCACGGTTTGTTCGCACCGTGACCGACAAGATACGCGGTCCGGTTCTGCAGGAGGCAGTCATGAGCGGCTATCAGATGGACGACAAAAGCTCTGTCGTCGAACCTTCAAAACCACGTCTGTTGGAAATTCTGGGACCAGGTCTGGTCACCGGCGCCTCGGACGACGACCCTAGCGGGATCGCGACTTACTCACAGGCCGGGGCGCAGTTCGGCTACCTCGCGAGTTGGACGCTGGTGTTCACCTATCCACTGATGGTGGCGGTGCAGATGATCAGTGCCCGCATTGGCCGAACGACGGGCCGAGGTTTGGCGGGCAGCATGGCGAAATGCTATCCGCGCTGGGTGAGCGTCAGTGTCACCGTTCCGCTCCTGATTGCCAATGTCATCAATCTCGGCGCCGATCTCGGCGCGATGGGGGATGCGGCACGTTTGCTGTTGAATGGCAGTTCGCTCATTTACATCGCGGCTTTCGGCGTGATCTGCATCCTTCTGCAGACCCTCCTGAAGTACAAGCGTTACGTCGCCGTCCTGAAATGGTTGAGCCTGGCGCTCTTGTCATACATTGCGACCCTCTTTGTGGTGCATGTCGACTGGTCGGCCTTTAGCCGCGGTCTCCTGCTCCCAACCATCAAGGCGGATCCGAATTACTGGTCAATGATCGTCGCGATCTTCGGAACCACCATCAGCCCCTATCTCTTCTTCTGGCAAGCATCTCAAGAAGCCGAAGACCTCAAAGAGAAGCCTCGTGAAGAACCTCTCGTCAAGCATCCGGCGGAGGCGGAGAAGGCAAATACACGGATCACTCTGGATACGCTCATTGGCATGGCCGCTTCCAATATCGTCGCACTCGCGATCATCACGACGACCGCCGCGACGCTTAACACAGCAGGCTCAACGAATATCGAAAGCTCCGTCGACGCGGCGAAAGCGATCGAACCACTGGCCGGACCGTTTGCCAAGATCATCTTTGCAGCAGGCATTATCGGAACCGGTCTTTTGGCAGTGCCCGTTCTTGCAGGTTCAGCTGCGTATGCGATTGGCGAGGCGGCTCGTTGGAAGGTCGGCCTATCTCGCGAACCCAGCGAGGCCAAGGCTTTCTATACGACCGTCGGTCTGGCGACTACCGTTGGCATGCTTTTGAACTTCACCCCCATCCCGCCGATGAAGGCCTTGTTCTGGAGTGCGGTGATCAACGGCGTGGTCGCCGTTCCCGTCATGGTGATCCTCATGCTGATCGCTTCCGATCGTGATGTGATGAAACAGTTCGTCATCGGCAGGGGCCTGCGTGCTGTCGGCTGGACCGCGTGTCTAGCGATGATCGCTGCCGTTATAGGAATGGCGGCAACCGCGTTTTTTTGATCGCTGTCGGGAACCAACATGTCCCAAGCCTGTTTGATTGCGAGACCAATGAAGGTCTCGCAATCAAACAAGAGGAGAAACATCATGGCTTCCCAAGGTGGGTCCCACGATCAGCACGTCAAAGCCGGCCAGCAGAGCCACAAGAACACCGACAATGATACCAACTCGAAGCAGGCTTCGTCTCGTAACGAGCAGTCGGGCGGCACCCGTGGCGGTAGCCACGAACAGCATGTGAAGGCCGGCCAGCAAAGCCACAAGAACTCCTGATAGAGCTCGCTAGGGAGGTCCACATGGCGGACTTCCTTTTAATCCTTATTCGATGGAGGACATCCATGGCATCCGAAAAGACACTCAACGACCTCTTTCTGGAAACGCTGAAAGACATCTATTACGCGGAAAAGCAAATCCTTAAAGCCTTGCCGAAGATGGCGCGCGCAGCGCAAGCGCAGGAAGGCAAGGACGGCTTTCTCCACCATCGCGATGAGACGCAAGGTCACGTCGAACGCCTGGAACAGGTATTCGAGCTCCTTGGAAAGCCCGCGCGCGGCAAGACCTGCGAAGCGATCCAGGGCATCATCGCAGAAGCTGACGAAATCATCGAAGAGTTCAAGGGAACCCCGGCACTCGATGCAGGTCTGATCTCCTCGGCGCAGGCCGTTGAGCATTACGAGATCGCCCGCTATGGCACTCTGATCGAGTGGGCCAAGCAGCTCGGCCTGAAGGAGGCGGTACCTCTTCTCCAGCAGACGCTCGCGGAAGAAAAGGCGACGGATCAGAAGTTGACGAAGCTGGCGGAAACAGCGGCCAATGCAAAAGCCAAAAAGGCGGCATAGGGCTACAGCCGGCACTTCTTCTTCGGTGCGTTGCCTTTGGCAGCGCACCGTCAGAGGTCGAACATGACAACCTTTTATTTCGCAACGAAAGATCGCGAGACTGTGCTTGATGACGACGAGGGCCAAGATCTCCCGGATCTCATATCAGCCGTTGATGAGGCGAAGCGAATACTGGCGGAGATGGCCTTGGACGGTATTCCGAACAAGAACGGCGAATACCTTGCTGTTGAAATCGCCAGGAGCGACAGGATTCCGGTGGTGCGTCTCACTCTGACAACGGAGATCACGTACCTGGCTCTCAAGGATGATGCAACCTGATTGTTCCTGTTGAAACATTGCCCCGCGGTATAGGCCCTCGGGGACGCCGTATCGCTTCTAACCAGCTCAGCATCATCGCCAACAAGGCTTCCGGCAGCAACAGCATCTGGCGTTGGATCGCTTGCTTGCGTTCGGAAATGTCGCGCGCGATTTTTGATGCACCAACAATGGCGCCGTTGCTGTCGCAAACGGGCGAAACCGTCAAGGAGATGTCGAGCAGACTTCCATCCTTGTGGCGACGGAAGGTATCATAGTACTCTATTCGCTTTCCCTCGCGGATGCTGACGATGATCGCGTCTTCTTCCTCCCGGCGATCTGCCGGGATGATGATGGTGATATGCTGTCCGACCGCCCTTCTGACCACGTTCGGCCCTACGGTGACAGAAGCCATCGGCAAGTATCACGGCCCGCCGGCGCATTTGCCGCAACCTTGCCGCTCACGAAGTTTGTCGCATGAGGTGAACTCGTGATGGCAGCAGATGGTAGCCAAAGAGGAACATTCTGATGGCTGTGCAATTTTCCTTTCAGTTCACAAGAACTAAAATGCAAAGGAGAATGCTATGAGAACGAGACTCATCGTTTCAGCGGTTGCCGCCTTTGGTCTTCTCGCTGGTTCAGCCTTGGCGCAGTCTTCGACGGTCACTGGAGCCGCGGGCGGCGCGGCCACCGGAGCGGTTGTAGGTGGTCCCGTCGGTGCTGCAGTTGGCGGTGTTGCCGGCGCGATTGCCGGTACTGCGATCGATCCGCCGCCACAAAAAGTAATCACCTATGTTCAGGAGCAACCAATGCCTCCATCCGAGGCTGTCGTGCAAGACCAGATTGTCGTCGGTCGAACTCTCCCAGAGACCGTTGTCATCACACCGGTTCCGGACAACCCGACATACGGCTATGCTGTCGTGAACCATGAACGGGTCATCGTCCAACCGAAGACGCGTAAGGTTGTCCGC
Source organism: Rhizobium sp. AB2/73 (assembly GCF_020871915.1). Lineage (NCBI taxonomy): Bacteria > Pseudomonadati > Pseudomonadota > Alphaproteobacteria > Hyphomicrobiales > Rhizobiaceae > Rhizobium > Rhizobium sp. AB2/73. The sequence continues at coordinate 316,005 of NZ_CP067073.1, read as the reverse complement.
ATCGTTGAATAATGCCGAGAGGGCCTCCGAAAGAGGCCCTTTTGGCTACACCAGGCAAAGACATTGTTAAGTCTTGGCCGACACGGACTTGCATATGACATGGCGCATAGCGCCCTTCTGATAAGCGGCAAACCACATCCAAATCCGGGATTTGTGAACTCCTCCCCAGTTTGGAGATCATGGTCTCGCGCATTCCGCGACGCAGTCGGAACATTTTTGTGGCGATATCGTTCGGCGGGGAAAGGGAACACCCCCATGATGCCGTTTCGAAGAAACTTGTACTGTCTGAGAATCGTCGCCATGGCCGCCACTATCTTCTTAAATGTGGCGGCGGCGAGTCATGCATGCTCTGAAGAGACCGGTACTGGCTGCATGATCGAACGGAGCGGTGCGCGTGAGGTGCAGACAAAAGGCACACCGCAGCCGTGTTGTTGTTCCGTCGCGCATTGTTGTGCGCTAGTTCCCGATTGGTTTGCCGGCGGGCAACCCATCGGGGAAGCCGACAATCTCGTGGCCCGAACGATCCAGCCGAGTCCGCTCCTCCTTATCAGGGCGTTGGATCCGCCGCCTCGATCTTCGTTTGGTTAAGAGAATCGAACCAAATCAAAAGGAGATCGACATGAATATCACCAGGAAGATCGCATTCGCAGCGGTCCTCGCCATGCCAGCCTTCGCGCTTAAACCCGCTGGCGCAGCGGCGCAGATGGCCTATCCGGAGACGTGCAAATCCGAGGAGATGCAGATGTCGTCGGCGGGCATGCAGATGCCTGGCGACATGACCGACTACCAGAAAGCGGCCATGGACGGAATGAAGAGCATGAATTCCAACATGATGCAGGGAATGATGAAGAAGGATGCGGACGTGTCCTTCCTTTGCGGCATGATCGCTCACCACATGGGTGCGATCAGCATGTCGCAGGTCGAACTCAAGTACGGCCATAATAAACTGGCGCGGCAAAAGGCCCGCAAGATCATCAACGATCAGACGAAGGAAATTAAACAGATGACCGGCTGGCTCGACAGCGAGGTCAAATAAGGAGGATTCCCAATGCACCGCGTTTCAGCCGAAATGAAGAGCTGCATCGAAGACTGCCTCGCCTGCTACGGCGAATGTCTGTCCACGGCGATGGGACATTGTCTCGAGGCCGGAGGAGAGCACACCAGTCCGCCGCACTTCAAGCTGATGATGGCCTGCAGCGAGATATGCCGGACGGCCGCGCATTTCATGCTGATAGGCTCTGAACATCATCGCCATGTTTGTCGTGAATGCGCGGAGATCTGCGGCCAATGCGCGGATGATTGCGAACGGATCGGTGACATGCAGGGGTGTGTTAAAGCCTGTCGCCGCTGTGCGGAGAGTTGTCATCGCATGGCGTCATAGAGAAGAAGGTCGTCGTACCATCTTCGCATCTGACAAGCGGATCGGCGTTGCATCTTTGCGCCGGCCCGCCGATTGAAGCGTCGTTGTGCTAGATGTGGCAGGATACGTCATGACGGCTCGGATTATAGCGAAATGGGCAGCACAGAACGATGCCGAGGTTCTCGATCCGTGGAAGTATCGTCGGTCTATGCCATTGATATCGCCTGCGATCGCCGTGCCCGATTATTGACATCTGCTACGACATCTCAGATACCGGCATACCATTCGTAGCCACGATCTTCCCAGAACCCGCCGTTACCACCCCAGAGATCATCAAACCGATCACGGATTTCGATGCGCATGACGTATTTGGCGTGTTTGTAACCCAGATGACGCTCGACGCGCAGCCGCAAGGGGGCGCCGTGTTCGACTTCCAGATCCTTCCCGTTAAGCGAATAGGCGAGAATTGACTGCGGATGAAAGGCATCGATCAGGTCAATACTCTCGTAGTAGCGGCCGCTGCCATCGAGTGTTTGTTCCAGTTCATCTGCACAATAGAAGACGGCGTAGCGAGCGCCTGGCTTCAAACCCGCAGTCTGCAGGATCAGCCCGAGAGGAACACCCTGCCATTTACCGATAGCGCTCCAGCCTTCGACGCAGTCGTGGCGGGTGATCTGGGTGCGAGAGGGCAGTTTCTTCAGATCAGCCAAGGAAAATTCCATCGGCCTATTGACCATGCCATCGATCTTGAGCCGCCACTCGGCAAATTGAGTTTCGACCATCTGGATATATTCGGCGCTGTTTGGCTGAATTGATCCATTCGGATGAAAGCTCGGTGAAATATCTGCGTCGGTATATTCTCGGGCAAGCGTTTGCGGCGAAACTATGAGCCGCTGCGTGCCCATGGTCAACCGCTCAGCCAGAGCGAGCACCTTCTGGACGTGCTGGTTCTGAGAAATGTCATTGCATCCTGTCAGGCCCACGGCGCCCAGACTGGCGGCCGAGCCGATGAGAAAACGGCGGCGGGTGAAGATGGAGCTCATCGGTCGGTCTCCTCGTTGATGATAGCGTAGCGGCCGGTCACCATCGAACGCATATTGTTCCAAAGCCCGGAGAGAATGACCATCGCAATATGCACGACGACGAAGGCCACGAGGCTCCAGGCGGTGATGAAATGAATGGAGCGGGCCGATTGGCGACCACCGAAAATATCGAGCAGGAAGGGGTAACCGGCGTCTATCGCGGGTGACATGGTCAATCCCGAACCGATCATCAGCGGCAGCAGAATGAAGATTACGATGAGATAGGTCAGCTTCTGCAACGCATTGTAGCGCCGCGCCTTTTCGCCCTGCGGAAAGCGCAGCCGGGCGTGGTCCTTGATTTCATGCCATATATTTCCGGGCGTGATATCTTGAGCCGTCGGTGCGAGATCGCGGCGGAAATGACCGCCGATCAGGCCGTAGGCCATGTAAACGAGCCCATTGATGACAAACAGCCAGGCGAAGAAGAAATGCCAGCGTCGGCCAGCTGCAAGATCCTGGTAGCTCGGTATCGTTGCCCAGGCCGGAAATGCGCGCGGCATCATTTCGCCGTCGGCCATGGAGGCACCGAATATGCCGGTTGTGGTGATCGAGAGGCGGCCGATTCGCACTATTCCGGTGATGTTGTCGCCATCCTGATTGCTGGCGATTTCGAACCACGACGGATCTTCAACCGCTCCGTAGTTTCCCCAATGTAATTGTGGATCGGCATTGAAGATCTGCATGCCGCTCATCAGCAGCAAGGTCAAACACAGCACATTGATCCAGTGCGTTATCCGCGTAAGAGCCGAATGACGGCGAATGAAGATCTTGGCCGGGGGCGGGGGCGGCGCTGTGCCGATCTGCTCGATGCTTGTCATGAGTAATTCTCCTGACGTGCCGCCAAAAGGCGGTGTCCGAAATCATATGCTGCAACGCTATCGCCGCTCATTGAGCTGCCCGGATGCGATCGGCAACCGGGCAGCCCCGTGGTGGCGGCATCGATGCGTCACATTGGCGGGATGACGCCGTTTATGCCGACCACGACACGGTCGGATTCAACCGTATTGTCTCCATCTGTCGTGCCGTTAATGATGACTCCTGCGCCGGGCTTGATGTCGTCCTTCGTCGCCTTGCCAAAGGTGACGACCGGCGTGCCCGGCGGGATCGAGATCTTCTTCTCGCCGCCCTTATAGGTGAGCGACAGGGTGGGGCCGTTGACCGAGGTAACGGCGCTGGCAACCGTCGCATTGGTCATCGAGCTCTTCGGCTTCAGATCCCAGCCGTAATCGCCCTCGCCGGTGCCTTTCATCGCGGCCGGGAAGATCAGTACCTCGAGCGCCCCGTTGATGCCGCTGTCGGTCGGAACGGACGCGATGCCGACGAAATCCCCAGGCTTGATGTCTGTCACGGAGGCGTTGACGATGCCGTTGACGGCCCAGCCGGATTTCAGCTTGATCGTCACGTCCTTGCCTTCGCGCGATTTGACCGTCAGCGTATCGCCGCTGAGGCTTTCCACGACGCCGCGAACGCGCGCCTTATCGGCGGCCTGTGCGGATAGTGTGGTCGCGGCACCCAGCGCCAGCACCATACCCATGATCTTGAACTTCGTGAGCGACATTCTGCTCTCCATATCTCGCATCTTTTCGACATGATGCCCATCCGGCTACCTGGAGCGGGTAGGGCGATCGCTTTGGAAATGGGGCAAGGCGGCTATGGCATCCTGCCGGCGACAACCGATCATCCCTCAATTCCGCCCCCTCATTCGGCGCTTGTGCGAATGCGTTACAGCGATCACGCCGTTGTGATCGCAAGAAGGGCGACAAAAAATCCGGTTCAGGATGTAACAAATAGCGCCGATCAACGAATGACTGCACGCGAATGACGAAATCGGTATCGGAACAGGTCCTGAAAGGCTTGATGCTTCTCTCGCTTGACGGCGATGAGGCTGCGTACAGGCGCTTGCTCGTCATTTTGCGAGATCTGCTCCTGGCATTTTATCGAAGAAGGCTTGGATCGAATGCAGACCGTGATGCCGAGGATCTGGTCCAGGAGGTGCTTTTGGCGGTGCATAGCCGGCGCATTACCTATGATCGGGAACGGCCGTTCACCGCGTGGTTTTTCCAAATCGCGAAATACAAGCTGATCGATCACTTCAGGGTAAATGGCAGCAAAAGAGGCGTAGAAATTGCTTTGGGAGACGAGATCGCGGCTGAATTTCGAGAGGAGACACTGTTTGCTCACCTCGACATCGACCGTCTTTTCGACCAACTGCCTGCCAAACAGAGGGAGCTTCTGCGGCAGGTAAAGATTGCCGGAAAAACCACTGCTGAAGCCGCGAGCGAGAGCGGCCAGTCGGAAGCAATGGTTCGCGTCAGCATTCACCGAGGGATGCGCGCGATTGGACGCAAGCTGGGTTTTGCCAATGACGAAAAATGATGAATTCATCGAGGCTCTGGTAAGCGATCTCACTCCGGTTCGCCATCATGCGCTGCGAGTGAGGCTTGCGCTTACAATCATTGTCGGCGTGATCGGCGCGGCCATCGCACTGCTGATATCGCTCAGTTTTCGCCCGCATCTGCACCACGTGACGGTGGCGGCGTTTTGGGTGAAGTTTTTATATACTGCCGTATTAATGAGCGCGACGATCGTGGCCCTTGAACGGGTTGCGCGCCCGGAGGGTTCGATTGGAAGTATGCTTCGGGTTCCGGTCGTGGCATTCGGCATCGTCGCGCTTCTGGCCATCGCTCAACTCGGGCTGTCGCCGGCTTCATCCTATCCGGGTTTGATCATCGGATATTCGGCGTCCTTTTGTCCTTTCCTGATCGTGGCTTTCGGCATTCCCGCTTTCTGCGCCAACATGTGGTTTCTCAAACGTGCAGCCCCCACGCGCCCGGCACTCGCCGGTTTCGTTGCAGGCGCTTGTGCCGGGGGCGTCGGCGGCTGGGTCTACTCCTGGGCCTGCGTCGAAAACGGCATTCCATTCATCGCGATATGGTACACGCTCGGCATCTTGCTGAGCGGGCTGGCCGGAAGCCTGGTCGGCAAATTCAGTCTGCGTTGGTAGCTTCGTTTTGACGTGCCGAGGTGCTGCAGGCACGCTGCCGATCTGAAGCCTTTCCCAATTTTTTGATGGTGATGGTCATCATGAGGATAATCGGCGGGAGACGATCGGATATTTTCGCGGTATGAATGGTAGCCATTGATCCTACCAATCAGACGCTGAGGTCCTTCACATGGCTTTGAACGTGCTTTTCATTGGCGGTACCGGCCAGATCTCGTATCCCTGCGTCGAGCGTGCTGTTGGCGAGGGACATCGTGTCAGTGTCTACAACCGCGGCCTGAGAGGAGACCCGTTGCCTGCTGGCGTGACTTCGATCACTGGCGAGCTCGGATCGGCTGCCTATGCTGATCTGGCCAGAGCCAACTATGACGTCATATGCCAGTTTATCGCTTTTACGCCGGATCAGATCGCGCGAGACATCGAAGTATTTGCGGGCAATTGCGGCCAGTACATTTTCATCTCTTCGGCTTCGGTCTACGAGAAGCCGGCACGCCACTATGTCATCACCGAAAAAACGCCGGCCATCAATCCCTACTGGCCTTACAGCCAGGCCAAGATCGCCTGCGAGGAGCTGCTGATGGCGTCAAAGGGACTGACTTGGACCATCGTCCGCCCCAGTCACACAGTGCGTACGGGCCTGCCGATCATGATGGGCGACAGCGATATAATGGCGCGGCGCATGCTGGAAGGCGAGCCCACGATCGTCGCGGGTGATGGCCACACGCCGTGGACATTGACACGCTCGGTCGATTTCGCGGTGCCTTTCGTCGGGCTTTTCGGCAAGCAGGCAGCCTTAAGTGAAATCTTCCACATCACCTCCGATCGCGCCCATATATGGGATGATATTCAGAAGGCGATTGCCAGATTACTGGGTGTCGAGGCGAAAATCGTCCACGTGCCGACGGATACGCTGATCAAGTATAATCCGGATTGGGTAGGCCCCTTGATCGGCGACAAGGCCTGGACCGCGATCTTCGACAATTCGAAGGTCAAGCGCGTTGCGGGTGACTTCAGCTGCGCCGAGAACCTGGAAGAGATCCTCGCCGAGCCGATCATGCATTTGAAGCATCGCCTCTCCCAAAATCGCCCCCCAAAGGGTGAGCTTGACGCTCTGATCGACAGGATTTGCGCGGCACAAAGCGCTTTGGGATAGGACAGGCATCTCTCGAGCGGCACTTAGCGTATTGCCGGTTGATTATCAGCTGAAAATGACCCAGCTGCACCTTTTACGATCGTCTGCTGCGCTCCCAACTTGTTGAAGAGTTGGTTTTGTTTGCTTCTGTAAGATCGAAGTGAAGTGTCAGACTGGGTCGACCCGAGGCAATAATCAATACTGAACCGAAACCCGGATTGACCGGCGGCTGGCGGCTTTGTAGATCCTGCCGTCAGGGGAAGGGCAGGCTTGGACCCCGGACAGTCAAACCTGGGTAGCTCCGCCGTCCACGCACAGTTCCGCGCCGGTCGTGAAGCTGCTTTCGCTGCTTGCGAGGAAGAGTGCCGCCGACGCCACTTCATCCGGTCTGCCGAGACGGCCTAGCGGGATCATCCCGGTAAGTGCCGCACGAACTTCGTCTGTAGTCGCCGCCATCATGGCCGTGTCCGTTGGTCCAGGGCTGACGACATTGACGCGGATCCCTCTGGGGGCAAGTTCGTTTGCCCAGGTTCGGGCGAACGATCGAACCGCCGACTTGCTCGCGCTGTAGACACCGTATCCTTTCGGACCGATCGCATCGGCTATGGATCCGATCAACACGATCGAACCGTTATCAGGGATGAGTTCCAAGGCGTTCTGCGCGGCAAAGAGGAGGGAGCGAACGTTTAGGTCGAATATGCGATCGTATAGATCCTCGGAGATGCCGCCGAGCTCTGCGTATTCCGACATGCCCGCGTTCAGGACCAAGACGTCAATTCCGCCGCGTTCATCGCGAACCCGATCGTATAGCTGCTTCACATCGGAGGCGAGGCCGGCGTCTGCAACGACCGGAATGATCCGGCCTTCGTCAGGGGACACGAATGGCTTACGGCTGGTCGCGTAGACAATTGACCCTTCGGCCGCAAAGCGAGCCGCGATCGCGGCTCCGATTCCGCTTCCACCACCAATAACCACTGAAATCTTGTCTTCGAGTTTCATCGTGAACTCCTTGCGATTGAACACGAGGAGTCAGATATAGTTCCTATATCTAGTGCGAAATACGCACCGTATGTAAATCAGATATAGGAAAGTATATCAGTGCCAAGCTCTATCGACACGAGAACCGCAACCGCTGTGCGAGCCCTAAAGTCGACAAAGAAGTTGATCGACGAGGCAATGATCGATGCAAGAAGGGCGAGGCCGGTGCTCGAGCAAGTCGCAAATAAGTGGTCGCTCCTGATCCTAAGCGTACTCTGCACGAAACCGTCGCGTTTCAACGAGATCATGCGTCGTCTCGACGGCATTACGCACAAGGCCCTCGCGGATGCGCTCAAGCGTCTCGAGAGAAACGGACTCGTTCGAAGGCAAGTTTTGCCGACAGCCCCGGTGGGCGTCGAGTACTCCATCACGCCGATGGCCGAGTCTCTTCGCGAGCCCTTCGCGGCGCTCTACCAATGGGCGATGACGAACGGCGCGGCCATGGAACAGTCTCAACAGGAGTATGACCGCAAGACCTCGACTTCAACCGCGGAAACGTTCTGATGGAAAGCTGCACGGCCGACGCTCTCGACGCTGTCTAGCATGTTCGACGCGCATCATCTTCAGCTTACCAGCAAGCCATCCTAGAAAGATGCAGAAGATGATCGTGGCGAGCGCGTGCGCGATCGTGACGACAATGTCCCGCATCAACCTTGCTCCTGCTCGGGCGCCACCTTGCCCTTGAAGACGAAGGGGATAGGCGGCGCTTTAGTTCCATAACATAGATTATCTGATTCCCGGCTGTAGCTGGGTACATTCTATTTCCAAGTGCGACATGCCAGTGATTTCAATGGCTTCACTTTGGAGATTTTGGCATGTCCCGATGCTATACGCAATTGACCCTCGCCGATCGCCGGCGGCTTCACCACCTCGTCGCACGCAAGGTGCCGATCAACGAGATGGCCCGCCAACTCGGGCGCCATCGTTCGACCATTTACCGTGAGATCAGGCGAAATACGTTCCAGGATCACGAGTTTCCCGAATACAGCGGCTACTTCTCGACGGTTGCCGATGATATTGCCAAGGAACGGCGCCGACGCCTGAGAAAGCTGCGGCGCCATCCGCATCTGCGTCGTATGGTCATTGAGAAACTGGAGGCCTACTGGTCGCCGGAGCAAATTGCCGGCCGTCTTCTGGCCGATGGGATCAGCTTGGTTCGGATCTGCGCCGAGACGATCTACCGCTTCATCTACGGTAAGGAAGACTACGGCTTGGGCCTTTATCGATATCTGCCGGAGGCACGCCGCAAGCGTCGTCCACGTGGGTCGAGGAAGCCGCGAAACAGCGTGTTTCCGGCCAGTCATAGAATATCGCAACGCCCCTGATTTTATTGGCGATCGCTCGCAGTTCGGTCATTGGGAGGGTGACCTTTTGATCTTCGAGCGTGAACTCGGGCATGCCAACGTCACTTCACTGGTCGAACGCAAGAGCCGCTATACCGTGATGATCAAGAACCAAAGCTGACACTCCCGTCCGATCATGGACAAGATCATCGGAACATTCTCTCCTTTGCCAGCCTTTGAGCGCCAGAGCTTCACCTTTGAGAAAGGTGCGGTCGAGAATGCCAACAAGCGCATTCGCCGCTTCATGCCAAGTGATACCGATCTTGCAGACGTCTCTCGGCGTGACCTGACCCACCTTGCCCGCCACCTCAACGATCAACCACGAAAATGCCTCGGATACAGAACCCCAGCTGAAGTGTTCATGGCATATTTGCAGGAAGAGGCGTAATCCCCTACCCTAAACGCCGGCGTGATGCACTTGGGTTAGCTTCTCCAGACAGGAAGGGATCACGGTCGTCATCGCGCAGGAGAGTCGGAATCTGATTGCCCTTGGTACGATTCCAGGGAATCAAATCCCGAACACTCATGTTTTTCTCCTTTCCGTTTGCTCACTTGGCGAAGTTCGCCTGGAGGCGCCGAGCCACGCTCGGCGCCTTTGTGCGAATTGCGCTTGTGTGGAAGCTTAAGCCGCCTGCTTCTCGGCCTCTATCTGCTTCGTCTCAGGCTTTGAGAGAGTCATGTCGGTCGTAATGGCGATCTGGCGCGGCTTCATCTCTTCGGGGATTTCGCGCTTGAGATCGATCGTCAGCAGACCATTGACCAGACCGGCACCTACCACCTTGACGTGATCGGCAAGCTCGAACCGGCGCTGGAACGAGCGGCCGGCGATGCCGCGATGCAGATACTGCACATCTTCAGTATTTGCCTTCTGGCCCGAGACGACGAGCATGTTCTGCTCCTGGGTGATCGTCAATTCGTCCTGCGAGAAGCCCGCCACCGCCATGGCGATGCGATAGCTATCCTCGCCGGACTTGACGATGTCGTACGGGGGCCAGTTGTCGATCGTGTCGACGCGACTTGCCGCTTCAAGCGCATTCAACATTCGATCGAAGCCGATGCTCGACCGGAACAGGGGTGAGAAATCGAGGTTTGTCCTCATAGCCATATCCTCCTTATAAGCAACATGGATACAAGGAGACGCCAAGAGCATGACGTCTCCTGGACTTCGTTCGATTCCCATTGGGCAATCGAACAATATTGATATAATTCCGTAGCTTACAGTTTCAAGAGCAGCGCAACTCCCGACAAAAAAATTGATTTTCGCGTGACCAGATTCGAGTAATGCGGCAGATGCCGAGCGGCAGAGTTACTGCCCTGGTTGACGTGCTGGCTCCGACGGAGAGAAACCGGAATAGACAAGGCGACGACACTGCCTTCTTTGCCGCCCGCCTATGCCGTTGTCAGCACCCTGATATCGCCTCGACGATCAATGACGTCGACCACGACATGGCGACCGGATCGGCGGATGGTGACGTCGGCCGACCCATTGCCGATCTGCAGGCGTCGCAGCGACACCTCATCGAGGAAAGAAGGCAGCTGCGGCTCGTTGAAGCTGACATGCTGCGCGTTCGGGTCAAAATCAAGGCCTAGGCACGATTGCAGCAGGAAGAGCGGCGCGGCCGCCGCCCATGCCTGCGGGGAACAGGCGACCGGATAAAAGGTCGGTCCCTGCGCCTGCTGGCGCGGCAGCCCGCAGAAGAGTTCAGGAAGCCGGCGCAGGTCGATATAGGTCGACGCCGTAAACAGGCCTTCGAAAATCCGCGCGGCTTCAGCGCGATGGCCGTAGCGGGCAAGGCCGGCGGCAATCAGGGCATTGTCATGCGGCCAGATCGAGCCGTTGTGATAGCTCATGGGATTGTAACGCGCCTCGGTCGAGGCAATGGTGCGGATACCCCAGCCGCAGAAGGACGAAGCACCCATCAGCGTTCGGGCAACGACGCGTGCCCTTTCGGGATAGGCTATGCCGGTGAAGAGGGCATATCCGGCATTGGAGGATCGAACCCGGCAAGGGCGCTTATTTCCGTCCAAGGCAAGTACATAAGTGCCAAGTTCCTCGTCGAAAAAGCTCGTGTCGAAAGCGCGGCGCAAGGCCTCCGCCCTCGCCAGGAATTTCGCGGCCCGTTCCGCCTTGCCGAGCCTGCGAAAGATCTCGGCGGCCCCCTGCCAGGCGCCGTAGAGATAGGCCTGCACCTCGGCAATCGCGATCGGTCCCTTCGCAAGCGTGCCGTCGATGTGAAAGATGGAATCGTGGCTGTCTTTCCAAGCCTGATTGATCAGGCCCTCTTCTGTCCGTCGTCCATATTCGACGAAACCGTCGCCGTCTCGATCGCCATGTTCGTCGATCCAGGCAAGGGCCGCCTCGATGGCAGGGAGCAGCGACTGGATCGTGGCAAAATCTGCCGTACGTTTAAGGTATTCGCCAGCCAGCAGCACGAAGAGGAGCGTGGAGTCGATACTGCCATAATAGCGGCGGAAAGGCACTTCACCGAGTTCAGCCATCTCTCCATAGCGGACCTCGTGCAAAATCTTGCCTGGTTCCGCGTCCGCAATAGGGTCGATCTCCGCCGCCTGGTTGGCCGCCAGATGGCCAAGTACCCCGCGGGCGATCTGCGGATCGAGCCAGAGCGTTTCCAGCGCGGTGATCAGGGCGTCACGGCCGAAGACGGTGCTGAACCAGGGAATGCCGGCATAGGGATAAGGTCCTTCCGGCTTGTCGGTCATCAGCATGTAGAGGTCGGAGACGCTGCGGCGAACCACCTCGTTGAAGATCTCGTTGGACGTAACGATCGATGCCGCGCGTGAGGAAGACGAACGCAAGGCTCGGCGCGCATCCCTCAGAGCGAGGAAAAAGGAACGGTGGCTCGGTCGCCGGTCAGCGACCCGATCGCAACCTATCTCGACGAAGAACGATCGCACCTCATGCGGCTCAAGATGGAGATCATAAATAACCTGATCGCTACAAATTTGATCCGGCCTTGGATCAAAGCAAATGCGGGTCGACCGCTTTCGCTCATCAAGCCCGATATAGGAAAGCAGGATCGAATCCTGCTCCACGACGGGGGTAAGATGGCGGCCTTTACGCACTCTCACAGTGCCGCGAACCTCGAACAGGTCGGCAAAATCGGCCGCAAATACGATTTCGACACGAACATGCTGCCGCCGATCGTCATAATTCCGGATGGCCAGCCGCTCGTGGCAACCGCCATTCCACAAGAAGCGGGATCTGCGAAGATGAATGAGATCATGGCCGAGCGTGAGCTTACCTTTTTCGTCGAAAAGATCGGGGTTGGTGAGATCGCAGGTGAGCGTCGCGTTATCCTCACGCAGCGTCGACGACAACAGCATTGGCCGCTTGCCGTTGATCGCCAGATAGAAATGCGAGAGATAACGCGTATCACGATGGAAAAGGCCCTCCGGGCTACCAGGCCCGGAAAGCGCATCGCCATTGTGGTCGAAGACGGCGAAGGTATCGCCGTGCTTCAAGGTGCGCGGTCGCCGCTCCTGCAGGGATGCGGTTGCCGGGATGAAGAATTGCGCCACCGTGGCGGCCGGCTCTGCCGACGCGACGGATGGCTTGCTGTCCACAGAAGCGGTCGACATGCTGCCATGTCTCCTACGCCACGACCTGGAGATCCAGATTCTGGCCATTGGCTCGGCGCAGTGACGCCGCCTTCGTGCGAACGCCGGGCAGGTTACGATAGATAGCGAGATAGTCTCGCGCCATCCGTTCCGCGCTGAAACGCCGTTCGAAAGTCGCGCGGACCTTGTGGCGATCCATGCGCAGCGCCCATTCGACATTCTCGGCCGCCTCCGTAACACTATCGACGACGATGCCTGAAACACCGTTATCAATCACTTCCGGAACCGAACCGCATCCGAACGCGACTACCGGGGTGCCGCATGCCATTGCCTCGATCATCACCAGCCCGAACGGTTCAGGCCAGTCGATCGGGAAAAGCAACGCGCCGGCATTGCCAAGGAAATCGGCCTTCTGGTGCTCGTTGATTTCGCCGATGAACTCGACGTTCGGATGGCTCTTGACCATCGGCGCGATCACCGTGTCCCAATAGGCCTTGTCCGCATTGTCGATCTTGGCGGCGATCTTCAGCGGCATACCAACCTTGGTTGCGATGCGGATCGCGCGATCCGGACGTTTCTCGGGCGAGATTCGTCCCAGGAAGGCAAGATAGTTGCCTTTGGGCTTTGCCGTGAAGGAAAGAAGATTGGTCGGAAGACCGTGATACACAGTTCCGGACCAGTTGACCGGTGGCATCGGGCGACGCTGATCATTGGAGATCGATACAAGCGGGATATCAGGAAAAGCCTTGTAGAAAGGCTTGAGATCCGGCAGGTCGAGACGTCCATGTAGCGTCGTGACTGTACGATCCGAAAAATCCCGAATCAGCGGGAAATGCAAGAGATCAATATGGAAATGTAGGACATCGAATTCATGCGCCCGCCGGCGGATCTCCTCCAGCAGGACGACTTGATGCGGAAGATGATCCTTGACGGCCGGATTGAGCCTGAGCGCGACGTCCGAGCACGCCACCAAGGTTGCCTCGGTAACGGAGTCACCGCTAGCAAACAGCGTGACGTCGTGACCCTGAGCGACAAGTTCTTCGGTAAGATAGGAAACGATGCGCTCGGTTCCCCCATAAAGCTTCGGTGGAACGCTTTCGGCAAGCGGCGCAATCTGGGCGATCTTCATCGGCAAAACCTCCTCATAAGAGCAAAGAATGGACGGCAAAAATCGGGTAGCGTCCTAAAAAGGCACGCGTTTACAAGGCGATGTCTACGCTTCTGATATCTGGCGGCGGCGACCTCCCTTTCTAAGGCTGCTAGAAACAAAACGGCCGGCGAAACGGCGCAGCCGCGATCTCTGGCGACGAAGTTTATCGGCCTCCGCAGGCCGCGACGAGATCATGTCTTGGCCGTCATCCAAGGACTTTAAAGCGGCGATGATGTCATCATAGGAGACGACATGGTCCGCGCCTGGAAAGCGCCGAAAGCCGGGCATCGATTCGATTGCGAATATATCCGAGGCCCAGGACGCAAGAATGGCGCGCTTGTGATCCTTGGTGATATGCTCCGCCGACAGAACATCGCGCGGATGGGCAAAATGTCGGGCAGGATACAACAAATGCGCCGAGGTGACCGCAGCGGTGGATGGGTCGCTTATTGTGATACCGTCGGTTTCCTTTCTCATATCTGGCTCCATCGATGTCTGATCGCTGAGTTCTGGCCACGTTAGGAAGCTTCAGCTTGGTCCGTTACCCTCCATGGCGCCCCCTCAGCAAATGAATTGCCTTCGAGCTCGGAGAGTGCCGCCGCGCGCAAGGCTGACGGTTCGTGCAGGGCTCTGCTATAATATCTTGCGACCGTCGTCATGATCTGCGCAACGGCAGTAGGATCACGTGAGACCCCTTTACCACGCGCTATCGATTTGACGACGTCCATGCAGATCCGCAGATCTTCCCGCGAAAGAGAAAGAGGGCTGTTCATCCTTCCGCCACCTCCGGAAAGGTGCCGCGCGCACCCTGCACCAGTATTTTCAGCTGCCGCGGATTTCGTACTCCCTGGCGGTATAGTTCTATTACTATAGCAGCGATCCGCTCGCCCTCTTCCGATTTGCGCGGAATATCCGCCGCTGCCCGGATCTCATCAAAAACGCGCTGGCAAAGGTCCAGGTCGCGCGAATCGAGCGGCGCATCTGATCTCTTGATGATCGTCTGAACCATTCGTGATCTCCATTGCGGAGCCCGCTCCACCAGAGGGTGGAGCGGGCTTGACCGTTAGAAGTCCATTCCTGCTCCAGCGGGCAATGCGGGAGGTGCCTCCTTCTTCGGTTTTTCGGCAATCATGGCTTCCGTCGTCACCAGCAAGCCCGCGACCGAAGCTGCATCCTGAAGTGCGGTGCGCACGACCTTGGCCGGATCGATGACGCCTTGAGCATAGAGATCGCCATATTCATTCGTCTGGGCATTCCAGCCATAGGAGAAGTCGGTCTTCTCGCGCAGCTTGCCGACGATGATCGAACCTTCCGCGCCGGCATTCTCTGCTATTTGGCGAACCGGCGCCTCGATTGCCCGGCGAACAATATCGACGCCGACGCGCTGGTCGTCGTTTTCCGTCTTGAGACTGTCAAGCGCCTTGACGGCTCTCAGCAGAGCAACGCCGCCGCCCGGCAGGATGCCTTCCTCGACCGCGGCTCGGGTCGCATGCAGCGCGTCATCGACACGGTCCTTCTTTTCCTTCACTTCGACTTCGGTCGAGCCGCCAATGCGGATAACGGCAACGCCGCCAGCGAGCTTGGCAAGACGTTCCTGCAGCTTTTCGCGGTCGTAGTCGGAGGTGGTTTCTTCGATCTGGGCCTTGATCTGGGCAACACGGCCATCAATGTCCGATTTCGAGCCGACGCCATCGATAATGGTCGTATTCTCCTTCTCGATCGCCACCTTCTTCGCCCGGCCGAGCATGTCAAGGGTGACGTTCTCGAGCTTGATGCCGAGATCTTCGGAGATGACAGTGCCGCCCGTCAGGATGGCGATGTCTTCCAGCATGGCCTTGCGGCGATCGCCGAAGCCCGGAGCCTTGACGGCAGCGATCTTCAGGCCGCCACGCAGCTTGTTGACGACGAGGGTCGCAAGCGCTTCGCCTTCGACGTCCTCAGCGATGATGAGGAGCGGCTTGCCGGTCTGAACGACGGCCTCCAGGATTGGAAGTAGCGATTGCAGGTTCGAGAGCTTCTTTTCATGGATGAGGATATAGGGATCCTCGAACTCCACCCGCATCTTGTCGGCATTGGTGACGAAATAGGGGCTGAGATAGCCGCGGTCGAACTGCATGCCTTCAACGACTTCGAGTTCGGTTTCGGCGGTCTTGGCTTCTTCAACCGTGATGACGCCTTCGTTGCCGACCTTCTGCATGGCTTCGGCGAGATAACGGCCGATCTCGGCATCGCCATTAGCCGAAATGGTGCCGACCTGGGCGATCTCGGCGTTATTGGAGATCTTGCGGGCGTTGGTCTTCAGTTCCGCCACGACAGCGTCGACGCCGAGGTCTATGCCGCGCTTCAGATCCATCGGGTTCATGCCGGACGCGACCGCCTTGGCGCCTTCCTTGACAATCGCTTGAGCGAGAACCGTCGCTGTCGTGGTGCCATCGCCGGCAAGATCGTTGGTCTTGGAGGCGACTTCGCGCAGCATCTGGGCGCCCATGTTCTCGAACTTGTCTTCGAGTTCGATTTCCTTGGCAACGGTAACACCGTCCTTGGTGATGCGCGGAGCGCCGAAGGACTTGTCGATGACGACGTTACGACCCTTCGGGCCGAGCGTGACCTTCACCGCATTGGCGAGCACATCGACCCCTCGCAGCATGCGTTCACGGGCATCGGTGTGAAACTTGACTTCTTTCGCAGCCATTTCTTTAACTCCTCAATAGGCAGCTATCAGACTGATGGTTCGTGGCTTGGAGGCTCAGGCAGCCTGTTTCCGCTCGGCCTGGGCTTCGATAATGCCCATGACATCGCTTTCCTTCATGATGAGCAGGTCTTCGCCGTTGATCTTGATCTCAGTGCCGGACCATTTTCCGAACAAGATGCGATCGCCAGCCTTGACGTCGAGGGCCTGGACCTGGCCGGCGTCGTTGCGCGCGCCCGGCCCGACGGCGATAACCTCGCCTTCCTGCGGCTTTTCCTTGGCGGTGTCGGGAATGATGATGCCGCCCTTGGTCTTTTCCTCGGAATCGACGCGGCGGACAAGAATGCGATCATGAAGCGGTCGGAACGACATGTTTTCCTCCGTTGAGCAAAAAAGATGACGTTGATCCCCTCACCGGACCGGATGACCAGTCCGGGCGGGTGCAAAACCTCGTTCGAGCCTTTCGCGCGAAATGATCTGGTTTTGGGATTTTTCGATTTCAAGAGGGATGGACAAAAAAATTAGCACTCACCTCAGGCGGCTGCTAACATACTGGAAAGGAACAAGAAAATGGCACTTTGCGTTGAAAACCCATTGATGGCCGCAAAAATTTGCGCCACCATCCGACTGTCACGAAACGGAGATGAAGCATGCGATTTTCGTCGGAACTGGAAGGTCAACTAAACGGCTATGGGCTGACCACCGCGCATATCCTCTATCACATTCCCGATTTCGAATCCGTCCTGCAGACCTACGTCTGGCAGGATTACGATCTGGCGCCCGATTTTCCCGAAATGCATAGGTTCCTCGATTTCTGGCAAACCAATCTCGACGGGCCGCTGCATTCCGTCCGCTACAGCCATCGGCGCCTGATCGGTCCAAACGAATGGCGTCGCGTCGAAGGCGAGTTCAAGCTCCATTAAGACCCGAACCGAAACTTTCCTTTCCCAGTCTTCGATAATCAAGGCTTGATGAGCTCGGTCGTTCTCCCTTGCCAACCCTCGACAGGCCGGGGAGGCTCAGGCTCAGCTCCTGCCGGGCGGAGAAGATTATCGGCTGGAGGGATTTGAATCCTTGCTGGTCTTGTAGGTTCAGCAGGAACAGGGGCGCGTCATCCTCGTAACGACCTGTCGTGATTATTTATTGCATGCGAAGAATGTCAGCATCGACGGGCCGATATCTCCATCAGTCCTGCTCACGGCTTTCGCCAATAACTTTGTCGATCAGACCTTCATTGCGTGGGAAGGCCGAGTAAGCGGAGAAGCATTCCAGTCACGCGTACCATTTGGTCCGCTTTTTCTGTTTTTGGCGGCGGCTACCCCGCCATCATGCGCGCCTCATCGTCTATCCTCCTCGTACTGCTCCGCGCCTTCGATCGATGAAAGCCAGGGTTCCCGCCGTTTGGTCCAAACCTCATAGCTGGGTCTGAGATGCGTGGGTGCCGCGCTCAGGACCCCAAGCTTGATCTCGACCTCGCTATCGCCAACGGCAAACACGCGCGAACCGCAACGCGGGCAAAACTCGCGTCCAGCAAACTCGCTCGTCGCGCCTTCATAGTGAAACTCACTTGCGGGCCATAGGCCGAAATAAGTGAAGGCGGATCCGCTTTCCTGCCGGCAATCCGTGCAATGACAAACGCCGATACGTAGCGGTTTTCCGCGCACCGTTAGACGCACTTGCCCGCAACGGCATGATCCGGTTAATTCCTTCATGGGATTGTCCGCGTCATCGCTTACATTCGTGATTGGGCCTTCCCCGCGGCTGACCTGTTCGGTCCGCCAGCGTCCATCGGACAGCTGGTAGCTGATTTCGGTATCTTCGCCGCCCTGCTGTTGGCGGGCTGCCGCAGATTTGGCGGCGGCAAGCGCACTCCCGTGATCGGGAAACGTCTCCGACCAAACATCACCGACGCGATAGGCAAAACCCTCGTCATGGATAGCAACGTGATATGTTAACGGCATTAGTTCCTCCGGCTCGGCCGAGCACTCGTGGAATTTGGAAACGGTGCGACAAGGGTCGATCCCTTACAGGAGGAACACCCATGCATTATCTCACGGCCTCCCATCAAAGTTCGCAGACCAGGAAAAGTTTCCAAACAGCAAGAGATATTTACGTTTGCAAGAAACAAAACGGAGCCGACCGGCCTGGATTCCAGACCAAAATTCCGGTGAATGGCAGTTTTATATGGCGCGAGGGCTAATGGGATGGGCAACCCGTATTGTTCGCGGCATAGCACAAGAAATCATGTGAGCTACAAAACGACAACCAAGTGCCAATATTCGTTTCATCGGCGACCGGGGCAGTGAGATAACTAGAGCCGCATACCGCCGCAATAACCTAATATCGACGCTACCTTCGACTGGAAGGGATCGAGATTTCCGTCGCTTGTCCGAGCTTCCACCCTCTTGAAGATCCCCGACGTGCATTTTCATTTCACTCACGCTTGTTTCAGGCGGGCCTCAAAAGCGAGAGACTGCGGGCTTCAAGTTTCAAGAATTTCTTGTCGACCCCGCCCCGATCCTGCCCATCAGGATCGGATGTCGATAGTTCCAGCGCCCAGCGTTTGTCATCCGGCAAGGTAAAGTCGACATCTCCATCACGAGGATTGAAAAGGACTAGAATATCATCCCACCCCTCTTCGAAGGGTTGCTCACGCGACAGGCGCAGGCCGATCGCCGTGTTCGCTTCATCGTCCCATTGCTCGTCCGTCTGCTCTCCGCCGCTCGGATTGAGCCAGGTGACAATCAGACCGTCGCGCCAATTTTCTCGTCGGAGGATGGAATGTGCCTGACGCAAGGCGATCAGCCGTTTGACGAAGGTATAAAGCGCTTCGGCGCTGCCATATCGATCGTCCCAATGCAGCCAGCTGAGTTCGTTGTCCTGACAGTAGCCATTGTTGTTGCCCATCTGGCTGCGGCCGGCCTCATCACCCGCCAGCAGCATCGGCGTACCATGCGACAGAAAGAGGGTCGCGAGAAAATTGCGTTTCTGGCGCTCCCGAACGGTATTGATGGCTTCATCATCCGTCGGACCTTCAGCGCCGTAATTGTAGCTGCGGTTGTCGTTGTGGCCGTCATTGTTGTCTTCGCCATTGGCCTCATTATGCTTCTCGTTATAAGAGACGAGATCATTAAGCGTGAAGCCATCGTGGGCGGCGATGAAATTGACACTGGCCCACGGGCGGCGGCCGCGAAGATCATAAACATCGCCCGACCCTAAGATGCGGGCGGCAAAATCCCTTGTCATGCCGGGTGTGCCCTTCCAGTAATCCCGGACCGTATCGCGATATTTGTCATTCCACTCCGCCCAGCCCGGCGGAAATCCCCCCACCTGATAACCGCCGGGGCCAATGTCCCACGGCTCGCCGACAAGTTTGACTTTTGCAAGCACCGGATCCTGGCCGACCGCGTCGAAGAAGCCGCTGCGCTGGTCGAAACCCTGGGGTTCGCGGCCAAGAATGGTGCCGAGATCGAAACGAAAGCCATCGACATGCATTTCTTCGACCCAATAGCGCAGCGAGTCCGTCACCATTTGCAGCACGCGCGGATGCGACGTGTTGATCGTGTTGCCGGTGCCGGTATCGTTGATGTAGTAGCGGGGCTGGTCCGGCAGGGTGCGGTAATAGGAGAAATTGTCGATACCCTTGAAGGAAAGGGTCGGACCGAGTTCATTGCCCTCCGCGGTATGATTATAGACAACGTCGAGGATGACCTCGATACCGGCATCGTGGAAGGCACGCACCATGTCGCGAAAGCCTTCAAGACCCTTGGGCCCGTAATAGCGAGTTGCCGGCGCGAAGAACGCAAGGCTGTTGTAGCCCCAATAGTTGCGCAAGCCCTTGTCGAGCAAATGACTGTCATCGGGAAAGAAATGGATGGGAAGGAGTTCGATGGAGGTGACGCCGAGGCTCTTGATGTAATCGACGACCGCCCCGTGCCCCAGACCCTCAAAGGTGCCACGCAACCGCTCCGGAATTGCCGGATTCAGCATCGTCATTCCCTTGACGTGCGCCTCATAGAAAATGGTCTCAGGCCATGCGACCGACGGCCTTTTGTCCGGTGCTTCATTCTTGAGGTCGACCACACGGCATTTGGGCACCTGTCCGGCGCTATCGGTCTCGTCGAAGGAAAGATCCTTTTGCTCGTCATCCAGACGATAGGCGAACTGGGCTTGCGACCATTCGATGTTGCCCACAAGCTCACGGGCATAGGGGTCGACGAGCAACTTGTGCGCATTGAAACGATGCCCTTTTTCGGGATCGAACGGACCATGCACGCGGTAGCCATACAAGGCACCCGGCTTCAATCCAGGCACATAGCCATGCCAGATTTCATGGGTATATTCCGGCAGAGCGATCCGCTCGACCTCCTGCTTTCCGCTTTCATCGAAAAGGCAGAGCTCCACCTTTTCCGCATAGGCGCTGAAAAGTGCGAAATTGACACCTTCTCCGTCATAATTCGCTCCCAGGCGCGTGAAATCTCCAGGCTCGATCGCATGCCTCTTGCCGCCTTCCGTCATGAAATCCTCGTGATCGTTGCTGCGCAGCAGAAACACCCTGTGAAGCGCTTTGTTCCGGCCTTGAGGTCGGACTACCCATGCATCGGCGCGAGGATCGTCACCAATTCCCCACGAGAAAGGATAGGGAATGATCGGTAAACAGCTGTGCTGGCAGAAGATCGCCAGCTGACGAAGGCTTATCCGTCAAGAGATCGTATAGCGGCGCCTTGAGCTCTCGCGGCATCATCACAACGGTGTCTTTCCAGAAATCCGATGAAGGCATATCGGCCAGACGCGGCACGATCGTAACCGCTATTTCCCGCTCGTGAACGCGAGCGAAAGCCACGAGATTGGACGCTCGTGCGCCGCTGGTTTCCAAAGGCACATATTCGCCCTCGAGGAAAAGAAAAGGGTGCTGATTGCGATAGCGCAGCACCGTGCGGATAACGTGCCGTTTCAAGAAAGCGGCGTCCATCGCGAGAGGACCGGCCGCTTCCGTGTCAGTCCACGGATGGTCGACCGGTCGTCGATTGTCCGGATCGACAAGGCTGAAATCGAGACCCTCGGCACCCCGATAGATGTCGGGAATACCGGGAGCCGTGAGCTTGATCAGCAACTGCGACAGGCTGTTGCGGCAACCAAGCTCCATGAAAGGGCGCAGCGTCCGGTCGAAATCACGGATGAACTCTCGATTATCCTCCGAAAACAAGGCAGCGGCATAGGCCTGGACCGCATGCTCATAGGAAGGGTTTTCATCCATCCAATCCGTCCGGAGCTTGGCTTCTCGGATCGCCTTCAAGGCATAGGCGCAAAACCGTTCCTTCAGTGCGTTCCGATCGGCTCCTTCGATGTCCTGCGGCCAGATGCCGGCAAGCGCCTGGTAAAGCATCCATTCGATATTGGGCTCGGGCGCGGGTCCATCGGCAAGGCTGGAGCAAAAAGGAGAATTCATGTTGCGCCATCGCTCGACGCCTGCAATCCAGGCATCAGGATCCTGCGTAAGGCCGTATAGGCGGGCGCGAGCGTCTTCTCCCCGCTTGGTATCATGCGTCGAAGTCGCGGAAAGGCCGTGGCGTTGCCGCTGAAACCGGTCCTTCATGAATTGATGAAAGGCCGCCACCGAGCCCGATGGCGCGTGTGGCTCCCCTCCGACCTCGTTCAATGCGATGAGGCGGTTATACCGATAAAACAGGGTGTCCTCGACGGCCTTTGCCATGATCGGGCCGCTGAGCTGCTGGAATCTGGCTCGAAACTCCAAAGCTTCGGCTGCAGAAACCTCCCCTTTCAAAAGACGGGCGAGCGCATCGAGGGCATCAACGGTCGGCAATCGGCTTCTTGCCTTCCCACAGGCACTCTCGACGACCGTCACATCATCGGACGATGCAGCTCCCTGA
Source organism: Rhizobium sp. AB2/73 (assembly GCF_020871915.1). Classification (NCBI taxonomy): domain Bacteria; kingdom Pseudomonadati; phylum Pseudomonadota; class Alphaproteobacteria; order Hyphomicrobiales; family Rhizobiaceae; genus Rhizobium; species Rhizobium sp. AB2/73. The sequence continues at coordinate 293,740 of NZ_CP067073.1, read as the reverse complement.
TAGGCATAGGTACGGTAAACCGGGAAGGCGACCAGCAGCTCGCGAAGCGCCGTCGCTATTTCCTCCTCCTCGAAATCCGCAAAAATCGAGCATGCCAGCCTCGTCAGACGCCTCGTCTCGCCGGCGAAATTGCGCTCGGCCATCAGCAGCTTCGCCTTGCGCAACCCTGTGGCAAAGTCGGCATCTTCCTCGCTGACGGACCTGTAGGCTCCGTCCAGCTGGCGCAACCCCTCCTCGTTCACGAAGAGATCGGCCATGGCGGCGATGAATTCGTAGCCGGTCGTTCCCGCCACCGGCCAATCCGTCGGCAGCTTCTCACCACGGGCAAGGATTTTCTCGACTACGATGAACGTGTCCGGGCCGACGGCTTGCCGCAAATGCTCGAGGTAGCCGTTCGGATCGGCCAGTCCATCGATATGGTCGACGCGTAATCCTTGGACCTGTCCGGAGCGAACCAATTCGATGATCAGCCGATGCGTGTCGTTGAAGACCCGTGGGTCCTCCACCCGCATCCCGACCAGGCCTGCCACCTCGAAGAAGCGCCTGTAGCTGAGGTTTTCGGCTGCATCTTTCCAATAAAGCAATTGCCAATGCTGTTCCGCGAGAAGTTTTCGCATCGCGCCCGCATCCCTCGAAAATGCGCGCAACCGCTCCGCATCCGTTCCTATGTCCGCTGCCAACCGCTCGGCACTTTCGATCGAAAGCGGAAGCAGATCGTCGAAGTAGGCTAGATATACGCACCCATTTGTAGGCTCATAGCGAAGATCAAAGTCCGCCGCGGCCAGGCTTTCCTCGAATGGGCGTCCCAGAAGCGGCAAGGTGAGCTTGCGTCGCCAGTCGATATCGAAATGGCCGGCATAGGCACTGCCCGATCCACGCTGCAACACGTCACGCCACCACGCGTTTTCCGCGGAAGCGGCCATATGGTTGGGCACGATGTCGAGGATCAAGCCAATGCTAGCCTGCTGCAAGGCCATGCAGAAAGCATCGAACCGCTCGCGACCGCCAAGCACCGGGTCGATCTCGTTCGCATCCGTGACATCATAGCCATGCGCCGATCCCTTCTTGGCCGCAAAGATCGGCGAGGCATAGACGTGGCTGATGCCGAGACGCTTCAAATAGGGAACCAGCTCCGTTGCCCTGCCAAAGGTGACATCTCCGCGAAACTGCAGGCGATAGGTAGAGGTTAAGACGGTCATGGCTTCCTCGCTGCGTCGGGGGCTCTTAAGAACGGAACTGAAAGAGATCTGTTCCCACCCCAGGAACCGTTCCCGTCAAGATGCGTTGGATGCAGGAAAATTTCAGCGTCATTGACGGATAGGTGTCATGCAGCACGGCTTCGCATTTGGACCACAAATCAATGAGAATGCGGTCTTGTTCCGCTTGTGGGCGCCCTTGGCGGAGAGCGTGCTCGTCCGCATCGAGCAGCGAGGAGAATGGACCATGCGGCGGAGCCAGGACGGGTGGCATGTCGTCGAAGTCAACGACGCGCGGATCGGCGATCGCTATAAGTTCGTGCTGGCCGATGGGTTTGCCGTGCCGGATCCTGCCTCGCGCTTTCAGCCCGAAGACGTTCACGGCCCGAGCGAGTTGATCGATCCAACGTTCACATGGAAAACGCAGGGATGGAAGGGACGCCGCTGGGAGGAGATCGTCATCTACGAACTGCATGTCGGCGCCTTCACGGAAGCTGGCACATTTCTGGCGGTCATCGAAAAGCTCGACCATTTGCAGCGCCTCGGCATAACGGCCATTCAAATCATGCCGCTTTCGGATTTTCGCGGTCGGTATGGGTGGGGTTACGACGGTGTTTTGCCCTATGCGCCGGATGGCAGCTACGGCCGCCCCGAGCATCTCAAAATGCTCGTCGATGCAGCCCACGAGCGCGGCATCTGCGTCTTTCTCGATGTGGTCTATAATCATTTCGGGCCGGACGGAAACTATCAGCCCCGCTACGCGCCGATCTTCGGCGACCGGCACGAAAGCGTCTGGGGCAAAGGCCTGAACTACGATGGCGACGGCAGCCGTTTCGTCCGCGATTTCGTCATAGAAAACGCAATCTATTGGCTGAGCGAGTTTCGGATGGATGGTTTGCGGCTCGATGCCGTTCACGCGATGAAGGACGATAGCGATCCGCATATCCTTCTCGAACTTGCCGGTCGCGTCAGAAGCGCCTTCCCTGAACGCCATGTCCACCTGATCGTCGAAAACGAGGATAATGAAGCGGCTCTCCTCGCACGCGATGAGGACGGCAAGCCGCGCCATTTTACGGCACAGTGGAATGATGACATCCACCACGCTCTCCACGTGGCGGCCACAGGCGAGACCTTCGGCTACTACGAAGATTATGCCGATTGGACACGGCGTCTGAGCCGCGCACTTGCCGAGGGCTTCGCGTTTCAGGGGGAGCACATGGAATATCGAGGGCGGCCAAGGGGATCGCCGAGCGTTGGCTTGCCGCCATCGGCCTTTATCTCCTTCATCCAAAACCATGACCAGATCGGCAATCGGGCGCGCGGCGATCGTATGATGTCCTCCCACCCTATCGAGGCGATAAAGGCTATCGCAGCCATCTATCTTCTCTCGCCCCAGATCCCCATGCTGTTCATGGGTGAGGAATGGGGCGCTACCGATCCCTTTCCCTTCTTTTGCGATTTCGATGAAGAGCTCAACGCCAAGATAAGGCTTGGTCGCAAGGAGGAACTGAAGCGCCTGCCCGGCTTCGAAGCGGAGGATGCATGCGACCCGACGGCCGAAGCCACCTTCCTCCGCGCAAAATTGCGCTGGGATAAAATGGATGAGAACCCGGCAACGGGACGCTATTACCGGCAGTTGCTAGAGCTCAGACATCAAGTGGTCGTGCCGCTCCTCGTCGAAGCGCATAGTTGCTTGGCGACCTACGATCCAGACGCCTCGCCAATCCGAGTGCGCTGGAAACTCGGGTCTACAAATCTTCATTTGGCAGCCAATTTGTCGAACACGCCTGTTATTTTGAAAAGTCCGATCGAGGGACAAGCATTTTTTTCGTTGGACGGCATGGCAGACAACTCGATCGGACCATGGGGAGTTGTCTGGAGCCTGTCGTGAGCTATTTCGCAAATCCGAGGGACGAGCTTCTACTGTCCTTCAGGCAACCCGATCCCCCTCAGAGGTCCAGCCTACTTAACCTTGTAGGCGCCGCGCCTTTTCCAAGGCATCGATGATTGCTTTGTCGGTGAATGGCTTGTCGATTATTCCGACCGCGCCTTCAAGGCCATACCCAACTCGCTCCGGGCTGCCGGTCACAAAGATCACTTTTATCCTGAACCGATCCGTCAATCGGCGAGCAAGCCCCGCTCCGCTATGGCCATCGGCCAAGCCGAGATCCACGAAAGCCACCTCTGCCTTTGACGCGTAGGCCAAGGCCTGTTCCGCGGTCATGAAGGAGCCCACGACTTCGTGGCCAGCTTCGATAGCGATGCGCTCCAATTCCAGTGCCACCAAGGGCTCGTCTTCGACGATCATGATTTTCATTAGCAACCTCCTCATGCAATAAAAGATGGATCAAATTGGAAGAAAGACGATGTTCGCTACCGGACCGTTCCGTCGAACGCGCAACCATGACGGTATCGACTACTTCCCACGACGCGGAACTTCAGGATTGCTCACCTCCCGTCATCGCTTCTCCATCCTCAAAGAGAAACATCGCTGTCGAAAGAGGGGCAAGATCGACGAGAAGAGACTGGCGGCGCCCATGCGCGGGAAAATCGTCGCTAAGACGATCGCCAGAGCCCATACCTGCTCCGCCAAAAACTAAATCATCGGTATCGAGAATCCGCCGCCAGAGGCCGGCGAAAGGAACACCTACCCTATATCCGCTCCGGAAAATCGGAGTGAAATTCGAAATGACCAGAATGGCCGACCGCCGTCCAGCATCAAGGCGCAGCATCCCGAAAACCGACTGTTCGGCATCATCCGCAACCGCCCACTCAAAAGCGTCCGGCATGATATCGCCATGCTGCAGGCATGGAAAATGCCCGTAGATTCGGTTGAGATCACGCACCAGCCGCTGCAGGCCAGCATGAGAGGGTTCATCCAGGAGATCCCATTCGACGGAACCGTCATGGCTCCATTCCGACCATTGACCGATCTCACCGCCCATAAAGAGAAGCTTCTTACCCGGGTGCCCCCACATGAAGCCGAAAAGAGCGCGGAGATTGGCCATCTTCTGCGAGGGATCGCCAGGCATCTTGGCGAGCATGGAACCTTTTCCATGCACGACTTCGTCATGTGAAAACGGCAGGATGAAGCGTTCGCTGTAGGCGTAGATCATGCCGAACGTCATCGAGCCATGATGATACTTTCGATAGACCGGATCGTCGGACATGTAATGGAGCGTGTCATGCATCCATCCCATATTCCACTTCATGTCGAAGCCGAGCCCACCTTCCGCGGCGGGTTTTGTGATGTTCGGAAAAGCGGTCGACTCCTCCGCGATCATCAGCGCGTGCGGGTGGCGTTCGTGAACGATGCTATTCAAATGCTTGAAGAATTCGATGGCTTCCAGGTTTTCGCGCCCGCCGTAACGGTTCGGGATCCATTCGCCTTCCGGACGGCTATAGTCGCGATAGAGCATGGAAGCGACGGCATCGACGCGCAATCCGTCCACATGATAGCGCTCAAGCCATTCGAGCGCGCTTGCGATCAGGAAGCCTTTGACCTCGTTACGGCCAAGATTATAGATCAGCGTGTTCCAGTCGCGATGGAAGCCCTCTCGCGGATCTTCGTGCTCATAAAGCGCGGTGCCGTCAAAACGCGCCAATCCCCAGATATCCGTCGGAAAATGCGCCGGCACCCAGTCCAGAATGACACCGAGCCCTTCCTGGTGGCAGCGATCGACGAAATATGCGAAATCTTCGGGCGTGCCATGGCGCCCGGTCGGCGCGAACAGACCGAGTGGCTGATAGCCCCATGATCCTCCGAAAGGATGCTCCATGATCGGCATCAGCTCGATATGAGTGAAACCCATTTCGCGGACATAGGGAATGAGCCGCAGCGAGAGTTCGATCCAATCCAGCGCGCGGCCGCCATCTTCCATGTTCCGCAGCCAAGAGCCGGCATGGACCTCATACATCGAAAGCGCCTCGGCGAAGTGATCGGTGCTTCGGCACTTGTCCATCCAGTCATGATCGTTCCAGCGGAAAGGCTCGGACGAAGCAACCACGGACGCCGTCGATGGCGCCGGCTCCGCAGCCCGTGCGACCGGATCGGCCTTCTGCGGAAGCGGATTGCCGAAGCGATCGAGAATCTCGAACTTATAGCGCTCGCCGTCCGTGATATGCGGAATGAAGATCTCCCAGACACCTGCCTGCGGCCGGAGCCTCATCGGATGGCGGCGTCCGTCCCAGGCGTTGAAGTCGCCGACCACGGACACGCGGCTTGCATTCGGCGCCCAGACCGCAAAACGCACGCCCGCGACATCGTCGATCGTCATCGGATTGGCACCGAGAGCCTTGCTTAGGTTGTAATGCGTCCCTTGCGAGATCAGATGGAGATCAAGATCGCCGAGCAGCGGTGCGAAGCTGTAGGGGTCGGCCGCGACCTGGACTGCGTCGGGCCATTGAATTCTCAGATAATAGGCGTTGCGTTCGGCAAGCATCGCGCCGAACAGGCCGGCCGGATGGATGAGATCGGCCAATGCCAGAACGCGATCATTGTCTCGATCGAAGATTTCAACGCGCAAGGCTCCCGGAAGATAGACCCTTACGCTGTAGCGGCCGTCCACACCTTGATGCATGCCGAGGATCGAAAAGGGATCTCCATGCCGCCCCTCCACGAGGGCATGTATCGAACCCGCATCCACTCCGCTGAGAACGTCGGTAACATCGCTCATGAGCGGTTCTCCGAAAGTCGGACTATGATGGCGGCAAGTCCGTTCAGCGGGATCGGAAGCCACTTAGGACGGTTCCGGGCCTCATAAGCGATCTCATAGGCAGCCTTCTCCAGAAGAAAGATATCGATGATCCGCCGCACCTCGGCGGGCGTTTTCGGCAAATCGGGCGAAGCCGCCAATGCCTCGATATAGGACGTCAGAAAAATGCGTTCCGCATTTTCCGCGAAGCGCCGGATCACCTCTCGGCGGCGGGCATCATGATGATCCGAAATGGCGTCGTTTTCGAGCATGGCGGTCGCCGAGAGATAGTCGAGCGACCGCAGCAGGCCGGCAGCGTCGCGCAACGGGCTCGTCTTGGCGCGACGCTCGGCGAGATTGCGCGCCGGCTCGCCTTCGAAATCGATGATGACGGCATCGCCCTCCGTCACCAGGATCTGGCCAAGATGGAAATCGCCATGCGCACGCGTCAACAACGTGCCTTTCGCCTCGTCCGCCAGCGCACTGGCAAGCTCGAGGATCCAGTCGCGTTCGGCAAGCAGCAAGGATATCTGTTCCGCGATCTCGGGCTCGACACTGTCTTCGAGGCCGGTTAGCTTGGAAAAGGCATAGGTGATCTCGCCCGTTACGGTTTTACAAATGCCGGCGATATCGCGTGCATCCGCCCGACGTGGCGCGAAGGCTTCGTTGTCGGTCGGTTGCGCCAATAAGACATGCAATTCTCCAAGGCGTTCGCCGACCATGGAAATAAAATGCAGAAGCGGCTGCAGCTGCTCATCGGCCGCCTCGACGGCGGACTCCGTGATAACAATCTCGTCGGCGGTGCGTCGGAGGTTGGACAGCATCCAATTCCAGGCATCGCCCTGGTTTCGGATCGCTCCTTGCACGATGATAAGCGTCGATCGGCGACCTTCGCCGTCGGTCCGAGCCACCTCGCCCAGAAGAGGGGCAGTATGCTCGTAGCCATGTTCCGTCAGATAACGCGTCATCTCGACTTCCGGATGGACGCCGACGAAGACATGGCGGATCAGCTTGATCATCGCCAAGTCGCCCACGAGCAACGAGCTGTTGGATTGCTCGGCCGAAAGCCAACGGATCGGCATATCCTCCGTCAGGGCCAGGCAATCGAGCCGATCGGTGCCGATGAATTCGATCATGCCGGTGCGTCCGCTGACCGTCGAGCGGTCGCACAGGCCCTGAAGGATGCCGCGCGCCATCAGTTCGACGGCAAATCCATCGGTCAGGAATCCCACCCGCCTGCCCTGCCGGATACGGGCAAGGGAAAGCTGCTGGGCGAGCACGTTGGTCGTCGTATCGTCCCATTCGGCCGCGAGCGGCAATTGGTAACTTTCCACATGATCCGGCAGCACGACCTCGATCTCTCCGAGCACGACACCGTCGGCAAAGGGTATCGGCGTCGCGGAAACGAGCCTCGCTTCCTGCAGAGCCTGGTCCTTGGCACCGAACCAACGGCGCTTCGCAAGATAGGCCGGCAGGATATCCCTGCTCAACACCGCCGCGTGATGCGGCAGCTCGGCAAGTTCCGTGAGGCTGCGCCGGATAACGATCGTCACCAGATCGACAAGTTGCTCGGGCGGTGCCGTGCGCCAGGCTGGTCCGTCGGCCTCGGCAGCGAGCTGGAACCAGAAAAAACCATAGGGCGGCAGTGTGAGTAGGTAGGTGAGCTGCCCGATCGGCGGGAATGGCGACATGCCCGTCAACTCCACGGGAACCCGCCCTTCGAACTGCTGCAGATCGAGCTCCACGGCTTGAGGAACGCGCGACAGGTTTGCGACGCAAAGAATGACCTCGTCACCATGTTCGCGCAAATAGGCGAGAATCCGTCGGTTGGCCGGCGCCAGGAAGCGCATCGAACCCCGCCCGAAGGCGCTGTTGCGGCGGCGCAGCGCCAGCATTCGCCGTGTCCAGTTCAACAGTGAATGCGCGTCCGATACCTGGGCCTCGACGTTCAATGCCTCGAAGCCATAGAGCGGATCGGCAACCGGCGGCAATACGAGGCGTGCCGGATCTGCACGCGAAAAGCCGCCGTTGCGATCGGGGGACCATTGCATCGGGGTGCGCACGCCGTCCCGGTCGCCGAGATAAATATTGTCTCCCATGCCTATCTCGTCACCGTAATAGACGATGGGCGTTCCCGGCATGGACAGCAGCAGCGCATTCATGAGCTCGATACGGCGGCGGTCGCGTTCCATCAATGGCGCCAGCCGCCGTCGGATGCCAAGGTTGATGCGGGCGCGCTTATCGGAGGCATAGGTCTCCCACAGATAATCGCGTTCAGCATCGGTGACCATTTCGAGCGTCAACTCGTCGTGATTTCTGAGGAAGATCGCCCATTGGCAGATTTCGGGGATTTCCGGCGTTTGACGGATGATATCGGTGATCGGGAAGCGATCCTCCTTGGCAATCGCCATGTACATGCGCGGCATCAGGGGAAAATGAAACGCCATGTGGCATTCGTCGCCGTCGCCGAAATATTCTCGCGTGTCTTCCGGCCACTGGTTTGCCTCGGCAAGAAGAAGTACGCCGGAATGTGTCGCATCGAGCGCCGCACGGATCTGTTTGAGGATCAGATGGGTTTCCGGCAGGTTTTCGTTGTTAGTGCCTTCACGTTCGACAAGATAGGGGATCGCATCGAGCCGGAAGCCGTCGATGCCGGTCTCAAGCCAGAAGCGCATGACATCGATAATCTCCTTCATGACCAGCGGATTATCGAAATTGATATCTGGCTGGTGCGAATAGAAGCGGTGCCAGTAATAGGCGCCCGCCACGGGATCGAATGTCCAGTTCGACTTTTCCGTATCGAGAAAAATGATACGGGTCTCGGGAAATTTCAGGTCTGTATCCGACCAGACGTAGAAGTCTCGCTCGGGGCTTCCGGCAGGCGATTGTCGCGCGCGCTGGAACCAGGGATGCTGGTCCGACGTGTGATTGATGACAAGCTCGATGATGACGCGGATATTATGTTCATGCGCCGCCGCCACGAACTTCCGGAAATCCTCGAGCGTCCCGTAGTCCGGGCTGACGTTGCGATAATCGGAAATATCATAGCCGTCATCGCGCCGGGGCGAGGGAAAGAACGGCAGGAGCCAAATGGCATTGACGCCGAGTGCGGCTATATAGTCGAGCTTCTGGTACAGGCCCTCAAAGTCGCCGATGCCATCGCCATCGGCATCGTAAAACGACTTGATGTGCAGCTGGTAGATGATCGCATCCTTGTACCATAGCGGGTCGTCGGCAAGATTATCGCCCTCGGCCATGTGAACAGTGTCCATCTCAGACCTCCCCTGCCCTGACGCGCCAGATGGCAAACGGCAAATGGGCGGGATCGAGCCTAATCATCTGCCACTTGCCCGTACGGCTGAACCTTTGGCCACTGACGAGATCCTCAAAAGCGAGTGTGCCATCGTCTGCCAGGCCGAACCGCCAGAGCGGAAATTCGACATTGCTTTCCTCTATCGCGTGCGGATTGAGCGTCACGGCCACAAGCAGAACGTTGTGGCGCCCGACGCCTGCCTTCTCGAAAAACATGACGTTGGGGTTCGACGAGGGCAGGAAAGTCAGGCCGAGATGCGAATGCAATGCTGAATTATCCTTGCGAATGCGATTGAGCATCGAGATCTCCGCCTTGATGTTCCCCGGTCGGTCGTAGTCCCAGGCGCGGATCTCGTATTTTTCACTATCGGCATATTCCTTGCGTTTGGCGTCCGGCCGTCCTTCGCAAAGCTCGAAGCCATTATAGACGCCCCAAAGACCGGACAGGGTGGCAGCGAGCGCGGCCCGGATGAGATAGGCAGAGCGCGGCGCGTTCTGCAGGAAGTCCGGGTTGATGTCGTGCGTGTTGACAAAGAAATGCGGGCGAAAGAACTCCCTCACCTCACCTCGAGTAAGCTCGGTCAGATATTCCTCCAGCTCCGCTCTCGTGTCGCGCCAGGTGAAGTAGGTATAGGACTGGGAGAAGCCGACCTTCGCAAGCCGGTACATCACCTTCGGCCTTGTGAAGGCTTCCGAAAGGAACACGACCTTCGGATGACGCGCGCGGATATCGCCGATCATCCACTCCCAGAAGGGAAAAGGCTTGGTATGAGGATTGTCGACGCGGAAGATTTTTACGCCTTTCTCGATCCACATCTCGACAATGTCGCGCAGTTCGGCCCAAAGCGCCGGCACCGCCTCCGGCGCATAGAAATCGACATTGACGATGTCTTCGTATTTTTTCGGCGGATTTTCCGCATAGCGGATCGTGCCGTCGGGCCGCCAGTCGAACCAGCCCGGATGTTCCTTTAGCCACGGGTGGTCGGGGGAGGCTTGAATCGCTAGGTCGAGTGCGATCTCCAATCCGAGCCGGCTGGCTTCCGTAATCAGATGCTCGAAGTCATCGAATCCGCCAAGAAGGGGATGGATCGCCTCATGCCCGCCGTCTTCCGAACCAATCGCGTAAGGACTGCCCGGGTCGGTTGGGGCGGCGATGAGAGAATTGTTGCGGCCCTTGCGGTTGGTGTGGCCGATAGGGTGGATCGGCGGGAAATAAAGCACGTCAAAGCCCATATCCCGGATGGCCGGCAGGCGTGCGATGACGTCTTCGAAAGTTCCGTGGCGATTGGGGTCACCGCTCTGCGAACGTGGAAAGATCTGATACCAGCTCGCAAAGGCCGCCTCGCGGCGCTCCGCTTCCACACCATAAGTTCGCGAGCGCGAGGTAAAGGGGCGGCGGTCGGCGAGCGCCATAAGTTCGTTTGTTCGTGTGGCAAGCAGCAATTCAAGCTTGCCTGGCCCGTCACGCCTTTCGAGCTCGGCAAGCAGCGTCGCGAGTTCCGCCCTGTCCTCGTCCCTCATCGATATGCCGTCATCAGCTGCGGCATCCCGGATCAACTCCTCGCCTTCGATCAGTTCCAACCGCAGATCGAGCCGCGCTTCGCTCTTCTTGAGAAGCTCGTAGCGGAAGATGGCGAAGGGATTTTTCCAGGCCTCGACCTTGAAATCGAAGCGCCCGATGCGATCGAGCAGGAAGGAGCCCCGCCAGCGATCGTTTTCGGAAAGGACCATTCTCGTTCGACGCCACTCAAGCTGGTCGCGGGCGCGGTAAAGAAGGGCAGCCGACAGCAGATCGTGGCCGTCGGCAAAGATGTCCGCCTCGACGATCACGGTATCGCCGACGAGGCGCTTGACCGCAAAGCGTCCATCGTCGACCTGCGGCGTGATATGTTCGATCGCGATGCGCGGAGAGGCCGTCGCTTCAGCGAGGGACAGCTCCCCTTCGTCAGCTGAAACAAGAGGGTGGGTCTCCGTTGCGACAGCTCGCACCTCGCCCGGAGCGATTCTCCGCCTACCAGCCATCGCCTCGATGGGCAGAAAAGGCAAGGCCAAGCGATGCATGATGTCGTCAGGCAGTTCCGCCCCACGACGCAGATCTCTATTGACCGCAACGAGCCGCGTATGCGCTGCCTCCCGCAAGGTGGGCCGATCAGCCTGCGCGATCACTGTGACTTGGCTCGTCGTTTCGCTGTGAAGGGTCGTCCATCGAATAGACGAACGCTGTGCGGAATTCAGGTCGCGTATATCCGCGGAGATATCGTAAGCACCCTCGGCTTTGAGGACACGCAAACCCTCTCCATGACCATACGTCGGATCGAGCGGCAAGGTGGCGCCGAATTCGAATCCCATCGGCACAAGCAATCCGTCGCCGAGTTCGGCTGCAAGATGGAGAGCGCGGCGTGATTTTCGCTCGCGGATTTCCCTGCTTTCCGTGCCATGCGCCAGGCGCTTTCCAAACGGCACTTCCGGAAAGGCAATCTGCTGCCCGAAAGGGAGCTGCAGACGATATTCCTCAAGGAACCAGCTTTCGCGCAGATCCCACCAGGCAAGTGAGGAAAAGGCACCATCGAAGCCGCAGTTCTCTAATGCCAAGCGCAGAGCGAAATCGGTTCCCGGCGTGTAGGCAAAAAACCTCGTTCCCGGCCGTGCCATTTTCGCGCTGGTCGTCAAGCGCCGCCAGCCATCGACCGGCACGCCGGCAAGGTCAAGGACCCGATAACCAGCGATCCCAGATGACGCAAATTCCGCCAGCCGCGCTTCCCACTCGTCGATTGCCGCGGTCGGCGACAGCACTGCGGGCTTAGTAGAAGAGAGAGGCGACCGCCTTGGATCGAGCGGGGTAAGGGCGCCTGCGGTCCCCGCATCATGCGCGGTGACCACAAGGTCCAGCATAAGTTCGATCCCCGATGCCCGGGCGTCTTGCGCCAGCAAGGAGAGTCCCTGTTTTGCATCTCCTTCGATCTCGAGCGCCGGATCCAGATGTTCGTAGCTCTCCGTGGAAAAAAGACCGGCGCCTGCCATTTTGCGAAAAGGCGGGGCCGAGAGCACGATATCGAAGCCGAGCACGCTCGCGTGATCAAATACCTCGCTCCATCGGTCTCTCCCGGCCAGCAGCAACGGATTCACATAGTAGATTCGCGGATGGCTGAGTGCGGCGTCTGACTGAGCTGCGAGCGGCATCAGGTAATTCTCCACGCGTGACGCGGCAATGAACTATTGTTTGAACAATCACCGAGTCTAACCTGCAGGCAGCTTAGTTGTTCCAATCCGAACAACTTGCACTTGAGTGAATAGCTTGCTCTTCGAGACCGCAAAAAGGGTCTGCACTCCGGCGGTAATCAACGCCCGATCTGGAGGCTAGTTCACGCGGCAACAGGTATGGGAACGGCGGAAATGGTGGTCACCGCCAACATATCCGGAAGCAGCGTGTCGATGCCGGCACTTTCGAGATAGACGCGACGTTTGATGCTGATCGCGTATTTCAACGGATTGATCATCGTCGTATATTTCAGGACTTCCGACATGTTGTCGGTGGGCGACATCCGGCCAGAGAGCAGCATGAACGGCATCAGGAAAACGACGCAAAGGATCATCGCCTGCTGTAAGCTCGCGGCGAAAGACGGCAACAAGAGCCCCAAGCCGAGTTTCCTGGAAAGGTTGTCCAAGGCAAAATCAGATCCGTTGATGTGAGGGGATTCGAACGCGCGACCCTGACCTGAGAAAGTCTTCCATCTCAAGTTTTTCAATAGCGTCCATCGGCTTGATCTCGATGGAATGACCGTGGTCGAGGGACGGAATGTCAGCTTGTGAACGCGAACTGTGTGAATAGGATATTCGAACAGTCGATTTTTCAGCAATGCCCTATGGTTCGGCGACATGATCCGCAGATCAACCCCTTTGCACCGCTCCGGACTCCGTTCATATTCGATTCAATCACATCTGAACCCGCTTGGCGATGCCGAGGTCATTATCAGCTAACGCTCAAGCTCGGTAGCAATCCCGGCGCAGAAATCGACAAATGCGCGCACCTTTGCCGGCGGGTGCTTGCGCGATGGATGGAAAGCAAAGAGCGGGAAACGCTCACCGTGCCAGTCGGGGAAGAGGTCAATCAGCGATCCTGCCGCCAAGGCCTGCCCAACTCCCCAGCCGATCACCTGAGCGATGCCGGTTCCGGCGAGGCATTCGTCGAGCATCGTCTTGGGGTCGGTGAACGTCAACGGTCCGCTCGTCGGAACATCGATTGTCTCGTCTCCCCGGATAAACTCCCATTCGAACGGCTTCCCGGTGTAGGGATCGATAAACTGCAGACAGCGATGAACGGAGAGGTCGCGAGGATGCGCCGGACGGCCATGGCGCTCCAGATAGCGAGGCGACGCCACGGTCAGAATTGGTGCCTCTATTAGCTTTCGCGCAATCAGGCTGGCAAAGCGAGGCTGGCCGAACCGGATCGCGAGATCGATACCGTCTGCAACAAGATCTCCGACATGCTCTTTGGTCACGAACTCGATAGAAAGATCCGGATAGCGTTCGCAGAATCCACCAAGCCGGCCTGCGAGCACGAGGGGCAGAAAGAATGGATCGATATCTACTTTCAAGCGACCGCGCACCGCTGTTGCCGAGCCGGACACGACCACAGCAGCGTCTTCGATCGCATTCAAGTGCGGCTTCACCTCTTCATAAAACCGCAGGCCCTCGTCGGTTAGCGTCACCGAGCGCGTCGTTCGATCGAGCAGGCGTACACCGAGGCGCGTCTCAAGACGGCCAATGGCCCGGCTTACACCGGAATCGGTGATGCCGATCAGTTCAGCGCCTTTGACGAAGCTCCCGCCTTCAACGACGGCCGCAAGCACGCTCACCCCCGAGAGAATCCGTCCATCAAAAGGCATGTGCCGACTCCTGATTTTTAGTCAGGAATCATCTGACATAAGCGCACTTAATTCAAGATCATTCCAGAGCGATAACGGTCCTGCGCTTATAAACCTGAGAGGACCCAATCATGAGCAATCTCAACCATCCCCGCACACTTTTCAAAGGCGGCACCATACTGACAATGGACAAGACGGTCGGCAATTTCGCCATCGGCGACCTGCTCGTGGAACACGGCAGAATAGCGGCCATCGGACAGAACCTCGCCGTTACCGATGCAACGGTTATCGGTGCTTCTGACAGCATCGTCATGCCGGGGCTGGTCGACGCCCATCATCACATGTGGCTGGGCGCAATGCGCCGTATGATGCCCGATGTGCACGATCTCTTTGCCTATATCGATGTGGTGGCGGAAACGCTGGGCTGCCATTATCGACCGCTGGATATGTATCTCAGCACCCGGCTCACGGCGCTCGCCTGTCTCGATGCCGGCATCACGACCGTCATCGACGCTTGCCATTCCTCCCGCAGCCCGGAACATACCGACGCCGCGCTCGATGCTCTCGATGGCAGCGGCATCCGCGCCCTGCACATGGTCGGCGCCGCCATGGACAAGAGGGCGTCCTCCGCACACCTACCGGGCGATCTGAAGCGGCTGGCGGACAACTGGAATCGGGGCGACGGTCTTGTCAGGGTCGGCCTGTTCGGCCAGCTTAATCTCGATTGGTGGAAGGTCGCGCGCAGCCTTGATATGCGCATTCTGACCGAGTTTATCGGCGATCTCGCCAAGCTCGGCCCGGAATTTGCCGAAAAGGGCGTGCTCGGCCCGCACAACATCTTCAATCATTGCACCCGCATTCCGCGGGAGACGTGGCGCCTCCTTGCCAATGCCGGCGTGAACATTACCGTCAACCCGCGTTCCGATGCGCTTTTCGGTTTCGATGACGAGAGTTTCGCCTATCAGCAAGCGATCGACCATGGCCTGACGCCGGCTGTCGGCATCGATCTCGACACGGCCTTCGGCAGCGACATGTTCGGCGAGATGCACGCCCTGTTTTTGCAGCAGCGCGCGGCCATGCGTTACCGCAAATTCCGCGGCGAAGATAATGTGCCCTTGCCAATCACCGTCGAGCGCGTTCTGGAAGCGGCAACGGTGAACGGTGCACGCGCCGCGGGACTTGAGAGCGAGATCGGTTCGCTGACACCCGGCAAGCAGGCCGATATCATCATGGTGCGTGCGGACGGGGTCGCCGTCATACCGGTCAATAACGCCGTCGGCACGATCGTCCAGGCCGTCGAGCGCTCGGATGTCGATACGGTCATGGTCGCCGGCGAGATCCGCAAACGCGGCGGAAAGCTGGTCGGCACCGATCTCATCAAGCTGTCATCGGAGATCACCGAGTCGCGCGACTACCTGCTGGAAAAGAGCGGCTATCGCTCGGATCGGTTGGGCGCACCCGCCCCCGAAGAAGCGGCCTGAATTGGTGCCGCCGCTTTTCGGCGACGCTGCTACCCCACGGACTTTTCAGAATGGAGGCTGTCATGTCAGCATCTCTCATCAACGAGACGGCCGAAGCGAAAGCCGCTCCCGCATATCTTTCCCGCCCCGCCCCGGGGATCATCGCCGCGCTCTTTTGTGGCTATCTCGCGGTCGGACTTCCGCTTCCGGTTATTCCGCTCTTCATCCACGACAAGCTCGGCTTCAACAATCTGGTCGTCGGCCTGGCAATTGGCATCCAATTCCTCGCCACCGTGCTCAGTCGTGGCTATGCGGGACGCTTGACCGATCTCAAGGGCGGTCAGCGTTCCGCCCTGCAAGGCGCCGCGATCAGCATGACCGCAGGGCTGCTCTATATGGCGGCGGCCATGCCCATTCTCTCGCCCGATCTCAGCCTTGCAATTCTTGCTGTCGGAAGATTGATAGCCGGGCTAGGAGAGAGCCTCTTCGTTACCGGCTGCGTCTCCTGGTCGATCGCCTCGGTCGGACCGCAGCGCGCAGGCATGTCGATGTCGTTGACCGGCATTGCCATGTTCGCGGCACTGGCCATCGGCGCGCCGGGCGGCATGGCTCTTTATCAGTCTTACGGCCTTGAGACCGCGATGATCGCCTGTATCGTTGCTCCGCTTCTCGCAGTCGCTATCGCATTTCGGTCGACCTCTTATACGAGCCCTGCAGGCCCGCGTCTGCCCTTCCATAAGGTCATCGGCCAAATCTGGCGCGAAGGGGCTGGGCTGATGCTGCAAGGGGTGGGACTGTCGGGTCTTACCGCCTTTGCATCGCTCTACTTCGCAGCCCACCATTGGGACAATGCCGGTTTGGTCATGACGGCCTTCGGCACCGGCTTCATCTTCGTGCGCCTCATCTTCGGCTCGCTACCCGACAGAACGAGCGGCTATCGCGTCGCGTTCTGGTCTCTGGCTACAGAGGCAACCGGTCAGGCGCTGATCTGGATGGCGCCTAATGAATGGACGGCACTTGCCGGCGCCCTGGTCACAGGTCTCGGTTGCGCACTGATCTTTCCCGCTCTCGGCGTCGAAGCGCTGAAGCGGGTGCCTCCGGCCAATCGTGGCAGCGCCATGGGCGCCTTCGTGGCTTTTCTCGACATCGCCTACGGCATTTCCGGCCCGCTCACAGGCATTATCGCCGGACAGTTCGGATATGCGGCCGTCTACCTCTTTGGCGCCGCCTGCGCTCTCGCCGGTGCCGCGCTTGTCCTGACCGTCCGCTCTTCACAATCCTGACCGTTGTTCCACATTGCCTGTGAGATTTGCTCGCTGGCTCCAAAGGAGATTTTCATGTCCCGCATCTTCATTTCCGGCTCGTCCACAGGCCTCGGCATTATGGCGGCTGAACGTCTAACCGCACAAGGCCACCGGGTCGTGCTTCATGCACGCAATCCGGCTCGCGCCGCCGATGCCCGCCGCGCTCTCCCAAAGGCGGAGGCGGTCGTGATCGGCGATCTCGAGACCATCGCCGGTGCGGAAAATGTCGCCGCCGAAGTCAACAGGCTCGGGCGGTGCGACGCGGTGATCCACAATGCCGCCGTCGGCTATCGCGAAGCTCATCGCCTAACCTCTGATGGACTGCCGCATGTCTTCGCCATAAATACACTGTCGGCCTATATCCTGACCGCACTCATCGAACCACCAAAACGACTGGTCTACCTGTCGTCCGGCATGCACCATCATGCAGATGCCAATCTCGATGATATTCTCTGGAAACGTCGCCGATGGAACGGATCAGAGGCCTATGCCGAAAGCAAGCTGCACGATGCAATGCTCGCGTTCGCGATCGCACGACGTTGGAAGGACGTGTTCTCGAATTCATTGGAGCCCGGATGGGTTCCGACCAAGATGGGTGGCCCTGGCGCGCCTGACGACATGGCACAGGCCCATCTGACTCAAGCCTGGTTGGCGGCCGGCGACGAGCCAGGAGCGAATGTCACGGGAGAATACTTCTATCATCTGAAGCGTCGGACCGCGAACCCGCAGGCTCATGATCCGGCGCTTCAAGATCGCTTCATCGCAATCTGCGAGGATATCTCAGGCGTGATTTTGCCAAAATGATTCATCGCTGGTCGGTCCTTTCAGATCGCAGGCATACGGTCAATCTCCATCGACCGGGCAATCAACCCAAGCTCTGAAGCGAACAGCTAGGAGCCGTCATTTGGAGTCAGTTTGCTCTTGAAAAGGATCGAACCAAAGAGCCCTTGTGAAATTTATCTAAGTGGTTTTGTGCGTGCGACCGCCCTTGGCTGCATCCAGTGTCTGAAACAGCGGCCGGGCTCGTCGGACAGGATCGGGGACATGCCGTTGTCGGATAAATCCTCGCGGCCAACCGCGGGGATCTCCTGCGGCGGCGACTAAAGTGCGCCCAGATCGCCGTCGGCGCCGCTCTTGCAGAATAACGCGCGCGAGCCAGAGTGTATGGACACGTCGCGTCCATGTGTATATACAATAATTGTCATTACAACAAGGACGTCGAATGCTCAGCATAAGAGATGAGGAAGTTCGCACCTTGGCGGAAACCGTTATGCGCAAACGCGGTGCCCCCAACCTAACCGCAGCCATCAAGCTGGCATTGCGGCACGAGATTGAGCGTGCTGACGAAGCCGTGCCCTTGAAACAGCACGTCGCAGAGATCCGTGCGCGAGCACTCGCCAAGGCAAAATTTCCGCCTGCTCCACCTTTAACGAAAGACGAACGCGACGCACTCTGGGGCCAATGATGTTCATTGATACCTCAGCATTCGTCGCCATCCTTGCCGGCGAGCCGGAAGGCGACAGCTACTTGGGCGCAGTCGATGGCGCGGCAACGCGGCAAACAGGCGCGCATGTCCGGCTTGAGGCGACCATCAACTTGGCGCGTATTCTTGGGCTAGAAGTCCTTGATGCCCAGGAGATGTTCGATGCTTTTCTTCAAGCGGCCAAAATTACTGTGGTTCCGATCACCGATGCGATCGCCCGGCGCGCTGTGGAAGCCTTTGCCGTTTACGGCAAAGGAAGGGGCCATCCCGCCCAGCTCAACTTCGCCGACTGCCTGTCCTATGCCTGCGCAGACACTCTCAAGATGCCGATCCTGTTCAAAGGGCGCGATTTTTTAGAAACCGATCTTAAGAGCGCTCTATCCAGAGAGTGATAAGCCGCGTCAATCTATCAATAGGCGGGCCAAGGCCTGGACGGAAGATGTCAAGCAACGATAGAGCTGCGAATTTACATCGCGACATTCTCAGCTAAGGGTAGAGATCTCTCCTATCGAGCTGTCCCTTATGGAGAGGATGCAATCGCTTTTACGATGCGGAAGATACATATCAAGCTCTTGAATAAGTTGGAACTGTCGATCCCCTCTCGCTCCCTGATCTAACTGATTGATCTTCAATAGCGGCGAGTAATTGATGTGCCCGAATGGCCGGACCGGAAGCATGTCCGACCCCGGCATACTTCAGTTCGAAGGCCGCGACCTTGAGAGCAATGCTTAT
This sequence comes from Rhizobium sp. AB2/73, assembly GCF_020871915.1. Taxonomy (NCBI): domain Bacteria; kingdom Pseudomonadati; phylum Pseudomonadota; class Alphaproteobacteria; order Hyphomicrobiales; family Rhizobiaceae; genus Rhizobium; species Rhizobium sp. AB2/73. The sequence continues at coordinate 274,694 of NZ_CP067073.1, read as the reverse complement.
CTGACGCACGATCAAATGAGCTATCCCGCCAACGGCCGAACGGCGTGCCTCCACGGGCGACATCGGATTGAGCCAGCCGGGCGAAAGATTCAGGATCCCACTACACCCTGAAACCACGACCAAGCTGAAAACCTGGTCCGTCCGTAGTGCCAGAACCGCCGATCGCATCGGCAAACTTGCGTAGCAGCTCGCGCAGCCCTGGTTGCGAGACTTCGACCGGCGCGGCCGGCAGGGGAACCAAGCCTTCTTTCGCGTCGATTTTTCAGGATAGTCCACCGCGATGCTTGTCACCTCGGCAAGGTGAACCGAGACATGGTAGCGATCCGGCGTGATCCCGCACATCGCGCCCGATGGAAACGTTCGACGCATATCGTTGCGCGCTCGACAGCATGGCTGTTTTCGATTTCTTCCTATCTTTCATATAGTCGCTATACCACTGGACTATCACAGCAGGTCCGTGTTGAGTTCGTTCTTACCAAACGGAGTCCGCCTTGTCGTCAGAAACCGAAGTCAAGCTCGATCTCTCACCCGAATCCCTCGAAGCCATCCTTGGTTCCGATCTCCTGGGCGAGCCCGGAAAGATTGTCCGGCAGCGCGCAATCTACTTCGACACCTCCGATCGTAGACTGTGGAAAAAAGGCTTCACGCTTCGAGTTCGGCAGGTGGGCGCCGCGCGCACCCAGACCGTCAAGGCGGCCGGACCCGGCAGGTCGCTGTTCGCGAGATCCGAGTGGGAGACGCCGGTTGATCGAGACGAACCTGTTCTCGACCACACCTCGCCGCTTCTGGGGGAATTTGGAAGCAGCCTGAAACTGGAGCCGATCTTCGATGTTGTCGTCGAAAGGCGGCTGTGGAATGTGGAGGAGAATGGTTCCCGACTCGAGGTCGTCGTCGACCAGGGCGAAGTGGTTTCGGGCGAACGCTCTTCTCCGATCTGTGAGACCGAAATCGAGCTGAAGGATGGCAGTCCCGGCGATCTCTTCGCTTTTGCCAGGAAAATCGACGGGATTGCCCGCTTCCGGTTCGGGGTGCGTTCGAAGGCGGAGCGAGGTCACGCCCTTGCCGAGGCGCAGAAGAATGCCTTCAAGTCGGAGCCGCTTCATCTCGATCGTGACATGAATGCCGCGGCGGCGTTCAAGTCCATCGCGTCTTCGTGCTTCCGACAGTTCCGCTTGAACGAGGACATCCTTCTTTATCGACGCAATGCCGAGGCTCTCCATCAGGCGCGCGTGGCGCTGCGTCGGCTGCGTTCGGCCTTCTCCATATTCAAATCGGTGCTTCCTGACGAGGAGCCGCGGCGACTGAACAACGAATTGCGATGGCTGGCGGCGGTTCTTGGAGAGGCCCGCAATGTCGACGTCCTGCTCGGGAAAGCCGCCGAACCGGATCTTGTCTTTAAGCTGGAAGCAGCGCGCGAGAAAACTTACCGTGATGCGGTCGATGCCTTATCCTCGCCCCGCGCGCGAGCACTGATGCTCGACCTGCTGCAATGGCTTGAATGTGGAGACTACCATCACGGCAATTCCCCAATGTCGGCGGAAATTCCGGATGCTCTCGCCTTCGCCGGGCGGGCACTTGAGAAGCAGCGCAAGAAGCTCAAGAAGGACGGCGGCGCACTGGCCAAGCTGGACGACGAGCATCGTCACGAGGTTCGCAAGGATGCGAAAAAACTTCGCTACGCCGCCGAGTTCTTCGCATCGCTTTTCGACGACAAGCGCGGCAGGCGCCGGCACGCGAAATTCCTTGCCGCGATGGAGGCCCTTCAGGACGACTTGGGGGCGTTGAACGATCTGGTGTCGGTTCCCGGCGTGCTGGATAAGCACCGGCTGGCGAACCACCCGGCGAGCGACACCGTTCTTTCTCACGCCGAGAAGGATGCCTTGATCGACAGTGCCCAGGCCCATGTCGATGACGTACTCGACGCGAAGCGGTTTTGGAAATGACGGCAGCGGGGCGGTCCCTGCCAGCCTGTAGCCGGCGACTGGGAGCGCCGGCCAACCCGATTCTGGGTCCTTCTACCGTTCTGGACGCGATACCGGCCCGCCATGCCGATGGCATGTCGCCGCGCGGTCACGCGCCTGTGCCGCCTACGAAGCAGAGCGACTTCAATTCCTGCAATCCTGCAAGATATTTGTCCCGCTGCGCTTTCGGCTTTGCGGGCGGCGCAGCGAGGACGACATCCTCGACATGTCATAAATCCAGGGAAGCCAAGGATTGCTGGCAGGAATGCGATCTTCCCAGCCACTGTCGAGCTTGCTTCGCTGTACGATATCCTGCGCCGCCTTGTTCTCGGCCCGTATCAGCAGAGCGCGATTATCGTACCAGAAGGGAGCGATGTCTAGTCAGACACCTTTCGTGTCTGACGTCCGGCCTGATCCGCTGGCGGAAGCGTTTTCGGTCAGGATCGATCGAGCGGGTCCGGCATTTCGGCTCCTCCTTTCGGACCTTCTCGGTCGCCCTGGGTGTTTTTGGCTACCCCTCACTTCTTCCGTGTCTGCGCACCTCGATAGCGGGCTGTCTCCTACCAACCGGAATCCCCCCTCACCCGGAAACGTTTCGCGCTAAAATCGATCGTCCGAATGAGACGGCCGGAATCGGCCCCGACTACCCTGCCCGTATCCGCAATCAAACATGGGCATTCACTCAGTCATCGATCGCCCGTCGGACGCTTATGATGCCCGCTCTCCTGGTTCTGACCAGGGATCATCTGCCGGTCATCCTTATCCACCAACCCAGGCGTTTCACCGCGAATTTTTGCTCCGCCAAGATGCGCTTCCCGTTCCTGTTTTGAATGTTTCAACTCGGCCTCGGCGTTGAAGTCGTCGCCTGCGTTGCTCGTGTTTTCGCGCTTTTCGATGACGCGCACTTGCTGCTCATGGGTCTTTTTGCCAGTCATACCGAATTCCTACTATCGATTTGTGTGTCCCATTTGTTTGGGATTGATTCCACCCTGCGGCGTTACGTCGTTCTCGACATCCCCCTTGAACGTGTTGTCGCCATCAAGGCTTTCGTCTTCATCGAGAATTTCACCGCCCTTGATGGTGCCTTTGGAGGTGCCGACTCCGGGATTTTTCCGTAGATCCTTATCGCTCGGATTTCGCGTCTTTGGATGCTGATTTGACATCGAATTTCTCCTGGTAATACAGATGGATGGCGCGGCGACTGTCTGCGTATCCAGAGATTTGACGCTACGACCTGGCATATGTCAGGTGACGTGCCTCTCAAGAATTTTGAGGATTGCCAATCCGTGACCGCCACTGACGTGCAGCTCGGCCTCGTTTTGGAACTCATGACGAACGCGAAGGTTCCGGAACTATCTCGGTTGTCTCGGATTCAGGGAAGATTGCCGGCGTTTGGCTTACGGGTTTCCGGTTCGCCCCAGCTGTCACGTCCAGGGCGAAACGGACACGTTTGCTGGGAACGCTGAAGACAAGAAAAACATGGGCTTTTTGGTACGTCGACCTCAAGAGTGGTAAGCACGCTGTCCAATATCCTGAGGAGTTTTGGACAGTCGATTGGAGGCTTGCCGGGACAGGGACCTCTATCGGTGTTGTCATATAAGCCTGTCGTCAGTGAACGGGGCGTAGAGATGATGGGATGAAGAATTCAGCCATCAGCTACAGGCGCCACCGTTTCCCGCAACTGATTATCGCCCATGCGGTCTGGTTGTACTTTCGGTTCCCGCTGCGTCTCCGCCTGGTGGAGGAGTTGCTGCTGGAGCGCGGCATCGTCGGATCTCATTCAACCAAACGTCGACGGGACTCGGGAAGCAATCAAACATGCAAATCTGCGTCACCAGCACGCCCGATGGCCAGCCCTTCGCGGTATCAGACGATCACCAGTAACGATTTTTTGCGCGAGGACGTCCCCTTGACGTTCTTCATTAAGGGACCACCTCAAGGGAAGGGTCAGAGCGTCATATATGCGTGTGACGAATATCCTCAAAGGGTCCCGGAGCTCCGGCGAGCGGTGGGTCGCAGAAACAAAGCAACGCAAACAAGGAGATGATCATGAAATGGCACGCACCGAAGTTTATTGAAGTCAGCTGCGGCATGGAAATCAATCGTTACGCTCCGGCGGACGGCGGCGAACCCATTCTGTTCTGAGCCCGCAACGCGTGCGGCACGAGGCTGACAAGTTGCGTTTTCTCGTGCTTGGCGCGGCAGCCGGTGGTGGGTTGCCGCAATGGAATTGCGGCTGCCTTAACTGCAATATGGCGCGGGACCCCAGCGCGGCGTTGCGTCCGCAGACCCAATCGTCCCTCGCTGTCACGCTGGACGGAGAGAGCTGGACGATCATGAATGCCTCTCCCGACATCCGCCAGCAACTTATCGATAACCGTCCACTCTCCCCGAAGAGTTTGCGAGATACGCCGATCGAAAGCGTCATCATCACCAACGGGGACATCGACCATATCGCCGGTCTTCTGGTGCTGAGGGAAAGCCAGGGTTTCAAGCTGTTCACCAGTCCCTCCGTGGCAAACATCTTAGGCGACAATCCTATCTTCCGTGCGCTGAATCCGGCTTTTGTTGCCTTAAGCGCAGCAAATCTGGACCACCCCTTCCAGCCGCTTGCCGGCATGTCGGCGACGCTGTTTGCCGTACCGGGCAAGGTTCCGCTTTTCATGGAGACTGACGATTTGCAGATCGGGATCGAAGACGACCTGACCATCGGTGTCGAAATCGTCGTAGGAGATGCGAGAGCCTACTACATTCCCGGCTGTGCCCAGATCACCGATGCGCTTGCTGCGCGCCTTGATGGTGCGTCGCTGGTATTCTTCGACGGCACGGTTTTCAGCGACGATGAGATGATCGTAACGGGAACCGGTCATAAGACCGGACGGCGCATGGGTCACATTCCGATAAGCGGCGCGGAAGGCAGTCTGGAAATTCTTTCCCGACTGAGCATCCCCCGCAAGATTTACGTTCATATCAATAATACCAATCCGATCTGGCGACATAGCCCGGAACGAGACTTCGTTCTGGAACATGGCTTTGAGATAGCCCGGGATGGCATGGAGGTGACACTTGCCCTCGACCCCTGACAAAGCCGAATTCGAACGCCGCCTGAAGGCAATCGGCGCGGAGCGTTACCACGACAAGCATCCGTTTCACCGAATGCTGCACGGCGGTGAGTGTACCATGACCCAGGTGCGGGCCTGGGTGATCAATCGCTATTATTACCAGAGCCGGATACCGATGAAGGACGCAGCGTTCATGTCTCGTGTCGAAGATCCGGAGCTGCGTCGCATCTGGCGACGACGCATTGAGGATCATGATGGCGGCATCGAAGAAGGCGGCGGGATCCGCCGCTGGCTCAAACTCGCGGAGGCGGTTGGCCTTGACCCCGACTACGTGGCTTCCACCAAGGGCGTTCTCGCCGGAACGCGGTTTGCGGTGGATGCCTATGTTTCCTTCGTTCGTGAAAAGCCGATGCTTGAGGCCGTCGCCTCATCGCTTACGGAAATGTTTGCGCCGGCGATCCATGCGGATCGCATTGCCGGCCTTCTTAAACATTATGGCTTCGCGAACGATGCCGCACTCTCCTATTTCCGCCAGCGACTGAACGAGGCGCCGCAGGAGGTTGCTTTCGGCCTTTCCTATGTGCTGGACAAGGCGGACACGACAGAGAAGCAGGATGCAGCGGCGGCGGCGCTCACCTTCAAGACAGATGTCCTATGGTCGCAGTTGGACGCCCTTTATTCCGCTTATGTAGCGCCGGCGCGGATCCCCCCGGGCGCCTGGGATGGATTTGAAGCGGTGACGCCGGGAACTGTCTCCGACCGAACGGCAGCCTTGGGAGCTGCATCATGACAGGCGACGCGCCGCTTATCGGTCCCTTCTCCGTCGTCAAACTCTCCCGTGGCGTGCGACTACGGGAAGATAACGTCCGAAATCAGATGGTTCTTCTGGCTCCGGAACGCGCAATTGCGTTGGATGAAATCGCGGTAGCGATCGTCCAGGCGCTTGATGGGCATAAAACACTCGACGACATCGCCACCGATTTTGCACAACAGTTCGAGGCTCCGAAGGAGCAGGTGCTTGGCGACATCCTTTCGTTCGTCCGGGAATTTGCCAACCGGCGGATGCTGGAGGCAGTCGAATGAATGCGAATACGCGTCAGCGATTTCCTTTGCCGGAGGCCAGGCGAGCACCGCCTCCGATGGCGATGTTGGCGGAGTTGACGCATCGCTGTCCGCTCGCCTGTCCTTATTGTTCCAATCCGCTGGAGCTGACCAAAGCGAACGATGAGCTATCGACCGACGAGTGGATCGAGACATTCCGTCAGGCAGCCAATATTGGCGTTCTTCATCTGCATTTGTCCGGTGGAGAGCCAGCATCACGTCGCGATCTCGTTGAACTTGCGGCTGCCGCGACCTCGTTCGGGCTTTACACCAACCTGATCACGTCAGGCGTCGGCTTGGCGCGCGAAAGAGTGGAGGCGCTCAGCGCTGCGGGCCTCGATCATATCCAACTGTCGATCCAGGGCGCGACACCCGAGAAAGCCGATCTGCTCGGCGGTTATAAAGGTGGTTATGCGCGGAAGATCGAGGTCGCGGAATGGGTGCGCTCTACGGGCCTGCCCTTGACCGTCAATGCAGTCTGCCACCGACAGAATATGGACGAACTTGAAAGCATGATTTCGCTGGCTGTCGAACTCGGGGCACGACGACTTGAGATCGCGACTGTTCAATTCCATGGATGGGCCGAGCTTAACCGGCAGGCGCTAATGCCAAGTGCAAACCAAGCCTCCAAGGCAAAAGCGGTTGTCGAAAGGGCGCGCGAAAAACTCGAAGGCATTTTGGTGATCGATTACGTGCCTGCCGATTATCATGCGCGGTATCCAAAAGCTTGCATGGGCGGATGGGGCAGAATTGGCCTCAATGTTACGCCCGCAGGTCTTGTCCTGCCCTGCCACGCCGCAGAGACGATTCCTGGCCTGAGCTTTGAGAATATTCGCGAAAAACCTCTTGCTGAGATCTGGTATGATGGCAGCGCTTTTAACGCCTATCGCGGCGATGAATGGATGGAAGAGCCGTGCCGGAGTTGTGACCGCAAACATATCGATTTCGGGGGCTGCCGCTGTCAAGCTATGGCATTGGCAGGCGATGCCAACGCTACCGATCCCGTCTGTGTCTTTTCAACGCTACGCTGGATCATCGACGAAAGGGTAGCCGCGTCGGGGGAAATGGACCTGCAACCGTACCTCTACCGCGGACGGAAGGCTTCCTGATTTCGGAATGTGGCGCAGCGGTCTCACTTGAGCAATCCGCGACCGGCATGAGCCGATCACACCATAGGGCGAACCGTCCATAAATAAACCTTGCTATCGGATACTAAAGCACGTCGCTGCTAACCGGATTCCGGATTCCAGTTTGGCTTGAACTATGCTTCACTTTGCCGATGGCAGGAGATGCACCATGGGCAAGCCGTATCCGATCGAGTTGCGTGAGCGTGTCGTTGCGTTTGCCGGCGGCCGCCAAGGTCGCCGGCCCAGACAATTAATCCTACGTTCAGGGTGGTGCGGCTAGTTAAGCGGCAATCATTGCCCCAGTTACCGTCAACTGGGGCGATGCAACGAAGATCTCAGGCTCCGGGTTCTCGTTTCTGGAACTCTGCATTCGAGAAACGACGAGACAAAAGCGAAAGACACATGTCATCTAAAGATACTGTCAACGATTCTGCTCCAACTCCTCAGATGGCTCATCTGGATCGCGAATTCGGAATTCGCGCCACTCTCTTGTCCAACGATCAGCTGAGAGCGATGGCAGCAAAGTTTGCGGAAACTCGCACGCTTGATCTCCTAAAATTCAGTGGCTTCGATTTCTATCTCCGGCATAAGGAGAACGAAAACGAGATCCTGCGGGTCTATCGCGCCGCCGCCGCGGATGTCGATGCTGGCGAAAGCATCACGCCGGCTGCCGAATGGCTGCTCGACAACCACTACATCGTCGAAGAGGCAATCCAGGAAGTTCGCCGCGACTTTCCGAAAAAATTCTATCGCGAACTGCGCAAGATCAATCTCGACGGCACGGAGGTGCCGCGCACCCTCGCGCTCGCCTGGCTCTACATGGCGCATGCGCACAGCAATATCAGCAACGCCGGCATGACGGCGATCACCGAAGGATTCCAGGACCGCGAAACCTTGCGGATCGGCGAACTCTGGGCACTCCCCTCGCTGGTGCGCTATGTGTTGATCGACAATCTTCGCCGGGTGGCATCGCAGATCGACAAGAGCCGTGAAATGCGCGCGGCGGCCAATGCAGCGGCCACCGAGGCAATTTCGCTCGGTGACGCCAGCGCGGCGCAATACCTGGAAACGTTGGCCGCCAATCTCGACGACACGACCTTCGTCACGCAGCTCCACTATCGTCTTCGCAATGCACTCGAGCCAACAGAAGCTGCGTTGAATTGGTTGGAGGCCAAGCTTTCCGCCAAGGGAACGGATGCCGAAGCCGTCATGTCGGCCGAGCAGACCCGTCTTGGCGCGGCCAATGCGCTGATGGGCAGCATCATCAAGAGCCTGCGCGAGATCAACGACACCGACTGGTCCGAATGGGTCGAAGAGGTCAGCACCATCGACAAGCTGCTCTGGCAGCAGACGGATTATGCAGAGCTTGATGCCGGATCTCGCAACAGCTACCGCCGCCAGATCGAAAAGCTTGCGAAGCGCTCCGACAAGACGGAGATGGATATCGCCGAGGCCGCCGTGCGGCTGACCGACCGTGCAAAGAATGAGAGCAGGGACGGATCTGCAAGCAACGTCGGCTACTATTTCGTCGGCAACGGGCGTCCGGCGCTGGAGGCGGAGATCGGTTTCCGGCCGACGCTCGGCCTGCGGTTCATGCGGGTGGTCCGCAAGCTGAACTGGCTCTCGATCGCCGTTCCCGTGCTTCTCCTGACATTACTGGCGCTCGTCTTGGTCGAATGGGCATTCGTCGATGCGGGAATGCCGCTGTTTGCGACGATCGTCCTGCTGCTGATGTTCGCGCTCCCAGCATCCGAAGGTGCGACCGGCCTCTTCAATTTCTTCGCCACCTTCTTCATCACACCGGATCGTCTCGTCGGCTATGAATTCAAGAAGGGCTTGCCGGCGGACGCCCGCACGCTTGTCACCATTCCTTCCCTGATCGGCAGGCGTGAGCACGTCGATGAGCTCGTCCGCAATCTTGAGGTACATTACCTCGCCAATGCCCGCGGTGAGATCTATTACGCGCTGCTGACCGACTGGCCGGATGCCGAGGAAGAACAAACCGCCCGCGATCTCGAAGTGCTCGATTATGCGCGCGGCAAGATCGCCGAACTGGAATCACGCTACTCCGAAGAAGGCAGGCAGCGCTTCTATCTCCTGCATCGCCGCCGGCAGCATAATCCGGCCGAAGGCGTGTGGATGGGCTGGGAGCGCAAGCGCGGCAAGTTGCACGAGCTCAACATGCTGCTGCGCGGCAGCCAGGACACGAGCTTTATCGCGGGCTTCGATGTCGTGCCTGCCGACGTCAAATATGTCATGACATTGGACAGCGACACGCGGATTGTTCGTGATACCGTCACGAAGCTCGTCGGCAAGATGCACCATCCGATCAATCGCCCGGTTTTCGACGACAAGAAGCAGCGCGTCGTCGATGGCTATGGCGTGCTGCAGCCGCGCGTGACGCCGTCGCTGACGACGGGCAAGGACGCATCGACCTTCCAGCGCGTCTTCTCGGTCAATCGCGGTCTCGACCCTTACGTCTTCGCCGTCTCCGACGTTTATCAGGACATCACCGGCGAGGGTACCTTCACCGGCAAGGGCCTTTATCATGTCGACGCCTTCGAAGCCTCGCTGAAGGGGCGGATCAGCGAGAACTCGATATTGAGCCACGACCTGCTCGAAGGCTCGATGGCGCGATGCGGGCTGGTGACGGACTGCGAGCTGGTTGAGGATTTCCCCATCCGTTACGAAGTGGAGGTCTCGCGCCAGCATCGCTGGGCGCGCGGCGACTGGCAGCTTATTCCGTACATTTTCGACGAGCGCCGTGGCATTACCGCGCTGGGATGCTGGAAGATGCTCGACAATTTGCGTCGCTCGCTGACGCCGATCGCCTGGTTCTTCGCTTCCGTGCTCGGTTGGTACTGGATGGATCCTTTCGGCGCGCTCATCTGGCAGATCCTGCTGATCTTCAGCCTGTTCGTCGCCCCGACATTGTCGCTGATCAATGGCATCATCCCGCGAACCAGCGACATCATCCTGCGGGCGCATCTCCATACCGTCTGGAAAGATATTGAGAATGCCAATGCCCAGGTGGCGCTGCGCATCATCTTCATCGCCGACATCGCCTGCGTCATGGCGGACGCAATCGTGCGCTCGCTCTACCGCATGTTTATCAGCCGCAAGCTGATGTTGCAGTGGCGCACCGCCGCAAGTGCGCAGGCCATGGCGCAGACGACGATCCTCGGCCATTACAAGGTCATGTGGCGCGCGCCCCTCCTGGCCATTGTGGCGCTGGTCTTCGCCGCCTCTTCCGGCGACATCGCCTGGCTGGTCGGACTTCCTTTCGCGTTTCTCTGGGTGCTGTCGCCAGCCATCGCCTGGCTGGTCAGCCAGACGGCGGAAACCGAAGATCGGCTTGTTGTGCCCGATCACGTTCGCAACGAATTGCGCAAGATCGCGAGACGTACCTGGCGCTACTTCGACCACTTCGTCGTTCCCGATCAGCACTTCCTGCCGCCCGATAACGTTCAGCAGACGCCGCATGCCGTGGTCGCCATGCGTACCTCCCCAACCAATATCGGCGTCTATCTGCTGTCGGTCATTTCAGCGCGGCGTTTCGGCTGGATTTCGTTCGAGGACGCGGTCAAGCGCATCGAACAGACGATCGAGACGGTCGAAAAGCTGGAAAAATATCGAGGTCATCTCTTCAACTGGTATCATACCGATACGTTGAAGCCGCTGGGCCGCAAATATGTATCCTCGGTGGATAGCGGAAATTTTGCCGGCCATCTCATCGCCGTTTCATCCGCATGCCGCATCTGGGCCCAGTCTCCTCTTGCCCATATCCACACCGATCTCGACGGCATCGGCGATGTCGCGGCAATTCTGCGCGAGGTGCTTTCGGAGCTTGATGACGATACGCGGTCGAACCGGTCCCTTCATGACCGGCTGGACGGCCGTATCGCCGAGCTTGAAGCGGCGGTTGCGACCGGTAAACGCGAGAAGGAATTCTCGTCAGGCCTCATCGAACGATTTGCCGGGCAGGCTCGGGAAATCCGCGAACTTGCCGGAAGCCTTGACAGAGAAGTCAAGACCACGCGGAGCGAGGAAGTCGTCCATTGGGCGGAGAAGCTGGTCGAAACCTGCGAACTCCATCAGGTCGACAAGGCTTTCGATCCCGCCCAGGCACCTGATATCAGCGAAAGGCTGATCCGGATCGGCAATCGCGCCCGTGAAATCGCCTTCGACATGGATTTCAGCTTCCTCTATCGCCCGGAACGCCGATTGCTGTCGATCGGCTTCCGCGTCGAGACGGAGGAAGTGGATGCCGCCTGCTACGATCTGCTTGCCTCGGAGGCGCGTCTGACGAGCCTCTTCTCGGTCGCCAAGGGTGATCTCCCGACCGAGCACTGGTACAAACTCGGCCGCCATGTCGTGCCCGTCGGCACGCGCGGTGCGCTGGTCTCCTGGTCCGGCTCGATGTTCGAATATCTGATGCCGCCTCTTGTCATGCAGGAACGCAGCGGCGGGATTCTCAACCAGACCAACAATCTGATCGTTCTCGAGCAGATGAACTATGCGCGCAAGCTTGGCACGCCGTGGGGCATCTCGGAAGCGGCCTTCAACGCCCGTGATCACCAGATGAACTATCAGTACAGCAACTTCGGGGTGCCGACGCTCGGCCTGAAACGCGGTCTCGGACAGAACGCTGTCATCGCGCCCTATGCCTCGTTGCTCGCCAGCCAGTACAATCCGGTCGCGGCCCTCGAAAACCTAGAGCGGCTGCGGGCCGTCGGCGCGCTCGGCATGTATGGTTTTCATGATGCCGTCGATTTCACGGCAAGCCGCGTGCCGGAAGGTAAGCAATGCGCGGTGGTTTACAACTACTATGCACACCATCACGGCATGTCGATCGCCGCTGTCGCCAATGTGGCTTTCGACGGTCTGCTGCGCGAACTGTTCCATGCCGATCCTGTGATCGAGGCTGCCGAATTGCTGCTTCAGGAAAAGGCGCCGCGTGACATCCCCGTCATGGCCTCGAAGCACGAAACCGACGCGCCGGCGACCATCCAAGGCGACCTGATGCGTCCGGAAGTTCGGCGCCTGGAAGATCCGGCCTCACGCGAGCGCGAATTGCTGCTGTTGTCAAACGGCCGTTACTCCACAATGCTGACGGCGACCGGCTCCGGCTACAGCCGATGGAAAAATCTCTCCGTCAATCGCTGGCGTGCCGATCCGACCGAGGATCGATGGGGATCGTTCGTCTTTCTGCGCGACACCGCATCGAACGAATGGTGGTCCGCGACGGCGGAGCCGCGCTCGATCGCCAACGAGCATGTTCGCGTAAGCTTTAGCGACGACAAGGCGGAGTTCATCAAGACCGTCGGTGAGCTGACAAGCGAAATGGAAGTTTTCGTCGCAAGCAATTACGATGCCGAAGGCCGCCGTCTGACGATCAGCAACACCGGCATGGAAGATCGAGTGATCGAGGTGACCTCCTACATGGAGCCTGTCGCCACGCTCGATGTCGTCGATACTGGTCACCCCGTCTTTGCCCGCATGTTCCTGAAGACCGAAATCGCCGCGAAAGGTGACGCGATCTTCGTCGAGCGGCAGAAGCGTGGCGTGACGGATCCCGAGGTCGCCGTCGCCCATCTCATCGTCGACACGTCGGGCAAGAGCCTGCAGACACAGTATGAGACGGACCGCATGCGCTTCCTTGGGCGGGGGCGCACGCTGACAGAGGCTGCGGCCTTCGACGCCGGCGCGGAGCTCTCCAATACCAGCGGATTCACGATGGATACCTGTCTGTCGCTGCGCCGGACGCTTCGCGTGCCGGCCGGTGAGAAGGTCAGCGTAACCTTCTGGACCATCGCCGCGGCCGAACGCACCGAACTCGAGGCTGCGGTCGAGCACTATCGCCAGCCGGAAAGCTTTGCCCAGGGTCTCGTTCAGGCATGGACGAGAACGCAGAGCCAGCTGCGCCAGATCGGCGTCAATTCGAAGGAGGCGGCCGCCTACCAGCGCTTTGCCCGCTACATCATATATCCGGACATGGCGCTGCGTGCCGACAATAAGACGGTTCGCGAAGGCCTGAAGTCGCAGTCCGTTCTTTGGGGAGCGACCCTCTCCGGCGATGCACCACTGATGACCTTGCGCATCACCGACGAGCTCGGCACCGATCTCGTTAAGGAACTCCTGCGTGCGCAAGGTCTCTTGCAATCGCGCGGCGTCGAGGTCGATCTTGTCATCTTCAACGAGCGCACCGGCGAGGCGGCTGCCGAAATGCAGCGCACCATCGACCAGCTCTGTGACGCGGCACGTCACGCCAGCGAGGTCGCCGGCATCCAGCGCAATATCTATGTCCTGCGCAAGGATCTGACGACTGCGGAAGCCTATGACGCCATCATTGCCGCCTCGCGGGTCGTGTTGCGTGGTCGCGATGGCAGCCTCATCGATCAGGTGCAGAAGGCCCGTTCCGTTTCCGGTTCGCCCGCGCTGCTTGGTCAGTGGGGCGATTCCACCCTGGTGCCGCGTATGGTTCGCGACACTGTCGGGACGCTCCCGGTCGATGGCAGCGATCTTGTTTTCTGGAACGGCTATGGCGGCTTCGCGGCCGATGGCAGCGAATATGTCGTGCGCCTGTCGGGCGGCGAACAGACGCCGCATCCGTGGGTTAACATCATAGCCAATGAGAGCTTCGGTTTCCACGTCTCGGCGGAAGGCGCTGCCTTCACCTGGAGCCAGAATTCCCGCGATCATCAGCTGACGCCTTGGACCAACGACATGGTCACAAACCGTCCTGGTGAGGCCTTCTATCTGAAGGATCTCGATCGCGGCTCCGTCATCGTGCCCTACGCGTCGCTCGCGCAGCGCTCGGACACGCGCTTCGAAGCCCGGCATGGCCTTGGCTACTCGATCTTTTCGACGGTTCAGGACGAGATTTCCCTGGAGGTCACCCAGACCCTCGACATAGAAAAGCCCGTCAAGCTGACGCAACTGCGTATCCGCAACGACGCGGGAGAAGCACGCAAGCTGCGTCTCTACGGCTATGCCGAATGGATTCTCGGCAACAACCCGACGAAGAGCAAGCCTTTCATCATATCGAGCTTCGACAGCGCGAGCGGAGCTGTCTTTGCCAAAAATCCCTTCAGCGTAAGCTTCGGGACGCGTGTTGCGGCTTTTGCTGCGAGCGAAGCACCATCAAGCGTCTCCACCAGCCGCCGCGAGTTCATCGGCCGGCACGGGACGATCCAGCAACCGCGCACGGTTTCGGCCGGCTCGCGGCTCTCCAATGCCGTCGATCTCGATGGTGATCCGGCGGCCGCCATGGCATTCGACCTGACGATCGAGCCGGGCGAAGTGCGCGACATCTGCTTTTATATGGGTGACGCCGCCTCGCAGGAGGAAGCCGCCGCTCTCATCGCCGACATCCGTTCCATCGGTTTTGCGGAGGTTCTAGGGAAGACGCGTGAGTTCTGGAAGAGCTTCACCGGCAAGACGCATGTCTCGACACCGGACCAGCGGCTCGACTTCATGGTCAACAATTGGCTGCCCTATCAGACCTATGGCTGCCGCATCATGGCCCGCACCGCCTTCTACCAGTCGAGCGGTGCGTGGAACCTGCGCGACCAGCTGCAGGATTCCCTGGCCTTCCTGCTGCATTCGCCTGAGATCGCCCGCAAGCAGATCCTCAATACCGGCCGCCGTCAGTTCCCGGAAGGCGATTTCCAGCACTGGTGGCTGGAAGATAGCGGTGCCGGCGTTCGCACGAACATCTCCGACGATCCGGTCTGGCTCGCCTATGCCCTCGACCAATATTGCACGGTGACCGGCGACGCCTCGATCATGGACGAGATGCTGCCCTTTGTCGAAGGTGCGCAGCTCAGCCCCGGCCAGTACGACGCCTTCCTGCAGCCGCGTGTCTCCGACGAGACCGCATCGCTCTACGAACATGCCGCCCTCGGCCTCGATCTCGCGATCAAGCGCACGGGCGTCAACGGGTTGCCGCTGATGATGAGCGGTGACTGGTGCGACAAGATGGATCGCGTCGGCATCGCCGGCCGCGGCGAGAGCGTGTGGCTGGCATGGTTCCTCGCCGGCGCCTTGCGCCGCTTCATCGCCTATGCGGAAACGCGCGGCGATACGCAACGCGTCAGCCGTTGGTCGGATCATCTTGAAAAACTCAAAGCCGCGATCGAAACGGCCGGCTGGGATGGCGAATATTATCGCCGGGGCTACTACGACAACGGCGTGCCTCTCGGCTCCAGCCAATCGGCGGAAGACAAGATCGACTCGATCGCCCAATCCTGGAGCGTGCTCTCGGGCGAGGGAGATGCCGATCGCAGCAACATGGCCATGAACGCGGTCCTCGATAAGCTGGTCGATGAGGAAGGCAAGCTCATCCGCCTGCTGACGCCACCTTTCGTCAAGCCGGTCAATGATCCCGGTGTGATCAAGGCCTACCCGCCAGGCGTCCGCGAAAACGGCGGCCAATATACGCATGCCGCCACGTGGACGGCTCTTGCCCTTGCCCGGATGGGCCGCGGCGACGACGCCTGGCGCGCGGTCGAAATGCTGAACCCCATCAACCACGCGCTCGACAAATCGTCCGCGGAGACCTATCGCGTCGAGCCCTATGTCATCGCCGGCGACGTTTATGGAGAAGGCGACCTCAGGGGGCGCGGTGGCTGGAGCTGGTACACCGGTTCGGCCGGGTGGTTCTATCGCGTCGCGATAGAAGGCATTCTCGGTATTCGCACCGAAAGCGGGCGGTTGCACATCAAGCCTGTGCTGCCAACCGGATGGGATGGCTATTCGGCTGTGCTGGAGCTGCCCAGCGGTCGATACGAAATTTCCGTTTCGAGAGTTGATCCGACAGGAGGATATGCGGTCACGATCAATGGGGCCGCAATCGATGATCCGCGGGAGGGATATTTGCTCGCGGCATCGTAGGCGAAATTTTGCTGTAATCCAACCAGCCGCCGAATTGTCGAGTATGTATGGATTGGAAATTGGAGGCAGAGCCGATCAGGCTACCTCCAATTCACCAACTCCGCACTCTTGTTTCCTTCGGTGGGAGTTTATCGGATTGAGTCCGCGCGTGAGGCCAGCGGCTGTTTGACATTAGAATACCTCCGGTGTCGGTCGTGCCGGGACCGCGGCCTGCCAGCAGAATGAAGCGCCAGATGTACCGATGCGAAAACCTTGCTGGTCGACGAGCGCCACCACCCGGCAGGAGGCCGGTCTCGGTAGCTGGATATTCGACTAATCCGCGCGAGCCGGTTGTCGCCGCGGGTTGAAAGGCTTTCGCGGGGTGCGACCTCCGCTCGGCGCGGTGTCAGCCACGGCGCGCCAATTGAACCGCAAAGCAGGTGGCCGAGACCGGGAGCGTAGTCACAGGGCAAGACGCCGCGCCTAGCCATTCGCAAAGCCGGGGTGCGCCTCCTCTTCCCGTCCAAGTACTCGTGCGGCCTCAGCCCCATCATATAAGCTCTTTGCCAAGCACAAGCACTGGCGCAGAAAGCTGTGGGGCGCGCGATCTCTTGCGGCGTTTTTTTGCGCGCCAATCCGGCAAAGGCCTAATCACCGTGCCGCCCGCGGTGACGTTAGCGATAGATGCTCACAGGTAGCAATCACCCATCGGCGCTGCTAGTCGCAGCGCCGAATGGTTTTCGTGATCTGGTCGCCGTTTTCATCGGTGCGTGTGACAGTCCTTGTCATGCAGCCGCCGCGATCATTATATCGATCGTAACGGTCACGATCGCGAACCGATCCAATGGCAACGCCCCGATCGGTTAAGGCAACATACGGATGGTGATGGCGATGATGGCGATAGCCTTGATCATACGAAGGCCCATCAATGACGACCTCTTCCGCAACCGCAGCCGCAGGTAAACCAGCACCGATGAAGATGGCCGCACAGGCAATAATTATCTTTCGCATTTGCGTATCCTCCTTGATTTCCCTCATGATCAACTGCCAAAGTGGAATAATGTTCCACGCTGCTCGCCTACTGGCCGAGTATCGTCTAAAAGCCTCTTCACATCCTAACTAGTGCCGTCGTCTTCTCGCCGATGCGATGAAAGGAGCATTCATTGCCTCCATCTAAGCGCCACAGTGGCTATCGTGTTTTCAAAGCCTACGCTCGTTCCTCGTCCTGCCACCTGCGCAGATTCGTTTGGTCGTGATAGCCCATGCGGTCGGGCGTGGTGATGAATTCCACGGTCGTGCCCCATGGCATGCGGCAATAGCAGACCTTGTTTCCAGGACCTTTTTCGGTTGCGTAGGGAATAGCGCGTGGCGTGGTAAGAGACGTGCCGCCGGCCTTTTCGAAGCACTCGACCGATGCGTCGATATCGTCGGTGTAGACACCAAAGTGCGTAATGCCGAAGTCGCTGGCTCGAACCGGCTGGGCTTGTTCGGGGCCATGCATTTCGAAGAGCTCGATGTCCGGTCCGTTTCCGATCTTGACCATCGCCTGCCCACGCACGACCGTTCCAGGGAAAGCGCCAACGGCTCTCTCGAATTCGGGTCCCTGCCGCGGCGGATCCTGCGGCCCGAAGGACTGATAAATCACCTGGCCGCCAAACGCTTCCACCAGGAACGATTTTGCTGCTTCGATGTCAGGCACCGTGATACCGATATGATTGACGCCGCGAATTTTAGGTGCGGTCATGACGTTTTCCTTTCTTGTTTAATCGATCGAAGGCGATAGGTCCGGGCGCAACTCGCCCGCGGTGTCGCGATTCGGCCCACGATGGCTCGGTCGCAGAGTTTCAACTGGTCTTGAGGAAATCGATCAGAGCGGCCGTCACTTCACCCGGTCGCTCGTCCGCGACATAGTGGCTGCACCGCGCAATCGAACCGCCCGTCACATTGCTTGCGAACTCCCTCAGCATCGAAACCATATGCGCACCGAAGCGCTGCTCGCCGCCAAGACCTAGCACTGGTATCTCGAGCGGTTGCCTTTTGTACCCGAGCGCGGCCGCATGGTCGTCGGCGAGGGTACGATACCATTCCATACCGCCGCGCGTGCGGCCAGGAAGGGCCATTGCTTTCGCGTAGATCTCGATGTCCGCTGGATCGAAGGTGCTGTGATCGTAGAACCGCTCCGCCATGAAGGCCGAAACGTAATCATATTCACGGCCATAGATCAGACGCTCGGGTAGATCCCGGTTCATATGGAAGCCGAAGTGCCAGATCCTCGCTGTCATCGCCTCCCATTGCGTCCAACCGGGAAGCGGAACGTCGAGGACGGCCAGGTGGGTAACAGCCTCTCGATAGATGGCGGCCAGCGGCAACGCTACCATTCCGCCAATGTCATGGCCGCACACGGCGTAGCGTTCATGCCCAAGGGCAACCATGACCTCGTGCGCGTCTCGCGCCATCGTCGCCTTGTCGTAGCCGTCGAGCGGGCAATCGGAAAAACCCGCGCCGCGCAGATCCATGGCCACCACGCTGAAATGCTCGGCCAGCAGCGGCATCACATGGTGCCATTCCCACCATGTTTCCGGCCAACCGTGGAGCAGAAGGATTGGTGGACCTGAGCCGCCCGTGACAGCGTTTATCTTGATGCCATTCACCGGCACCAGCTGCTGGGCAAACCCCTTCAAAGTTGCGATCATGATCACTTTCCAGTCAATGTTGACGTTCAAATGGAGCTTGCGGCCAGCGCTTAGTACTGGTCGAAATCGGTGGCGATCGTGATGTCACGCCACGCGTCGATATCGCTGCGGAAGGAAGCCAGCTTTCGCTCAGCGATCGAATGCGCGGCCGGGCCGAGCGGCAGGTGAAGGGGGTGTCATCGGCATCTACCGCCCGCAAAATCACCGCGACCGCCTTGTCGGGATCGCCGCCTGATTGCCGTTGTTGATTTCGCGATAGTGCCTGCGCGAGCTCGCGGCATATTCCGGCATTTCGTTGGCCACCATAGTGGTCGAACGGCCAAGGAAATCGGTGCGAAACGGCCCAGGCTCGACGATCAGCACGCGGATGCCGAACGGCTTCAGTTCGCCGGCGAGCGCTTCGGAAATCCCTTCCACGCCGAACTTGGCCGCATTGTAATATCCGCCACCGGCTTCGCCCGCGATGCCCGCGCCGGACGACATGTTGACGATCGTTCCACCCGAGCGTCGCAGGACGGGCAGCGCTGCTCTGGTGGTTTCGATCAGACCGAACACGTTCACCTCGAACATCGACCGATATTCCTCGGGCGTGCCTTCCTCGATCGCGCCGAACAGTCCGTAGCCGGCATTGTTCACGAGCACGTCAAAACCGCCGCATGTCTCGACCGCCTTTACGACCGCGGCCTTGGCCGCCGCCGCATCCGTCACGTCAAGCGGCAAGGTGATCATGCGGCCGGCGAAAGGCTCAGCCATTTCTCCAATCGTTTTGACATTGCGGGCCGTCGCGATGACCCGATCGCCGCGCTGTGCCGTAGCAAGCGCGAGCCGCTGGCCGAAGCCGCTTGAGCAGCCTGTGATGAGCCAAGTCTTCATTGGTTTGTCTCCGCGTTGGTTTCAGATAGCGCCAAGCTGTCGTCACCTCGAACCGTCATATCCGCCACGATCGACCAATCCTTCTCGCCCAAGCCCGCCAGAACGGCTTTGCTGAGCCCCTCGCGGACAGCTTCGAGCATCGGGAGCGTGCGTGCGATCTCGTTGCTGGCCTCGGTCGCCAGGCGCATGTCCTTGAGGGCGAGCTTGGCCTTGAAACCGGGCTCGAATGATCGTTCCGTGATCTGCGCGCTGTAGCTCTCATAGGCGCGGCCCGAGAACAGGGTGCCCAGGATGAGTTCAAAGAAATCCGCGCGGTCGAGGCCGACGCTCTCGGTCAGCACGACACCCTCCGCCATCGCCTCGATAGCCATGGCGATCATCATGTTGCAGGCGAGCTTCGCCGCATTCGCCCGAGCGGGGTTCTCCCCCAACTTCCAGACCTTTTTGCCGAGGGGAGCGAGCAGCGGCTCGATCGCGGCAATTGCATCGACCTTCCCGGCCGCCAGGATGTTAAGCTGGCCACTCGCCGCTACGTTCGGCCGTCCGAGAACCGGTGCGGACACATAGCCAAGGCCCGCCTCTTCGTGCAGCAGCTCCAGTTCTCGTGCGAAAGCGACCGAGATCGTCGATGTGACAACATGGATCAGCCCTGGTCGCGCGCTTTCGAGCAGGCCGGCATCGAGGATCACCTCGCGAATGGCAGCGTCGTCGGATAGCATCGTAAAGACTGCGTCGGCCTGGAATGCATCCGCCGCGAATTCGACAAGCGTCACCCCGGGGACACTATCCCGGGCGACCTTGCTGCGGTTCCAGGCCCAAACGTCATGGCCTGCCTTTACCAGGTTCAGGGCCATTGCCGAGCCCATGCTGCCGAGACCGATAAATCCGATCTGCATGTTCTATCTCCTGTTGTTCGGATGAGAGCGGGGCGCAGGGTCGGACCCGGCCGACGGCGATCGTCAGACCGAGACCCGCGCCAATGAGTTGGCCGGTCGCAATGCCGAAGCCACGGGAGTGGCTTCGGCGCATGGGTCACGAAACATCCGCAGCCCTGAGCCTGAACGTCAGGGCATCGGCATCATTTGCTCGCCGCTTCCGCGATGACGTCGGCGACTTCGCGCGGGTGCGAGATATAAACCGCATGGCTGGCACCGGGCACCTCGGTGATCTTCGCGCTTGCCCGCTTGTACATGGATCGCTCCGCCTCGGCGGCGACAGCCATGTCCAGCCCGGCCACGATGCCGTAGCTCGGCTTGGTCTTCCAGGCTGCGTGTTGCGTCTTGGTTCCGAGGATCTTCGCTGAAACCGGCACCTGCGAGTTAGTCATGAAATCCGTCTCGGCCTTGGACAGGTCAGCGGCGAATCCCGCCCGGAACTTCGCGGGATCGAACAGCAGAAAGCCATCAGAAGTCGGCTTGAACGCGTCCGCGGTCGGACTCGGCCACTTCTCAAACAGATCGCCTACGCTCTCGCCAACATCCGGGACGATGGCCGCGACATAGACAAGTGCCGAAACGTTTGGGTCGACGCCGGCTTCGGTGATGATCTGACCACCATAGCTGTGGCCAACGAGGACGATCGGCCCATTTTGCTGCTCGATAGCGCGGTGAACCGCCTGAACATCATCGGCCAGCGACGTATTCGGTTCCTGGACGACCGTGACTTTCAAGCCTTTGGCCACCAGGCGCTCATAAACGCCCCTCCAGCCGCTGCCATCGACCAACGCACCATGGACCAAAATCACATTTTGGGCCGGCTGCGCGAAAGCGCACGGCGCGCCGAACACCACTGCAAGAGCCGCGGCACCGAAATAAAGGGACTTGAGAGACATTTGCCGATCCTTCCGAAGGACATGAGGTGATACACGAGAGATGGTCCGATGGCGGGAATCTAGGTTCTTAGATTTGTTCTTTAAGTGACAAAAATGTATTCTCGGCGTTCAGTTTTGTAAGGGTGTCGCGATGGAATGGAGTGACGTCAGAATTTTTCTCGCTGTTGCGCGATCCGGCACGCTCGGCGGCGCCGCGCGTTCTCTTCAGACAAGCCATCCGACCGTCGGCAGGCGCCTGCGCGCACTTGAGCAGGCGATCGGCCACACGCTCTTCCAACGGACTGCGGACGGTCTCGTCCTGACCGAAGAGGGCCACGGGATCATCGCGCTGGCGGAGCAGATGGAAGAAGGCGCGCTGGCGATGGAGCGCCGGCTTGCCGGGCAGGAGCAGAATCTCAAAGGCAGTCTGCGCGTTTCATCAGCGGACTGGTTCGGGGCCTACGTACTGCCTCCCATCCTGGCGGATTTCTCGAACGCCTATCCGAATGTCGATGTCGAGATCCTGACCGGCACGCGCCTGTTCAACCTCGCCCAGCGCGAGGCCGACGTCGCTTTTCGTATCGTCCCGTTCAACACCGCCGATGTCGTTCAGCGGCGCCTCTTCAGGCTCGAATACGGCGTCTACATCGCCGAGGAGTCACCTGATCCTAAACATGGCGACGGGACGGGTTTCCGGCTGATCACCCACGATACGTCCACCGGGCAGTTCCCCGATATCGCTTGGCTCACCGAGAGCTTCCCCAACGCGAGACCGGTCCTGCGATCGAACAACCGTAACGTCCAGGGGCGCATGTGTAGGCAAGGCGTCGGGATCGCCGTGCTGCCTCGCGTCGTCGGCGATCAGATCGCGGGTATCCGCAGACTGGAGCTGCCGACGCCGCCGCCGGCGCGAGATATCTGGATGGGATATCACCGGGACCTACGACGTCTTCAGCGTCTTCGTGCGTTCATCTCGACCGTATCGAGCCATCTCGTAAGCGCGGCCGTATGATGAGCGGTCCGTAGCCCAGCGTCGCGGGCGTAGGCGTTACGAAAATAATCCCAGAACGTATAGATGCGTTCGTCCGGATGCAGATGGTGCAGAGCATCCGTCCATCCTTGCTTGATGAGCTCCTTGTAGGCCTCCCGGACTTCCACGCGAAACAATGCGTCGTCCGTCCAGCGTTCCGGCTTGTAGACGTCGATCTCCGTCGGCATGACATTGTAGTCACCCGCGAGCACAACCGGAACTTCCAGTTCGAGCAGCTCCGCCGCATAGCCATGGAGCCTCTTGAACCAGCGGAGCTTGTAATCGAATTTCGGCCCAGGATACGGATTGCCGTTCGGGAGATAGAGCCCGCCGATGAGATACGTCGACAATGGCCTCGATCTAGCGGCTGTGCGCGTCTTCCTGTTCGCCTGGAAGTCCTTTTCTCGTAAGAAGGGGCTCCCGCCCCTTCGCGAGGATCGCGGCGGCGTTCCAGGACTTCTGTCCCTGCCACACGCCACCATAACCGGCAGCCTCGATAGCTTTGATTGGAAACTTCTCCTGCCCATGGATGAACCCAAAACGTTTTGACTTGACTCCCAAAACGTTTTGGAGAATCTTTCTCGCCGTTCTGGAGGACGATCTTGGCAAATCTCAAGCAGCTCGCGCAGTCGCTCGGACTGTCGATCACCACGGTTTCCCGTGCGCTCGACGGTTACGACGATGTCTCTGCAGCGACCCGCAAGCGGGTGAGAGAGGCCGCGGACATAGCTGGCTATCGCCCCAACGCATCGGCGCGCAGGCTAAGAAAACAACGCGCGGAACTGGTTGCCGTCACGCTGCCGAGCGACCCCGGCCATATTGGTCCGCCGCATTTCCTCGACATGCTCTCCAACTGTGCTGAGCATCTTGCGAGTGCTGGTCTCAATCTCGTCATCGCGCCTGTGCCGCGCGGTGAAAGCGAACTCGACATCTGCCGTCGTTTCGTTGATGGCCGCCGCGTCGACGCCATGCTTCTCGTCCGCACCAGGCGACAGGATGAACGCGTCGAATTTCTCCAGTCGCGCGGCATTCCCTTCGTCACCAACGGCCGCACCGAGAGCCTCGTGCCGCATCCCTATATCGACGGCGACGGCTTTGCCGGGTTCCACGCGGCGACGGTCCGTTTTCAGGCCGCCGGCCACCGCCGCATCGGCCATGTCGCCGGGCCGCAGGAATATTACTTCGCGCATGCACGCCGCACGGGCTGGAAAGCCGCGATGGACGAGGCAGGTCTGAATGCCGATCTCTGCGCCGAAGGCGCGCCCACGGAACAGGGCGGCTATCTCGCCGCACTGGAATTGCTGCGGCAGCCTTCGCGTCCTACCGCGCTCGTTTGCTCCACGGACGAAATGGCAATCGGAGCGCTCAGGGCGCTACGCGAGATCGATGGCGGCGAGGCGATCAGCATTGTCGGCCATGACGATCTGCCGACGGGCGCCTTCACAAGCCCTTCCCTCTCGACCATGCGCATGACCGGCGAAAACCTCGGCGCGAGCTTCGCCTCGCTGCTGTTGCGGGCGATCGCTGGCGAGCCCGCGGAGGAACTGCAGGAGCTTCACGCGATCGAATTCATCGATCGCGACAGCCATCGCCGTCCGATGAAGGCGGCATGAGCAGGCGGTGCATCACAGGCAAGAACAATGAAGGAGGAGAGAATATGAAATCTATCACGTCATTGGGAATTTTGGCTTCCACCGTGCTGGCCTTTGCTTCGCCGGTGCTTGCTCAGACGGTTTTCGTATCCACGCAGCTTCGCCCGATCGAGGAGGCGACCGTGGTGCGGCAGGACCTGCTGAAGGATGCCGGCGAGGTGGATTATGTGGTCGAGGAACCACCGCAGTTCGCCGTACGCATGGAAGCGGAGGCCAAGGCAGGCAAGCATACTGTCAGCCTGGTCGGCGCGCTGCACGGTGAGCTTTCACCGCTCGCCGACAAGGATCAGCTCGAACCGCTTGATAATCTCGCTAAGACGCTCGCCGCCGGCGGCATGCCGCAATCGCTCCTCGATCTCGGCAAGCTCGGCAAATCCAGCCAGCAATACATTCCGTGGATGCAGGCCACCTATGTCATGGCCGCCAGGAAGGAAGCCCTGCAATACTTGCCGAAGGGGGCCGATATCAACGCCATCACCTACGATCAGCTGATCGAGTGGGGCAAGAACATGCAGCAGGCGACGGGCCAGCCGCAGATCGGCTTCCCGGCCGGTCCCAAGGGCCTGATGGCACGTTACTTCCAGGGATATTTCTACCCGTCCTTCACCGGCGGCGTGGTGCGCACCTTCAAGAACGCCGATGCCGTGGCGGGCTGGGAGAAACTCAAGGCGCTCTGGGCCTATGTAAATCCCAACTCGACCAATTACGACTTCATGCAGGAGCCGCTGGCCGCCGGTGAAGTCATGGTCGCCTGGGACCATGTCGCTCGACTGAAGAATGCCATTTCCGCCTCGCCGGACGACTATATCGTATTCCCTCCTCCGGCCGGTCCGAAGGGGCGCGGATACATGCCCGTTCTCGCCGGCCTTTCGATCCCAAAGGGTGCCCCGGATGCGGCGGGTGCGATGAAGATCATCGAAACACTGACGACTGAAAAGATCCAGCTGCTTACCGCGTCCAAGGTCGGCTTCTTCCCGACGCTGAACGTCCAGCTGCCGCCGGATCTCGACGAGGGTGTCGCGCTTCTCGCCGGTGCAGTCACCAGGACCCAGACTGCCAAGGACGCGGTGATCTCGCTTCTCCCAGTCGGCCTCGGCGACAAGGGCGGCGAGTTCAACAAGGTCTATATGGACAGCTTCCAGCTGATCGTGCTGCAAAACCAGCCCATCGGCGACGTGCTCGCCAAGCAGGGTGCCGTCATGGCCAAGCTGATGACGGATACCAAGGCTCCCTGCTGGGCACCGGATGCCAAGAGTGACGGCGCCTGCCCGGTTCAATAACCCTTCCCTGGGGTGCCTGGACGCGAATGTCCGGTCATTCTTTCCGTAACCCTGCTTTTCGAGGCGGGAGCCCATGAGCCAAAACCGACCCTGGATCCCCTATCTGCTGATCCTGCCATCCGTCGTTTTCCTCGGCCTGCTTTTCATCGTGCCGCTGGTGCAGACGATCTGGCTGGCGGTCTCGGATGACGGCAGGCCGTCGCTTGCAAACATGCAGCGCATGGTGACGGACATCAATTTCATCCAATCGGTACGCAACACGTTCCTGCTGACGATCGTGGTCGTACCGGTCCAGATCGCCATTGCGCTCACCATGGGCACGATGGTCGGCAAGATCGGCCGCGGGCGGGAGACGATCCTTTGGATTTGGACGATCCCGCTCGGCATTTCGGATCTCGCTGCCGGCCTCGTCTGGCTGTCGATCCTGCAGAATACCGGTTATTTTAACTCGCTGCTCTTCAGCCTCGGCGTGATCAGCCGCCAGGCAAGTTGGCTCTCCTATCAGACGCCGGTTGCGCTTTTCATCGCCATCGCGGTGGCGGAGATCTGGCGCGGCACCGCGATCGTCATGGTCATCATCGTCGCCGGCCTCAACCAGGTGCCGAAGGAGTTCAGGGAAGCCGCCGAAATATTTGGGGCAGGCCCCTGGACGCGCTTCCGGAAAATAACCCTGCCATTGATCCGCCCGGCGCTGCAATCGGCCCTCATCCTGCGCACCGTGCTCGCCTTCGAGGTCTTCGCGGTCGTATACGCACTGGGCGGCCGAAATTTCCCGGTCCTCGTGGGCGAAGCCTACAACTGGCAGAACCAGAACCAGAATTACAGTGTCGCTGCCGCCTATGCGGTTCTAATCATGGTCATCTCGCTCGCCGCAACCCTCGTCTATCTCAAGGCCTTCAAAGTCGATCCGGAGCGCCTGCCATGAGCACACAAGCCATCAGCTCCGAAGCAACCGCTACCGCTGATCCCGCAAGCTTCGTTTCATCGCGCCGCTGGTTGCTCTGGAGCGGTATCGCCGCGCTTTGCGCCTGGGTTCTGGTGCCGATCTATCTCGTGGCGCTATGCGCGCTCGGCGGACGACAGGGCGTCTACATTTGGCCGAAGACCGGCCTGCCGACCGGCATCTCGCTCGAACCCTTCATGCTCTTCCTGCAGACGGAAGGGGTCGTCCGCTCCTTCCTCAATTCGCTGGGCGCCGCCGGCATCACGGTAGCGCTCTCCATCCTGCTCGGGGCGCCTGCCGGTTATGCGCTTGCCCGCTACAATTTTCCAGGCAAGGACAGCTATCGGCTGCTGGTTCTGCTGACGCGCGCCTTCCCGCTGGCGATCCTGGCGCTGCCGCTCACCGTTTCCTTCATCCGGCTCGGCCTTTACGATACGATTGTCGGGGTCGGCCTGATCCATACGGTCCTGGCGCTCCCCTTCGCGGCTCTAGTGACCCAGGGCATTTTCCTCGGCGTCCCGAAGGAGCTGGAAGAAGCCGCATGGGTCTTCGGCTGCACCCGCATCCAGGCCTTTTTCAAGGTCGTGGCTCCGCTCGCCTTGCCGGGCATCATCGCAACGGCCGTCTTCGCGTTCGTCATTTCGTGGAACGAAGTCTTCGCCGCCTCGGTGCTGACGGTGCGCAATCGCACACTGACGGCCTATCTGCTGACGGTGCTTTCCGAAAGCCCGATGCATTACCGCTTCGCCGGCGGTCTGATGCTCATCCTTCCCTCGGTTGTCTTCATCTTCGCGGTCAGGCGCTACCTTTTCGCGATCTGGGGCATTTCCTCCAAATAACGGGACCAATTCCATGGCCAATATTGTCATCGACCGTGTGCGCAAGAATTTCGGGGCATTCCAGGCCCTGAAAGAGGTCTCGCTGACGATCAACGACGGTGAATTCGTCTCGCTTCTCGGCCCGTCCGGCTGCGGCAAGACAACGCTCCTGCGCATCATCGCCGGTCTCGAAACCGCATCCGGCGGCGATGTCCGTATCGGCGACAAGTCGGTCCTCGGGCTCGCTCCCAAGGACCGCGGGCTCGCGATGGTCTTCCAAAACTACGCTGTCTTCCCGCATATGACGGTCTATGAAAACGTCGCCTTCGGGTTGCGCATGCAGAAGGCGGACGAGGCGCGCGTCAAGGCGCGGGTCGAAAAGGCCGCCGGCCTGCTGCATATCGAGCAATATCTCGACCGTTATCCGAACAAGCTTTCGGGCGGCCAGCGCCAGCGCGTCGCCGTTGCCCGCGCGCTTGCCGTCGAGCCCAAGGTACTCCTCATGGACGAACCGCTCTCCAACCTCGATGCGTTGCTTCGCCTCGAAATGCGCACCGAACTCAAGACGGTGCTGCAGTCGGCCGGCACGACGACGATCTACGTCACGCACGACCAGACGGAGGCGATGGGCCTTTCCGATCGAATCGCCGTCATGCACGGAGGGATCGTGGAGCAGGTCGGCTCGCCGGTCGATGTCTACAATCATCCCGCAACACGCTTCGTCGGCGGGTTCATCGGCAACCCGCCGATGAACTTCATCAAGGTCCCCATCCTGAACGGCCAGGTCGCTGCCGGGATCGAGCAACTGAATGCACCGCGGGAAGCCGGCAAGGAGATCATCCTCGGTCTGCGCGGCGAGGCGGTCGAGCTCGCGGGCTTGCCCGAGGGCCTTGAAATGAAAGTGCGGGTCGCCGAACCGATGGGCTCGCACCTGCTCCTGACCGGCTCAATCCACGATCAGCCCGTTCGCGTCATCCTGCCTGCCTCCGAAACAGTCAGGAGCGGCGATACGATCGGCCTGAAGCTTGATCGCAAGCGCATCACCTGGCTTTCCGCCGAAAGCGGCCAATCCTTTCCGCCCGTGACGGCCTAGGGGCGTCCCTCCCCAATACCGGAGTACCGACATGAACCTCCATATCGATCAAGCCAAGCGCATTCTCGCCGCCAACGACCGCGGCGGCTATACGGTGCCGACGGACCGGCTCTATCCCTTCCAATGGAACTGGGATTCCGCCTTCGTCGCCATGGGCTTCGCGCTCTATGATACGGACCGCGCCTATCGCGAACTGGAGCGGCTGGTCGAGGGCCAGTGGGCGGACGGCATGATCCCGCATATCGTCTTCCACCAGGCGAGCGATACCTATTTTCCAGGCCCGAACGTCTGGCGCACCCGCCACACGATCCCCACCTCCGGCATCACCCAGCCGCCGGTCTTCGCCATCGCGCTGCGCAAGCTGCACCAAGCCACCGGTGACAAGACCCGCACCCTGCCGCTCTACGAAGCGGCCCTGAAATGGCACCGCTGGTGGTATGCGGCCCGCGACCCGCAAGGAACAGGCCTCGTTGCCCTGCTTCATCCCTGGGAAAGCGGCAGTGACAATTCTCCCGCATGGGACGTCGCGCTCGCCCGCGTTCCCACCACCACCGACACGCCGGTCGTGCGCAAGGACACCAGCCACGTGAACGCTTTGATGCGTCCGCGCAACGAGGACTATCAGCGCTTCATCCACCTGGTTGACACCTATGCCGCCTGCGGCTGGGAGCCGGCCAGGCAGTGGGCGAAGGCACCCTTCAAGGTCGCCGAGATCCAGACCACCGCGATCCTGCTCAAGGCCGGCGAGGACCTCGAAGCACTCGCCCACGAATTCGGCCGCATGGAAGACGCGTCCGAGATCGCCGCGCTCAATGAAAAAACTCGTAACGCGATCCTCGCCCAGTGGCGACCCGATCTGTCGCGTTTCGTATCCCGCGATCTCGTTTCGGGCCAGGATATCGTGGCACCGACACAGGCGGGCTTCATCCCGCTTCTGTCGCTCGATCTCGACAAGGCGGTCGTCGGCGCTCTCGTTGATGAGATGAAGGCATGGTCCAAGGGGATGAAAGTCGCCTTCCCCACAGTAAAGCCCGGGATCGACAGCTGGGAGCCGAAACGGTACTGGCGCGGCCCGGCCTGGGCGATCATCAACTGGCTGCTGATCGACGGCCTGAAGCGCAATGGCCGCGTAGATGATGCCGAGAAGCTGCGCAGGTCGATCATCTCGGCGATCGAGGCGGAGGGTTTTGCGGAATATTTCGACCCGGTCACTGGTGAAGGCTGCGGCGGCCTTGGCTTCTCCTGGACGGCGGCAGCGTATATGTGGCTTGTGGCGTCATAAATTTAGGTACCAGTCGCGCCCGCGCATAAATCTCAGGTCATGCATCAGCTTAATAGATTTCGGCCAGAAGCAATCGCAATCTCGGTACTGTTTGCAGCTGAACGGATTCGACCCAGCGACCTATAAATATTTGGTTTCTTCACGCGCCCGGGAACAACGGATCGGTGCCTGCCGGCGCCGCGTTAGCTGTGGGTACGAATAGGCCTGGCGTTGCAACACAGCGCCGTTGGCCAACCTCCGAACCGTAGCGATAGGTTGCTCGCCGGAGGTTACAAAAGCAGTACCATCGTGGCCGCGCATGAGCAAATTCAACCTCTGTTGCTTGGAGTTATTTCGTGCGCCGTCGCCAGTTAAGCAATCGGGTCTCGACAAGTCCAATCGCAACCGGGGTTAGATATCCCAGCACACCGAGCAGGATCCAGTTACCGAGTCCATCCCGACCTGCAACCATCTCACATACGATTGACAGGATGAGGGCCACCGTGAGCCCGAGGCGCATACCAGCGAGAATATCCGGGCTCACCGATGGCAATGCAATCTTGCGGAATGAAGCGGCGGAAGCAGGTTTAAGCTAATTTTTGCCGCTTTTTCGGCTGCTTGACGGGTTCCACGACAGGCTGGGCCAGGCGAAGCGCACGGAGTTTTTCCGTCTTTTTCTCGCGGCTGGCGGTTTCCGCGGCGGTAATTTCCCTCGCCGCTAAATCGGTCGCGGATATCTTATCCTGAGGCGAAACCCTTGCCTGCTTGAAAAGCTTCTCTTTTGTCACGGTCATAACATCTCCTAGCGAGAGGCGGCGAAAAGAATCGGTTAGCGTGAACTTGCGACCGCTTTCTTTTTGCGGACGGAAAGCAGCCCCTCACGCTGGGCTTGCTTGCGGGCGAGCTTGCGGCTCCGGCGGATCGCCTCGGATTTCTCGCGGGCGCGTTTTTCTGACGGCTTTTCATAGGCGCGGCGCGCCCTCATTTCCCGAAACAGGCCTTCGCGCTGCATCTTCTTCTTCAAAACGCGAAGCGCCTGATCGACATTGTTGTCCCTTACATCTACTAGCAAGATTGCTCCTTCGATTAGCTTTTCTTGATACGAATTGCGTGTGAATTGAGCCAGTTGGACGGCTTTCCTTCTCGCGGGGAACTCTTCTCCAGCAGTGAGGGTGGCGATGCGGCGACATCAATGTCGATTTGGAGGATCCGCCGTTCGAAATTCTCGGATTCAAACTGCACGCGATATTGCACACTGCCCTGGGAGTCGGGCAAACCGCAGACAATTCGACCGCGCCCCGATGGGCCGGAAGGTCCAAGAACACCGTGTTTCAATAGGATGGTGTCGCCGATCCGGTATTGCCGGTTTTGCATGTCCCGCTCCGTGAAAAAATAAAAGGCCGGGCGTTACCCCGACCTCTCGGCACCATTCACCCCCAGCTGCCAGTACATCCGTGGTCAGCAAGAGAGAATGACAATATCAAGCAGCCTGAAGATTGTCGGCCGAGCTCTTGCCCGACCTTCGGTCTTGCACGATGTCGTAGCGGATCTTCTGACCATCATTCAGGGAGTTCATTCCAGCCCGTTCAACGGCGGAAATATGCACGAAAACATCCGTGCTGCCATTATCGGGTTGAATAAAACCGAAGCCTTTTGCGGAATTGAACCACTTAACGGTGCCAGTGTTCATAACGATTTCCTTTCGAAGCAATCGTTGTTGTTCCCGCGATACCTTGCGGGATGAGATCGATTAGTTGAGAGGGAATCCGAGGAAGAGCACGAGGCTCTTGAGCGACGTCACAAGCAATGGTCGATAGGGCTAACATAGGCTCTATTTCCGATATAACAAGTCATGGCGGAAAATAATAATCAGGAAGCAGGCAAATGACTTCCGCAGATGGAGGCGTCTGTACAGACTATTCCGACAGTTTCACCATGATGACAAGTCAGGACCAAGCGCGGCTTCTAGCCACCATCAAGGAAGTACCCGGGGAGCAACCGCTTCAATGCGGTTTATTTGGCTCAATCTCAGGGCCGCGGACTCTTCCACTTCGACATGGCATCGTCGCCGTGACCGATGAACGCGAAGACCAATTCGGCCGTTGCCATCCTTCACGAAAATGCGATGGCGCCGCCCGATGCGAATACGGTCGCGCGGGCGTCAAGCTGAGGCCAGGCCGGAGGCATGGGAATTTGATTGCGCATCACCTTTTCTCCTCAGGTTAAGCCGGCAGGCAGGCGATGTCTCGGTTCGTTCTTAGGCTGGCTAAGCGTCGACATCGCCGGAGGTCGGCGACAAGAAGGCTATGGCTGATGCCGTATCAGACAGGCGGGCGCCTCGGCGGGCACGCCGTTGCGAAGGGCGACGGCATACTCTATGGTGTTAAGGAGATCGGAAGCAAAGACAGGCTTCACAAGCACCCCGATGGCGTGAGGATCGGCGGCGACGATTTCCGGATTGGCTGTTGCGAATATAACGGTGACACCGTGCACCTGAGCAAGATCTGCTGCCAGTAACGGACCTGTCTTACCATCGCTGAGATGAACATCGACAAGGGCGATATCGACGTTGGCTCCCACCCGGGACGCATCCTCACGATTGCCGACCGGCCCCGCAACGTCATAGCCGGACGAGCGCAGGATGTATTCCATATCAATGGCGATCAGGGCTTCATCTTCAACCACTAGAATTCGCATGGAGGTCTCAGCGAGGCTCGTTGTGCGGCTTGCCGGATATCATTGGTCCGGCAGGTGACGGCGCTTGTGAGCGTTACAACATCTCATCAATAGAAAGGTTCCGGATGCTAGGCTATGGGGTTGCCCATTCTAAATGGACAATCGCCATGCCCAGCGGGAGACATCATCAATGTTGAAACTTCTGGGCCTGATATTCATTATACAGTGGAAATAATCATGCGGTTCCTCCGATCGATCCAAGGAGTTGAAACGCGGTCAATCGGAGAGACGGAAAGGTGAATTGATTCTCGCAATCTGCGACAGCGCAAGAGAAGGAGAAGCAATTGTCACAGGAACGCAAAGATGCTCATTCGGCAGCCCTGTCCCTATCGGCTGACGCTTGGCTTGCCGCCATCGTCGAAAGCTCCGAGGACGCCATCATCAGCAAATCCGTCGACGGCGTCATCACGAGTTGGAATAAGAGCGCCGAGCGGTTGTTCGGTTTCCTCGCCGCCGACGCAATCGGACAGCCTATCACCATTATCGTGCCATCCGATCGACTGGACGAGGAAGCGGCCATCATCGCCTCAATTCGGGCTGGCAAGCGGATTGAGCATTATGAGACGGTGAGGCGCCGCAAAGATGGAACGCTTGTTGAGATTTCGCTGACGATTTCACCCGTCAGGGACAAGGATGGCGTAATTGTCGGCGCTTCCAAGATTGTCCGGGACATCTCGGAGCGAAAGCGGTTGATTGAGAGGCAAGATCTTCTGTTGCGCGAGATGAGCCACCGGGTGAAGAACCTCTTCGCCATCATGCATTCGCTCGTGTCCCTGAGCGAACGAACAACCACGAACGCTGGCGACCTTGCCAGTGACCTACGCGCGCGTATCAGAGCACTGTCCGCCGCCCACGACCTCGTTTTGGGCAAGGGCGGCGGCGTGGCACACTCCAGCGGTTCGGCCAGCCTCTTTGCGCTCGTTCAAGCCATTTTCGCAGCCCACCGGGACTCGGAGAGCGTACGCATCACTGTCAAAGGCAACGACATTGAGGTCGGTGCGGTTGCACTGACGTCGATCGCCTTGGTTCTTCACGAATTAGTCACGAACTCGATAAAGTACGGCGCGCTGTCGTCACCGGAAGGCCAAGTCAATGTCGAGGTCCGGGACGAAGATGGCCTCGACTTGAATTGGGTGGAAACCGGCGGCCCCCCTGTTCGGGCGCCGAGCGGCACAACTGGTTTCGGCTCGCAATTGGAAAGTGTCGCAGTGGAGGCCCTCAAGGGCTCGATTACACGAGATTGGGTGTCGGAGGGCTTGCGCATCCACTTGAGGATTCCGCAAGAGTCGCTTGGTTGAGGACGGCGTGGCGGAATATGATCTCGCCGCTTTTGACGAGGCCCCTAGCTCAATCGGGCCAGGTTGTCGTTGCCGAGTTCCGGCCAGTCAACATTCAAGCTAGGCATGCGAATGGCGATTAGGAATTTCGACGATGATGCGCAGCCCATCGGAACGCCATTCTCGGTGGATCGATCCCTTCAATGACGCGATTGTCATGCGTTCAAGCTCCGATCCGAAGCCCGCCGAGCCTTCGGGAACCCGCGCCGGCGGTCCATCGACCTCTGTCCACGTCAGCACGACACTATCGTTGCATGTAACCTCAATTTCGACGCGCCCCCGGTTTACCGAAAGTGAACCATATTTTATCGCGTTCGTAGCGAATTCGTGCAGAAGCAGGGCAAACGACGTCAGCATGGCGTTGTTCACGCGAGCATCCTGTCCTTTAACCACTATACGAGCGCCATCTTTGTCCTGATGAGCCGACAAGATCGCGTCGATGAGACCAAAAAGACTTGTTGAAGCATCCTCACCAGAGCCGCCTTCGGATTCTTTCAACACAAAGTTCTGAGCGGCGGCCAATGCCGCGACCCGCGCGCGCAAATCGTCGGCGAGAGATGAACCTGCCATTTCGGCGGACCGTTCGCTGACGGAAATCAACGCACTGACGATGGCGAATAGATTTTTGATGCGATGATGCATTTCCCGCAGCATCAGCCGCTGTCGTTCCGCCATGCGCTTTCGCTCCGAAATATCGCGAGCGATTTTCGAAGCGCCGACAATTACGCCCTCCTTGTCACGGACGGGCGAAATTGTGAGCGAAATATCCAGCAACGTTCCGTTCTTATGCTGTCTCACCGTCTCGAAATGTTCGATCCGTCTGCCGTTGCGAATGTGATCTATGATAGTGTCTTCTTCATGCAGGCGGTCATCTGGAATGATGATACTGATGTGCCGTCCCACCGCCTCCGCGGCGGAAAATCCGAAAAGGCGTTCGGCGCTTCTGTTCCAACTCGTGATAACTCCATTGATCGTCTTGCTTACGATTGCATCGTCGGAATTTTCAACAATTGCTGCGAGCCAAGCTTCGGCGGAAAGGGCCGAAATCCCGGGGTGTTCAGCGAACGTGCTGTTGATCGCCAAAACCGACGACACCTTCTTCCGTTCGTCGGCGGTGAAGGGCGAACCCGCAGGTGCATTTGTCTCTTGTTCCATATTCACGCTCCTCCGTCGGCAGTGGCCTTACTTGAAAGCCGCGCGCGCCGACCGGCTCGGAATGGAAGCAGGTTGGACTTGGGAAACAAGACAGTGCCGTAACCACCGCGCTGTACGATGAATCGAAAATAAATGCCGTCGGTTTATTGCCTCGACGGTGTTCGGTTGTCTTTTGAAGATATGTCCCGGCGTGATCTTTTCAACCGTAAGCCAGGATTCGGGCCTGAATGACTTCTGAAGGACCTAGACGAACGCTCACGAGTTTTCTGGTTCAGCTCACATTCGAACGCTACGCGTTTATCCATCCTAGCCGATGCCACTCTGGTGCCAGCGGAGCGGGAGCCTTCGATCCCAAGCACTGAGCTTGTCGGTGACAAGGGCGTTTTCGTCGACAGGTCTTGCTTGTTCGCCAACCGATGCCTGCCACTCGCTACTTTGGGGTCGTTTCGCGCTTCCACGGGTCGCTGATCCGCTGCGATCAAGAGGAACCACCCGGCGCACCGAAGGGAATCATCTCGGCTGATTTCGCCACATACCGGGCGTTCCTGAAATCGCGGATGAAACTGATCTGATCTCCGACCCATTCGAGCAAAACAAAATAAGTTGGCTTCGGAATGGCGTTGTTCGGGTCGAACACCAGCAGCCCAGGCCGTCCGTCAACAAGTCCTGGCACAAAATGCCAGTCGTGGAGCCCGCTATAGTTATGGAAATACCGAGAGACCTGACCGCGGCCATCCAATCTCGTCTTGGCAACGAAATCGAGCCGAACGTCCTCCGCTAGCATCTCACGCAGCACATCGAAATTGCGATCATTGAAGTGGTCGACATATTTGGCGAGACGGCTCAACTCGACATGGCTCAGTTGTGGGGACACATCCCCATCAGAGGCATCAGCCAGGTCCCGTATCCGGGCCCTTCCCCGATGCAACGCGGCCTTGACCGCCGGAATGGTCATGCCTGTAATATCGACGATCTCTTGCTGAGAATAGCCGAGCACATCCATCAAGATGGTACATGCCCGTTGAGCTACCGGCAGATGCATAAAGGACTTCAAGGCAGCGGCCGCCACGATGCGATCGGCCGCCGACGAAGAGCGGTCGGCGATCATGTCCAGTTCTTCCTCGGAGTGCATGGCCATCTCACGTTGGCGATGGCGGAGAAAATCGATGGAAGCGTTGTGTGCGACGCGAAACAGCCAGTTTTCAACATTACGAATCTCACTGCCTGGGGGGCTCTCCAGTGTTTTGAGAAGTACATCCTGGACGACGTCCTCGCCGTCGATGGCGGAGCCGACCATACGCGCGCAATATCGGTGAAGCTTTGGGCGTAGAGCCTCGATCGCCCTCGCCATGCCATTGCGTTCGTCATCATTGCCGGAAATCTGTTGCGTCATCGGCAGGTCCAGACCTCAATCTACAGCCGAGACATCGCCATACGAGCCGACGACGGCGACCTCCGCGGCTACCGGTCGATCGCGACACCGCTCGCTGATGTTCTTCTGAAAGGTGCGGAACGCCTCGGATTCGGAAAGGGCCGGCGCTCCGTTTTCTTGGCGGAAGAGGTGCAGGAAGGTTCCATCGTCGCGGCGAAGGACCAGGTAAGCAAGTCCCCCGGGCGCGCGTTCATGAAGTTCGGAAAAGACGTCGCTGACCAGACGCGCGTTCTCCTCGGCCCATTCAGGTTTGGTCGTATAGGTCACTAGTATTTGTTTCATCGCGCATTCTCCTTCCGGCGCTGCGCTGCCATCTCATTTGCAAAATCCACGTGACGATTAATGGGGCAGGTATGAGAGAATTACGCCGCCATTCGCGAACCGACGAACATCGGTGAGCTCCAAATCGGGCTGCGCCGCCATGTCTATATCCTCAAAGGCGCGTTTGCCCGAGCCTCCCCGCGTCGGCAGCAGCCAAAGCTTGTATTCGTCGACCAGCCTGCTTTCGAGAAGTGTACGGTCGAGTTGGGTGACGCCATATTTCACGATCGCCCCTCCGCCCTCCTCCTTGAGCTTGCGCAACGTCTCGGCGACATCGCCTTTGATCAACGCCTCGTCGCCTCCAGCCTGGAGGAAGATGGGCGGAAATCCCTTGAGGTCGGCGTAGAGTGGACTTGCAAGAGCATCGTGGGGGTCGCCGTCTCCAAGAAAGTTCGACGCCAGCCACCCCACCACATCTCTGGTGAAGAAGGCGTCTTTCTCACGATTGGTCTCGAAACTCGGCGCGGAGAGGGCCAGCTCGAGCCATCCGGACAAGATCATCACCGCCGCGGGTAGCGGCATGCGATTATTCCGGGCTTGCTGCAGCAGGCCGAACGTCAGGATTGCACCGGCGGAATCACCCGCGACGGCAATGTGCTCAGGAGCGACGCCTTCGGCCAAGAGCCAGCTATACGCGGCAACCGTGGCGTTTAACTGAGCAGGATATTTCTGCGCATATGCGTAAGGGTATTCGAACAGGAGAGCCCGGCTACCCGCTGCCTTCGCCAGGTGTCCCACTATCTTGCGATGGGTATAGATCGAGCCCGAGACAAAGCCGCCGCCGTGCGCATAGAAGATGACGCGATCATCGGCGGCGCCCTTAGGCCGAACCCACATAGCCCGGATACCGCCGGCATCGACTTCGAGATAATCGACACCCCCCGGTTCTGCCGAGAGCGGCGTCCAGCGAATATCGACACGCTCGATCATTGCCTCCGGCGTAAGCGGACCTAGCTCGGCCGCCGCCTCCCAATATGTCTTGTTCGCCAGACTCTGCGCGCTTGCCATCAGTCTCCATCTCCAAATGGGTCGGTCCCGGCGGAAATTCACCCTGTGCGGAAGAGACGTGGGAGACCGGCGAAAGGATTCTCCTGGCGCGAATAATTCGTGGTCGGGCGCATCACCGCTTGTGCAAACGGGCTCAAGTCGATTCGGTCCGCAACTCTGCCTTCTTGCGTTCGATGAGCTCACTTCCTCCGGCTTTCAACTGCCTCGCGAACCGCGCGAGGTCGTCGTCGGCATGGCGGTGCTTGCCACCCCAGGCGCCAAGTTCGATCAGGACTGGCAGCAGATCCATGCCCGCTTCGGTGAGGCGGTAGACCATTTTGAGCTTGTGCGCCGGATCGTCATGGCGGGTGACGATCCCCTCTTCCTGCAGCGTCCGCAGGCGCTCGGAGAGCGTGCGGGACGAAATCCCTTCGTCTGATTGAAGAAGCTGTCTGAAGTGCTTTTTGCCGCCGAATGCAATGTCGCGCACGATCAGGAGCGTCCAGCGGTCGCCAAACAGTTCGAGGGACAGGTTGATCGGGCATCCAGATCGTTCCTTGGTGGACATTGAATGTTTCCATTTGTAAATCGCTTTACTATTGCAATCATAAGGGCGCGGCGTCAATGTATTCACCGCAAGGCTTTACCGTCGGCAGAAAACTGCCCGAGCACGCGAGCCAAATGAGTTCATGTGAACGAGCGCAGGCAGCGGCCGGAACCCGCGAAGAAAGCGGCGGTGAGCGTCGGCGCGAAAAAGACGGTTCGAGTGGAGAGTTCGGCGAAAGGGCAGCGTTCCCCAATGAACCTGCACGGCATCAGGAGACACGCAATGAGAAAACTCGTTCTTCAAATGCAGATGTCAGTCGACGGATTCGTCGGCGGCGATGGCCAACAGGCTTGGCAAATCTGGGATTGGGTGAGCGATTGCCCATGGGATGCAGATTTGAAGAAGGATTTTAACACCTTCTTCGAGGCAGTCGGAACGATTCTACTGAGCCGCAAGATGGCCGAAGAGGGCTATATCAACCATTGGGCAAAGGCTGCCGAGCGCTATCCCCAAGATCCGTTCTACGCGTTCGCAAAGAAGATCACGGACGTCCCAAAGGTGGTTTTGAGCGGCAAGCTTGACTATTCTCGCTGGGAAAGAACGACATTGGTCCATGGCGATCTATCGCGCGAGGCAGGCGCCTTAAAGCGTAGTGGTGATGGCAATATAGCCGTGTTCGGAGGCCATGGATTTGCCTCCGCGCTAATCGCCCATGGCTTGGTTGATGAGTACCAGCTCTTCATCAACCCTGCGGCTCTCGGGACCGGGCAAAATATCTTTCAGCAGTCAGGCTTTCGCGACTTGAGGTTGGCAGGGTCGAAAGCATACGCGTGCGGCATCGTTGTCAACCGCTATGTCCCAACTTCTTCTCGGCCGGCTCCCTCAGAAAATTGAACCTCCTATCGGTCACATCCTCGCGGGCCGTTACGAAAAATCGGCAGGACGTGAATCTTTTGTGAGGTTCGGATCGTCTTCCTAGCTCAATGGCGCGCCGACGCAGGTCGCCAGCAACCGAACGAGTGCCCGTGATCTCCAGGGGGGACACAGAACATGATCGAACACAGTGCACGCCACATTGGAAGAGCTTGCCGGACGAACCCTGTTACGTTCCGAGCAGACGCTCGGCCGGAATATATGACAAATTGTCGACACGGCACGAGGAAAGCTCTGTCGATCGCAGCGCGCACGACGATCGAAAGTCTATGGCACGCTAGATCAGCACCGAGGCGATAACAATGAAACGACTATACACGGGCAGATGCCATTGCGGTGACGTGCACTTCGAGGTGATGGCCGATATCTCGGCTGGAACGCACAAATGCAATTGCTCCATATGCGCCAAAAGCCGATTCTGGTCGGTCGATGCATTACCCTCTGAACTTCGTTTAATCTCTTCGCCCGCAACGATGACGGTATTCAGAGGGCCCAATCCGGCGGCGCAGCATCCATTCTGCAAACGGTGTGCGGATTCCGACGTGAAGCCGGCCGGCATTCCGATCAAAGACCGGCCACCATTCCGATTTGAAGCCGGCCACCGTTCCAATCAAAGACCGGCCAGTTTTCGGCACTGAAGATTACCTCCTGGGTCAGCAACTTTTGGCATCGATACCTCGTGATGAACGAGGGGATTTTGATGCCGGCAAAGAGAAGGCTGACCATGAGACATTTGCGACAAATGCTGCGGCTTGCGGCAAGCGGAACCAGCTCGCGTGAGATTGCCGTCGTATTGGGAATTGCGCGTAGCACGGTGCAGGATAATCTGCAGCGCGCGGCAGCGGTTGGGTTAAACTGGCCCTTGCCTTTGGATCTCACCGACGATGCGCTCGAGAGCAAACTGTTCACTCGTAATGGCATCAAACACGGCACGAGACGACGGGTCGAGCCCAATTGGGCCGATCTTGCCATCGAGCTCAAGAAGCCGGGCGTTACCATGCTCATCCTGTGGGAGGAGTATCGTGGGTCGCACCCCGACGGTTACGGCTATAGCCGCTTTTGTGAACTCCTGCGTGGGTTTCAACAGCGGCTTTCACCGACGATGCGCCAGGAGCATGCTGCTGGCGACAAGGTGTTCGTCGACTATTCCGGCAAGAAGATCCCGATCGTTGATCGCAAGACCGGAGAGATCCGCGAGGCAGAGATCTTTGTGGCGGTGCTCGGTGCATCGAGCTTCACCTATGCTGAGGCGACCTGGACGCAAACGCTCCCTGACTGGATCGGCTCGCATGTCCGGATGTTTCATTTTTTTGGAGGCGTTCCCCGGCTGATCGTTCCCGACAATCTGAAGTCGGGCGTCAACCACGCCAGCTTCTACGATCCCGAGATCAACCGCAGTTACGGCATGATGGCCTCCCACTATGGCGTCGGAGTTCTCCCGGCACGGCCGAAGAAACCGCGGGACAAATCGAAAGTTGAGAACGGAGTCCGTTTTGCTCAGACCTGCATCCTGGGGCGGTTGCGCAAGCTGACTTTCTTCTCGCTGGCTGAGGCCAATGCCGCTATTGGCCAGGCACTCGATCGCATCAACGATCACCTCATGCGTCGATTGGGTGTTACCCGGCGGCAAGTATTTGAAAGTGTCGAACGTGCTGCGCTCGCCAGTCTTCCGGGTGAAGACTACGAATTCGCCGAATGGCGTCTGGTCCGTGTCTCGACCGATTATCACGTCGAGTTCAAAAGCTTCTTTTATTCCGTCCCCCATGCCCTCATTCGCCAGCAGGTCGACCTGAGGGCAACGGCACGCACCATCGAGATCTTCCACCGCGGCAAGCGCATCGCCGTGCATCAGCGTCGGTATGGTGGTCCTCGCCATGGAACCGACCCAGATCACATGCCCAGTTCCCACCGGCGATACGCTGAGTGGACACCAGATCGCTTTCGGCGCTGGGCCGCATCCATCGGGCCACAGACAGAGGGCCTGGTGATCGCAATTCTTGCTAGCCGTCCGCACCCCGAACAGGGCTTTCGAACATGCCTGGGTGTGCTTCGCCTGTTTCGCGACATCGAACGCAATCGGGCCGAAGCCGTATCAGCACGCGCCGTCGAGATCGGTGGCCTGAACTGCAAGAGCATCGCCTCGCTGCTGGCCAACCACAAGGCGGCGCGCCATTCCACCGAACCAACCGCCATTGTCGACCATGCCAATCTGCGTGGCCCTGATTACTTTCATTGAGGAGACATACCAATGCTGACCAATCCCACCATCAACATGCTGCGTGAACTCGGCCTCAATGGCATGGCCACAGCCTTCCAGGAGCTCGACGCACAATCCGAAGCGCGCGGCCTCGAGCATGGAGAA
Source organism: Rhizobium sp. AB2/73 (assembly GCF_020871915.1). NCBI lineage: Bacteria > Pseudomonadati > Pseudomonadota > Alphaproteobacteria > Hyphomicrobiales > Rhizobiaceae > Rhizobium > Rhizobium sp. AB2/73. The sequence continues at coordinate 233,306 of NZ_CP067073.1, read as the reverse complement.
TGGCTTGCCATCCTACTCGAACGAGAGGCCACCATGCGCCGCCAGAAGCGCTTCGAAGCCCGCGCCAGGGCTGCCAAACTTCGCCACGATGCGCAGATCGAGAATGCCGACTTTCGTGCCGCACGCGGTCTCGACCGCAATCTGTTCATGACGCTTGCTGGCTGCGATTGGATCCGCAGGCACCACAGCCTTCTCGTCACAGGGCCGGCCGGCGTCGGCAAGAGCTGGCTTGCCTGTGCACTCGGCCATAAAGCATGCCGCGAAGATTTCTCCGTCGCCTACCACCGGGTTCCTCGGCTATTCGCAACACTTGCCCTTGCACGAGGCGATGGGCGATATGGCCGGATCCTCAAATCGCTGGCCAAGACCGATCTGCTTATCCTTGATGATTGGGGACCGGAAAAGCTCAACGATGATCAGCGGCGCGATCTCCTCGAGATCATCGAAGACCGCTACGAGCGCCGATCGACGATCGTCACCAGTCAGGTGCCCCTGGATCGCTGGTGGGAAATAATAGCAAACCCCACGCTCGCCGATGCCATCCTGGATCGCCTCGTTCACAATGCCTATCGCATCGATCTCACCGGTGAAAGCATGCGAAAACAGCGCTCGTCGATAGCGCCTGAAAAACCGCACGCTTGACCTGAAACAAAACCCGATCCAAACATCCAACAGACCCAGGATCAGTCCGACAAATGGCCGCCTTCAAATCGGAACCCCGGCCGGAATGAAATCGGAATGACTGGCCGGCTTCAAATCGGAATCGATGGCCGGCTTCATCGGAATACGCAAACGGTGCGGGATACGCCCGTTCCAGCGCATAGGAATGCCTAACATGACAGGTCATGACTATCTCAATGTGAATATCGCCTGCCTCGAGGCTGTCGACGTTGACGAACTTATGGCAGCACCCATCACTTTCTATGATGGCCTTCATGATAAATGGGGAGATCGGCCGCGGGAAGTACGGCATCTTTGATCAGTTCTCACCGGAGGTGCTTCAGCAACAGCGTGGAGTGCGGCGAACGTATACCGAGGCCAGCCGATCGGACGTTAAGCTGAACCGACTGCGGATGAGGAAACGCGGCCATCTTGCGCCCTACGCACCAGGTTACGCGTCTGGCAAAGGCAAGTGCCGCGGGTTCACGTCAGCTACCAACGCTATGATGAACCATGAAAAGCCCGATAGATTGTAGCGCCTCTTGATAGGAGGGAGGCGTGGGCAGTTGCCCCCAAGAATGCTTCCTGCCAGGGCTGATGAAAATAGCTGTCTCTGACACATAGGATGCCGGCGGCCCGCTGATCGCCTCTATTGGCCCGAAGGCCTTCCGCATTAAATTGGGATGGCATCGATTGGAAGCGTCATCGGGCTTCCAATCGCCAGGAATTTGGTACCGCGGAGATATCCACCGGCACCCGTTTTCGGGGCAGAGACGGTCGTCGCTTGCGAGCTTGCCTCGAAAAGTCCACGCGACGCGAATCCTTTCTACGCCTCGTATCGTCTTCTTGGGGCGAGTGACGTGCTGGTAGAGCGCGCGCCAACAACCTATTGAAAGGATGATCGATGCTGCTGATAACAGGCGCGACGGGAATGAGCGGGCAGCTTGCGGTTCGTGAATTTGTTCGCATGGGGACACCGGTACGGGCGCTCGTCCGAAATTCTGCAAAAGCCGATGCGGCAGGCCTCGGCAAGCTCCGAGGTATTGACCTTGTCGTCGGTGACATGCGTCAGCCTGACACCCTCGGCACTGCGCTCGATGGCATCGAACGCGTGCTCATGATCTCGGGGGCAGCGCCTGACATGAGCGAGACACAGTGCAACTTCATTGACGCATGCAAAGCCGCCGGCGTGCGACACGTCGTAAAGTTCTCCGGGAGTGAGCCCGGATTCGACCCAACCAAATTCCGCTTTACGCGGATGCATGAGGAAATCGAGGACTACCTTGAAGGGTCGGGTCTCGCATGGACTCATTTGCGCCCCAGCCAGTTCATGCAGGTTTATCTACGCGAGGCGCCCGACATCATTGCAACCGGTACGCTCCGCCTTCCATTCGGGAACATATCGCTGTCGCCAGTAGACGCCGAGGATATTGCCAAGATCGCCCACCATCTGCTTCGAGACGGTGGTCACGAGGGGGAAAGTCTCGATATGACCGGTCCTGAAGCCCTGACGATGGACGAAATTGCTGCTCGCATTTCCGCGTCACTCGGGAAGCCGGTAAAATATGTCAGCATTACCCCTGAAGAGCGACGTCGGGATTTGCTTGCCAGGGGGCTGCCCGAAGACTTCGTCGACGCGCTCGACGAACAAACCGAGGAGCGGCTGAAGCACCCCATCGCCAAGGTGCTGATGGCCACGCATCAGATGTTTGGCGTCCAGCCGACACGGTTTGCGGATTTTACACAGAAACACGCGGACAAATTGGGCGGGCGGCGGCCTAAGGAGGCAGATCGAGCGCACCAATCCCCCCTCGCGCCGAGCGGCGGGATCCGGTGAGAACGGTGCAAGTGGCGCCACGAGGCTTCTCGCGAGCCGGATGGTCAGGGAATTGAAGACACGTGTGCTGCCAGCTGGATTAGTTTAAAGCCAACCGGCTCCCCAAATCGAGTTCCGTCAACAGTTGCCGGATGAATGACCTTGCAACGAATGTCTACTCTTCTACACGCTCCATCCGTCCGACCAGGAAAATGTAGCAGCAAGCGGCCACCACAGCCAGGCCCGAGCATAGAGCCAGCGCAGGCGCGAAGCTCCCGCCATTGACGAGATAGCCAATGGCGATTGGTATCACGATGCTCGAGAGGCCTCCAAACAGGTTGAAGACGCCACCGGTCAAGCCAATCAATCGTTCCGGCGCCAACGCTGATACATAGGACCAGGTAATCGAGGCCATTCCCGTTCCAAAGAAAGCGATTGCCAAAAACATGATGATGAGTCCAGGGCTCTGAACGAATTGCGCACCCACTATCAGGACGGAGAGAGCGATACCCGTAAGGACCGGGATTTTGCGTGAGGCGCTCAGACCATAGCCGGCACGAAGAAGCGCATCCGAGATGAAGCCGGAGACGAGCACGCCTCCAAAGCCGGCGAGAAACGGCACCGAGGCATAGAATCCGGCTTTGATGAAGTCGAGATGTCGGTATTGAACCAGATACGTCGGGAACCAGGTGAGAAAGAAGTTTGCGGAGGCCAAGTAGCTGAACTGACCAATATAGAGCCCCCATAGCTTCTTCTTGCTGAGCACGACCGCGAGATCGGACCAGGTAAAGGATTTGCGGCCTGCCTGTTCCCTCACCAAGCGTGAACTCAGCTCGGGAACGCCACCGCCTTCCCGGATAAGATCGAGCTCCGCGTCGTTTGTCCCTCTGAACTTGCTTGGATCACGATAGATCGCCGCCCACGAAATGGCAGCGATCACACCGAGGATACCCGTCAGGACAAACACTGAACGCCACCCATGGGCAGCTTCAATCCAGACGAGAACCGGCGTCAGGAATCCGAGACCCACATATTGCGCGGAGATATAGATGCCGATCGTGGTGGCTCGCTCTCGCTCGGGAAACCAGGTTGTCACGATCCTGTTGTTGACGATATAGCTCGGCGCCTCGAAAACGCCTACGGCAAGTCGAAGAATAAAGAGGCTGACGATCCCGGCGACGAAGCCGAGACTGAAAGTCGCCACCGACCAGACGAGGATTGTCAGGGGATAGACAATTCGCGGGTGAACACGATCAGCGAGCCATCCGCCGGGGATCTGCATGGCCGTGTAGGTCCATCCAAATGCCGAAAACAACCATCCCATGGTCACCGGGTCGATTTTCAGTTCCGCCGACAAAGACGGTGCCGTGATCGACAGATTGGTGCGATCAAGGTAATTGATCACACCGGTTATAAATAAGAGTGCGGTAATGACATATCGCGTCCGGCTCGCCGACGCATAGTATGTTGAAATTGCCATGGTCTATTCCTCCCGGTCCTCCAATCACCAATTGGTGAAACTTCCATCGCCACGGCGCAGGTGCGGCGGCTCGAAATATTGAAAGTCGAGCTTGTTCAGCGCATCTTCGTTCACCTCGATCCCCAGACCCGGAAGCTGCGGTACGTCATAGGAACTGCCATTCAACTCGGCCTGGGACGGAAAGAGTTCACGCGAATCAAAACCAAGCTGTTCGACGGGTGACGCCCGGCACTCCAGCCAAGCGAAGTTGGGCACCGCCGCCGCCAAATGCACGGTCGCCGCCGTGCAGACAGGTCCTAGCGGATTGTGCGGCATCAGGTCGACGTAATGCGCCTCGCTCCAGCCGGCGACCTTCATGGCTTCGGTAAAACCACCGACGTTGCAAATATCCAACCGGTTGAATTGATGAATATCGCGCTCGATATAGGGCAAGAATTGCCACTTCGAGGAAAACTCCTCGCCGATCGCAAAGGGTAGATCAGTCATTTTTCGAAGGGCCTCATAGGCCTCCGGCGTTTCGTCGCGGATCGGCTCTTCGATGTAATCGAGGGTTCCGGAAGGCATCTTCTGGCAGAACGAGGCGGCTTCGGCGACGCTGAGCCGGTGATGGTAGTCGATGCCCAAAACGACTTCCGCGCCCACCTCCTCTCTCGCCTTAACCATCCATGGAGCGGTGCGCGCGATCGACTCTCGCGGCTCGAAAAGATCAAGGGAGTGTTGGCCCCACGGAACGAAGCGGATGGAATTCCAGCCTGCATCCTTCAGGATTATCGCTTGCTCGATCATCTCAGGACCTGGATTGGCCGGCGCGGTCGCAAACGCTGGAACGCGCTCGCGATGCTTGCCACCGAGAAGGTCGTAAACGGGCACGCCGAGCGCCTTTGCGCGAATATCGTGGAAGGCGATGTCCAGCGCGCCAATTGCCGCCGTCAGTACACGACCACCTTCGAAATATTGGCTGCGGTACATTTCCTGCCACAAAGCCCCGGCCCGCCGAACATCGCGGCCGATCAGGAACTGTTCGTAATGACGAATCGCCCCGATGACGGCATGTTCCCTGCCTGTTAAACCGGATTCGCCCCAACCATGAATTCCATCTGAAGTCGTAACCTTGACCAACAGCTGATTGCGATGACCAACCCGTGGTGTGAAGCACTCTACTCTTTCGATTTTCATGGGATATTCGTCCGTTGGGAGAATGAATTAATGTGAGTTTCGTCAAACCGTGACGCCCAGGAAGGCAGGCCGCGCTGACGACGTCGCTCTTCAACGCAAGCCTCTGGTGTGAGGTTTGTCATCCGGCCCAGCATCGCTGCGACAGATTTCCTATAAACATTCGCACAGGATCAGCTCCTCCCTGGATTGCGGGTTAGACCTGACTTGATCTATCAAACCATCATCTGCGACATTTGCCGATGATTGCTTGCCCTCCCCAAGCGTCAAACGAGTTATAGATAGGATCTAGAATGTTTGCAAGCAGGAGAAGACCATGCTTCCGAAGGGCGTAATCATGGACACCGTCGAAAGGTTCGGCAGATCCATCGTGGAAGGCGATTGGCAACCCGGAGAGCAGTTGCCGCTGGAATCTGAACTCGCCTCTCGCTTCGGTGTCGGAAGAAACGCCTTGCGGGAAGCCGTCAAAGTCTTGGCAGGCAAAGGATTGATCAGGACCGCGCGCCGCTATGGGTCCCGCGTCGCCATGAAGGAAGAATGGAACGGGCTGGATGCTGACATCATCCGCTGGAAACTTAAAGATCGCAAATCGCACGCCATGTTTCGACGTGAAGTCGCGCAATTGCGGGAGCTTATTGAGCCCGGCGCCGCATCCATGGCTGCTCGAAATGCGACGGCCGAAGAGAAGCAGCACATTCATGCACTTGCAATGGCCATGCAAAATCTTCCGACGGCCGCGGCAATTGAGCAAGACATCGCCTTTCACCTCGCGGTCCTGCGAGCAAGCCACAATAGTTTGTTACTCGGCATAGGCAGATCGCTGGAGATCATGCTTCGTACCCTGTTCACGGCGGATCTGACTTTGCACGATCGCGATCTCGTTTATGATCCGAACCCGATCATTCATCTGGCGCTCGCCAATGCCATCATGGGAGGCTTCGCGGACGAGGCCCGTCATATCGCCATGGCGATGATAGCTCGCGGCGCCGAGGGCGCGGACCGTCTCGATCATCGGTCGATTGCTGCACCAGAGCCACCCGCGGGAGACCAGCCCAATTCGATCTGACTGCCAGGTGATAGAATCTTCGGATGCACCCACCCGCCTAGAATACGTTATAGATGGGATTTATAAAGTTCGAGCACTCGTGAAGATATGCGGGGCCGTCCCGTCGCTTAGCCGATCTGCGTCGAGAATCCGCGCTTGTCTGCAATCTTATCTCCAAGTGCACAAAAGGTCTTCATCTGCTTGTCGGCATCGGCAAGATGATTGGGCGGCCGATAGCGTCGGCATTCAGACGAAGGCCACGCCGAGGCTGAAGACGTGATCGACGGCACGGGGTTGATACCGCCGGAGGCACGCTGCTGGAGCGCCATCATTCTTTCACGGCACCGGTCATCGACGAGACGTAGTAATCGACGAAGAAAGAGTAGAGGATAACGACCGGCAATGAACCAAATAAAGCGCCGGCCATGAGCGAACCCCACTCAAAGACATCGCCGCGAACCAATTCCGTCAGTACACCAACCGGAATTGTTTTATTTTCCGACGATTGAATGAAGGTAAGCGCGTAGATGAATTCGTTCCAGGAGAGCGTAAACGCGAAGATGCCGGCCGAAATCAGCCCAGGCACCGCCAGCGGGAGGATAATTTTGACAAGGATCTGCCAGCGGCTGGCGCCATCGACCAGCGCGCTTTCTTCCAGCTCGAAGGGTATCGACCTGAAGTAGCCCATCAACAGCCATGTGCAGAAGGGAATGAGGAAGGTGGGATAGGTGAAGATGAGCGCAAGTCTGGAATCGTAAATTCCAAGCTTGAAGACGATGAACGCCAGGGGAATGAACAGGATCGAAGGCGGAACGAGGTAGGCTAGAAAAATCAGCAACCCGATCGAACGAGAGCCGGTAAAACGCACGCGTTCGATCGCGTAGGCGCCAAAAATCGATGCCAGCAGCGACAGCGCCGTCGATCCCACCGCCACCAATATCGTGTTCCAAAGCCAGCCCGGATAGGAGGTCTCGAAGAATAGGTACTTGATGTGATCGAGCGTCGGCCCCACGACCCAAAAGGGGCTGTAGTTATTGTAGTCGGTCAACTGTGCGTTTGGCTTGATGGCCGTTATGGCCATCCAGTAGAAGGGAAATAGAAGCACGAAGACGAAGACCGCCATCGGCAGGTAGAGCATGACGATACGGCGAGGCAGGCGGTTCAGATAGCCCATGCCTTGGATGTCGTCGGTCAGAACGGGATTGGCCGTCTCGGTTTTGATGGTCATGGCGTCCTCCCGGTCTCAGTCTTGTCCGCCCTGCTGCCATTTGCGGCGCTGCAGCCCGAAAAAGCTGAACATGATGGCGGCGAGCAGGAACGGGATCATGGCCACCGCGATTGCCGCGCCCTCGCCGAGCTGCCCGCCCGGGATGCCACGCTGAAAAGACAGTGTCGCCATCAGATGCGTCGCGTTGACCGGCCCGCCCTTGGTCAGCACATAGATCAACTGGAAATCCGTGAATGTGAACAGCACGGAGAACGTCATCACGACGGCGATGATCGGGGTCAACATCGGTAGCGTTACATAACGGAAACGCTGCCAGCTTGTGGCGCCATCAAGCGATGCCGCCTCCTGCAGCGAAGCAGGGATAGTCTGCAGGCCGGCAAGCAGCGAGATCGCCACGAAGGGAATACCGCGCCAGACATTGGCGATGATCACCGAGATCCGCGCATTGGTCGGATCGCCGAGGAAATTGATCGGGCCATGGATCAGGCCGATCTTCATCAGGGACCAGGAGATAATCGAGAACTGGGAGTCGTAGATCCACCAGAATGCCAATCCCGAAAGCACCGTCGGCACCACCCAGGGCAGAAGCACGATCGCCCGGAAGAAGGATTTGAATGGCAGGTGCTGATTGAGAAGCAGTGCCAACCAGAGGCCCAGGACGAATTTCAGGATCGAGGCGATGAAGGTGTAGAGCAATGTATTGAAGACCGACAGCCAGAACACGGAATCATTGGCCAGGAATTGATAATTCTCCAATCCGATAAAGCTGCCGCTGCGCCCGATCCGCGTGTCCGTGAAGCCGAGCCAGACTCCAAGTCCCAGCGGATAGGTGAGAAAACAAACCAGAAAGATGGCCGCCGGCAACATGAAGAGGAAGCCGAGCATATTGTTGTTCTGCATGAGCGATCTGATCGGGCCGCGGGTCGTATCACTGGATGTCACGGTCGACATGGCTTTATCTCCTGATGGACAGTCGCAGCATGCCGTCGCGCCGGCATGCTGCAGGTCTTCGCGGGCGATCAAACCTTGTAGTAGCGGTTTGCGCGGCGCTCAGCCTCTTTCATCGCATCCTCCGGCGTCATCTGGCCGGTCACCGCGGCCGCGAACATATCGACGAGCACGTAATCGGCCATCACGCCCGCCGAAGCATAGCCCAGCGGACCAGCATAGCCGTTCGGGCGCAGCGTTTCCGATGCGCGTGCATAGGGTGCGTGGACGGGATCGGCGGTCCAGACGGGATTGTTGGCAAAGGCCTTCAAGGGTTGGCAGCAATAGGCGCTCGATCCTTGGATCCAGGCGTTCATCTGATCGCCTTCCATCATGAACTTGATATAGGCCTTGGCTGCTTCTGGATATTTGGTATGGCTGAAGAGAACCAGCGAGCTCGTCTGGTGCAGCTCGACACTCTTGCCGACCGGACCGATCGGGAAGTTCGTGGTTCTGATATCGGCCGCGATTTCGGCGAGCTTCGGATCTTTTTTGGCTGCGTAATAGACCGAAACGCCGTTTGCGATCAGCGATACCTGCCCGGCAAGGAAGGCCCGGTTGTTGTTGATGTCCTGCCAGCTTTCCGTGCCGGGGATGAAGGTCGCATAAAGATCCTTCGCATAATGGATCGCGGCGAGGGCTTCAGGGCTGTTGATGGTTACCTTGCCGCTTTCGTCCACCATCTTGCCGCCATGGCTCCAAAGTAGCCAATGGGCGTAGTTGTTGCCGTCACCGACCGCCTTGCCATGCGGAAAGCCGGCGGGCGTGCCTTTGGCCTTCATGGCCTTGCAAAGTTCGAGGAACCCGGCGGTGTCCTTGGGGAATTCGCTGAAGCCGGCCGCCTTTACATGGCTGTCGCGATAAACGACGGCATTGCCGATCGCTGTCAGCGGCATGGCGATGAACCTGTCGCCGCGGGTTGCATAACCGCGCACGCCGTCATACCAGCCGCCATATTTGTTGCCGAGGTAGTTGCCGAGTTCCGTCAGGTCGACGAGTTTGTCAGGATACTGATGAGCATCGTCGAACCAGCACATGACCATGTCGGGGCCGGAACCGACATTGGCGGCGACGGCGGCCTTCGGTCGGATATCTTCCCAGCTTTCCTTGTCGATACGAACCTCAACGCCCGTCGTCTCGGTGAATTTCTTGGTATTTGCAAGCCAGGCATCCTCGTCTCCCTTGACGAAGGGGGTCCAGCGAAGCAGCCGGAGGCTCGCGCCCTTCTCGGGCGTGTAGCTGGGTTCGGCTTGAGCGAAAGATGGGCGTATTCCGAGCGGTGCGAGGCCGGCGATCCCGGCCGCTGCCGCCGATGCGGCAAGAAAGTCACGTCTCTTGAATGGCATGATACTCCTCCTTTGAAAACGGGAGCAAATTCCCCCGGCGCCCACCTTCCCGTTTGGTGGACGACGACTATCGCATTCGAACCGGTCGAATGCTTCCGCATCGATAAGGTGAGCAGGAAGACTCCTCTTCTTCCGGCTCCCCACCGAAGCGGCATCAAATCGTCAATCTCTGACCGCTTTCCGCGTCGAAGAGATGGACATGCGGCACATCGATGGAAATGCGCAGCGTATCTCCGGGTTTGGCATTGATCCTTTCCCGGAAGATGCAATTGACATCGCTGCCGCCGAACCGAACCGTCATCTGCGTCTCATAGCCTGTCGGTTCGATCACGATGATTTCCGCAGGCAGCCCATCAGCATCGAGCATGATGTATTCCGGACGCAACCCATAGACGAGATCCCGACCCTTTGCGCCGGCAGGCGGATTTGCAATGGGCAGGACGGTTCCATCCGACGCGATGAACCGGCCATTGCTCTCCGAATCGAGGCGGCCTTTGATCATGTTCATCGCCGGCGAACCGATGAAGCCCGCGACGAAAAGATTGGCAGGCGTGTCGTAGAGATCCAGCGGCTTACCTACTTGCTCGACGACGCCATCATGCATGACGACGATCTTGTCGGCCATCGTCATGGCCTCGATCTGATCATGCGTGACGTAAACGGTCGTGGTGCCAAGACGTTGGTGAAGCTCCTTGATTTCCGCGCGCATGGCGACGCGGAGCTTGGCATCAAGATTGGAAAGCGGTTCGTCGAAGAGGAAAACCTGGGGATCGCGCACGATCGCCCGGCCCATGGCGACACGCTGACGCTGACCGCCGGACAGCTGGCGGGGATAGCGGTCGAGAAACTTGGTCAGACCCAGGATTTCCGCCGCTTTCTTGACACGCTGATCCATGTCCGCTTTCGGCGCGCGTTTGAGCATCAGCGAGAAAGCCATGTTCTGTGCCACAGACATATGCGGATAAAGCGCATAATTCTGAAAGACCATGGCTATGTCGCGGTCGCCCGGTGCCACTCCATTGACGACGCGGTTGCCGATACGGATCTCGCCGGCGGAAATATTCTCGAGCCCGGCAAGCATTCTCAGGAGCGTGGATTTTCCGCACCCGGACGGTCCGACCAAGATCACGAATTCACCGTCCGCTATCTCGATGTTCACGCCCTTGATAACGGGGAACGCCCCGAATGATTTCCTGACATCGACAAACTCGACACCTGCCATAAAAGTCCCTCCCAGAACCTTTCACTTTGCTGACCTGCGGTCATCCCCCCTCCGAGACATTACCGCCGGAACGCATTAATATCCCCCACAGCCGACCGGCATCTTTGTCTCCCTCGCATTCATGTCAGTCAAATCCCCTCATGCTGGTCGGATCAGACCGGATTGTCGCTCGCCAGTTGGACCTTGGTTGTATCGTAAATACGTGTCAGATGATGCTCGAACGCCGCGACGACGGCGTCGCGATCATGGCGAGCGAGCGCCTCGAAGATCGCCAGATGATCGAGGTAGCTCGCCTCAATGGCGCCCGGCTTGGCCATGGCGTGGCGGCGGTAATTCATCATGTAGGTGTATAAATCGGTGACGAAAGCCGCCAGCAGCGGGTTTCCGCAGGCGCGATAGATGGCGACGTGGAATTCGCGGTCGCAGATCAGGAAACGCATCGCATCGTCGCCTCCGAGACGCTGAGCCTCCAGCAGGGCCTGCAGCTTTGCCAGAGTGACGTCATCGATGCGCTCGGCGGCATCGCCGACAACCTTGAGTTCGATATGAAGACGCGCGGCGTGGACGGAGTCCAGATCGTAGCCGTCAATTGCATTGGAAGAGGCAATCGTCACGGTAATGTGACTGAGATCGACCTCGCAGACACGACTGCGGCTGCCATGTGAAACCTCGATGATGCCCTGGGCGGCGAGCGCCTGAATCGCGCCACGCACCGTTTCGCGGCTGACATGAAGAACATTGGCCAATTCACGCTCGCCAGGTAGCTCGTCTCCCGGTCGCAACATATTGGTAGCGATCAGGACCATCAGCTTCTCGGCGATGACACCACGCGCCGTTCGGCGGGCAAGGCTCCGCGCGATATTCGGTACCTCGGTCAAGATCGGACTTTCGTCCATCGCGCCCCCCGGTCCACTGGTTGGTCCAGCAGATCAGTTAATTAAAGATCGTTGAGGAAATCAGTCAAGACAAATTCGTTTGCCACCGCCGACACGGAGTCTAACTGTTGGTTCCACGATCTGTCCGGAAGTGAAGTGCTCCCCGAATTTGGGCCAGCGGGCGCTGGAATTTTCCGGGGTTAGGGCTCAAGTCGGCGGGGGTGCCGATGAGCCATTCATGAGCGAAATCGGAACCTTGTTGCCGATGGCGCTGTGTGGCCGGAACTCGTTATTTACGCCAATCCTCCATCTTCGAACGCGCGTCGTCAAGGGACATGAACCAATGAGCGTTCAGGCACTCGGCGCGAAACTTGCCGTTAAATGACTCGATGTAGCTGTTGTCCCCGCCGCCTTGCCCCGGCAAGGGGCAAGGGCATGGTCGTAAGATAGCAGATATCTTATCCACCGATCAGGCAAGTTCCTCTGACAGCCTTTCAAAGATCGGTTTCAGCCTCCGATGGCGTCCGAGCGGCGGATGCTCAATTTCGACGAGGCGCCCCGATTTCTTCTGCCGTTTCAGCCACTCACGCAAGGTTTCGGCGCTCGTATGGTCAAGGTAGTGCAGACGCGTGCCCGCAATCCTGATCTTGCGACCCTCGGGAAGCGTTTCCAGCATATTGAGCAGGGTGGGAACGTCCTTGCATGTCGCCACGCCCACGAGGTCGAGATGGATGGTTTCATCCTCCTCCAATCTGTCGATGGCGAGCTTGCGGCGCAGATATGGAAGGATTTCCAATATGGACAGCGCAAGGCCGAGTGCCACGCCCACGAGCAGGTCCTGAAGCACCACCATAGCCACTGTCGCGCTCCAGATCCCGACAGGGACCCAGCCGTGATGATCGAAGAGGTGCCGGACATGATGAAGACTGATCAGCCGCCATCCTGTCACCAACAGTACCGCCGCAAGCGCCGTCAGCGGCACCATTGCGAGCAGCTGCGGCAGAAACGCCACGAGCCCGAGGATCCAAACACCATGCAGCACGGCCGACGCCCGCGAGCGTGCGCCCGCCTGAATATTGGCGGACGACCTGACGATGACACCGGTGATGGGCAGCGCACCCAGCAGACCGCAAAGCCCGTTGCCGATACCCTGCGCAAACAGCTCCTTATTGAAGCGGGTCCGCACGCCATCATGCATGCGATCGACGGCGGCGGATGAGAGCAGCGTTTCCGCACTGGCGATCACCGCGATGACCAGCGTCGTCATGATGATGCCGGGCTCGACCATCCTGGCAAAGCCATCCAGCGTCGGCGGTGCAATGCTTTCGATAAGGGAGGACGGCACCTCCACTCTTGCGATTGGCAGCTGCATGCCAACCGTCAATATCGTACCGGTCGCAACCCCCACCAGGGCACCGGGTATCAGCATCAGTGGCTTCGGCCTGAATTTCTCCCAGGCGATCATGGCCAGCAAGGAAATCAGCCCCACGAGGAGAGCGACTGCTTCACGCGTCAGCCCCGCGCCCCATACGCGAGCAAAGGTCTGCTCCATGGCAGTGACGTTCTCGATGCCTCCGGCAGCCGGCCTTGCCCCCATCAGCACATGGATCTGGCCAAGAATGATGAGAATGCCGATCCCGGCGAGCATGCCGTGGACGACGGCGGGTGAAATCGCCCGGAACCACGAGCCGATCTTCAGGAATCCGGCAAGGACCTGCAGTAAACCCGCAACGATGAGAACCGGCCCGAGCATGGCGGTGCCATATTGCTCGACGAAGCCGAAGACGATCACGGCAAGGCCAGCAGCCGGCCCTGATACCTGAAGCGGAGATCCCGCCAAAAGGCCGACGACGAGGCCGCCGACAATGCCTGAAATGAGGCCCATCGCCACCGGAACTCCTGACGCCACCGCAATCCCGAGGCAAAGCGGTATGGCGACCAGGAATACGACAAGCGAGGACGCGAAGTCGCGTGAAAGAGCAGAGCTTGACATCATAGGCCTACTCCGCAGCTTGCGGGATCACATGCGGGCGACCACGACCCTTAACCGCGACAGGCATGGGCCTGTCCTCAAGGATTTCCGTGAAGCGAGCGGCCGTACCGTCATAGACGAGCACCTCCCCCGTCTCGATATCGAAGAACCATCCATGCAGGGTGATGTCGTTGGTCGCAAGCTTGGCGGCGACGGAAGGATGCGTGCGCAAGTGGTCGAGCTGAACGACGACGTTTTCCATCGCGATGGCGCGAACCCTTTGACGCTCGGACAGGTCGACGGGGTAGGCCTCGCAAACGATCGAATGGGCGGCATGACTGTGCTTCAGCCAGGCGGCGACATTCGGCATCGGTTTCAAAAGATCAGGATGGCAAAGCCCTTTCATCGCACCGCAATCGGAATGCCCGCAAACGATGATATCACGAACGCCGAGTGCTACGACCGCATATTCTATTGCCGAAGACACACCGCCATTCGCCGTGGAAAAGGGAGGAACGATATTTCCGGCATTGCGGCAAACGAAGAGTTCGCCGGGGCCGGATTGCGTGATCGTTTCAGGCATGACCCGGCTGTCGGCGCAGGAAATCATCAGCGCTTGCGGCTGCTGCCCCTCCTCCGCCAGCTTGCGATAAAGTGCCTGATGGTCGGGAAAGACGGCACCGCGAAAGCTGGAGATCCCTTTAAGCAAATCACCCATTGTCGAGTCCTTGTGATGGGCCGGACGGCAGGCAGGGGGCGTACCCATGCCCGGCGGGTTGGAATGCGCGATCATTTCGCAAGTGCGAGATAGGAACGGGAAATGGGAAGAAAATAGCGAATGCAGAATTAGCGTAGCCTAATTTATAAAAATCTTGTGAGTGGATTGTGAGATCCTTTCAGTTGACCCCCGGCGCATGTGTCGTGGCGGCAGGAGCCTCGCAGAATCTGAGGGATCATCAAAAGGAAAGCGGATAGCGACACCCATTGAGAGCTCTCCTGCTGGAGAGCAGGCTTCGCGGCCTCGGCGGACACTATGAATGCGCGGCCGATTTCCAATTATACGCGATCAGAGACGGAAAACTCGTTAGCGGGCAGATCGTCGCCGCCTACGTATTCGGTTGGCGACGATTTCTCCTCTTACGCTTTGAGGACAAGGCGTCTCCATTCCTATGAGCACGGGCGAACAGACCTTTCACGAGTTCTAGGGCCTAAGTCCTTACTTGGTTGGGACTTTGGTCCGTGTTCACGACCAACGCTTATAGCATACAAAATTCAAGGCGCAGGTTAGTGTGCCCCTGCTGTGTGTAAATCGGAATTGAAAGACATGAAAAGAATCGTAATCGCGGCGCTGGCGCTCGCAACGACCTTGGCCGCCTCGCCGGCGTTCTCACAGGTCTACTTTGAATACGGAGTTGGGCCTCGCTACGACTATGATCCGCCGCCGCCACGCTATTATCGCGATCCGCCAGCCTACGCATATGATGGATACTATGACGGCCCGCGCTACAGGTACCATCGCCGGTGCTGGACGGAGAGGCGCTATGGTTACCGCCATCATCATCGGGTCGTCGTGCGCGAAACCGTCTGCGAGTAGCCGGCGCGGAAGAAACCAGCTCTTGTTCCGCCCATGTTCGGCGCTCCACGCAAGTGGTAGCATTCACAGCACTGCCATTCAATGATAGATTGAGCTGCGCAAGTCACTGAACTCCAGTTCACCCCTACTCGCGCTTTCAATAGTGCTCCTGTTACCGCCCTGCCTGGCCCCACCTGGCAGGGCAATTTCTTCAAGGTAATCGGAACCTTGGTTAGGCAACACAGTTTATTTGCGGGTGATCTTTCACTCGCGTCACTTAGCCTTCCCACAAAGCTAGGCCCGACCTTCCATCGGGCTATTTTGTGTCCCGCCATTGG
Source organism: Rhizobium sp. AB2/73 (assembly GCF_020871915.1). Taxonomy (NCBI): domain Bacteria; kingdom Pseudomonadati; phylum Pseudomonadota; class Alphaproteobacteria; order Hyphomicrobiales; family Rhizobiaceae; genus Rhizobium; species Rhizobium sp. AB2/73. Next base: position 217,591 of record NZ_CP067073.1, on the reverse strand, counting down.
TCGCCGGAGTGTTACTGAGCTTGTCCACCCTAGACCTAAGTATGATTCAGCTCGGCTGCGTGCAGGTCTAGTTTCCTGCATCGGCAAGCCAAGCGCACGGGTCGATCCGGGCAGGATGCGAGGGTTCATCATGTACGAGGATACCATTGTCAACTTCGCCGAGTCCGGCGAACACAAAGCACTTCTCGTGCGCAGGCAGTTCCTTGCCTTCCTCGTCGGGGCGGCGATGGCCGGCGCCTATATCGGGTTCGGTGACATCCTCATGTTCACAGCCGGCGCGCATGCGGATGCGGCCTGGGCGCATTTAATCATGGGCGCGGTCTTCTCATCTGCCCTGACGATCGTGGTGTTCGCCGGTTCCGAGCTCTTTACCGGAACGGCCATGTACATGCCGCTCGCCGTGCTGACGCGGCGTGCAGGTCTTTCGGACATGCTCCTCGTCTGGTGCGCCGCCTGGATCGGCAACCTGATCGGCGCGGCGATCCTTGCAGGGCTATTCCACATGGCGGGTGGCGGCGTGCTGCTGGGCGATGGAAGTCAGGAATTCTTTTCGGTCGTCTCGGCGAAGATGTCGGCAAGCGGGCTTGAGCTGCTTGCTCGCGGTATCCTGTGCAACTGGCTGGTCTGCCTGGCGATCTGGATGGCGGGGCGCACCGACAATGCGGCCGCGAAAATCATGCTGATCTTCTGGCCGATCACGATTTTCGTTGCGGCTGGATATGAGCACTCCGTCGCGAACATGTTCACCTTCGCTATGGCTTTGATGGGTGATCATCCCGCGAACATCACTCTTGGCGGCGCGGTTCACAATCTGGTCTGGGTCACGCTCGGCAATCTGATCGGCGGTTCGATCTTCATGGGCTTGGGTTACTGGGTCCAGTTCCAAAGCAGCGGCCATGTTTCATTCGCGCCGGCTCCCGCGGCTATCCGGGCGGAGGTTTCGGCCAAGCGGAACCAAAAGTGAGCACCGCCAAGCCAATCAACTCGACAGCACAAGCCACAGCCGACTGATTGAAAGCTTTCCGGCTAGACGATAACTTGCCATCAACGTTATCGTCGCTTCCACTCAGCCGGACCACACCTATGTACGAGTTAAGTGGTGTCAGTAGTAGGATATGCTTGCGGCCAACCAGGCTGAGGGAACTATGTCCATAGCGCCGTTATTGCTTCGTGCCCGCGATCCAGGCCAGGGCCACAACCTCGCCTTCGGCATCGTTGCGATCACCCTTGCTGCCATTATCTTTTACATCGATACCTATACCGACATCGAGGGCGCGATTGCGGTCCTCTATGTCGTCAGCATGTTGCTTGCCGCTCAATCGATGACGCGCATTGGCCTACTTATCATCGCAGCAGGATGCGCCGCTCTCACGCTTCTCTCCTATGCCATGACGCATGGCGAGGAAGCAGATTTTCAGGAGACGCTTCGTCTGTTCGGGGCGCTCGCTGCATTGTCCGTGACGACGTTGTTGCTCCTGAAAACTGAGACAGCGCGTCTCAATCTGCTTTCAACTCATTCTGCACTCTCGGAAAGCGAGGCAAGATATCGCTCGATTTTCGATCGCACGCGCGTTGCGCTCTGGGAGCGCGATTTTTCGAAGCTGCGAAGCTATCTGATGGACGTCAGGGCACAGGGCGTTGTCGACATCAAGGCTTACGCGCGAGTCAACCCGACCCTGATCGATCATTGTGGCAGTCTCATCAAGGCGGTGGCGGCAAACCAGGCCGCGGGCGAATTGCTGGGTGCAAAATCCTCCGGCACAGGGATTCCACAGCGGGCCCTTATTACCGGCCAGGAGAAGTTCCTTGATATGCTTCAGGCGATCATGGATGGCGACGGAACTTTCGAAGACAAGGTCGAGGTGCAAACCGACGAGGGGGAGAACAAGCTCGTGCTGCTGAGCATTAGCCTCCCGGAGGACCCTGCCGCCTTCGGCCGTGTCGTCGTCAGCATGGTCGATATCACACAGCGCGAATTGGCCCTGAGGGCCCGGGCCGAGGCCCAGGCGGAATTAACCAAAGCATCGAAAGCCGCGATCGCTGGCGCGATGTCGGCCTCGCTTGCTCACGAGCTCAACCAGCCGCTCGGCGCGATCGTGATCAATGCGCAGACGCTATTGAGATGGCTCGACCGCGAACCGCCGGATCTCCCCGCCGTGCGACGCTCGGCCGAAAGAATGATCCGCGACGGCCAGCGGGCAAGCGAGTTGATCCACAATGCGCGCCGTGTGCTTTCTTCGTCAAACAACGATCTGGAGAGCATCGATTTGAGCAGTCTGATTGACGAAACTCTAGCTTTGATGGAGCATGAGCTTCAGCAGAGCAAGACGGCCGTGCTTGTCGACTGCAGCCCTCATATCCCCGCCGTAGTGACAGTGAAAATCGAATTGCAGCAGGTATTGATCAATCTCATCACGAATGCCATTCAGGCAATGGATGAAGCCGGATGCCACGAACGGAGCGTCAAGATAACTGTGGCTCGGCCGGACACCGAGCATGTCTGCATTATCGTGCGCGACACCGGGCCTGGGATCGGCGACGATGTGAAGAGCAAACTCTTCGCGCCATTCTTCACCACCAAGGCGACCGGCATGGGTATGGGCCTTTCGATTTGCCGCAGCACGCTGGAGGCTCGCGGCGGAAGCCTCGATGGAGCCAATCACCCTGAAGGCGGTGCCGTTTTCGAAATGCGCCTGCCGATGAGGCCGGAGACCGAGCATGCCTGACCAGCGCAAGTTACAAAGGGAACCGTCCGAACCCGTGGTCTTTATCGTCGATGACGATCTATCGATGCGAGAAGCCCTTGTGGATCTTTTCCGATCGATGAAGTTCGATGCGCAGGCGTTTGAGAGCGCGGCAGCGCTCATGGAAGTGGCCAGCTTCAATCGCCCCGGCTGCATTGTCCTTGATGTCCGGCTGCCTGGCCTCAGCGGACTGGATTTTCAAACGCAGCTGGAGCGCCTTGGCTGCAAGATGCCCATCGTGTTCATGACCGGATTCGGAGACATACCGATGAGTGTGCGGGCGATGAAGGCCGGCGCCGTCGATTTTCTGACCAAGCCTTTCAAGGATCAGGACATCTTGGATGCGGTGGCGGCGGCGATGGAACGCGACGCCGCACGCCGGCGCCAACATGCGCAGAGCGAAGCCATCGCCTTGCTTGCGGAACATCTGACGCCACGCGAACGCGAGGTCATGAAGGCTGTGGTCACGGGGTTGATGAACAAACAGATCGCCCACGAGCTTGGCATCAGCGAGGTCACGGTTAAACTGCACCGCGGCAATGTCATGCGGAAGATGGAAGTCCGCTCGGTTGCCGAGCTCGTCAGGAAAGCCGAAATCCTGGGCGAAAGCATACGGCCACCTGTCTCTTAGTATGATATCATTCAGGCAAGCTTGGGCCCATAAAGCTCACCATGATCGCCGGAATGCAGTCAGAAAGGGTCGCTTCGTTGCCGCCGACACCTACCATAGCCATCGTCGACGACGACGACACCATCCGAGAAGCGATGGATGACCTGGTCAAATCCTGTGGTTACGAAAGCCGCTTATTCGCGTCGGCCGAGGAGTTTCTCGCCTTCGAACCGCGTTCGGCAATCGACTGCATGCTCGTCGATGTGAAGATGTCTGGCCTTAGCGGAATCGAGCTGCAGGCTGAATTGAACAGGCGCTCAGACCGGCCGCCCATGATCTTCGTCACCTCCTACAAGGATGAGCGGACACGAAAAAGAGCCATGAACGGCGGCGCCGTTGCAGTCCTCGGCAAACCGGTCGATGTCGAAAGACTCATCGGATGCCTCGAGTCCGCACTCGGCCATTGACGGCCGGAAGGCAATCGAAAGGCGACCTGCCCTCTTCGGACTGATCCGGCCCCTTGCAATCATCCATCTGCTGATCGTGTCGACGCGTCACCGTGCTAGCGCGGAGGCTGACCAGCGCGCGTCGATATCTTGTATTCGCTGATAGGCATATACCTTTTGCGAGACCTGGCTAGACCTAGGTATAGATGTGCGGTTGCCCCTGCGGTTGTAGCCTCTTGTCATCATATTCGTCGACAGGAGGAGACGATGTCCGGACTTGAAGCGAAGCATGCCGTCTTGGCCCTTCTTGGGAACGGTGTCACCGGCTCGACTTCGATCAATCTCGAAAACGCCATTGCTCCGATGCGCCGTTCGCCCCGGGTCGCAGTGGCGATCCCTCGTATTCGTATTGGCGTCTACGCCGTCGGCAAGTGACGCCCTAGCAGCCGTCAGGCACTCGCTCTTCGAAGCAATAGCTCAAGCCTCGGCGGACTATCACCATCCATTCACGTCAAGGGAGTAATAGCAATGGAATCTCTATCGAGACGCTCGGTCCTTGCCCTCGGAGCCATGGGAAGCGCGGCGCTTGCGGCCGGTGCCGCCCAGGCGGCCACCTTCGGCAATCCCGATCAGCCAGCCGAGGGCGCGATCAATGCAAATCCGGCTAGCCTTTCGGATCCCGGTCCGAGGAACCCGGCACTCGGCGAACAGTTCCCCTCGTTCCAGAGCCCTCCGGCAACCGATATCGGCGACATGCAGCTCTTCTGGGGATCCTTCAACAACGCCGCCAAGCGTATCCAGAACGGCGGATGGGCTCGTCAGCTCACCAAGGCCGATTTCGCCATCTCGGAAGCCGTGTCGGGCGTCAACATGCGTCTTGGCCCAGGCGGCGTTCGCGAACTGCACTGGCACCGCGCGGCCGAATGGGCGATCATGACCAACGGAAGCTGCCGCATCACCGTTCTCGACGCACAAGGCCGCGCCTATGTGCAGGATGTGGGAGTGGGCGACCTCTGGTATTTCCCTGCCGGCTTTCCGCACTCATTGCAGGGGCTCGGTCCTGACGGCTGCGAATTCGTGATCGTCTTCGACCAGGGTGATCAGTCCGAATACAACACGCTGCTTGTGACGGACTGGTTTGCGCATACGCCGCCGGAATTGCTTGCCAAGAACTTCGGCGTCCCGCAAGATACCTTCAAGAACATCCCGCTGCAGGATCTATGGATCTTCCAGGGCAAGGAACCCGGCCCGCTTTCCGCCGATCAGGATGCCGTTGCCTCGGGCGGCCTGCCGCCCTACCCCTTCACCTACAGGCTGACCGCTTCAGCACCGGTGAAGCAGAACGCTTCCGGCATTCTCCAACTTGCCGACAGCAGTGTCTTCAAAGTCTCCAAGACGATCGCCGCTGCCATCGAGACGATCAAGCCCGGCGGCGTGCGCGAAATGCATTGGCATCCGAATGCCGACGAATGGCAATATTGGATCAAGGGCGAAGGCCGCATGACGGTTTTCGATGCTGGTCCGCGCAGCCAGACCGCCGATTTCCGGCCGGGTGATGTCGGCTACGTCAAGAAGAGCCAGGGGCACGTGATCGAGAATACCGGCAAGACGGATCTGCAATTTGTCGCCGTCTTCAAGGTGCCGGAATATCAGGAAATCGGCCTGTCGTCCTGGCTGGCCCATACGCCGCCGGCGCTCGTCGCACAACATCTGAATGTCAGCCTCGCCGACATTGCAAAGTTCCCCGCCGATCAACCGGGCATCATGCCGCGCTAACACCCGAGTGGTCGCGGCGCAATCAGGCGCCGCGACAGCTTTTCCATTATGCCTTCCCGACGGGAGCGGGAAAAAAGATTCTGTCGCAAATCGGTATTGCGCGTGCGGATGGGAGCCATGCACCGGGGCTCAAGCAGCGCGCACGCTTGCCGAATATTCATTACAGGCCCGCGCCAGATCGCAGGCTTCGCCGGTGTCGCCGAAATAAACGCCCGGCGCTGATAGCGAAAGGACCGCGGACTGGTGTCGTTGTCGTCCATTACAGTTAAGGACCGGTCCGAATCCATTTGGGAAGTGGAGCACCGCGACTTTGGAAATGCCGCGACGTTCCATCGCGGCAGCGAAGGCCGGCGGCACCAAATGTTGATGAATGTCGATGCGTCCGTGTTTTCGATCAGGGTCAGTGCAGCCTGAAGGGTGACTTCCTGGTGGCGCTCTGGTTCCAAGAGGTCATCAAGCTCACCCGAAATCCGTCGCTGGGATAGCCGTTTCGATTTCGGCGTGCTTAGACGAAAAGGAATGAGGTCTCATCTTGGAAATCGGCTGAGGTGCTCATGGATAATTTTCCAGTTGCCGTCCTCGTTCCGCAAGGCCGCTGTAGCACGACCTTACCCTCAAGGCGCTTACCGGCGACATCCGCCTTTCAGCGAAATCCATGGATGCCGCTGAAAGGCGGATGATCTGCTCGACAGCAATCCAGCGCATGTGCCATGCACATTTGGTTCCAAAGTATCGATGGGATATCTAGCGGCGACGGTCACTGGATGGAGGATATATGTTCAAAGCGGTCTCTGACAGCGCTGCTGCCGCCGATGGAGGATCACTGGCATTGTTTGTGGAACGACTTGATGGAGAATTGGAACAATTCGTCATCAATCGTTCCTTCGCTTCGCGTGGGACACCCGCCTATAACAAGGTTTCATCGAACCTTCGGTCTCTCTCCGCAGACAATTGCCGGGCAGTCGCTGCCGCTCTTGAACCTCTCTTGGCAATAACCCCATCGATTCATCCATTGGCGGATTTCATCGAAACGCTTAAGAGACAGTCCAAAGAAACAATCCAAGACTGAGAACGAAGTGATTGAGGTGACTGCAGGCCGGCGCGGAGGCTGAGGCAGTGTCCACGAACCTGAACTATAGAAATTGTTCAGGTAGGCTGCGGGCGAGAACATTCCGAAGTCTGTGTGATCAGATGTCGGCCAGGACCTGTGGTCCTGAAGATTTTGATTTTCAACGTTTATTTTCGCTGAGGCCTAAAGTTGATGAGCAGAGATTTGAGCTCAATTTCACGTACTCGTCTAGCCGCCTCGTCGAGGCTGACCCAATCGATCCGCCGCTGGCCTCGCTCCTTGAACTCATTCCGGATCTCTTTCACTTCCACTTGAAACAGGTCAACGACGCATGGCACGACTTTTCCGTCGTCAAGTTCCTTCAGATAGGTATATCGCCCGATCGGCGCTCTTCTCACCTTGCCGCGAACACCAGCTTCCTCCCAGGCTTCGATGGCGGCTGCCTCGTGAGGCTCCTTGCCTTTCATGGGCCAACCTTTCGGCACGATCCAGCGCCCGCTTTCACGCGAGGTAATCACCAGAACTTCGATCTCGTCACCGCCCTCCTTGTAGCGAAAACAAAGCGCGCCATATTGGTTTCGAAACGCACTGGAAAACAGCTGTTCCGGCGTGCGTGCCAGCTGTTGCAGCAGGTGCTTTGATTTGGGGAATGTTGGCTTGCCGCTGTCTTTTTTTGATGTCATGTCATTCAACTTATCAGCCTATCCAGCGCCCTATACTCCTCTAACCGAGCTTCCCCACGCCAATTCGGCGTGCAATGTTACGGAATGGCCTTCGAGCCTGTCCGATGACGGGCTCTCGCCCAGCCATGTCACAGCCTGCCGTGCGATTGCCACCACGGGCTGAGCAAAGGTCGTCAAGTCATAGAACGAGCATGAGGCCTGTTCAATATCGTCAAAGCCGACGACGCAGAGCTGATCCGGGATCGAAAGCAAAAACTGGTGCCGCGCCGCGTCCATGAGGCCGCAAGTCAGCAGATCGGCTGCACAAAACACCGCGTCCGGTCGTTCGCTTCGGATCAGCAGCGACCTTCATAGGCTCGCCTTCGATGAATCTTCTGAAACCTGCCGAAACAGCACAATTGCGCTTTCGCCTGACAGCCGCCTTGGCGGCGCCGACATGACGGTCGGCGTCCGGCCCAAGGATCTTCACCTGGCCGGCGGCGCGATCGATGCGGCTTTCAGCGCGAAAATGCGCATCCAGGCGATGGAGCTCGTCGGGGCGGAGAGCTACGTCTACGCACTCTGGCGGACAAACCATCCTCTTTCGAATTTCGGGGCGGTCTCGGATCGCAATGCACACCGAATGCGTGGTTACCGCTTCCAGGGGAGCCTGTATTTCTTCGACGGTCAACGGGAACAGATTAGACCGCGCAGTTCAAATCTTGTGATGAGGCTGTCAGAGAGCGTCGTTTTGCGGATGTCTCGGCTTTCCATGTCGGGCCTCGTCATTTATGACGGATTTATGACAACGCCGTTTGGAGTGCGGAAAGTGAACTGGTTTCGTAGACTGATGCCGAGAGAAGACCGTTTTTTTGATCTTTTCTCTCGACATTCGCGCGCGATCGTCAGCGCGGCGGAAGCTCTGAACGAATTGCTGGCTGGCAAAAACACGGAGCAGCACTGCCAGCGCATCGTAGAGCTCGAGAACGAGGCTGATGACATCACGCGCGAAGTTCTGCTTGCCACTCGGCGCAGTTTCATCACGCCCTTTGACCGTGGCGACATCAAGGATCTCATCATGTCAATGGACGATGCAATCGACATGATGCACAAGACGGTCAAGACGATCCGGCTATTCGAACAGGACAGCTTTGATCCCGGTATGCAGGAAATGGGCAAGGCGATCGTCGAGGCTGCAAAACTGGTAGCCGAGGCAATCCCTCTCCTCGATCGCATGAGTGCCAATTCTTCTCGCCTCAGCGCGCTCACCGAAGAGGTCGTAAAGGTCGAGGGCCGCTCCGATGAGCTACATGATCAAGGTCTAAAAGATCTCTTTCGCCGGTATGGCGGCACCAATCCAATGGCGTACATCATCGGCAGCGAGATCTTTGGTGAATTGGAGAAGGTCGTCGACCGTTTCGAGGATGTCGCCAATGAAATCAGCGGCATCGTAATCGAGAACGTCTGATGGAGGCCACTCTCGCTTTCCCATTGCTGGTGGGGCTCATCGCGGTGGCATTGTTCTTCGATTTTTTGAATGGGCTGCACGATGCCGCCAATTCAATTGCCACCATCGTCTCGACCCGGGTCCTGCGACCGCAATATGCCGTGTTATGGGCCGCATTCTTCAATTTCATCGCTTTCCTGTTCTTCGGGCTCCACGTCGCCGAAACCCTCGGCACCGGCATTATCGATCCCAACATCGTCACGCCACAGGTCATCTTCGCCGCCCTGATGGGGGCGATCATATGGAATATCGTGACCTGGGTACTGGGCATCCCATCAAGCTCATCGCATGCTCTGGTCGGTGGCCTCGTCGGTGCCGGCGTGGCGAAGATCGGCATGGATGCCATTGTTTGGTCCGGCCTGCTGAAGACGGCCGGTGCCATCGTCATGTCGCCACTGCTTGGCTTTGTGCTCGCGCTCTTCCTCGTGCTATGCGTGACATGGATATTCGTTCGCCAGACGCCTTTCGCCGTCGACAGCACCTTCCGCGTCCTGCAATTCGTCTCCGCTTCTCTCTACTCCCTCGGCCATGGCGGAAATGACGCCCAGAAGACCATGGGCATCATCGCCGTACTGCTCTACTCCCAAGGTCATACCGGAGCGGAGTTCCACGTACCCCTGTGGGTGGTGTTATCCTGTCAGTCCGCGATGGCGCTCGGGACACTGTTTGGCGGTTGGCGGATCGTGCACACGATGGGCTCGAAGATCACCAGGCTCAATCCAATGCAGGGATTTTGCGCTGAGACCGGTGGCGCGTTGACCTTGTTCGCCGCGACATGGCTTGGCATCCCGGTCTCGACGACCCATACGATCACGGGCGCAATCGTCGGTGTCGGTGCCGCACGGCGGATCTCGGCCGTTCGATGGGGATTGGCGAGCAATATCGTCGTCGCATGGATAATAACCCTGCCCGCGGCAGCTGCTATCTCGGCAATAGCCTACTGGATCACGCGCTGGGTGGGATAGACCCGCCAAGCCCTATTGCGCAACCGCGAGGCTCAGTCCCCTTGCCCGCCAGTATCGTCCTTCTGCTTGCTTTTCTTGGAAGACGGCTTCTCTCCCTCTTTCATGGCCGGTGGGATTGCCGGCCTTTCCACCGCACCGGTCGCGCCCTCGGTCTCCTCATATTTCCCCGGTCGCGAGCGAGGGGGATCCGCCGTCTCTTCATGCTTCCGCTTCGTCATGACAGCCTTTCCCACGTGATCATCCGCCGGACGGAACTATTTCCGCTCGAGATGGTTCCCAAGCATCGTCTGGATGATCGGAAGATTGGCATTCCGGATCTCGAATGCGACGTTGCAGTTATCGATGCCGGGAGCATGGGTCTGTAGGCAGAAGAAGCGCGCGACGCGCTGGTGCAAAAAAAACGCGCTCATCGACGACTGCCTTGCAGGCATGACGTGCCCCACCGTCACGAGTTGTGCTCGAATATCGACCCGTTGAATGATCGACCCGCAATCTACCTCGGTTCGGCGTCAATAGACTCAGGGGTGAGGAGCCGGCGCTATCGTCCGACGCCTCACGGGCTTGCCCTGAACCTTGCATGGCAGGTCGTGCAGGTCTGCAACATGAGGTGAAAGACGTGCTCCGCAGACATAGCCGACAGCTCCTGCTCGCTTGCGGCATGAGTGCCGAACGGGCCGCCGCCCATGGCTTCTCCGGGCTTCATACGCATGCTGGCCGACATCGGTCCGGGGTTATTCTGCGCGGCGGCGTCGAGCGCGACGGCATAGTCGCGCAGGTCTTTCGCGACGCGGTCGAACCGCTCGCGCTCCTCAAGAATGTTCGGCATGGCCTTTGATTGTGGGCTGACCGTCTCCGATGCAAAGTGGCCGGAGAGAATGGTACCCGATCTGTCGCGGATAGTGTCTGCCGCCCATTGGAACTCGGCGGCCCTATAGCTTACCGGATCCTTGAACATGCCGGAGATCGTCTTTGCCGCCGCGGCCATGGCCTTCATATCAGCTTGCCGGAGCGCCACGGCATCCTCGGTTGCTGACGCCGAAGCCACTGTCACGAGGACCGCTACCACGGCGGAGAGCAGTCCGAATATGTTTACGAAAAGCGTCCGTCTCAAGGCTGCATTCCGAATCCCTCATGCTGCTTGCTATGGATATCCCCTCTCTTTTGGGCAGCAAGAGGGCGCCCCCTCCCCTGATCACGCCGGCATTTTACGGCGGCTCTCGGCACAGCGGCGGCAGGCACCGACATAGCCGCGCATCTCGCCTATCCGCTCGCAATCCTCCGCGCATTGGGCACAGATTTGGGCACATTTCCGGCAGACATGTTTGTAGCGCTCCGAGCCGGTCAGCATGAAATGTGCAGACGTCGGGCAGCTTTCCACGCAAGCCATCATCAACTTGAAGCGCGGCCTGGTGTGCTCTGTGCGAGCCGCCGGCCCCAAACACCTCCACCGGAGCAATAACCCGGCCTGGCTCAAGCCGTCCTTGAGGCGACATCAGAGCAACATCGACGCGCCCCGGTCGAGATAGGTATCGAGGAATTGCTCTAGGCGAGGATTTCTCGGCTTCTTGAAGACCTCCTGAGGTGGCCCGCTGAACAGCACCTTGCCGTGATCGAGAAAGATGATCTGCTGGCCGACGGTCGCGGCGAAACCGATTTCGTGCGAAACGACGACCATGGTCATGCCCTCGGCCGCCAGGTCGCGCATGACGTTCAGGACTTCGCCCGTCAGTTCCGGATCGAGGGATGAGGTCGGTTCATCGAACAGCATGATCTTCGGCTTCAAAGCGAGGGCGCGGGCGATCGCCACGCGTTGCTGTTGTCCGCCGGAAAGCTGCGAGGGATAATGCCCTGCTCTCGCCTCGAGCCCGACCTTGACGAGTTGCGCCATGGCCGCATCCTCGGCCTGCTTACGGCTCATCTTGTGAACCGTCTTCAAGGCCTCGCTGACATTGCCGAGCGCCGTCATATGCGGCCAGAGATTGAATTGCTGGAACACCATGCCGATCTGGGCGCGGATCGAACGATTGGTAGTCGCCGAGACACGTTCACGCCGTCCTTGAGCATCCTCGGTGAAGCCGAGGACCTCGCCGTTGATGGAGATCGTCCCGCGCGTCGCCTCTTCAAGAAAAGCCATGCATCGTAAAAGCGTGCTTTTGCCCGAGCCGGATGGACCGATGAGGCAGGAGACCTGTCCCGGCTCGATGGCAAGATCGATACCGTGAAGGACCGTGGTCTCTCCGAATGTCTTGATGAGATTCCTGACTTCTATAGCGGGGACGCTCATGCGTTGAAAAACCTGAATCTGGAAAGTTTCGTTTCGGCAAGGTTGCCAAGCCAGCCGGTGACTTCGACGAGCACCCAGTAGAAGAGCGCCAGCGCGGACAGCGCCTCGACGAAGGCATATTGCTGCGATCCGATCGCACTGAGCGTCGCCGTCAATTCCGGCACGGTGATGATGGAGAGGACCGCCGTCTCCTTCATCAGGATGACGGTCATGTTCACGCAGGGCGGCAGCACCAGCATCGTCATCTCCGGCAGGAGAATGCGCCTTATGATCTGCCCGCGCGTCAAGCCGACGCATTCGCCAGCCTCGATATGGCCTTTCGGCACGGCGCGAAATCCGGAACGGAAGATTTCGCTGAAATAGGCCGCGCCATAGATCGAAATGCCGATCAGTCCCGCCGGCACGGGATCAAGCTCGAGGCCGACGAAAGGGCCGCCATAATAGACGAGGAAGATCTGGATGAGAAACGGCGTGCCGCGCAGCACCGCCACGACGGCACCAAGCACCTTGTCGACGACCACGCCGCCATATTGCCGGGCGACCGCCATCAGGAAGCCGATAATGGCAGCGGCGATGGTGCCCACGATCCAGATCATGATCGTGACGCCGGCACCGCTGAGGATGGCAGGCCATTGGCCGATGAGGACGTTGATATCGAAGGTCATCGCGCTACCCCCGGCAATCTGCTTTCGATCAGGCCGCCGGCAAGCGCCACCACCCAGTTGATCACGAGATAGATGAGGCCAGCGGCCGCGAAGATCTGCAGCGGCAGGAAGGTGCTGCCGGCAAGATCCTGGGCCATGCGGGTGAGTTCGACGATGCCGACAACGGAGACCAGCGACGACGCCTTCAGGATAAGGATCGCCTCATTGACGAGAGCTGGGAATGTGAGACGCAGCGCGATCGGAACCTTGATGCGGCGGAAGATCTGGCGTGGTGTCAGCCCGACCATTTCCGCCGACTCCACCAGGCCCAGCGGCACGCTGGCAAAGCCGCCACGCAGGTTCTCTGCCTGGTATGCGGCCGTGCAGAGCGACAGGCCGATGATGGCGGCAACGATGCTCGGCACGTTGAGGCCGATAGCCGGAAGCAGATTATAGATCAGCAGCAATTGCACCAGCAGCGGCACGCCGCGGAAAAAGCTGATGAAAAACTGGGCAGGTCGCACGAAAAGGCTACGCCCCGTCAGCAACATTCCCGAAATCAGGATCGCAATTGCAAAACCGATAAGGATCGACACAAAGCTGATCGTCACCGTGTAGATGGATGCCTGCAGAAGCAATCCAAAGAGCTCGATGGACATTGTTAAGTGTTCGCCCGCGTGGTGACCAGGAAGCTGGGATCTCGCTCATCGGCCGTGCCCGGCAGCAAAGCGGGCACGGCCGATTTCCGAGGGCTGATCAGAATGCCGGGTCCTTGACGGCGTCAGGCGTGTCGAAGCTTGCGCCGAACCACTTCTTCTGCAGCGTCGCCATGCGGCCGTCAGCCTTGATCTTCAACATGGCTGCATCGATGGCGTCCATCAACGGTGCGTGATCGGCGTCCTTCAAGCCGATGAAGCCGAAATAGGACTTCTTGCCGAAGGGCGGCAGCACGACTTCGAACGTGCCTTCACGCTGTTTGGCGACGAATGCAATATTCGGCAGCGAGTTGGCAACGCCGGCGATACGGCCGGCTGCGAGATCGGCATAGGATTCGGTAAAGGCTGGGTATTCGCGGATATCGGCTTTCGTCGGCAGTGTGTCGGAAAACTCCTTCAGCTGATCGAGCTGCGCCGTCGCCTTGCCGACGCCGATCTTCTTGCCGGCGATGTCTTCGGGCTTGTTGATCGTCTTGTCACCGGCCTTTTTCAGGATCGCAATGGTTGCTTCGGCCAAAGGCGGCGTGAAGCGATAGCGCTCCATGCGCTTCTTGGTGATCGTCGCTGGGCCGGCAACGACGTCGAACTTTCCAGCTTCAAGCGCCGGGAAAACGCCGTCCCATGGCAGGGTGACCCATTCGATCTTCACGCCAAGTTCCTTGCCGATCTCGTCGAAGAGGTCGACGTTCAAGCCGACATGCTTGCCTGCATCGATGAAATCGAATGGGGCAAAGGCCGTCTCGGTGCCGACCTTCAGGGTACCGGCGGCCTTGACGGCGGCAAGCGTGTCAGCCGCATGGGCCGAAATCGTTGCGCCAAACAAAAGTGCGGCGCCAACCAACCCCTTCAGAAGCGAATTCTTCCTCATGTCTTTCTCTCCAGTTTTGTGCCCTTCCTTGGAAGGTTCAGGTTCCCCAAGCGTTGTCCCGTCCGGCCGATTTTTATGACCTTTTGTCTATACAAATAGATACAGCCTCGCCTACACTGTCAAATACAAAACATAACGAACGCAAGAATTATGCCGCATGATGCCCGATGGATTTGGCAGACGCGGTTTCCACGGACACTGAATTCATTGCCGGAGCAAGGCGAGCGTTGGTCCCAATTCATCAGAGAATTCTGAAGGATATAGAAAGCAAGATCATGAGCGGCATTTGGCCGCCGGGGCACCGAATACCCGTCGAGCATGAGCTGCTGAAAGAGTATCGATGCTCCCGGATGACCGTGAACAAGGCGCTTTCGACCCTGGCGGAGCGTGGCATGATCATACGCCGCCGCAAGCTCGGTTCCTTCGTCGCCTCGCGGCAGATCGACCGCACCGTGATGGACATTCAAGATATTTCCACGGAAGCGGAGTTGGCGGGACACGAGCATAGTCACACGATGCTGATGCGGAAGATCGAGAGGCTCGATGCCGCCACCGCGATGCGGCTCGGCGAAACCATGGGGGCGGAAATCCTGCGGCTCCACTGCCTGCACGCGGTCGACGGCAAGGCCAATACGTTGGAGCGGCGCATCGTCATGCTGGACGTAGTGCCATCTGCAAGAACAGAGAGTTTCGCTTCGGTCCCACCCGGTAAATGGTTGCTGGACATGGTGCCCTGGTCGAAGGCCCGGCATGTCATTCGCGCCGTCTCGGCCGATGCCGCGACGGCGCGTCTGCTTGAAACCGAACGCGGCGAAGCCTGTCTGACACTCATCCGTCAGACATGGCAGAGCAGTCGCACGGTCACCTATGTCGAGTTCATCCATCCCGGCGATCGCTTCCAGTTTGCCGGCGACTTTTATCCGAATGAGAGAACCGTCACCGACCAACCGTCGCGGGGAGATGCCTCTTGAACGAGAAACACATCGGCAGGACTGCTCCGCTCAAAGGCTTGCAGGCCTTCGAAGCCGTCGGCCGTTGCGGCAGCGTGAACGCGGCAGCTTTGGAGCTGAAGGTTTCGCCCGGAGCGATCAGTCAGCAAATCCGCAAGATCGAGAGCTTTCTCGGCGTCACCTTGCTCGAGCGCAATGGTCGCACGGTGGAACTCACCCAATGGGGAAGGCTCTACCATCAGGAAATATCGAAGGGATTCGAGCAATTCGCGGTTGCTGAACAGGTCCTGGAACGGGCACGCAACGAAAATGCGCTTGTGCTGAGCGCGCTATCTTCGGTCGTCAACAAATGGATTGGGCGGCGAATCTTCGACTGGCAGGCCCTGCATCCAAACGCGCATGTCAGGATCGTCGGCCGCGACAAGGAACCGCGCATGGGATTCGACGACATCGATTTCCGCATCAGTTACGGATCGGACGTACTGCAGCATGAACATTATGCGGAGCTGTTCCGCGATTGGGTGGTTCCCGCCTGCTCACCGGCATTGATCAAGGGCAAGGCGCCTTCCGCGGCGCAACTTCTTCAATATCCACTCCTGCATGTCGAATGGGAGAGGCATTTCACGCCCTATCCAAGCTGGCTTGAATTCGCCGCGAAGACCGGGGCGGCGCTCGAGGAAACCGCCGCGGGCCTTTCCTTTACCCTCTCCAGCAGCGCGATTGATGCCGCCGTCAACAAGCGCGGCGTGGTTCTCGCGCAGATGTCGATGATCGCGGATGAACTCGAGGCGCAGACGCTGGTCATTCCTATCGACATACGCATTCCCTTGCGCGAAAGCTATTTCCTCGCCTGGGATAGGGCGGCCTTGGAAAAACCCCACGGACGCCAGTTCCGCGATTGGCTTCTCACCATTTCTCGCCAGCAAGCCCTCATGTCGGCACCGACATCGACATTTTAGAAAAACTAAAACGGAACTCAGCTCCGCGATATTGATGAAATTTTGCGCCTGGCGATAATTTGTACATTCGCCGTCAACGGACGGCGTGGCCGATACAAAGGGAAAATTCGATGGCGCGGACCGATAAGATGAAACTCGGAACTTTCGTCTATACGTTCGGCTTTCATCCGGCATCGTGGCTGCATCCGGCAAGCGACGTCAATGGTGCCAACGACTTTACGCATCTGCTCGATGTCGCCAAACGATCCGAGGCGGCCAAATTCGATTTCATGTTCATGGCCGATTCTCCGGCAGCGGCCGTCGGCGATCCCAATGCACTCGCCCGCATTCCCACAAAGATGAACCGCTTCGAGCCCCTCTCGCTGCTTTCGGCGCTGGCAGTGACGACCAACGATCTCGGGCTCGTGGCAACAGTCTCGACAAGCTACTATGAACCGTACAATGTCGCGCGTCTGTTTTCCTCGATCGACCATCTGAGCAAGGGCCGCGCCTGCTGGAACGTCGTCACCTCAGACCATGACGAAACCGGCTATAACTTCAATCGCGAGGGCCTCGATCCGCATGCGTTGCGCTACGAGCGCGGCAACGAGTTCGTCGACGTCGTCTTCGGCCTTTGGGACAGCTTCGAGGAAGGCGCGCTCCTTCTCGATCGCGAAAACGGCGTCTACTACGACAAGGACAAGCACCACACCCTTAATCACAAGGGTAAGCATTTTCAGGTTCGCGGACCCCTCAATATCGCGCGAACGCCGCAGGGCCGTCCTGTCATCGCCCAGGCGGGCGGTTCCGAACCCGGTATGGACATGGCGGCACGCACGGCCGAGATCGTCTTCAGCCTGGCCTCGAACATCGAGCGGAACCGGGCCTTCTATGAGAATGTCAAAGGCCGGATGGCCGCCTATGGGCGTGATAAGGATGACCTGAAAATCATGCCGGGCATCGTCATCAACGTCGGCGAAACCGAGGCCGAGGCAAAGGCGAAGGTGGACTATCTGATCGACAAGATGCATCCCGATGTCGGGCGGCTGATGCTCTCCGAGTTCCTGGAGGCGGACCTGCGCGGCGTGGCCCTCGATGAGCCCTTCCCGATGGACCGTCTGCCGGCGGCGCCAAAGGGATCGCGTGCCCTGTTCGACGAGCTGGTCGATTTCGTCAAGAGCGGCCATACGGTTGGCGAGCTGATCCGGCACTATGCGGAGAAGCACACCGGGAATGGCATAACGGGCACGCCGGCCCAGATCGCCGACTACATGGAGGAATGGTTCGAAACGCGTGCGGCCGACGGCTTTATCCTGATGTTTCCGACCCTGCCGTCCAGCCTCGACGATTTCGTGCGGCTCGTGCTGCCGGAGCTTCGCCGCCGCGGGCTGTTCCGCGAGGAATATGAGGGCAAAACCCTGCGCGAAAACCTAGGCATTTCGATGCCGGCAAACCGCTTTGCCAAGACGTGAGGGCCAGGCCGATGGGTGACGACGCTCTGATCAGCGACACGGAGTTCAGGCTATCGATGCGTCATTTGGCCGGCGCGGTCAGCGTGATCACGGTCGGTGACGGCCAGGATCGTACCGGCTTCACCGCGACGTCGGTTTCCTCATTTTCGGCGGATCGGCCTTCCGTCATCGTCAGCGTCAACAGGACTTCTTCCTCCTGGCCAGCACTGCAGCGATACGGCTGTTTCTGCGTCAACGTGCTTGCGGCCGACCAGCAGCACGTCGCGCAATCCTTTTCCGGCGTTGGCGGACGCAAGGGCGCCGACCGCTACGAGGGTGCCGAGTGGTATCGCCTCAGGACAGGCGCAGCCGCTCTTGAAAATGCCCTGACGGTCCTCGACTGCAAGCTCGAAACCGCCTTCCAGCATCACTCCCATGCCATTCTGATCGGGCATATCCGTGCGATGGATATCCGGCGGGACATCGGGCCGCTGCTCTATTGGCAAGGCGGCTATCATGACCTGCCGGCGGCTGCTGATCGCCGCCTAGCGGAGCCGATCCGGCAGTAGTCCGATCGAGGCGACATCGGCATTGGCAAAGGCAAGCCTAAGGAAGCGCTCCTGGCCCTCGCCGAAATATGCGCCTGGTATGCAGACGACACCGCGTTCCCTCGCGAGTTCCTCGGCAACCTCGGACGACGATCGGCCCTCGAAGGGATGGCGAACAAAGGCGAAATAGGCGCCGATCGCCGCAATCTCCCAACCCACCAGCCCGGAAAACGCCGATCTCAAGGCATCGGCCCGGCGAGCGATTTCCAGCCGATTGCCGGCCCGCCAGTCGGCAAGGACAGGCAAAGCCGATGCAACCGCGATCTGAGCCGAACGCGGGGCGCAGATTTGCATATTGTCCATCACTTTCGCGATCTCAGCGATGAGCCCGGGGCCTGCCGTGACGGCGCCTAGCCGATGGCCGGGAATGCAGAAGGATTTCGAGAAGCTGTAGAGAAGGACAAGCGTATCCTCCCAGCCCGGCTCCGACAGCAGGGCGTGCGGCCTTCCGTAATCTTCGGCCAGGAAGTCGCGATAGGTTTCGTCGACGACCAGCCAGGCGCCGTATTTTCGGCACAGCGAGAAAAGCTCGTGAAGCAGCTGAGGCGGATAGACTGCTCCGGTCGGATTGTTGGGTGTAACGACGGCAAGCATCTTCGCGCCGGCCGCAAGCGCGGCTTCGGCAGAACCAAGATCGGGAAGGAAGCCGGTTGCAGGATCGCACTCGACCAGCCGCCGCCCGATCCCCAGCATCGACAGCGTCGTGTCGTGATTGAAATAGAAGGGATTGGTGAGCGCGACGGTATCGCCCGCACCCGCAAGTGCAATCGCCGTGCACATGAAGGCCTGATTGCAGCCGGCCGTGATATGGATATTGCCGGCAGAGATGTCGGCGCCGTAGAGTTCCGCGACATGGGCGGCATAGGCCTGGCGCAGCAAAGGCTCGCCCTCGATCGGCCCGTATCCTGTCATCGCCTGTTGTGCCGCCGTCTCGCCGAGAAGCCGCAGCATCTCCGGGTGTGCGGGATAGCCGGGCACAGCCTGCGACAGATCGATGAGTGGCCCCTTCGATCCCTTGTATTCGCGTCCCCAGGCGACGACGGAAGGAATGGGCGGAGGCGAGAGGCGGGCAACGAGCGAATTGGATTTTGCAGCGGTCATATCGATTTCTCTTTGATACCGATTGCTACAACGATACCAATTGTTTTCTCAACCTCTTTGTTGGGTGGGACGAACCTCAAGCGGAGACGCATGCGCATGGTGTGGGACAAGATGCGGCTCGAACAGCTGCGCGCGGAATTTGCAGACGCCAATGGCGGCGAGATATTCGACGAGAAGTTTCGCAAAGTGGCGGAGAAAATCATCTCCAAGAGCGGTACGAGACTGGCGCCATATGCCGGTGTCCCGACTTTCCTCAGCGCGCCCTACATGCAGGTCGCGGCCGACGAGCCTGACTTCGGCAATCTCCAGGTCGCGATAACGGGGATACCGATGGATCTCGGCGTCACCAATCGCCCCGGCTCCCGCTTCGGACCGCGTGCCCTTCGCGCCATCGAAAGGATCGGTCCTTACAACCACGTTCTGGGAACGGCGCCGGTCTTCGATCTTCGCGTCGCTGACATCGGCGACGTGCCGTTCCAGAGCCGTTACCGGCTGGAACTCAGCCACGACGACATCGAGAAGCGTATCGGCCAGATCGTCGATGCCGGCGTCGCACCGCTGTCGGTGGGTGGCGATCATTCCATCAGCCACCCGATCTTGAAGGCTGTTGGCCGGAATCGGCCAGTCGGTCTCATTCATATCGATGCGCATTGCGACACCAGCGGTGCCTTCGATCAAACGAAATTTCATCACGGAGGACCGTTTCGCAATGCCGTGCTGGACGGCGTGCTCGATCCGACACGGACAATCCAGATCGGTATACGCGGTTCAGCGGAATACCTATGGGAATTCTCCTATAAATCGGGAATGACCGTGATCCACGCCGAGGACCTCAGCGGAATGGGGATGGAAGCCGTCATCACCAAGGCCAAATCCATCGTCGGCGACGGCCCGACCTATCTCTCCTTCGACATCGACAGCCTCGATCCGAGCTTCGCGCCGGGCACGGGCACGCCCGAGATCGGCGGATTGACGACGCGCGAAGTTCTAGAGCTGATCCGCGGGCTGAAGGGCGTGAACCTCGTGGGCGGCGACGTCGTCGAGGTCGCACCGCAATATGACGCAACGACCAACACAGCACATGCCGGAGCCCAGGTGCTCTTCGAGATTCTGAGCCTCATGGTGTTCAGCCCGTCGATCGGCGGACACTGAATGTTGCGGACAATCCACGCGATGTCCGCGAATAATCTCCGGCAACGTCGCCGCAGGTCGACGAGAGGACCGCATAACGGAATCCAGGACGACAATCAGCTTTCCCTGTGAAACAGGCGTTGGTGGAGAAGTCGCCCTGGCGCCCATGTCACTGGCGTTCGTGATAGCTAGACAGATGCGGAGGGCTGGCGTTAAGCTTTGGCTTTGTAACGGCGACACCAGAAACATGAACATGATTGGATCCCCCGGGAAATCGGGAGAAGACAACGAGGAAAAGATACTGACCAATCCGGCGCGGCTTGGAGGCCGTCTAAGGCTCGCCAGGCAAACCCGGGGCTTGACCCTTAAGGCTCTTGCCCTGGCCGCGGATTGCTCTGAAAGCCTTTTGTCGAAAATTGAAAACGGCAAGGCTTCGCCCTCGTTACCGATGTTGCATAGACTTGTCGGTGTTCTGGGTACGAATATTGGCTGGATGTTCGAGGAGGCCGACGGTGAAGAGGGCATCGTCTTCCGTTCCGGGACAAGGCCTTTGATTGGACTCGACCCATTGCGCAGAGGGGAAGGCATCTCTCTCGAACGGATAATCCCCTATTCGCAAGGCCATCTGCTTCAATGCAACATCCACCACATTGAGGCTGGCGGCCAAAGCGCCGGGCCGATCCAGCATGTCGGCGAGGAGGTTGGATACGTTCTTGCCGGCGAGATCGAACTGATGGTCGGCGAACGGACATTCCGGCTTTCCGTCGGCGACAGCTTCGTCTTCAACTCCGAGCTGCCCCATTGGTATCGCAATGTGGGAGCGGAGCGCGCAAGCATCTTCTGGGTCAATACACCGGCGACCTTCTAGCGCCGCCACCGTCCTGAAAGCGAACCTGCGATCATCTTCAACGTCATGAATTCAAGTCACTTGACAATCATTCAAGTTACTTGAATACTCCCCGTGCAATCCAAAAACATGGGGAACGATCATGCATCTCAAGAAATACCTGTTCGGTTGCGCGATTGGCGCGACCGTGGCCCTTGCCTGCGGTGCCGGCGCCGCGATGGCGAATACGCTGGCTCTCGTGACGATCAACCAGCAGGCTCTCTTCTTCAACCAGATCAATGACGGCGCCAAGGAGGCGGCAAAGAAAGCCGGCGCCGATCTCGTCATATTCAACGCCAACAACGTGCCCAGCGCGCAAAATGACGCCATCGAGAACTACATCACCCAGAAGGTCGACGGCATCATATTGGTCGCCATCGACGTCAACGGAGTGAAGCCGGCAATCACCGCCGCCAAGAAGGCCGGCATTCCGGTCATCGCTATCGACGCCCAGATTCCGAACGGCGACAACATCGCCTTCGTGGGTGTCGACAATACCAAGGCGGGTGAGCAGATCGGCAAATTCTATTCCGATTACGTCAAGGACAAGATGGGCGGCAGCGCCAAAATCGGCGTCGTTGGCGCGCTCAATTCCTTCATCCAGAACCAGCGTCTTGATGGATTCAAGGCGGCAGTAAAGGCTGGTGGCCAGAAGGTCGATTTCCTCGATACCGTGGACGGTCAGAACGTCCAGGATGTCGCCCTCAGCGCGGCGGAAAATCTCATCACCGCCAATCCCGACATGACGACGCTCTATGCGACCGGCGAGCCGGCACTCCTCGGCGCCGTTGCGGCCGTCACCAGCCAGGGCAAAACAGGTAATGTCAAGGTCTTCGGCTGGGATCTGACCAAGCAAGCGATCGAGGGCATCGATCAGGGTTGGGTGACGGCCGTTATCCAGCAAGATCCGGCCGGCGAAGGCAAGGCGGCCGTCGAGGCGCTCGTCAAGGTGAAAAAGGGCGAGAAGATCGATCCGATCATCAATGTGCCTGTCACCATCGTCACCAAGGAAAATGTCGACAAGTTCCGGGGCATGTTCAATTAGCTCCCGCATCTCGTCACGTCATGGCCGATCGCATCGGCCATAACGTTGTGGCATCATGGCTAAGGCCATTTCCGCAAGGCAGCATTGATATGACAAACGCTGATACCTACCGCGTCAGGATGACCGGTATCTCCAAACGCTATGGCACGATGCAGTCGTTGGACAATGTGTCGTTGACCTTGAAACCGGGCGAGGTCCTCGGACTCGTCGGTGACAACGGCGCCGGCAAATCGACCTTGAGCAAAGTGCTTTCGGGCGCGGTGATCCCGGATTCAGGAACGATCGAGATCGACGGGAAACCAGTTTCCTTTGCCTCGCCGGCTGATGCGCGCACCGCGCATGTCGAGATGGTCTACCAGGACCTGTCCCTTTGCGACACCGTCGACGTGGCGGGAAATCTCTTTCTGGGGCGTGAACCGAAATGGAAGCTTGCGGGCATTCCAATCCTCGACAAGAAGACCATGCATGAACGGGCGCGCCATATGCTGGAAGGGCTCGGCATCGTCATTCCGGACACGCATCTGAAGGTCGAGAATCTCTCAGGCGGGCAACGCCAGTCGATCGCGATCGGACGTGCGGCGTCATTCAATCCTTCGGTCCTGATTATGGACGAGCCGACGGCGGCCCTGGCTGTTGCCGAGGTCGAGGCGGTGCTGGAGCTCATCCGCACGGTCAGCGCCCGCGGCGTCAGCGTCATTCTGATCACGCATCGGCTGCAGGATCTCTTCCTCGTCTGCGATCGCATCCAGGTGATGTATGAAGGACAAAACGTCGCCGAGCGACTTATCGCCGAAACAAATATCGAAGAAGTCGTCAACCTGATCGTCGGTCGCAAGTTCTCCGCGCGCTCGGCCGGCCAACATACCGAGCGAGGCGCTTCCGTATGACCATGACATCCTCTCACGCCCAAACCGGCACGTCGTCTCGGCTGCGGAAGGCTCGCCTCTACGACAAGGCGATAGCCAATGGCGGCATTGTTTCAATCGCCCTGTTTTTCATCGCGGTCTGCATTTTCTTCTCCCTCTTTACAAATGTCTTTCTGACCGCTCCCAATCTCTTGAACGTGGTCAGACAATCCGCCCCCTTGCTGATCGTGGCGGCGGCCATGACCTTCGTCATCACGACAGGCGGTATCGATCTTTCGGTTGGATCCGTATTGGCCCTTGCAGCAACACTTTCGGCCGCCTGCCTGCAGGCAGAAATCGCGTGGCCGATTGTCGTTGTTTTGATGATGCTTCTTGGCGCGGCGACCGGATTAATCCAAGGATATTTCATCGCCTATGAGCGGATCCCCGCCTTCATCGTCACGCTGGCCGGACTATCGGTCATCAGGGGGCTGGCGCTGCTTATCACCGGTGGCTACTCGATTCCGGTCGATCCGCAGAGCCCGTTCACGGCGATTGGCCAAGCCTGGTTCTTTGGCATCCCTGCCCCCGCGATGATCGCGATCGTCGCCCTCATCGCGGCCTATATCGCCTTCAACGAAACGCCGTTCGGGCGATACGTCACCGGCATCGGCGCCAATGCCGAGGCGGTGCGCCGCGCCGGCGTCAACACGCGGCGAGTCACCCTATTCGTCTATGTGATATCGGGCGTGGCAGCCTCCGTCGCCGGCATCATTCTCGCCGCGCGCCTGGGGTCCGGCTCCTCAAATGCCGGGCAAGGCTTCGAGCTCGATGTTATCGCCGCGGTTGTACTGGGCGGTACGAGCCTGTTCGGCGGGCGCGGTTCAGTGGTCGGAACGGTGCTCGGCGCACTGACGGTTGCCGTCATCGCCAACGGCCTGATCCTCTCGCACATGTCGCCCTTCCTCACGCCGATCGTCACCGGGGTCATTATCCTCGTGGCAATCTGGTTGAACTTCCGCCTTTTCAAAGGCGCGGTAAGGGGCCGCTGAGCATGATGGATCATCTCTTTGCCGAGGGGGCCAGAACGCGGCACGCCATTGGCGTTCATACCGGATGCGCAATGACCGTGCTCGGCCCAATTCCGGTCGCGGACATGGGCGTGACGCTCATGCATGAGCACATCTTCCTTGACGGAGCGACCTCATGGAAGTGCCCTTGCCATCCAGACGAAAAGGCGATCGCCGAACAGCCGGTTGGAATAGAGATCATCGGCGAATTGCGGATGAACCCCTATATGAACCGCGACAACGTCTCGCTGGATGATCGGGATCTGGCGCTAGCCGAACTTTCCCGCTTCCAGAAGCTTGGCGGCCATACCGTGGTGGAAACCACAAACTTTGGCATAGGGCGCGATGCCGAACAATTGGCCCGCATCGCCCGCATGTCCGGCCTAAAGATCATCATGGGAACCGGTTTCTACCTGGAGCATACGCATCCGGAGTGGCTGAAGGGCATGGATCTGGACGAAGTCACCGCCTTCATCGTCAACGACGTCGGCGGTGGCGAAACCCAGCCAGATATCATGGCAGGCATCATCGGTGAGGTCGGCGTCAGCAAGGACTTTACAGCCGAGGAGCAAAAATCCTTGAGGGCATCGGCACGAGCCTCGCGGTTGACTGGCCTGCCCCTATCCATCCATTTGCCGGGATGGGAACGCCTTGCCCATCGCGTACTTGATGTGGTCGAGAGCGAAGGCGCGGACCTGCGTCACACTGTGCTCTGCCACATGAATCCCAGCCACAATGATCTTCAATATCAAAAGAGCCTCGCAGAACGCGGTGCCTTCCTGGAATATGACATGATCGGCATGGATTATTATTACGCCGATCAGGATGCCCAATCGCCATCGGACGAGGAGAACGCTAGGGCGATCAGGGCGCTCATAGACCTGGGCTTCGCCGATCGGCTGCTTCTGTCCCAGGACGTCTTTCTCAAGATCATGCTGACCCGCTATGGCGGCTTCGGCTATGGCTACATTCTCAAGCATTTCCTGCCGCGACTGAAGCGTCACGGTGTCGACCAGCAGGCGATCGACCAAATGCTGATCACCAATCCCCAATCGGTATTTTCCGCCTCGGCCTGAAGGTCGGGTGCATCCAAGGAGCAGACATGAGCAAAAAAAAGGTTCTTCTGGCGGGTGAATCATGGGTTTCGACCGCCACCCATATCAAAGGTTTCGATCAGTTTCCGACGGTGACCTATCACACCGGTGCCGACGAATTGCTGAAGGCATTGAAGGACAGCGCCTTTGACGTCACCTTCATGCCGGCCCATGAGGCGCAGCGTGATTTCCCGCTGACAGCCGAAGCACTCGCGCAATATGACGCGATCATTCTCTCTGATATCGGCGCAAACACGCTGCTATTGCATCCTGATACCTGGATTCATTCCAAGAGAACACCGAACCGGCTGAAGCTGCTGCGCGATTACGTTACAAATGGCGGCGCGTTGCTGATGTTCGGCGGCTATTACAGCTTCCAAGGCATCAATGGCGGCGCGCGCTATCATAAAACACCGGTGGAGGAGGTGCTGCCGGTAACCTGCCTTGCCATCGATGACCGCGTTGAAGTTCCCGAGGGGTTTTCGCCCGTCGTGACGGGCAATGACACCCATCCGGTTCTCAAGGGCCTCGGAAAGGATTGGCCCTACCTTCTCGGTTTCAATGAGGTGAAGGTGAAGCCAGGAGCTGACGTGCTTGCGACGGTTTCAGGCGAATATGGTTCACAGCCACTTCTGGTAACCGGCACCTATGGCGCCGGCAGAACACTCGTCTGGACTTCGGATGTCGGTCCACACTGGCTGCCGCCGGAGTTCATTGCCTGGAACGGCTACAAGACGCTCTTCGAGCAGATGCTGGCCTGGGCAACGCTCAAGGACTGACGCCCATGCGCCTCCATGTCGTCGGCAATGTCTGCGTCGATACGAGCTTCCGCCTGCCGCGCCTGCCGCGTCCGGGGGAAACGCTCAACGCGACCTCGATCGTTGAAGGCATGGGAGGCAAGGGTGCCAATCAAGCGGTGGCGGCGGCGCGAAGCGGGGCAACGGTGTGCTTCTGGAGCGCGCTTGGCGACGACGACATGGCGGATGGCGTGAGCGAGACGTTGAAGAGCGACCTCGAGGTCGATCGACTGATCCGCCTGCCTCTTGCCACCGACCGTTCGACGATCCTGCTGGAAGAAGGCGGCGAAAACGCAATCGTCAGCGCCGTCGCCTGCGCGCGAGCCTTCGATCCGATCCGGCAATCGGCCCTGACGCGGACCTGGAGCAAGGGCGACATCCTTCTGATGCAGGGCAACCTGTCAAGCGAGGTCACCGCCAGCTGTCTGAAGCTTGCCGGAAGGTCAGGTCTAAGGACGGTGCTCAATGCCAGTCCTCTATCGGACATGACGGTCGAGGATCTTGCCGACGTGGATCTTGTCATCGTCAATCAAGGCGAAGCCACGGCACTGACGGGCATGGAAAGCCCAAGGGCAGCGGCAAACCTGCTTTTGGAGAACCGAGCGAGAAGCGTCGTGGTGACGCTTGGAAGCCAAGGCAGCCTCATATGGGATCGGGCGGATCAAACACCAGTTTTCCTCGCGGCGCCCAGGAGCGCGGTCGTTGACACCAGTGGTGCCGGTGACTGCTTTGCGGGCGTCCTCGTCGGCCTGCTCGCACAAGGAAAATCCCTGGCCGCAGCCGCGAACGTGGCAACCAAGGCCGCCGGCATCTCCGTCGGTCGTCTTGGAACGCTCGCCTCCTATCCCTCGCGGGTGGAAATTTTGGACATCATCAAGAGATCAGAACTGGAAAACACATGAGTGGGACAATGAAACCCATCGGGCAGGTAGCTAGCAACGCGCTCATCGATCTTTTCGGGCGCGAAAAGGCGATCATAGGCGTCGTTCACCTGGCGCCGCTTCCCGGTGCGCCGCGCTACTCCGGCGAGGAGATCGAGACCGTTTACCAGCGCGGGCTTGACGATGCCCGCGCCTATCTTGGCGGCGGCAGCGACGCCGTGATCATCGAGAACCACGGCGATATTCCTTTTTCCAAGCCCGATGACATCGGCCCCGAAACCTCGGCCTACATGGCCGTCATCTCCGATCGCATCCGTCGCGAACTCGGCGGTCCGATCGGCATCAATGTTCTTGCCAATGCCGCCATTCCGGCGCTTGCAATCGCCAGTGCGGCAGGCGCGGGCTTCGTGCGCGTCAATCAATGGGCGAACGCCTATGTCGCCAATGAAGGCTTCATCGAGGGAGAAGCTGCCCGCGCAATGCGCTATCGCGCACGGCTCAATGCCCATGGCATCCGCATCTTCGCCGATGCCCATGTCAAACATGGAGCGCATGCCATCGTTGCGGACCGGCCAGTCGAGGAACAGGTCAAGGATCTCGTCTTCTTTGACGCGGATGCCATTATCGCCACAGGGCAAAGGACAGGACATGCGGCCGATCTCGATTACATCAGAATGATCAAGCAGGCGGCGGGCCTGCCGACCCTCGTCGGCAGCGGTGTGACGCCGGAAAATGGTAACGACATTCTGTCGGTAGCCGATGGTGTGATCATTGCAAGCTCACTGAAGTATGATGGCGTCTGGTGGAACGCGGTCGATCCGCAACGGGTAAAAGACTTCGTGACAGGCATCCATCGATGACGTCATACCTACAAATCAATGCGCAGCGTCTGCTGCGGCGCATTGCCCATTTTGCAACGATAGGAGCAACGCCAGCGGGAGGGGTGAACCGTCAAGCGTTGAGCATCGGAGACAGGACGGCCCGGCGCCGGCTTGCTGAACTGGCCGTTGCCCGCGGTTTCAAAGTCCACCAGGATGCGATTGCCAATCTGTTCATCCGGCGTGAGGGACATGATCCTTCATTGCCACCCGTTTTGATTGGCAGCCATCTTGACAGCCAACCCACGGGAGGCAGGTTTGATGGTGCGCTTGGCACGCTATCCGCCTTCGAGGTACTGGAAGCCCTTGAGGATGCCGGAGTCGTTACGGAACGATCCGTCGAAGTTGTGTCTTGGACCAACGAGGAAGGTAGCCGCTTCTCTCCCGGTTGTATGGGATCCATGGCCTTTGTTGGCGCGGGCGACATGGCTGGGTGGCAGGATATGCGCGGCACCGACGGGGCAAGGCTTGGCGATGAATTGGCGGCGACATTGAAGGCGCTGCCGGAAGCCAAGATGCAGTCGGTCGGCCATGCGGTGTCCGCCTTCGTTGAGATGCATATCGAGCAGGGACCCGTTCTCGAACGCGCGGGCGTCCCGATCGGCCTCGTCACCGGCGTACAAGGAACCAGATGGCTCGAAGTTTCCTTCAGCGGCGAGGCCGCCCATGCCGGCACCACTCCGCTGGAATTCCGCAAAGATCCGATGGCGGCGGCCGTCACGGCGATTGCACAACTGCAGCTCCTCGTCATGCCGACCGATCCGATGGCGCGGCTGACCGTTGGTCGAATGAGCGTCGAACCCAGCTCCGTCAACGTCATTCCGAGCAGGGTCACATTCACCATCGACATCCGCCATCCGCGGGAAGACGCGCTCTCTTCCATAGAAGCTCAAATCGAGGCGGAATGCCGCGCGTCGGCTATGCGCCATATGGTCGATGTGCTCATCAAAAAACGCTTCGACTTGGCACCTGGACAATTCGACACGACAATCGTCGATGTGATCGACAAGGCTTGCGAAAGGCTGGGCGTTTCCAACATGAAATTGGTTTCCGGTGCCTTCCACGATGCACTTTTCATCAGCCGTGTTGCACCGACAGCGATGATATTTGTTCCGTGCCGAGATGGCATCAGTCATAACGAGGCTGAATTTGTCACCTCGGAAAATATCGAGACAGGCGCAAAGGTACTGTTCGAGACTGTCCTTTCTTTGGCCCGATGATCAATAGTCAACGCCCCGTGGTTCAGCATCGGTGATAGACGAACACCCGGCAGCGCCGGGGGCGTTGGGGTGGTTTTCGCCGCCGAACGATTGTGAACTCGAAAAGCTGGCGAGTTGCGAAAGCCCTGTCTTGCGACGAGAGCTTTCGGCAACCGAAGCGCAATCAGGTGGTCCGTTCCGCCGCGCGCGGACGCCACTTGATCAGACGAGCCTCGACGAAATCCAGGACGAGATCGATCAACAGGACGAACACGGCCAGAATGAAGATCCCCGCGAAGACGCCGACGGCGTCGAAGTTACCTTCCGCCTGCGCGATGAGGTATCCCAGACCGGCCGACGCACCCAGATATTCACCGATGATGGCGCCGACGAC
The DNA here is from genome assembly GCF_020871915.1 of Rhizobium sp. AB2/73. Taxonomy (NCBI): domain Bacteria; kingdom Pseudomonadati; phylum Pseudomonadota; class Alphaproteobacteria; order Hyphomicrobiales; family Rhizobiaceae; genus Rhizobium; species Rhizobium sp. AB2/73. Next base: position 188,032 of record NZ_CP067073.1, on the reverse strand, counting down.
CGCAAAACCCACGGATGTTCGAAGCGAAGACAGAATCCAGCTCGCCGCAGCCGGGAAATAGACGTGACGCAGCAGCTCGGACTTCTTCGCGCCGAGGATGCGGGCATTCGACAGCACGACGGGGTTGACTTCACGCACGCCCTGCATCGCGTTGAAAAAGGTCACGAAGAAAACGAGCGTGACTGCGAGAGCCACCTTGGACCAGAGCCCCAGACCGAGCCAAAGGACAAAGATCGGAGCAAGGACCACGCGCGGAATGGCGTTCAGGCCTTTGATGAACGGATCGAGGATTCGGGCCGCCGAGCGTGACAGGCCGAGCCATACCCCCGCAGCAACGCCGAGAGCCGTGCCAATGATGTAGCCGAGCACCGTTTCGGTCAAGGTAATGGTCACATGCTTGAAGAAGCCTGGATCGGTAACCCATGCGAACACCTGCTTTATGATATCGACAGGCGAGGGAAAGAAGAAAACATCGATCACGCCAAGGTTCACGCCGATCTCCCACCCGCCGACAATGACGAGCAGCAATGCCAGTTGGGTAAGTCTCTCAGTCATGGCGTTCATAGCTTTTCTCCACTTCGCCGCGCAGGGAAGCCCAAATATTGCGATAGAGGTCAGTAAAACGGGGATCGAGCTTGATCTCCGCGACATCGCGAGGCCGCTCCAGATCGACAGGGAAACTGTCGATGACGCGCGACCGGGGACCTGACGCCAGAACCACGACACGATCCCCCAGAGCAATCGCTTCCTCAAGATCATGCGTAATCAGAACCACAGCCCGCCGCTCTTCCTGCCATAGCCGAAGCAGCTCATTCTGCATCAAATGCCGAGTGTGGATGTCGAGCGCGGAGAAAGGCTCATCCATCAGGATCACTTTCGGCCCGGTTATCAGCGCCTGCGCCATTTGCACACGCTTACGCTGGCCGCCGGAAAGCTGGTGCGGATAGCGGTCTTCGAAGCCTTTGAGGCCGACCTTCGCCAGCCATTTGAGAGCCCGCTCCCGGCGCTCTCCGGCGCTGACACCTTGGAACATGGGTCCCAGCTCCACATTTTCGATCGCGGTTTTCCACGGGAGCAGGGCATCCTGCTGAAACAGATAGCCGATGTTATTCTGGACGCCCGAGACCACGCTGCCATCAATCGAGACCGAGCCCTTTGCCGGCTTCAGAAGTCCGGCGATCGCATTCAGGATCGTGCTTTTGCCACAGCCTGTCGGCCCCACGATGGCGACGAATTCGCCATCGGCCACCGTCAGATTTACATCCTGGACCGCGACGAAGGAACCAAAGGACATAGTGACATTTTCGATTGCCACCATTGCCTTGGACGCCGCTGCATGAGGTGTCTGTGTTGCCGGCTTTAAGGCTGTCACGGACATCTTAACCTCCCTTAGTTCGATGCCGTCGCCGGCACCTTAGCTACAAATTCGTTGGTATAGGTCTTGGAAAGGTCGATCTTGGCAGCCTTGACCTTGTCGTTGAACGAAGTCAGGACATCGAGAGGCGTCTTGATATCCTTTTCGTCGAGCAGCCCGTCCGTGGAAAAGATCTGCCGCGCGTTTTCAACTGCCTTGATATATGTCTCCTTGTCGCCCGAAATGAATTCCGGCGGAAGCTTTTCGACGATCTCCGCGGCACTGTGCGTCTTCATCCATTGAAGCGCCTTTACCGTTGCGTTGGTGACCTTCTGAATGGTCTCCGGATTTTTGGCGATGTAGTCCTGCGTGGCGTAAAGGACCGATGTCGGATAGATGCCGCCATAGATTTCCTTGGCGCCATCGTCGTTGCGGGCGTCGATCAGGATCTTTCCGACGCCCTTCTCGACAACGAACGTCGCCGCGGGATCATAATTGACGAGCAGGTCGATCTTGCCCTGCTGAAGAGCTGCAACGGCGGCAGCGCCCGATCCGACGCCGATGATCGAAACGTCGTTCGCCGAGAGCTTATGCCGCTGAAGATAGTAGCGAATAAAGAAATCCGAGGACGATCCCGGAGCGGTGATTCCGATCTTGGCGCCCTTGATCGTTTCCGGATTTTTCGGATCGAATTTCGCGTCCTTGCCGCCGGCCAGAACGAGCCCGGAATTGCGCCCGAGCTCCACGAAGGCAACAACGTGCTTGTTCTGCGACTGCATCTGAATCGTATGGTCGTAAAAGCCGACAGCGACATCCGTCGAGCCCGCAACCAGGGCCTGCAAGGTCTTCGATCCGCCCGACGCGAAGTTTTCGACGATAACCTCCAGCCCCTCTTTCTCATAAAGACCCAAGCCCTGCGCGACCGGGAAAGGCAGGTTATTGAGGTTGTAGGAACCCACGCTTATGCGAACAGGTTCCGCCAAGGCCGTTCCGGACAGCGCTACCGCTGCCGCGAGTGCGAGAATAAGCTTTTTCATCTGATCTCCTCCATTTTGGCACCCTCCCGGCACCATGGGTTGATTGATTATGCTGCACAAACCAGCGTTTTGGCAGGCTTTGCAAAGACATGGCCCTCAAAAAGCCTGCGCGCCGTGCGAAGAATCCCGGCGACGAGCTTCCCATCCCGCAACTGCAACTTCACGTCCAGATGGCCGCTGGGGTGTTCGATGGAAAGCACGACGGGCGGTGTTTGAACGCCGATAAGCCGGGATGCCACGGTGTTTTCGCTTACACAAGCCGTTGCGATCCCGACAGCGCCTGTCGTCGCCAGTGACGGATGGCATTCATTCGGCATGAAATATCGGACGTTCAATGCACCACCTTGTCTGGCGGGAGAGATGAGGACCGGTTTCGGGGTGACTTGACTGCGGACATCACCCATTCCCATTTTCTCGCCGGCAAGGATGCGAAGATCCTCCAACCGCTCGACCAACGAATGATTGCCGTTCAGCTCGGCAGCACTCTCGTATCCGGTCACACCAAGCGAGGCCGCCTCGATCAGGAGCATCGGCATTGCGCAATCGATACAGGTCACATCGATGCCGGCGATCGTCTCTATCGATTTGCCGCTTGGAAAAAGCTGACCCGTTCGCGCACCCGCCGCATCCTTGAACGTGAGCGCGATCGGAGCGGCCTGGCCGGGCACGCCGTCAATTCTTGCGTCGCCGAGATAGGCGACCGCACCATTCGGTGTCGGAACCTCGGCTTCAATCATTTTGCCGGTGTTGACGTTGAAGATCTTGACGAGGGTGGTGTCTCCGGCGACCGGCACAAGCCCCGCCTCTATCGCGAACGGCCCGACAGCCGCCAGCATGTTCCCGCAATTGGGTGAGGTATCGACAATCTGTCTGTCGACGCGAACCTGCGCGAACAGATAGTCCACATCCGCGCCGGGCACTGTTCCGGGTCCGCAGATGGCAACTTTGCTGGTGACCGGATTTCCCCCTCCGATGCCATCGATCTGAAGCGGATGCCCCGAACCCATCACAGACAAAAGCACTTGATCTCGCTCGGCCGGGTCCTGCGGCAGGTCCGACGCCAGAAAGAACGGGCCTTTCGAGGTGCCGCCCCGCATCAGGACACACGGTATGGAGAGTAAATCATTCATGCGTTTTTCTCGCCAGATGATGTGATTATCGTATTAATCCGCTCTGTTATTGCTATTATGGAATTAATGATTGATATGTGAAATGCTAAAATCGAGGACATTGATACGAAATGAACATCAATTGTGAGATCCTTGACCTTAGAGCCTTCCTCGCCGTGGTCGAGCTGCAGGGCTTTCATCGCGCGGCCGATCAGCTGAACATGTCGCAACCGGCGCTCAGCCGGCGCATCCAAAAGCTGGAGCAGGCGATCGGCGCGCCGCTGCTGGAAAGGACGACGCGCCATGTCGCGGCCACGGCTCTTGGAACCGAGCTCGTGCCCCTGGTGCAGCGTATGCTCGAAGAGTTCGACGGTTCGCTGTTTTCGATGCGGGAACTGGGAGCCAAGCGCGGGGGCCTGGTGACGATTGCATGCCTGCCGACGGCAGCCTTTTATTTCCTGCCTTCCGTCATCCGCCAGTTCAACCGTGAATATCCAAATATTCGGCTTCGGATCCTCGATCTGACTGCGACCGACGCACTTCAGGCTGTGGCGCGCGGCGAAGTCGAATTCGGAATCAACATCATGGGAAGCTCGGACAGCGATCTGGTCTTCGAGAGGCTGGCGGAAGATCCGTTTGTCCTGGCGGCCAAGCGGGACCATCCGCTAGCTGAAAAGAAAGAGGTCCGATGGCAGGATCTCGAGCCTTATCCCCTCATTACGGTTCATCGCTCGAGCGCGAACAGGACATTACTCGATGCCGCTCTGGCCAGATCCAACATCAAGCTCAACTGGTTTTACGAAGTGACCCATCTTTCCACATCGCTCGGCCTTGTGGAGGCAGGGCTCGGGATTTCCGTGCTGCCGAAAATGGCGACCCCCCAGGGAGAACATCCCTTCCTGATCACGCGCCCGATCAGAAACCCCGAAATCTCTCGCACCATCGGCATTGTGCGCCGTCGCGGGGGCACCTTGTCCCCCGCCGCAGAGCATTTCATGCGCATGCTGATCGGGGCGTGGCGACAGATTTAAACCCTTCCGGGCGGCGGATCGCGCCCACGCAAGAGGCGAGGAGACAAGACGCAGACGAAGGCGAGCAATAGACAGACTGCCGACTATGGGCTAGCCCGCCCTTCGAGCACATAAGGGATGATTGTCCATCGCTGGAGGAAGGCGAGCCGTTTCGCGATAACCTCTCAGCTGTGATTACCTCGACGTGAAGGCCAACGCTCACCCGATCGACGGCTTTCAGGATATCGCCGAGATGACTGGAATGGCTGAAGGGAAGGCACGATGCCGCCCCAACGGAGGTCCGCCTGAAGGCGACATCCCACGCCTATTCGCCTCTTGAGCATCGATCACGCCGTTTGCCAGGCGCTGCTTGACACCTGCTTCACTTCGTCGGCGGAGTCCGCGCGGTCAATTTATTTCCGTCCGGGTCGCGAAGATATGCGACGAATGACCCGTTTGGACGCTCCGTGGGCGGGCTCTCGATCGCCATGCCCCCATGTGCCGTACCGGCGGCATGCCACGCAAGAACATGGTCGGGGGTCGCGGCGGCTATACCAATAGTCCCGCCATTGGCCGCGGTCGCCGGCTTGCCATCGATGGGTCTCGTGATCATGAGCCGGCCGCCCTCATGGGTATAGATCAGCCTGCCTCTCGCGTCCATCTCGCCGGGATTGCCTCCCAGTGCAGCAAATGTGGCGTCGTAGAAGCTTCTCGCTCGCTCCAAATCGTTGCTTCCTATCATGACGTGAGTGAACATGGTTTCATCTCCAGTAAAGTGCCCAATGGCCCCTGCCTACGGTAGCCTAGCCACGATGAAGGCGCAAAGTCCCCATTGGGCTCCCTCACCCGTCCCTATTCAGCGGCCACCACATGCCTGCTCTTCAGCACTGCGATCGAAAGGAGGAGCACGATGGCCGAGCAGATGGCAACGACGGCTACCATCGGTCTCGCCGTGCCATCCATAAACATGCCGCTGACGCCAACCACCAGCGCCGACGTCATGAACTGGACCGTCCCCATCATCGCCGAAGCCGTGCCGGCGATGCGACCATGATGTTCAAGCGCCAGTACCGCCGCATTCGGCACGATCATTCCAAGAAAGGCATAGCCCGCAAACAGAAAGGCCGCCATGATGTCGAGGCTATCGATGCCACCGGCCATCAGGACAGCCAGCGCCACCATCGTCAGCGCATAACCGGATACCGCACCGCGAATCACCTTGCGCAAACCAATCCGGCGGGCAAGCCAACCGTTCATCTGCGACATGCCGATGAAGCCAATCGCATTGACCGAAAAGACCACGCTGTAAAAGCTCGGAGAGAGCCCGTAATGGCCGATGAGCACGAAGGAGGAGTTGGCGACATAAATCATGTAACTTGACATGCCGAAGGAGGCCATCAAGACCAGACCGAGATAATACGGGTCCTTAAGGAGTGTTCCATAGGCTCTCAATGCTCCGCCGAGGCTGCTTTCACTGCGCGCATCAACCGCACGGGTCTCCTCAAGGAAAAAGCGGCCCGCGACGAAGCCGACAGCGCCGGCGAAGACCATGACCCAAAAGATCAGCCGCCAGTTCCCGAACACCGTCACGATGCTGCCCGCGAGCGGCGCCAGAATAGGTGAGATACTAAAGACCAGCATAAGCCGCGACATCAGTTGCGCGGCGGCCGCGCCCGTATGCAGGTCGCGCACGATGGCGCGGGCAATCACGACGCCGGCACAGGCGCCTGTGCCCTGAATGAAACGGAAGGCGACCAGCCAGCCAATATCGGTGGAGAGCGCGCAGCCGATCGCGCCGAGGATGTAGAGCGCCAGACCGACATAGAGAGGCCGTTTCCGGCCAAACATGTCCGACAGCGGACCGTAGATAATCTGCGACACAGCCATGGCGGCGAAGAAGGAGATCAGGCTTGCCTGGACTGCATGGCTGTCCGCGTGAAGATCCAGACTGATCGTCGGCAACGCGGGTAGATACATGTCGAGGGCAAAGAGACCCACGGCTGAAAGGAGGCCAAGGGCGATGGCATGGTGGGAGCCGCCGGCTCGGGGCGATGAAACGGAATCCTTGCTCTGCACGGAAAAAACCTTTCCCGCACACCATTCCCCGGACGAAGCAAAGCCTCATACAAAAAAGCATGTGACGGGGATTGAGTGGGCGATTATAGATGGGGCAGCGGAAAGACGGAAATGGTTCCAACGCGTAATCCGTCATTCCTGTAAAATATTTTGGACAGTATTGTCCAACTAGTCAAGTCCTATATGATGGTGTCATGAAAACTTCGCCCGCAGCGGTTTCTTCCGAGACAGAGAGTCCGCCCGCCACCAGCAAACGTCAGGCAATCCTGAACGCGGCCGCAGACATTTTTGCCGAGGAGGGGTTTGCGGCGGCGAGCATCGATGCCATCGCGGCAAGAGCCGGCGTGTCGCGTCAGACGGTGTACAATCAACTCGGCGACAAGGATAATCTGTTCAAGGTCGTGGTTGCGGAGATCACCGAGAAGTCGAGCGCCGACTTCTTTCGGGTGTTGGACACATTTCCCGTGGCGCCTGTCGATCTCGAAAAGGAACTCACCGAATTTTCATCGCTTCTCCTGCGCAAGGCGGTCTGCGATTCGAATGGTCGCTGGCTACGCAAGCTCCTCGAGACCGAAGGCAGCAGATTTCCCGAACTGTTCGAGACCTGGAAGGAATACGGACCGGGCAAGAAATACCCCGCCATCGCAGCTCGCCTGGCGCAGCTTGCGCTGGCTGGCCATCTCGACATAGAGGATCCGGCACTTGCCGCGCGGCAGTATATGGCGCTGCTCGCAACAGATCTGCGGATCAACCAACAGATCGGCCGTCCAACTCCAGAGGAAGAAGTCCATCGTATGGCAAGAGAGGCAACGAAGACCTTTCTGCGTGCATTCGGCAAGCGCTAATGGCATCGCGGCTGCAATTGCAATACGAAACATGAGGCTCTCGCGGGCAAACGCCTCGCCCCTGCTGCGCCCTGGATATGGCGCTGGTCGCGCAGCCCCCGCATCGACCATGTTGGCACGTGCGATACCACCCTAATTCGGGGAGGCGTCATTCCCGCCCTCGGCTCTTCGAACCAGGCGAGCGACCACCTCAGTCCGGTTCTGGGCCTGCAACTTACGCATTATGTGTTGCAGATGCATCTTCACCGTATGCCCCGATAAATTGAGTTTTCCTGCAATAACCTTGTTTGAGCAGCCACATTGCAACTCTGCGAGGACTTCTGCCTCCCTGGGAGTGAAATCGGCAATCGTCCAATACTGCGTCCTTTCATCCAGGTTTTTCTCCGCCTCGTTTCTGGCCGGAGCATGCTCGTTTGATTCATCTGCAACAACGCCTAACAGCTGCGGGCAGAATGTTCCTCCCGCCAGAACGAGACGAAGGCCTGCAAGGGCGATATCAATGGGAAGCGACGTCGAAAAGAAGCCGCGGATGCCCATTTTGAGCGCCTGACGGACTATGTCGGCATCATCCGTACTTAAGAGCAAGGTGATGGGAGCCTCGGGAAAGCGCGCGGCAATCGCGGCGAGATCATCACGCAGGCTTGTACTCTCGACACCTCTGCCGGCCAGATCCAGCGCAATCAAACGTACCTCGGCACCGAGGGCTCTATCGAGACTTTCCGTCGAGATCATGTCGACAAAGTTCCACCCGGCGAATTCATGTTCAAGAAGCTTCACCACAGTCGTACGCGCCAATGTGGAATGCTGAATAACGACAATAGTTGGTAAATTGCGCCCGATATGGCGCTTGGCTTTGGCACTGTTGGACACTTGACCGCTCCCCGGAATATTTGCAGCCCAACCGCAACCCAGATTATTTCCGTTCCCGTTTCATGTCATGGCACAAAAAAGAGGTACTATCGATATCAATAGTCTTATCTCTCACGATATCTGTCATTAACTGCAATGAGCAAATTTAGTCAACCATCGCATGTATAAACAACACAAATCTTCATTCCAGAGGATATATTAAATCAGTTCCATTCATTGGAATCATGTACAGAAATCATATCAACAAAACCGTCGATGATATTAAAATGCATATGATCTTCTATACATGCACCCACGGAAAATCGACTAGACATAATCATCGGTTGATCAGATTCGTTTTCGGAGAATCCCTCAACTTAAAGCAGCCGCAATACTGGATTAGTACCTGCAGATGCCGATCAGATACAGCGACCTCGAAAACCGGAGATCTATAGCAACATAAATGGGGTTACGACGGAATATTCAGCATCTCGGCGACCGGACATTCCGCGCCCTGTCTCTCCGAGAGGCAAGGGCCCGAGAGTGGAGCGATCCGGCATATGGTTCTTAATGGCGCGGAAGACGGCTTCATGAAATTGAGCCTTCACAATGCCGCAAGGAGACTATCTGTCAGGTATGTACGAAGCCCAGAATGTCGTCTACGAGAGCCGAATGGGCGTCCGTAAGATTGCCGCCGCCACCGTGGCCGCCGACGCCGGCCAATTGAAGTGCATGCTGATCGTAGAGAACATGGTCGATCTGCTGGGCGTCCGCCGTCCCACCGGCAGGAACTGCGATATTGATGGGATGGAAATAGGCGAGATTGACGTCGACCATGCTGCCGGTCGATGATCCGATTCCACCGCCGCCAGCTTCATGGTTGCCGGTAAAAATCGTCCCCGATGACATGTTGAAGCCGCCACCGTTGCCACCGATGCCGGCAATCTGCATCGTGCCCTGATCAAAAATCGCATTGTTTGTCTGATGGGCTTCGGCCGAACCGCCTGCGGCGCCTACCGCGATGTTGATCGGGGAGAAGATGGCCACGTTCACATCGACCATGCTGCCGACGAAAACTCCGTTGCCGCCATGCCCCGCATAATTGTCACCGGTAAACGTAACTGCGGTTCCCGGGTTCATCGTCGAGTCGTGGATCGCGATGTTATGGTCCCCGCCGGAGCCACCGATGCCGCCCATCTGGGTTGCCCCCTGCAGGAACACGGCGTTGTTCGATTGATCGGCGTGAGCCGCAGCGCCATGGCCAGCCGCCACAGCCGCGTTCACGGGAGCAAACACCGCAACATCGGTACTCACGAGGCCGCCAAAAAAGAGGCCGTTGCCACCGGTGCCGGCATGACTGACGCCGCCGCCGATCGCAATATTGCCGCTTCCGCCATTCCCGCCGATCCCAGCCACTTCAGTGGGATGCTGATTGACCAAAGCATCGTTCCCCTGGAAGGCGTCCGCGCTCGAATGAGGTCCCGCAATGGCAGCGTTGGAAGGCACGAAGACGGCCAGTGCGTTACTGTCGATCACGCCTTCGCTTATCCCGTCGCCGCCGCTACCGGCTGAGTTGTAGTTCGGAGCCGAAGCGACATCCAACGGAAGCCAAGTCGGCACCAGAGCCAAATGCCCCGCAGCCGAATTGGCGATGAGGTTTTGATCGGTGCCTGTTTTGGCCAAGTCTTCCAATAAGGGACGGGTTTCCGTCATAACCATCTCCGTTGCACAATCGACCGCACATCCACAAGGTGGGTAACTCATGCGGCCAAAATTTTTCGGATATTGTGCACCTGAACATGAGAAAAGCAGAGCCTGCAATTCGTCTACATCCTATCGGCTAGCATCATAGCCATTTGGTTATCATGGATTTAGCGCCCGATGCGAATCCGGGCGTCAAAGCCGCCCTTGAAGCAGAGACCCGAATGCAGCCTGTTTGCTTGAACCGCCTTTGCCTCGAAAGACCATGCGCGTTGATCAGGCAGCAAGCCCGATGACGGCCATCTCATCTGGTACCCGCCATTACGCACCTAGCTCAAGTTACGCTCCCTATCTCCAGGCATACGCCTGAAGGAGCGTCCCCGAATATCTAGATAGTTCGCAGATTTGACCGCGGATAATATTCGCCCGCGGTTGTATTGCGGGCGGTGAGACGCTGGAGATCCATGCCGTAGAACCACACGGACGAAACGAAATCGAAGGAGGAACATCAATGCCTATCCCACAAATATCCGACACGATCCATTTCAGTGACCCGGTTGCCGGCGATGCGAGCGCCGGCAACGGCGGCGATGGCAACAGTCATGGCAATATTGACTACAATCCGGTTGCGTATGTCGCCAACACGCAAACGGTCGACGGGGCATCCATCGATCTGCACAACGGCGATCACGTAGGGCAGATGGCAGATTGGACTGCCGGCGGCGGCGGACCTGGCGGCTTTACGCAAGCCCAGAATGGCTTCCTGGCGGCAGTCACGAATAGCGGCGCGGGAGGCGCCGGCGGAGATTCTCACTCCAACGGAAGCCAGGGAAGCGTGAGCGGTGGCGACACGGCAGCGGTCAGCGCGGATACCACGGCGACACAATATACTCAGCTCCTTGCAGATCAGCATGCCACCATTCTGGCGGGCGTCGGCGGCAACGGCGGCAACGGCAACTTGGCTCGCGGCGGCGACATCTCGGCGGCTTTAGTTCACACTGACCCCTCAACGACGACAGTGAACAATGCTCTCGATCATTTCTCGAACGACTTCGGCCATATCGACCTCAGCCATCTTGGCTCATAAACACCAAGCCTAGAGGGTCGCCGGCTTCAGCTGGCGACCCCATAGGTTGCGGAACCCGTCAGCAGCCTCGTCTTGTCAATATCACGCAGAGCGAGATCGGATAATGGCAACGCTTTCTGTAACGCCATCGCGCCAACAGACACAGCTCGTCATCGCGCTCCGGGCTTGCGCCGGAGCACTTGGGCTGGTTTTCCTCTATAGCTGCGGCTACAATCTTTTCCTTCTGGCGCCTTCCGTTTATCTCCTGCAGATCTATGACAGGGTCCTGTCGAGCCGCAGCGCTGACACGCTTCTGATGTTGACAATAATCATCGCGGTTGCCGTGGTGGTTGGCGCAACGCTGGACATCGTGCGCCGGGCAGCCCTCTCGCGCATTGGCAGCTGGCTGGATCACAGGCTACGGCCCATGGTGCTTACCGCATCATTCGAATATGCCGCACGTGCCGATGCAGGAGCCGCCACGGAGTGCTTCAGAGACCTGACCACCTTACGCCAGTTCCTCGATTCCCCGGCAAGTTCCCTGTTTTTTGACCTCCCATGGGCACCGATCTTCCTGCTCCTGCTCTTTCTTGTTCATCCGCTGCTTGGGGCGATCGGTCTTCTGAGCGCACTAGCGCTTCTGCTGTTTGCATGCCTCACGGAGCTAGCGACGCAAGAACCGCTTGCCAGCGCCAATCTTGCCCTCTCCAGAAGCTATCTGCGGTTCGCGAACGCCCTCAAAAACATCGAGGTGATCCGGGCAATGGGCATGGAATATGGTGCCGCGTTGGTGGTCTATCGCGATGCGGAAATGGCAAGACGAGCACAGGACATCGCGATGCATCGGACGGAGATCATTCTTGGTTTCTCCAAATCGATCCGAACACTGGCGCAGATCCTGTTGATGGGATCCGCCACCTGGCTGGTGCTCTCGAGCAACAGTAGCCCCGGTATCATCTTCGTCGCGAGCCTGCTGCTCGGGCGCGGACTCGCGCCGATCGAGGGCGCAATAGGCGCATGGCGCTCCCTAATGTTTGCTCGCAACGCCTTCAATCGCCTGAACCGGATGCTGATCGCCGTTGCGTCGGAACGCGATGCCCGAACGGTGCCCCAGCCGGAACCCAATGGTCTGGTTCTCGATAACGTCGGCTATATTCAACCATTCGCCAACAAGCAGATACTAACTGGAATCACGTTGCGCCTGGCGCCTGGCGATTGCGTTGCCCTCATCGGCCCTTCCGGATCGGGAAAATCGACGTTAGGTCGTGTTATTGCGGGCGTCGTGCAAGCAACAAGCGGTTGCGCCCTTCTTGGTGGGGTAGATGTTTCGGCTCTGCGTCTTTGCGGAGGGGCCTACCACGTCGGATATCTGCCGCAGGACATCGAGCTCTTCGGCGGAGCAATCAAGGATGTGATCGGCCGGCTGGATGGAGGAGATCCCGCCAAAGCGATCGATGCCGCGAAGCTGGTTGGATTGCACGAGGCGATCATGCGGCTGCCAAAGGGTTACGAGACCGATATTGGAGAAGGTGGTAGCCTGCTCCTTCGCGCTCAACGCCAACAGCTGGGGCTGGCACGGGCCGCTTATGGAAATCCATCCCTCATCGTTCTCGATGATCCAAACTCCAGCCTGGACTATGATGGCGAGCGCATGCTGCACAAGGCGATTGAACGCATGAAATCCAGGGGCATGACCGTTGTTATCATAACTCACCGCATGGGTATCCTGCCAATTACCAACAAGATCGCCATTATGCGCAACGGGACGGTGGCCGCCTTCGGCGACAGCGAGCGGATTTATGAGACCTATCTTCAACCGCCATCGCGAACAGGAGCGTAGGGAGGGATGCGGTCATGACCCTTGTTCAACTGGACGCAACGCTTGCGAGATTTTTAAATTCGTCAAGAGCGAGTCAGCGCTTTGCCGAACGATCGATGGCGACGGCCAGGCAACAGCTGGTCTACGCGCCTGTGCTTGGTGCGAAACAACGCGGACCCGCGTCCCCTTCGCCCATCCCGCGGCTCAGGGGCGTTATATGGACGGGGAACCTATTGATTGGCCTCTTCATAGTCGGATTGGGAATCTGGTCGGTGCTGGCTCCGCTGAAAAGCGCGGCTGTTGCATCCGGCGTCATCGAACCGGAGTCGAGCCGCAAGACCATTCAGCACCTGGAAGGCGGCATCGTGCGGCGGATACTCGTCAAAAACGGCGATGCCGTCGCGGCAGGACAAGTCGTGATAGAACTCGACGACACGAAGTCCCGCTCGGAGCGCGACAATATTCAAGGGCAACTTTGGGACGCCGAAGCGAGCCGCGCCCGCCTGCTTGCCGAGCAGACGGGCGCCGATCACATCGCCTTTCCGCAGGACCTCAGGTCGGCAATGGACAGAGATCCCTCGGTCGGCGCGATTCTGACTGGACAGCGGAAAATCTTCGAAGCGCGTCGTCAGGTCATGCAGGCGGAAGTTGGCATCACCAGCGAGAAGATCGCGCAGGTGCGGCAGGAAATCGTAGGGCTTGGCGCGCAGAAGGCGGCACTGACCGACAGGGCGGCAATCTCGCAGCAGGAACTGGATCAGGTTACGGCCCTCAACGCCAAGGGATTGGAACGAAAAAATACTGTTCTCAACCTCCAGCGGGAAAAAGCGGACCTCGCCGGCCAGCGGGGTCAGGTGGAGGCGCAGATTTCGCGCGCCTACCAAGTGATCAGTGAGGCACAGGCCGATCTCGCTAAGCTCGAGAGCGACAGGCTGAGCGAAGTCGCGCAGGGTATGCGCGACACGGAAAGTCAGATCATGCAATTGCGTGAGCGCTTGTGGGCGATCGACGACCAGCTTTCAAGGACCGATATCCGTGCACCCGAAGACGGAACAATCATGAACCTGCGCATCCACACCGCCGGCGGAGTGATCGGCGCGGGCGAGCCGCTCGTCGATCTTGTGCCGCGCAGCGATCGCCTCATCGTGTCCGCCCACGTCAGACCGGAAGACATCAATCTCGTCCGTGCGGGGCTTGAGGCGCAGGTTCACCTCCTTCCATACAATCAGCGGCGTGTTCCATTGCTGAAAGGCCGGGTCGAGTATGTATCGGCGGACCGTCTCACCGACGCGCAGAGCGGCCAGCCATACTTTGCCGCGACGATCCGAGTGACGGACGAGCGGTTGGCGAAAATGAACGATGTCGAATTGGTCGCAGGCATGCCCGTGCAGACACTGATCGAAACGGGCAAAAGCAGCGTGGCGTTCTATGCCATCAGGCCACTTATCGACAGTTTCCATAGAGCATTTCGTGAGGACTGAAGCGGTGATGGGCAAGAGAAAGTTCGACGACGACCAGATTACCGGCATACTGAAAGAGCACCAGGCTGGGGTGACGGTTGCTGATGTTTGCCACAAGCACGGCATCAGCGAGCCGACCTTCTATCGGTGGCAATCCCTTCATTTCGGAAATGCCGGTCTCGATTCCAAAAGAATGAGAGCACTGATGGAAGAAAACCAGAAGCTCAAGAAACTTTTGGCCGAAGCCATGCTCTCGGCGGCAACGCTGAGCGAGATGCTGGCCAAGACATCGAATGGGCGAAACTAACCTCCAATAGTCAGTCATACACCTTTAAGGTTAGCGATATTCGATTGCTAAAGCTCGCAGATCAGTTCACCTTTCCGTCATGGTCGATGTCGCACGACCTTTCGTCAATCGTATAGCCGGCGGGCACCGGCATTCCACACGACGCGCACTAGGATATTTGCTCGAACGTATCGGCGTTGGTTTGCACGGAATGAGCCCAGCCGAGCTTTCGCGCGCGACCGGGCTGCTCGGGCTTTCTGCTGGTCACAACATGCCAGATCGTCTGGAGCTTTTTCTCGCGCAACATTCCGGTGAATGAGCAGATGGAAGTCGAACCTTCGCCCGCCATTCCAAAAGCGAAATTTATGCAATCGTCGAACCAAACGCCAGCCACCGGCAACTCGGAGCCAAAAAAGACACTGTCTTGCAGCGCGGTCTTGAATGTACCTCTGATTAAACCATCCTGCTCGTCGGTGATCTCGACCGTCGAGCCATATTGATTGCGCCAAATTCCAGTCCAGCTCATGATGGATGTCTCCTTGACGTTTTCGTGGGTGGCAAGTCGATCAGGCGTTGCGGGCCTGTTCCGGACGTCTGGTCAACCGAATTCCTCGACAATCCCCACACAGACGCCCGCGGATTCACGGAGCGTTATTCACGAATAGGACGTGCGTAGGCTGCTTTTTTCCCTTTGTCTTTAGCGACCGGAGATGTTTCAGCTTCGCTTTCCGTCTCTTGGTGCTGCTCTTCGGCCCGTTGCCAATGATCGAGATCGCGCCCGTCGGGCCGCCCTTCTTCCTCCCATATCCTATAAGCTCGCTCGTGGCGCTTGGCTTTATCATCATCCATTGACTTGCTCCTTGATGTTGAATGCGGATTTCTAAAGCTTGGACGGCATCGGCGATCTAATCGACCAGGAAATCGAAAGTTCCCTCTGGATAATTTATTGCGGAGGAGCGCGTGCAGATTGAGTGAGCGGGGCTGCCTCGCCGAAGATGGCGCACATGGCGCAAGCTCAGGAGGCACAGCTGAAAGTTCCGCTTTGGCAGGCGGCGATGCATTTTTCAGCTGCTTTTGCTCCGATGAAGGAACTCTGGACGCCTACGCGAGTTGGGGTCTTTCTTTCAAGGAGGACAGAGACATGCAAGTGAACGCAGCAATGACGCGCGACGTGCGCGTCGCAAATCCTAATCATTCCATTCGCGACGCCGCGGTCATGATGGCCGATCTGGATGCCGGCGTTCTTCCTGTCGGCGAGAACGACAAGCTCGTAGGCATGATCACGGATCGCGACATTACAGTACGCGCGGTCGCGCGCGGGAAGGGACCCGACACCAGGATCGGTGACGTGATGTCGGCAGAAGTTAAATACTGCTTCGAGGACGACGATGTCGACGACGTGATGACAAACCTGGGCAACATCCAGGTGCGGCGGCTGCCCGTGCTCAACCGGGACAAGCGGCTGGTCGGCATACTGTCGCTCGGAGATCTCGCCGTTTCCATGGCTGATGGGTCCGCCGGTCCCGCACTCGCCGAAATTTCCAGACCCGGTGGAGCGCATTCGCAGACCTGAACCAGCAATCATCGAAGGAATGACGCCATGTCGGCATCGAAAACAACGACAGATCATGAAACAATCCGTCAATGGGTGGAAGCAAGAGACGGACGTCCATCACGTGTGAAAAGCACCGGCGGAAATGGCGGCCTTTTGCGGATCGATTTTGGTGAGCCCGAGCAAAACTTCGAAGAAATCGGCTGGGACGAATTCTTCCGGATCTTCGACGATAACAAGTTGGCGTTCCTCCATCAGGAAGAGACGGAGGACGGTCGCGAAAGTCGCTTCAATAAATTCATCAATCGGTCGTGATGTCGGCGGCGGGCTTACGCCGGTGGCAGCCATAATTCCTGGAAAGGCGGTTTAACATGCCCAAGATGATGGCCATCAGAATGCATGAGTTCGGCGATGCCGATGTCTTGCGGCTTGACCAGATCGAACGTCCCTCCCCCGGTGAAAACGAGGTTTTGGTTCGAGTCGCGGCAGCAAGTGTCAATCCTGTCGACTGGAAGATCCGCAAGGGTGGCTATCCCGCGGTCAAGCAAGATGACCTGCCGATCGTTCCCGGACGCGATCTTGCGGGCACTGTCGAGGCTCTTGGTCGCAAAGTAACCGGCTTTGCCAGCGGCGATCGCGTAATCGCGTTCCTCGACATGAAGCGGGGCGGCTACGAGGAATATGTCGCCGTTCCGGCTGCGTTGCTCACGAAAATGCCATCCTCGATCAGTTTCGAGGAAGCCGCGGCCATTCCGCTCGCCGCCATGACCGCATGGCAGGGATTGTTTGATCATGGCCGCCTTCGAAGCGAGCAGCGGGTTCTGATCCATGGAGGGGGTGGAGGCGTGGGCCATTTCGCGATCCAGTTCGCGAAGGCCAAGGGAGCTTGGGTCGCGACGACTGTTTCGGGGCTGGACATCGATCTTGCCCGGCGCCTTGGAGCAGATCAGGTCATCGACTACAAGTCCGAACGTTTCGAGGATATGCTTGATCCCGTCGATATGGTTTTCGATCTTGTCGGCGGTGAAACACAAAAGCGCTCGTTCGAAGTTATCAAGAACGGAGGCGTTCTGGTGTCGACACTAGGCGAGCCGGAGCGACCGGACACCGTATCCGGTAATATTCGGGTTGCCGGCTATATGGCCACGCCGAATGCGGGCCAGCTTCATGAAATCGTCGATCTGATAGAGCAAGGGCAAGTCAAAGTCCTGCTTCACAAGGTTTTTCCGCTTGATATGGCCGCCGACGCTCAACGAACACTGGAAAACGAGCACGTCCAAGGAAAAATCGTTCTGAGCGTGGACTGATCGGCGAAGATAGATGGATTGCCGACACCGGACTGATTTCAACCGACCGGAAGAGTGATGGTAGACCAAGCTGTCCGGTTGGGTTGCATGGCATTCGCGCAATTCTGGAATTCCATTCCGTCAATGCAAGGACGATCGGGAACGCCTAGCTCGATCCGACAGCAATGACGCCGCCTGACGTCCAAATAATCGCCTTGGACTCAGGCAACTCTCGCCGGCGCGCCTGAGGCGGCCATCCGGATCATCCCGATGACCGGCGCGTCATCGGGATGACAAGTTTGAAAGAGCATTTCGCTGCCGTTGCCCGGCACGATCAAAGGCCATGGAACGGGGCGACCGTTTGGCTTCGTTCTGGACTTACTTCGGGGTCACGTCGAAGCCGAACCATTTCTGAGACAGCTTCGCGATCGTGCCGTCGGCTTTTGCCGCCGCGATCGCATCGTTGAACATCGCCTTCAGCTGGGTGTCGTCCTTGCGCAGACCGACGGAACTGCCGCGGCCGAGGAGGCCGCCTTGGAAGCGCGGTCCGGTCACGGTCATATCTTCATTGCCGGGCTTTGCCGCCGCCGTCGACAGATAGGCCATCGACGCCATGATGAGATCGACGCGGCCGGCCTTCAGGTCGAGGTCATGCTGCTCGGTCGTCTTGTATTCGCGAATATCGGCGACGCCCTTCAGATATTTGTCGAGGAAGGTTGCCGCGATCGATGCCGTCTGCACGCCGATCGTCTTGCCCTTGAGCATCGGTTCGAGTTCCTTCAGCGCCTTGGCCGCGCCGGCTTCATCCGTCGCGAGGGAAAACACCTGGCCCTTCATGGGAAGATCGGCAAGCGGGGAATCCTTCAGGGTTGCGAAAGTCTGGCCGGTGGTGCCGTAGGAATCGCTAAAGGCAATGACCTCCTCCCGCTTTGCGGTTGCCGACATGCCGGAAATGATCGCGTCGAATTTACCCGCATTGAGTGCCGGGATCATGCCGTCGAAGGGCTGGATGACGGTCGTGCATTCGACTTTCATGTGATCGCAGAGATATTTGATCAGTTCGATCTCGTATCCGTCCAGGCTGCCGTCCGCCTTGGTGAAATTCCATGGGCGAAAGGCACCTTCGGTCGCGATGGTGACATGCGTCCACTTTTTGTCCTCGGCGCGCGCGACGCTCGCCGTCGCGAACGTGGCGACCATCATAAGCGCGGTTAGAAGTCCGGTCAGGTATTTCATGATCGAGTTCCCCATTGTGATTGAACTTGAAATTATTGGCTGATGAACTGGCGGAAGCGCTCGGAACGTGAACCGGCAAAGACATCCTGCGGCTTGCCGTCTTCCTCGACGACGCCCTTGTGCAGGAAGATGACGCGGCTCGAGACATCGCGCGCAAAGCCCATCTCATGCGTAACGACGAGCATGGTGCGTCCCTCCTCGGCGAGCGCGCGCATGACCCTCAGGACCTCGCCCACGAGCTCGGGGTCGAGCGCCGATGTCGGTTCATCGAACAGCATGACCTTCGGATGCATGGCGAGAGCGCGCGCGATGGCCGCGCGCTGTTGCTGGCCCCCCGAAAGATGAGCCGGGTAGAAATTGCGCTTGTCGGCGATGCCGACCTTGGCGAGCAGCGCTTCCGCTTCCTCGATGCATTCGGCGCGCGAACGGCCCTGGACGTGGACGGGCGCCTCGATCACGTTCTCCAGCACCGTCTTGTGGGACCAGAGATTGAAGCTCTGGAACACCATGCCGAGCTGGGAACGGATGCGATCGACCTGCCTTCCGTCGGCCGGGCGATGGGCGCCGCGGGCGGTGCGCTGCATGCGGATCGTTTCGCCCGCCACGGTCACCTCACCGGAATCGGGCGTCTCCAGCAAATTGATGCATCGCAGGAATGTCGATTTTCCGGAACCTGACGAGCCGAGAATCGAGACGACGTCGCCTTCCAGCGCATCGAGCGAGATGCCTTTCAGCACCTCGACCGGTCCAAAGCTCTTGTGCATGTCGCGCACGCTGAGTGCGATTGGCGTGGCAGTCATCGCGGATCTCCTACGGGGGCCGTCACGGCGGCGGTATCGTGCGTCGCCGGCACGGGCGGGCGCAGATGCGGGCTCAGCCGGTATTCGGCAAACTGGATGAGGCGCGTCAGCACGAAGTTGATCGCCAGGTAAATGGCACCTGAGACGACGAAGACCTCGATGGCGCGATAGGTCTCCGAAATGATCTTCGCCGCAACGCCCGTGACTTCCATCAGCGTGATGATCGAGGCGAGCGATGTCGCCTTCACCATCGAAATCATCTCGTTGCCGTAGCCCGGCAGCGCCTGACGGATGGCAAGCGGCAGGATGATGCGCCGGAACATCATGAGACGGTGCATGCCGCAAGCCCGCGCAGCCTCCACCTGCCCATGCGGCACCGAGAGCAGACCACCGCGGATGATTTCGCTGGCATAGGCCGCGGTATTCAATGTCAGCGCCAGGACGGCGCACCAATAGGGATCGCGCAGAAACGGCCAGAAGATGCTGTGACGGATGACGGGGAACTGGCCGAGACCGTAGTAGATCAGGAAAATCTGGACGAGCAGCGGCGTACCGCGAAAGACGAAGACGTAGAGCCGGGCAAACCAGTCGAGGACGGTGACGCCCGACAGGCGAGCGAGCGCCAGAAGCAATGCGAGGATGGCGCCGAGGCAGATCGACGTCACCGCGAGTTCGATCGTCAACGGGATCGCCGCGACAAGGCTCACGAAAGTTTCTTCAAGGAATTGCCAATCCATCAGCGTTTCCTCACACCGCGCGACAGATGGCGCTCTGCCTGCTGGATGATCAGGCTGGATAGGGTCGAGATCATCAGATAGATCAGCCCTGCGATCAGGTAGAAATCGAACGGCAGTCCCGTGGAGCCGGCACCGACCTGCGCCTGGCGCAGCAATTCGGCGACGCCGGTGATGGAGACCAGCGCCGACTCCTTGAGAACGACCTGCCAGACGTTACCGAGCCCCGGCAACGCATGACGCAAGGTCAGCGGCGCGATAATCCGGCGCAGGCGCAGCCAGCGCGGCATTCCGCAGGCGATGGCGGCCTCGATCTCGCCGGGATGCACGGCCTTGAACCCGCCGCGCAGCACCTCCGTGAACTGCGCACCGGACGTGACGCCAACGGCAAGGGAACCAGCCAGGAAACCCGGAAAACCGAGGAAGCCCTCCGCTCCGAACATCTTGCCGATGGCCGTGACGACCGCGCTGCCGCCGAAGTAAAAAAGATAGATGACCAACAGATCGGGGATGCCGCGAAGAACCGTCGTATAGGCATCCGCCGTGGCGCGGACAAACCGATTGCCAGCGATCTTGCCCCATGCACCGAGCGTTCCGATGCAGGCGCCGACTGCATAGCCGGAAATCGCGACAAGAATGGTCATCCAGGCGCCGGCGAGGAGAGCATGACCCCACCCATCCGGACCGAAGCCAGCAAGCTCGAATAGGGTTGGCTGGTTCATGCGCTTGACCTGAAAGAATGGACGTGGGCAAGGGAAGTCATGGTCTTATCCTCGGCCGGGAACGGTGGATGCGGGAGGCGTTCAATTGGCCTCGAAGGTCGGCGTCAGGTCGATCTTGCTCCATTTTTCCGAGAGCTGCTTGATCGTGCCATCCTTGGCCGCCCGCTTGATGGCATCGTCGAATTTCGCCTTCAGATCGGTCTCGCCCTTGCGCATGCCGAGAGCGACCTCCGTCGCCAACATCGCACCCTTCACCAGGGGGCCGGACATCATCAGATCGTCGTTGCCGGGTTTGGCGAGTACGGAGGCTTCATAAACGCCGCTGTCGAAGCCGGCATCGATGCGACCTGCCTTCAGATCGAGATCGCGCTCCCCGGAGTTCTTATAGGCACGCACCGTCACATCCGATCCGAAATAGGAATTGATCAGCTGCTCCTGGCTGGTCGACTGGACGACACCGACCGTCTTGCCCTTCAAGGCCTTGCCGATCTCCGCCATCACCGGATCCGCCTTCGCCTTGTCGTTGAGATTGAGCCGCTCACCCGTCATCGGGAGAGGTGAAACCGATCCATCCTTCACGAGCAGGAAGCTTGCGACACCGCTCGCATAGGGTACGGTGAAATCGACCACCTGTTTGCGCTTCTCGTTGATGCCGAGCGTCATCACAAGATCGAATTTGCCGGCATTCAGGCTTGGGATCATCGCGTTCCATTCGCCGGCGATCAGCTCGCAATCGACCTTGGCGCGCTTGCAGAGATCGTTGATGAGATCGACGTCGAAGCCGGCAAGCTTGCCGCTTGAATCCATCAGGTTCCACGGCGGGAACGCGCCTTCGATGCCGACCTTCACCTGGGTCCAATCCTTAGCGCCGGCGGTCAGCGGAGCAAGGGAGGCAATCATGCCGAATACGGCGGCAAGCATTTTTCTGTTTTTCATGTTCGTTCCCCTTTTCGGCCGCTTAGGCGGCCTTTTGTCAGATCCGGTATTCTCGGCGTCAGTTCTCCAGAGCCGCTCGCAGGGCGGCATTGGCCTCCCGCAGCGCGTGAGCGATGCGATTTCTCGTCTGACGCGCGTGAACGACGTAGAAGGCGGTATCCGGCGAGCCTTCATCCAGTCTCGCCAGCGCGCGCAGCCCTTCCAGAGAGGGCCAGGCGACGTGCGGCAGCGCGGAGTCGGGATGGAAGCGTTCGCCGCTCGTATAGTTCAGCGGCACCAGATGCCGCCCGGCATGCATCAGCGAGGCATCGATCCGCGCTGCTCTTTCCGGCGTGGGATCCCTCACCTGCAGAAGCGAATTTGCGTTGACGCGCAAGTCTTCGATGGCCCGGGACAGGCCGGAGATGTCGAGACGGCCGGCAAGCGCTGCCTGCAATTGCCCAATCTGCTCGTCGAGAGAGGCGGCATATTGAGTGTAATCCAGCGGCAGGACGGGCAAAGTCAGCAGCCGCCAGAGAACTTCGAGAACAATCGCCGTGTCCCGGCAAAGATTGTCCGGATCGATATGTTCGACGGTGTCGTGCGGCGTATGCCACCACCATCCGAGCGCTGTCAGCATCTTGACAGGGCCCGGCGGCTGATGGCTGAGGCTGCCGAACATCGAGGGAATACCGATACCCCAGAAGGACTGATCCGCAGCGCGGCCATGACGCCTGCCGGCATGTTTCTGTCCGGTCACACGCTCGATCACATCCGCAGCCAAGGGCCTGAGTTCGTCGATCACACCGGAATTGGTGAGGACGGTAGCACCCTCGCCGCCGGTGGAATCGACATTGACATGGACGGCGCAGCGGCGATCGAGTTCGTCGAAATACTCGTCGGCGTACCAAGCTGAACCGGAGTAGCGGCCATGGGAATGACCGGACCAGAAGCATATGCGCAAGCCCCTGCGCCATTCCGAGGCACGAAGCGCGAGCAGGCGCGCCGCCTCGAGCATCGTCGCATTGGCGCCGCCATTGTCCATGACCCCGAAATGCCAGGTATCGTGATGGCCGGAAAACAGGACGAAAGGTCCATCGTCGCCTTTCGGTTGAAGCTCGGCAACAAGCAAGGGCGTCTCGCGCCAACCCGTGTCGACCTCCGCGCAAAGCGTTGCAGTCACGGCCTCTCCGCGCGCCAGTCTTTCACGCAGGCGGCCGCCATCATCCTTAGCGATCGAGCAGATGACGGTCGTCGGCAGTCTGTCGCGCGTGTGTTGCGACGGGCTGCCCCAGACCGGGGAGACGCACATCTCATAGAGATGCTCGTTCGGACTGATGTGAAGTTCGCCGAGCGCGCCGAAAGCACTCGCAAGCGCGGCCACTTCTTCGGTCGCGATACCATCGACCAGGACGATCTTGCCGGCAATATCCTTGTCCGCGAAATCGGCCTCGGTTCCCTCGCCGACATGGATGAGATTGCCGGTTACCCCCGCGGCTGGTGTCGAGACCGACATGGAATGCGTGATGCAACGAAGGTTCTCGCCATCGATCTCAACCGTGGCGGCACGTGGCAAGCTGATGAAGGCATCGTGCGACAAAAGCCGCGTGCGATAGCCAAAGCCGTCCATCTCAGACTGGAGATAGCGGAAGCTTTCCAGCTCTTCGGCCGTGCCCGAAAGCTTTACCCGGCGCGCGAATTCGCCGATATGCGCCATCAAGCGCGCGCGATCGGGCTTCAGACCGGCCTCAGCCATTGGCCTTCTCCGGCAGCGGCGGCTCGACATCGTCCGGGATCGGGTTGACGAAGGGCGTACCTTCGAGACGTGCCTTGTGATCTTCCTTGGCGGCCGCGATGAGTGCGGGATTGCGGATGAGTTCGACGGCCGTGCTCGCCATCACCTTGGCGGCATGTTCGGTGCCCTTGTGAGCGACAGGCAACTTGCCCTGCGCGACGAGCTGCCAGGAGTGGCCGGGCGTGCCGATCGCATAGGTGGCGCCGCGCATCTGCACGGTCGGGACGACCCAGCTGACCGTTCCGACATCGGTCGAGCCTACCAGGGTGCCATCGCCGGCGTTCAAGGGAAAGATTTCCTCACAGAGCGCCTGGCCCTTCTTCGGCTTCAATGCAAATCGGCCGTAGGAAGCGGCAATATCCTCCGCGCTGAAGGTCTGCTGAAACTTCAGCGCGGTCTCGCGATCCGCGTCGTCAAATACGGGCGGCCCGAGCCGATCCAGCTGCGCGAACATGCATTCCTCGAGCGGTGTATTGCCAACGAGATTGGCGTCACCGCTGATGATCTCGCTGCGAACGGTCGTCTCCGTCATCAAGGCGGCACCCTCGGCCACCTTCTTGACCCGGGCGACCAGCGAAAGGAGTTCCGGCAGGGTCCGCGCCCGCACGAGATAACGCACGGTGGCGCGCGCCTGCACGACATTGGGGGCCGCGCCGCCAGTATCGGTGACGGCATAGTGGATGCGCGCCGTCGAGGGCATGTGTTCGCGCATGTAGTTGACACCGACATTCATCAGCTCGACCGCATCCAGCGCGCTGCGGCCAAGATGAGGCGTGGCCGAAGCGTGCGAGGCACGGCCGGAAAAGTGGAAATTGATCTCGTTGCAGGCGAGCGAAATGGGATTGTTGACGCCGGCGAAGGCCGCCGGATGCCAGGAGATGGCGATATCGACATCATCGAAAACGCCAGCACGAACCATGAAGCCCTTGGAGGATCCACCCTCCTCGGCCGGGCAACCGTAATAGCGCACCCTGCCCTTCAGGCCGTTTTCCGCGAGGAAATCCTTGACCGCGGCCGCCGCGAGCATCGAGCCGGCGCCCAGCATGTTATGGCCGCAGCCATGGCCATTGCCGCCATCGACCAGCGGCCGCTCTTCCGCGACACCGGCTTCCTGGCTCAATCCGGGCAGCGCATCGAACTCGCCGAGGATCGCGATGACCGGACCATCCTCGCCCGCTTCGCCCATGACAGCCGTCGGCAGGCCGGCGATGCCGCGCTCGACACGAAACCCCTGACGCCCAAGCATCGTGGCATGTTCTTCGGCGGATCTGTATTCCATGTAGTTCGTTTCAGGAATGTCCCAGATCCGATCGCTGAGCGCGAAGAATTCCGCGCTTTTCCTTTCGACAATGTCCCAGACCGCATCCGAATTTTGCATGGACTTGCCATCCGCCTCATATAATGGATATTAAATTGGTACCAATTTATGTGCCAATAAGAACGGATGCGCAAGAGATAAGCATGAATATTTTTTCAGCAGCCATAACGCGCGCCATGTTGAAAAATGTGGACCTATGATAGTCATCGCCAACTTGGGAAGGTCTGGGAGAGCTGCATGAACTCGCTGGAAGCTGAAGCGGCGGCGCCGTCGCGGGGAGGAGAGGCCGCCGACGTGACCGAGCTCATTCTCCAGGACATCCTCGCGGGCAGGCTCCCGCCCGGAACATGGCTGAAGCAGATCGATCTGGAGCGTCGGTACAGCTGTACGAGGCCGCAGGTGCGGCGGGCGCTCGACCGCCTCGTGCAGAAGCGGCTTGTCGAGCACATTCCCAATCGCGGCTATCACGTGCACGAGCAGGATGGGCGCCGCGCCCAGGAAGTAAGCGATATCCGCGTGATCCTCGAAGTGGCGATCAGCGATCGCATCGTCGCCAATGCCGACGATGCGGATATTGCCAATTTGCGCGCGCTGGCTTCGCGTTTCGACGATCTGGTGCTCAATGGCACCATGCTCGAGCTTTACGAAGCCAATCTCGCTTTTCACCGATACCTGCTGGTACTTGCAGGAAATCAGGAGCTTGTCGAACTCATCACCGAAATCCGGCAACGCACCTCATCGGCACCGGTCTCGCAATGGCGAACCCGAGCCCGCATCGAGCAGTCCGGCCGCGAGCACCAGCAGATGATCGACGCAATAGAGAAGCGCGACGTCGATATGCTCAAGGAACTGACCCGCAGGCATATTTTGCAGACATGATTGATATCGACCACAGCCTGGGGGCATGCCCGGCGAGGCTGTCGGCCGGGGTCGGGATCCCATTTCACATCGCGGGCCTATCCGCGCCTGTCCCAGATCACTCGGTCCGTCTTGCGGTGAACGCAATGATGGCGGCCGCCAGAAACAGAACACCGCTATAGGCGAATGGGCTCCACCATCCGACGCCGTCGAACAGCAGCCCGCCTGTGAAGGCACCGGCGGTGATTGCCGACTGGATCAGCGCCACCAGCAGCCCGCCGCCGGCCTCGAGTTTGTCTGGGATGGCGCGGGTCATCCATGTGTTCCAGGCAACAGGAATGGGCGTGGCGAAGAACCCAAACAGGCAGAGGAGCGCGGCGACCGCAATACCCGAAGGTGCGAGCGGGATCAGCAGCAGAGCGATCGCGGCGAGCGCCGCGGGGAATCCGGCGAGGACGGCATCCAGATGCGCTCGCAGCAGGAAGCCGATCAAGGACGTGCCTAGCAGGCCGAACAGGCCGATGCCGAGGAGCACGACCGACAGCTCGTTCACATCAAGCCTCGTCACATCTCCAAGGAGCGGTCGAAGATAGGTCGATAGCGCGAATTGGCCCATGAAGAAGAAGGACATGGCGGCCATGCTGATTGCCAAAACGCGGTTTCGCAGCAACCCGAGCGGACCGCCCCCGTCATTCTTCGAACCGCCGGGTATTCGCGGCAAGGCGAAGATCTGCCAGACGAAGGCGATGATGCCGACCGGAACGACGATGAAGAAGGCGCCGCGCCAGCCTATCAATCCGCCGAGGAAGCTTCCCAACGGCTGAGCGATGACCGTGGCCAGAGCAGTACCGCCCTGCAGCATGGCGAGGGCCTTTGGAATGTCCTGTTCGGCAGCGATGCGCGCGACGATAGAGGTGGACAGCGACCAGAAACCGCCGATCGCGATGCCGATCAGCGCGCGGCCGAGCATGAAGACGAGATAGTTGGGCGCGAATGTGATCGCCAGACCCGAGAGCACCATCACGATCGTATAGGACAGGACCACCGTTCGCCGATCCAGCCGCCACAGCACCGTGTTGCTGAACAGGCTGGTGACGACCGCGAAAAATCCGGAAACGGAAATCGCCTGCCCCGCCTGCCCCGCGGTAATGCCAAGCTCCTCTGCGAGCGGGGTTAGCAGGCTGACGGGAAGAAACTCGGAAGCGACGAGGGTAAAGGTCATCAGCGTCATGCAGATGATCGCGGCCCATGGGCTGGCCGCACGCTCGGCGGCGCGGTCATAGGTGGTTTCCATAACAATTGTCCAAAGTTGCCCGGAACGCGCTGTTCAGCGAAAAGTCTTGATGGTGGCAGGGGCGCTCATCGCGGCGATGAATTGCCTTTTCTTCATGGCCTGCTCGTCACGTCCTGAGCAGTGCCTTGATGGCCCGGCGCTCATCCATGGCCTTGTAACCATGCGCGACATCGGCAAGCGGAACCGCCGGATCGAAGACCTTTCCGGGATTGATGAAGGATTGTCGCGAGCATGGCCTGGTCTCCCGTCGGGGCGCGTTGCGCCTGTCCGTTTCGCATTCGGGAGAACACATAGCATCGCTCGATAAATCGGATTAGATGGGGTAATTTGTATGAACCTATCGAAAATTGATATTAATTCGGCCCGCGAATATGGGATAGGACAAGCTTATGCCACGGGAAAATTTCAACGAACTGCTGGTGTTCCTGGCCGTCGCCGAGGAACGGAGCTTCACGAAAGCGGCCGCAAAGCTGGGCACATCCCAATCGACGCTCAGTCATGCGGTGAAGAAACTTGAAGAACGTCTTGGCATGCGCCTGCTGGCGCGCACGACGAGAAGCGTTGGACTGACCGAGGCGGGCGAACGGCTGCAACAGTCCCTGTCTCCTCGCATCGCCGAAATCGAAGCGGACATCGAAGCGTTGACCGTCTATCGGGAACGCCCGGCAGGAACCGTCAGGATCACGCTTTCCAACCACGCCATGGAAAGTGTCGTGTGGCCGAAATTGTCGTCCATCCTTGCCGATTACCCTGATATCAAGCTTGAGCTCAGCGTCGATGGCAGCTTCCGGAACATCATCGAGGACGGGTTCGATGCCGGCGTCAGGCTTGGCGAAAGCCTCGAGAAGGACATGATCGCGGTACGCATCGGCCCCGACTGGAGGCTGGTGGCGGTCGGCTCGCCAGAGTATTTTAGAACCCGATCAGCACCGCTGACCCCACAGGAGCTGATGCGTCACAACTGCATTCGACGACGCCTCGGCCGCATCGGCGGTCTCTATGCCTGGGAGTTCGAGAAGGACGGAGAGGAGATCCGGGTCAGGGTC
This sequence comes from Rhizobium sp. AB2/73, assembly GCF_020871915.1. Taxonomy (NCBI): domain Bacteria; kingdom Pseudomonadati; phylum Pseudomonadota; class Alphaproteobacteria; order Hyphomicrobiales; family Rhizobiaceae; genus Rhizobium; species Rhizobium sp. AB2/73. The sequence goes on along the minus strand of NZ_CP067073.1, from coordinate 159,864 downwards.
GAGGGCCAACTCACGTTGAATACCGATCGCGAGATGATATCGGCCGCTCTCGACGGACACGGAATTGCCTACGTTCCGGAAAGCTATGTCGAGCACCATCTGGAGGCCGGGCGGCTTCAACTTGTCCTCGACGACTGGTGTCCGAAATTCGCGGGCTACTACCTCTATTATCCCAGCCGCCGACAGAATCTTCGCGCATTCTCCGTCGTCATCGATGCCCTTCGCGAAAGAGGCTGAAGTCAGGCACCAACGATCTGACCAAGGCGCTGTTATCGGTGCCGGGGATTCGGTCAGGTCAATCGAGAAGCCACAGCAGACTTGAGGGTGGCTCGGATGCTGGTCAGCCCGCTAAAATCAATCAGCCGCAGCGGTAGCAATTCCTGTGATTGACCCGAACCGCGGGACGGGATCAGATTGGGAGAGGCTGAGCGGCCTGCCGGATGCGTGCTGAGATCCGGACGGTGGATTCGTTTGGCTGTTCATTCGGCTGCCTCGTCGATTTCCATGTAGCGCGCCAATGCCAAGGCCGCATTCAGCATATGTTCGCGCATGACCAGGGCCGCTTCCGTCGCATCGCCCCGGATCATAGCGCGCAGGATCGCCTCGTGCTCAAGGAATGAAGCCGTCAATCGCTTCGGTTGCCGCAGCTGAGTCCTGCGGAATGGCAGCAATCTCGCCCGCAGCCTCATCAATTCATCAAACAGAAACTCGTTATGCGCACCGCGATACAGCGTTTCGTGGAAGGACAAATTGAGCTTGTCATACTGTTCAAAGTCGTCTGCCTTCGCCGCGAGTTCGGAACGCTCATGAATTTCGGTCAGAACCGCGCGCTCCACGCCCGTTATCCGATGGGTCGCCAGGCGGACGCACATGCATTCCATCTCGGCGGTCACTTCGAACATCTCCATCAGCCGCGGCAAGGTCAGCGGCAGGACGGTTGCGCCTCGCCGCGGACGAATCTCGACGAGCCCGATCGCCTCCAACTGACGTAACGCATCCCTTACCGGCGTGCGGGAAGCGCCGAAGCGGCTGCTGAGCGTTGCCTCGTCCAGGCTTGTGCCGGGCCTTATGGCGCCGGAGGAAATCTCATCCATCAGCACCAGTTTAATGCGCTGACCGATCGATCCAGCTTCGTCAAATTCCGTCATATCAAACCTTGTTTCCGATTTGGCGGGCAACCATTCAGTTTTACACCATCCAATTCGACAGATAGCAATCGATATGAAGCACGATGCAGCATCCGGCCCGTTTTGCCTGTTGGCGAGGAGGCCGTCGACGACGGCTGGATCGGCAAGCGTCGAGCTATAGCCGGGCGCCGAAATCGTACCGGCGATCCCGTGCAGGATGCGACGTCTAAAAACCCTTTTCCTGCACCGGTTCGACCGGCTTTCCCATATTGTTTCAGCCCCCTGCAATCGCCCTGACGGCGAGATAAAGGATCGAAGGCGCTACAAGGCAGCCCAGCCCCGTGTGAAACGTCGCCGTCAGTGCGCCATAGGGGACGAGACGGCGATCGGTCGCCGCCAGGCCGCCGGACACGCCGCTGACGGTTCCCATCAGGCCGCCGAACACCATGGCGCTACGAGGATTGTCGAGACCGATCGCCTTGGCGACGATCGGCGTTCCGACCATGACAAGGACCGCCTTGAAAACACCGGTCGCAATCGACAGCGCGATCACGGCCGAGCTTGCGCCCAGAGCGGCTCCCGTCACAGGTCCCACGATGTAGGTAACGGCACCGGCGCCGATCGTCGTTATGGATATCGCATCCGTGTAGCCGAAAGCGACGGCGAGCAACGAGCCGACAATGAACGGAAGAACCGTGCCGAGGCCAAGAGCAAGCGCACCGACAGCGCCAGCCTTGCGTGCTTGGCCGACATCGACCTCGAAGGCCGTGGCGACGATGGCGAAATCGCGCAGCATGGCTCCGCCCATGAGGCCGATGCCACTAAGGATTGGAATATCCACCACCCCTTTCTCGCCTCCGGTCCACAAACCAGCCGCGAAGGCGGCGGCGAGCCCCAGAACGATTGCTATGGCCGAGCCGTGGACGCGGCCGAACAGGACATGTTTCGAAATGGCGTTCGACAGCCACATGACCAATCCGACGATGGCGAATGCGGTAAGCAGGCTGTTGGCGGTCAAGCCGTGTTTCAAGATCTCCATGGCGGCCTCCCTCAGACCGGATTGCCGGAGGTGGCAAGCTCACCCCTGGCCCTCGCTTCGATTTCGTCCATCGTTTCGCCTCTCTCGCCGATGCGACTCATCAGGGCGACGGTCGCGAAACAAACGAAAACCGTCACGATACCGGCGATCAGCACCAGCGGACCGCTGCGCGCGGCCACCAGCACGTTTTGCTGCGCCGCCATGGCGACGACGATCGGGATGTAGAGAGCGCCCCAGAACTCGACACCGAGTTTGAGCGGCAGCGTCAGCAAGCCCCGCCTACTCAGCCAAAGCCGCGTGGCGATAAGCAGGATCATGGCAATGCCAACACCGCCGACATTCGCCTTCACGCCAAGCGCTACCCCCAGGAGATCACCGAGGATGCTTCCCAAGAGGGTGCAAAGGGCAAGCATCGCGACACCGGATATCATCATGAGCGATCCTCCCTGCATGCGCTTCGATAGAAATACCAGTTCACCATTTTTCCTCCTCCAATGCATACGGATAGACCGCACGACGATTTTAAAATACACCTTGTTGCAGTTTTCGCAATTGTGTGTACATTATATTTCCATAATCACGCTCTTGCGCATACATAGGGCCATCAAATGCTTGATTGGAACACGAAAGGTCGCGACAGGCTGGCGCGTATCGAGGCCGGCCAGCGTTTCTCTGCCGGGAAGCTCGTCGACCCGCAGCAGCTCGTCGCTTTCCTGGAAGCGATCCTGAAGCCTGGAGATCGCGTTTGCCTCGAGGGCGACAACCAGAAGCAGGCGGACCTTTTGGCCAAGGCGCTGTCCAAGGTCGATGTCGCCAGGATACACGACCTGCATATGGTACAATCGGGCGTGGTCCTGCCGGAGCATCTCGACATTTTCGAAAGCGGCATCGCCCGAAGGCTCGATTTTTCTTATTCCGGCCCGCAGTCGGCTCGCATCGCGCGCATGATGTTCGGCGGTCAGATCGAACTGGGTGCGGTCCATACCTATCTGGAACTCTTCGCCCGCTATTTTATTGATCTGACGCCAAAGGTGGCGCTCATCGCCGCGGTCAGCGCGGACAGAGAGGGAAATCTCTATACGGGGCCGAATACGGAAGACACGCCAACGGTGGTGGAGGCGACGAGCTTCGGCAAGGGGCTGGTCGTCGCCCAGGTGGGCGAGATCGTCGATCGCGTGCCGCGCGTCGACATTCCCGCCGACCAGGTTCATTTCGTCGTGGATGCCAAGCGACCCTTCTATGTGGAGCCACTGTTCACGCGCGATCCGGCGGCGATTACCGAAACGCAAATACTGACGGCCATGCTGGCGATCAAGGGTCTCTATGTGCCCTATGGTGTGCGCCGTCTGAACCATGGCATCGGCTTCAACACCGCGGCCATCGAACTGCTGCTACCAACCTATGGCGAGCGACTGGGATTGAAGGGCAAGGTCTGCACGCACTGGGCACTGAACCCTCATCCCACCTTGATCCCCGCCATCGAAGCCGGATGGGTGGAGCAGATCCATTCCTTCGGCTCCGAAGTGGGCATGGAAGACTATATGCGGGCTCGCCCCGACATTTTTTTCACCGGGCCCGACGGCTCGCTACGTTCCAACCGCGCCTTCTGCCAGACCGCCGGACTCTATGCCTGCGACATGTTCATCGGCTCGACCTTGCAAATCGACCTTGCCGGCAACAGTTCGACCGTGACCGGCAGCAGGGTCGCCGGTTTCGGCGGCGCCCCCAATATGGGATCGGACGCGCGGGGCCGGCGCCATCCGAGCGAAGCCTGGCTGCGTGCCGGCCGGGAAGCCGATCCCTCCGCTGCCACCCCTGCCCTGCGCCGAGGCCGCAAGCTGGTCGTCCAGATCGGCGAAACCTTCGGCGATGGCATGGTGCCGATGTTCGTCGAGCGTCTCGCCGCCCTGGATCTGGCCGACAAGCTACAGCTCGATCTGGCTCCCGTGATGGTTTACGGTGATGACGTAACCCATATCGTGACGGAAGAGGGGATCGCCAATCTGCTGTTGTGTCGCGACAGGGACGAGCGGGAACAGGCGATCCGTGGCGTGGCCGGTTACACCGAGGTCGGTCGCGCCCGAGACCGCAAGATGGTGGAGCACCTGCGTCAGCGCAAAGTCATCCAGCGTCCCGAAGACCTTGGAATTGATCCCCTGGATGCCGATCGCAGTCTGCTGGCCGCGCATTCCATCAAGGATCTGATGCTCGCCTCTGGCGGCCTCTACAGGCCGCCTTCCCGGTTCCGCAATTGGTAGGCCACCGCCATGGAAAATCTGCTTTATGAACTGAAATCGGCACAGACCGGCGGGACCCGCGCCCTCGCCCTGGTGGGCGTCGTCGCTTCGGGCAACCTCGAAGTATTGCTTGAACGACGGGAGGCGCCGGACCGTTGCGTCATCGAGATCGCGACGCCGGCCCATGGTTTCGCCGAGCTGTGGGCAGCGGTTACCGAGGATTTCGCGGCACGCTCCGCCGCCGGCGGCCTGCGCATCACGATCAATGACGGCGGCGCCCGGCCGGATATGGTGGCGCTGCGCCTGGCTCAGGGTGTGCGGCTGATGGAGAAGCCAGAATGACCGATTCTCGCACGCCGCGCCGAAGCTGGTATGAAGAATCCGCCCGTGGCCGGCTGCTGCATCTGCTCGATGCCGACAGCTTCACCGAATTCCTTGGCCCGGAACGACGGGAGACGAGCCCTCACCTCTCACTCTTCGATTTGCCCCGGCAGTTCGACGATGGCATCATCGTCGGAGCCGGCCGCATCGACGGTCGCCCCGTGCTGTTGGCCGCCCAGGAAGGGCGCTTCATGGGCGGTGCCATCGGCGAGGTCCATGGCGCCAAGCTGACGGGCCTGCTGCATGCCGCAACCAAGATGCGGCGGGATATCGTCATTCTCTTCGACACGGGCGGCGTGCGCCTCCAGGAAGCCAATGCCGGTGAATTGGCGATCTCCGAGATCATGCGCGCCGTGCTGGAGGCACGGTCCGAGGGCGCGCGCGTCATCGGTCTTCTTGGCGGCCGGGCGGGCTGCTACGGCGGCGGCAGCCTGATTGCCGGCTGCTGTTCGGCACTCGTCATTTCCGAGCAGGGTCGTTTATCGGTGTCCGGGCCGGAGGTCATCGAGACGAACAAGGGCGTGGAAGAATTCGACTCGCGCGATCGGGCGCTCGTCTGGCGAACCATGGGCGGCAAGCATCGCTACCTGATCGGCGGAGCCGATATCTTCGTCGAGGACGATATCTCAGCCTTCCGCGCCGGTGCGATTGCCGCGCTGCAACGGCCGGCCAGTTTAGACCCGACGGTACTGCAAGCGGAACAGACGCGGCTCGAACATCGATTACGCCATTTTGGCGATGCCCATGATGCCACCGAGATATGGGCGCGGCTGCGGATCGACGACCCCGGGCAAATACCGGAGCGGGACATCGGGACTTTCCTCACCACGGCCAATATCCATCGGGAGAGCGCCGATGCAGCTCGCTGATATCCTGTCCTCACTCTTTCCCGCCGGCCATGAGATAACGCTGGCGGATGGGCGCGTTACCGGCTGGGGGCGGCTGGACCGACAAAACCGGATCGACCTGATCGGCATTGCCGACAAGACCTATCCAGGCGTCGATGAGGCGATAGAGCTGGCCGGGCATATCCTGTCGGTCGCCCGGCGGCCGGACAGTTCACCCCTTTTATTCCTGGTCGACTCCGGCAGCCAACGCATGAGCCGGCGTGACGAACTGCTGGGTCTCAGCGAGGCGCTGGCGCATTTGGCAAAGGCGCTGTGGCAGGCTGAGCATGCGGGACACCGTACAGTCGGCCTTCTCTATGGCGGCAGTGCTGCCGGCGCCTTCATTGCCACCGCGCTGGCCTGCGGATCGCTGGCAGCCCTGCCCACCGCATGGCCCGAAGTCATGGACCTGCCATCCATGGCCCGGGTAACCAAGCTGCCGCTCGCTACGCTGAAAGAAAAGGCCGAGACAACGCCTGTTTTCGCGCCCGGCCTCGATAATCTTCTCGCAACCGGCGCCATAGCGGAAGTGTGGGATCCGGCGTCCTCATTGAACGCCCAGCTCGCCGCGCTTCTCGCCAAGCCCATTTCCCCCGATCCGCGCGCGCAATGGGGCGCGGATCGCGGCGGTCGGCCGAAGGCCGCCATGATCGCGGCCGAAGTAGAACGGCTGGCTTTGCTCCATGGTTGACGTCGCCGCCCTCCGCCGTCACGATCTTGTCTATGTGCGCTCCGAAGCATGGCCGGGCTTGCTGCAGGGACAAGTCCAGGACGAAATGGAGACCGACCTGCTGGCATGGGCGGAATTGGGACGACCAGCAATCTTCCGTCGTCGGACCTGCGGCGACGCGGCGGATATCGTACCCTTGGGGCTGCCCCTTCCTCCAGGCATGGGGCGCAAACGGCTCGCTCTCGCATGCCCGCCGGCTGCCGTCATGCGGACGGCACCTCCTCCTCTATTGCGAGACGCGCTGCCCGCGGCACCGGCGCGATGGTGTCGGGCCATTGGCGCGCTTCTGGAGTCAGTCCCCTCTTGTCGCTGTTTCGGAAGTCTGGCTTGGCAATACCTGACCGGCCTTTCCTATCTGGCCGATACTTCCGATCTCGATCTTCTGGTTGAGTGTCGCTCGGACGCGGATGCAAGACGAGTGACGGGTTTACTGACCGATGTTGCCGAACACGCGCCCATGCGGATCGACGCGGAATTGATCACGCCCTACGGCGCGGCCGTTCAGTGGCGGGAATGGCTGTCGGAAAACCCGGAGCTCCTGGTTAAATCCCATACCGGATCGATCCTTATTGCGCGGGAGGCGCTCTTCGCATGACGTTTCCATTGCTGGCCGAACCATGTCCCGTCGCCGTCAAGTATCACGATCCCGAGCTGATCGGGCGGCATGCCGCCCAAGCGCTCGTCCTGGAGGTGGAAACCTGGCCCAAGCCCGGATTGGTCAGCCATATCGACAACGGCGCTCACACCGACATGGACGCGGATCTTCTGCGCCTGAGCGCTCGGACGCTGGAGCCGTTCTTCGTCGCGCTCGCGGAGGCGGGCGCGATGAACGCCGGCATGGATCGCCTGCGGCAAATCGGCATTGAGGCGGAAAAGGCAATGCGGGATGCGACCGGCGGAGTAAACACCCATCGCGGCGCCATACTCGGCCTTGGCCTTCTGGCGGCGGCGGCCGGCCTGGCGGCGACCCGCGCCTGGCAGGCGCCGCTTGGCACCCTTGTCGCTCAGCGTTGGGGACGTGACATCCTTAACCAAGCGCCGGAGCACGACACTCACGGCAGCCTGGTGGCGCGACGCTACCAGGTCGGCGGCGCGCGGGCCGAGGCTGCCGCCGGCATGCCGTCCGTCTACGATGTCGCCCGCCCGGCGCTTGCCGAAGGGCGCCGCCTGGCCATGGGTAACGAGGAAGCCGCGAGGGTTCATGCCTGCATGGCCCTGATCGCGGTGGTCGACGACAGCAATCTGCTTTATCGTGCCGGCCCGGAAGGGTTGAATTTCGCGCGTGACAAGGCCCGCTCCTTCCTGGCGGACGGCGGGGTCGCGCGCGCGAGTTGGCGATGGGATGCCAAGGCCGTTCACGAGGCGTTCGTGGCGCGCAATCTCAGCCCGGGCGGTTGCGCCGATCTCCTTGCCATGGCGCTGTTTACCGAGGTGTTGGAATCGTGACCCTCGCGCTGCTGTGTTCGGGCCAAGGCCACCAGAGCCGGGAAATGTTCCGGCTGCTGGCAGCGGAACCCGACGCGCAGCTCGTCTTCGAGGCCGCGGCCGCGGTGCTTGGGGCGCATCCAACAGACTTCTGCCGGACCGCACCCGAAGCCGCGTTGCATGCGAACCGCGAAGGTCAGATCCTGTGCGTGATACGTGCGCTTGCGATTGCTCGCGCCCTTTTTCCGGCCGGAGCGCCAAGCGAAACAATGGTGGCTGGCTACAGCGTCGGTGAAATAGCGGCATGGGGGGTGGCTGGGATCTGGTCGCCCATGGACACTTTGAGGCTGGTCGATCAGCGGGCGTGGGAAATGGACGCCGCCGGCGGCCCGGACGACGGACTTGGCTATGTGCGTGGTTTGCCAATGGCGGCGGTGCAGGAGCTTGCCGATCGTTTCGGCTGCGCAATCGCCATCGTGAACCCCGGTCTCCTGTTCATCCTCGGCGGCGCCAGACAATCGATCGATGCGCTATGCACCGCCGCGCTTGAAGAAGGCGCGGCACGTGCCGCGCCGATGCCGGTGCATGTCGCCTCCCATACACCTCGGCTCGCCGGTGCGGTTGCACCGTTTGACAAAACTCTCGCCTCGGTAGCCATGAGCCGCCCGGCGCTGCGCCTCATGACCGCCACCAGTGCCACGCTTGTCGTCGATCCGCAACGCGCCCGCGGAGGGCTCGCGCGGCAATTGGCCGAAAGGATCGATTGGGCAGGCGTGATCGAAGCCATGGCCGAACGTGGCGTCACGACGATCCTCGAACTGGGGCCGGGTCGAGCCCTGGCGGAGATGGCAGCTCTTGCGCTACCCGGAAGAAGAGTGCGTGCGGTTGACGAGTTTCATAGCCTCACAGGGATCAAAGCCTGGCTGGCTGCGGACTGAAACCAAGGTCTTCCCGCTACCGACTTGTATTGCCTGTCCTCGGATGCCGCGATGCAACCGATCCTGAGGCCGGTGGCGGCGAGCAATGGCGAATGAGCTTACTCCAGCCGCCGGCCGGTCGCCGCGTCGAAAAGATGCAGCCTTCCAAGATCAGGTATCAACGAAAGACGGCCGCCAGCCTGCGTGGCCACCCGCTCGCGCAGCGCTATGACGAGATCGTCGGACCCGATACGAGAAACAATCAGGGTCTCCGCTCCGGTCGGCTCCACCACCACGACTTCGGCATCGATGCCGCCCTCGCCCATGGCAATGTTTTCGGGCCGCATGCCGTAGACAACCTCCGCGCCACGCGTGACGTCGAGCCCTGCGGGCAACGGAAGGCGCGCTCCGCCATCGGCGAGGAATTCCAGCGGACCAGCGGTGCTGATCTTGCCGCGGATGAGATTCATTCCCGGAGAGCCGATGAAGCCAGCAACGAACAGGTTGGCGGGTCGGTCGTACAGTTCCAGAGGCGAGCCGATCTGCTCGACATAACCGTCGCGCATGACGACGATCCGGTCCGCCATCGTCATGGCTTCGATCTGATCATGGGTGACGTAGATCGTGGTCGTGCGTAAACGTTGGTGCAGCTGCTTGATTTCCGAGCGCATCTGCACGCGCAGCTTGGCGTCCAGATTGGACAGCGGTTCGTCGAAGAGAAATACCTGTGGCTGACGCACGATCGCGCGGCCCATGGCAACGCGTTGGCGCTGGCCGCCGGACAGATTGCGCGGATAGCGGTCGAGCAGGTTTTCCAAGCCGAGGATCTGCGCCGCATCGCGCACGCGCTGCCGGATCTCCTCCTTCGGCGCCTTGGCCAGCCGAAGCGAAAAGCCCATGTTCGCCTCGACGGTCATATGCGGATAAAGCGCGTAGGATTGGAACACCATGGCGATGTCGCGGCTCTTGGCTTCGACGTCGTTGACCACCCGACCGCCGATCGCGACCTCACCGCCGCTGATCTCCTCCAGTCCGGCGATCATGCGAAGAAGTGTCGATTTTCCGCAGCCCGAAGGGCCGACGAGAATGACGAATTCGCCATCCTCGATATCGATATCCACTCCATGCAGAACTTCGAAGTGACCGTAGCTCTTGCGGACACTCGTCACGCTGACCGATGCCATTATGATCTCCAGTTAGAAAAGCGTGTGTCTGATCGCCAACGCCCTTGCCGACCACCATGGCCGGCAAACGCGCCAAGGCGACCTATGCGATCGTGGCCGCGGAATAGGGTTCCAGGGCCGCATCGATAGCCGCGATGCAGAGATCGCGCGCCCGAGGCGGAACCTTCCTTGCGACCACTGCCGGATAGACCCGGCCGAGATACTGGCTGATGAGCGTTTCCGGAATATCGCCCTCGAAGCGCGCGAACAGGGTCTCGACTGCCGCGGCCGCCTTCTCGTTCGGCCAATAATAGCGGATGCGATCGCTATAGCTGAAATGGCGCTGCAGGCGCTGTTCCTCGGCCGAGCCGCCATAATGGGAATTCCAGTGACCTGGATTTTCGAGCATCAGGGCCTCCATTGTGGCATAGATCGTATCAGGCGGAGCCCTTCCGGCGAGAACCGATGCGATGGCATCGAGGCCATAGAGCGCCTCCCGCAAGGCAAAGGTCAGGCCCGGGCCGACCTTTAGGATCGCGAAACCGCCCTGCACGAGGGCGGCGAGCGCGTCCCCGGGCTGATAGTCCGTGGAATGCGCCTCAAAGAGCAAGCCAGGCATTTGGTCGAGAGCGCCAATCAAGCCATCCGCGCGATCGGGTCTGTAAAGGACGACATTGGCATTGCCGAACTCGACGCCGGGCTGGACGACGATGGCGATCACCCGCTCCAGGGCGCTTTCGACACCGGCCTTGGCGAAGGCGGCACGATGCACCGCCAGCGTGTTTATCGCCGCCTCTGCTCGCGTCACCTCAAGCTCGTCGAGGGCGTGGGTGGCGCCGCCCGGCGGCGGGACCTCGGTTCCGATAATATAGACCGGTGGTCGGAGGCCGGAGCGACGAGCGGCCTCTTCCGCCACGCGGGCGAGCCGCGCGGCACGTTCCGCCGTCAGTTCGTCAGCCAAGGCGACGGGCTCGCCCGCGCAGCCCATCGAGGTATCGAGATGGATCTTTTCGAAGCCCGCCTCGATATAGGTGGCGATCATCGCTTCGGCCTTCGCCATTGCTTCCTCCACGGGAAGCTTCCTCCACGGGTTCGGCCCGAGATGGTCGCCGCCCAGGATAAGGCGATCGATGGGAAGGCCGACCGCGACGGCGATCTCCTCGACGAAACGGCGGAAATCGCGGGGCGTCATCCCGGTATAGCCGCCGTCCTGATTGACCTGATTGCAGGTCGCTTCGATCAGCGCGACCGCCCCTTCCGAAGCCGCACGCTTGAGCGCCGCCTCGATGACAAGCGGATGCGCGGAGCAAACGGAGGTGATGCCGTGCGGCAGTGTCTTGACGCGATCGCCGAGAAGCTTTTTCAGCGCCGCACGGCGATTATGTTCGACGGAGGCGTTCATCCGAGCATCACAACCTTGGTCAGATGACGGGGCGATACCGTATCGACACCCTTCGACTGTGCTGCCCGTTCGCCGAGAATCTGCAGAGCCGGCAACACGCAGAGGCCAGCGAGCGCCGGATCGCAATCGACAGTCAGTTCCAGATCGCCTGGACCGCCAAAGCCGATGACGGCCGCTCCCTTTTGCCGCAACTCCTCGATCAGCAGCGCTTCCGCCGCCTTCTGATCGGCGCTGTAGAGCATGACAACAGCGGTATTTTCATCGACGAGGCTGATCGGTCCATGGCGGTATTCGAGCGGATGGAAGCCCTGGGTGACGACCTGGCTCATTTCCATCAGCTTCAGCGCACCCTCCAAGGCAATGCCGTAGAGCGATCCGCTGCCGAGGAAAACGAAATGCGAGCGACCTTCGATGATCTTCGGAAGAGCCGCGTCGAGCTGATCAGCCAGACGGCGTGCCGATTGGGTGATCGAGGGCGGGATCTCCGTGCCGACCATCTGCATGCCGAGAAGCAGCATCAGGCTTGCCGAGACCGTCATGACGATGCCTTCATCGCTATGGGTCGCCGCTTCGATCAGCCGGTCGCAGTTCTTGGCAAGCGAGCTTTCGGGCTCGACCGTGATGGCGGTGACGAAAACGCCGGCCTTGCGGCTTGCCTTGGCGGCGGCAACGGTTTCCGTCGTTTCTCCGCTGCGCGAAAGGGCCACCAGATGGGCCTTACGCCAGCGCGGCCAGACGGCGGCTGGCCGGTTCAGCCATTCCGCACCCGGTACGGCAATCGCCGGATAGCCGGCAAGATTGGCGTGAGCCGCAAGCGACAAAGCGAGATTGTAGGATGTGCCGCAGCCCAGAAAAACCGTCAGTTCGGCTTCTTGCGGGGCGGAGACCGGTCCGATCGCTTTTTCCCAATAAGGGAATTGCTCGAAGATCACCTTTTCCGTCGTATTCATATCAGCTCCGATTTACTTGACCGATCCGGCCAGCAGACCGCTGACGAGGTATCGATTGAGAAAGATGACGACCAAGGCGGGAATGATGATGGCAATCGATCCGCTTGCCGTGATCAGCCCATAGTCGATGAAGTTCTTGGTGACGAATTCGGGGATCAGCACCGTCAGGGGCTTCGTCGCCTGCGGCGAGAAGATGAGCGGGACGAGATACTGCCCCCATGCGCCAAGAAAGGTTAGAATTGCCGCCGCCGTCAGGCCGGGACCGGCAAGCGGCAGGACGATGTTGAAGAAGATGTAGAGCCTGCCGGCGCCATCGAGCTGTGCCGCCTCCTCAAGCGCGATCGGCAATGCCTCGAAGACGCTGCGCAAGAGCCAGAGCGACAGCGGCAGGTAAGCCGAGACATAGATCAACGCCACGCCCACATAGGTATCGACCAGATGCAGGCCGATCATGATCCGATAAAGCGGAATGAGCACCGCATAACCGGGGATTGCGAGCGTCGCGACGACGGCGGCAAACAGAAAGCCCCGGCCGGGAAACTGGATCCGCGTGAAGGCATAGGCGCCGAGTGCCGATATCGCCACGCAAAGAAGCGTCGCGGCCACCGAGGTGACGATGCTGTTGATCAGTGCCGCGCGAAACTGCGACCAGACCTGGACTCCGCCGATCCTGGCAATATCGATGCCGAAGAGGCGCGAGAAATGGTCCAGCGTGAAATGCTGCGGAAAGAAATGGATCGGTCTAGCCGAAAAGTCCTCGGTCGGAGTGATGGAGCTTGCAAGCGTCCAGTAGATCGGCCCGAGCGACCAGATCAGGAGAACCGCGACACCGGCCCAGATCAGCAAACGATAGGAAAGGCTCTGTTTCATCAATCAAACCTGGTGTTGCGATAGACCCGCAGGACATAGACGAGCGAAACCAGCAGCGAGACCAACGTGATCACGAGAGACAAGGCCATGCCGTAAGAAAAACGCAGGTTCTGGAAGGTCTCGAGATAGATCTGGACAAGAACCGGTCGCGTCTCGAGGCTGGAACCCGCCAAGACCCAGGCCTCATCGAAGAGGTTGAATGCATTGACGGTCGCGTTGGTCATGGCAACGGCAATGGCGCTGCGCACCAGCGGAAGCGTAACAAGGGCGAACATCTGCGTGCGCGTGGCACCATCGATGCGCGCGGCTTCATAGAGATGAGCGGGTATGCTCTGCATGGCGGCCAGCACGATGACGACGGTCAACGGCATCATGCGCCAGACATGAACCACCGTGACGGCGATGATGGCGCTGGTGCGATCGTTGAACCAGACGTGGTTTTCAAATGGCAACCCCACGGCCGATAGAATGCCGTTCAGCAATCCCGCGCCGGGCTGATAGATCCAGAGCCAGATCACCGCGTTGACGACACCGGGCAACGCCCAGGGCAGGACGACTGCCGCGAGCAGCCATTGCCGGCCAACCTTGACCTGATTGATGAGAGCGGCGGCAAGCACGCCGAACACCGTCTCGGCGATGACCGCAAGCACGACATAGAGAAATGTGTTGATCCATGTCGTACCAAGCGCCGCGTCGGAGAACATGCGGGTGTAGTTCTCCAGCCCGACGAAAGGCGTTCCCGCCTGCATCGGATTGACCCTGTGCAGGCTGTCCCACACCGTTCTTCCGATCGGGTAGAAAACAAGGGCCGCCATCGTGATCAGGATCGGCGAGACAAGCAGGATAGCCAGCATGGTGTCGGCCTTGACGCCAGCACCACGCCTGCTCCCGCCATTGGCGGAGACTGCGATTGTCATTGCGCCGATGCCTGCTTTGCCGCTTCGGCGATGTTCTGCATCGCCTGATCGACGGTGACCTGGCCCTTCGCCGCGCTATTGATGGCCGTATTTACCGCGCTGGAGAATTCCGGATACCAAGGGGGCGTACCCTGCGGGAACAGCGGCTCGACGGTCTTCGACTGCGCGACCAGCGTATCACCGCTCAACAACTGGCCGGCGGAATTGAGCTCGGACAATGCCGAGGTGCGGGTCGGTAATGCGCCGTTGGCCGCGTTCTTCTTCTGGAACTCCTTGCTGGTGAACCATTTGACGAAGGCGATGGCGGCTTCCCTGTTCTGCGAAACGCGAGGGATGGCGAGTGCTTCGGGAAGACCGAAGCTGCGGGTCTCGCCGCTTGCGGTCGGCACCAGAATCGCCTCGATCTGGCCGGCCACTTTCGACTGCTTGGGATCGTTCATCTGACCGATCCTGCCCGGCTCGCCCGAGATCATGATGCTCGTGACGCCCTGGGCAAACATGCTCTCATTGATCTGGCTGTCCTTGAGGCCGGTGGAGGCGGGATCGACGAGCCCCTCCTTCAGCAGCATCAGCTCGAAGGCGAGTGCCTTGTAGCCGGCCGAATCCTTCGAGACGAAAAGCGGCTTGAAATCCTTGTCGAACAGTTCGCCGCCGAAGGCTTTCGTCAGCAGATACCAGCTCGTGGACGCGCCTTCGGTCGCCGAAAGCGGCAGGCCGATCGGATAGGTTGCGATCTTCTTTTCCTTGATCTGCTTGGCCGCTGCGACAAGTTCGTCGAGCGTCTTCGGCATTGTCGTGATGCCCGCATCGGCGAAATGCTTCTTGTTGATCAGCATGACGCGGAAGTCGTTGGTATAGGGCACGCCGAGCAGATTGCCGTTGACCGTGAAGATCTTGGAGACACCGATATCCTTGACCGTATCGGCGTCGATCACGTCGTTGAGCGGCAGATACCAGTCCGCGGCGCTGAACTGGCCGGTCCATGACCAATCGAATTCGGTGACATCGGCCGGCGCTGTTCCCGCGATCAGCGAGGTGACGAGCTTGGGACGGATATCGTCCCAAGATAAGGTTTGCATGTTGACGTGGATGCCGGTTTCGGCTTCGAAGTCGCCGGGAATGTTCGGCGCCTGCGGCGAAGGCATAAGCACCGTGATCGATTGACCGGCAAGCGGTTTCGCATCCTGAGCGAAAGCCGGAACGGCGGCAACGAGCGCCGCCAGAGCGACGAATGGCAAAGTAAATTTACGCATGTTCCCTTCTTTCCTTGTTATTGAGGTCTGCTTCACCTGAATGCACCGCTGCGGTCTTTACCGTTGCGGCGATTTGCGTGATCCAGCCGTCATCCACCGGCCAGTCGAGGAGTCGGGCGGCCGCCAGGAGGGCGCCGCCGATGGGAGGAAGCTTCGGGCTCACGGCCGGGCGACCGATGCGCCGCTCGAGCGCGGCTAGCAGGGCGCGGCTTGCAAATGTTCCTCCGGCATGGGTCCAATCTGCCGACGGATCGCAATGCGGCGCTATGGCGTCGACATGCTTTGCCAGTTCGGAGGAGGCCTGTTCGATGAGTCGCTTGGCTGCTGCGTCACCAGCGCGCGCAACGCGATCGACAAGAACAGAAAGGGCTGCGATCGCGGCGCGAGGGTTTTCCAGTTCGCTCACCCATCCTCCCAGCGCATTGACCGGGTCGATGCTGTCGAGGTTCAGGAATTCGAACATGGCCTTCGCCAACGCGGTCGGACGTGCCCGCCCGTCGAGGCTCTGGCTGACGAGGCTGAGAGCTGCCCGCCCGATCCAATAGCTGCTGCCCTCGTCGCCGATGACATCGCCCCATCCGCCGACGCGCGCAGATGCACCAGCGCTGTTGCGTGCCCAGGCCATCGAACCCGTTCCGGACAGGATCAGAATACCAGGCTTTCCGGCGAAGGCGCCGAGATGAGCCGCATCGACATCGTTGAGAACATGCCGCTTGGCCTTGGGGAAGCTGGTCTCGATAGCCTCGCGCTGCCGTTCCGACAGGTGGGCGACCTCACCATAGGCCGGCAGCGCGGCGGCGACGGCGGCCGGCTGCTCCCGCTCCAGGAAGGGGTGCAGGGCAAGATCCAGTTCGCGCCGCCAGTTCGGATTGTCCATCGGATTGACGCCGCCGCTCCGCGTCATCTGGAGTACGTTGCCGGCTCTATCAACAAGCGCGGCCAGCACCTTGCTGCCGCCGCCATCGATGCCGAGGATCAGCTCGTCGTTCATTCCGGCGCTCCGAGATCCGCGATTGTCATCTCGACGCCGAGGTTGACGAGTTCGCCGCGCCAATGGGCGGAAAGACCCGCATCGGTTATCACCTTGGCGGCACTCAGGGGAGCGACCTTATAGGTCGCCATCGTGCCGAATTTGGAGGAATCGGCGAGCACGAAACGGTTCGCGGAGCGGCTGAGCATGCATTTATTGAGGCTCGCTTCGGCGCTGTCGACACTATAGATCGCGCCATCCGGGCTGATGGCGCTCGCGCCGAGGAAGAGCTGATCGAACCAGATGCTCTCGAGCATCGCTTCGGCCTGCGGCCCGACGAGCGAAGCGTTTTCGCTGCGAAGCTGGCCACCGAGCAAGACGACGTCCAGATTGGGAATATTAAGGAATTCCTGCGCCACCGTCAGGCCATTGGTGAAGATGCGAAGTGGGATCGGGTTGAGGCGGATAAGACGCGCGAGCTGCAAGACGGTGGTTCCAGCATCGAGAAAGATCGCCGTGCGCGGGCTCAGCAAATCGTAGGCAGCTGTTGCAATTGCACGTTTGGCCGACAGATGCCGCTTGGCTCGCTCCTGAAAGGCAAGCTCCACCGAGGAGCCCTCGGCGATGCGAGCGCCGCCATGTACCCGGTCGATGGCGCCTTCCCGTTCGAGCACCTGCAGGTCCCTGCGCACCGTTGCCAGTGAGGCGCCGATGGCGTCCGCGAGCGCCTGGATGGTCGAAAATCCGTTCGCATAGAGATGACTGCGAATAGCATCGAGACGATCGACTTTCACTCCCCCGGCCTGGCTCAACGAAGGTTCCTCTTTCGCAATTGCTTCTATTTCGCTCAAACTTCCACCCAATAAGATCAATGTCAATCAGAATTTTGATCTTTTTTGATTTAGTCTTGAGATCACCTCAAACCAAAAAATGCGAACGCGCGGCCTCCTCTGCTGAGGAGACCGCGCTTGGGAATTACCGTCGCTGAAGACGTGGTGGGCTAGTGATAGGCGGGCAAAAGACTGCCGTGCTGCTCAATCATATCATCGACAAGCGTCCATATTTGATCGGGGGACAGTTCCGCCGAGGTGTGCGGATCAAGTAGGGCCGCCTGATAGATGCGATCCCGTTTCTTCGTCAGTGCCGCCTCGACCGTCAGCTCCTGCACGGAAACGCTTAAACGCATGACGGCTGCGAGCTGCGAAGGTATCCGCCCGATGCGCATCGGCTGGACGCCGTTGTGATCGACATGGCATGGAACTTCGACGATGCACGCGTCGGGCAGGTTTTGGATCAGTCCATTGTTCGGGACATTTCCGTAGATCAGCGCGGGCTGCCCGGTGACTGCCGCATGAATGATGCCGGCCGCGTATTCGTTGCTCCGGCAGACATCGATCGGCTTGCCGCCTTCAAGGTCTCGACGCAACTCGTGCCACTCGGCGATCTGGACCTCGCAACGGCGGATATATTCATCCAGGGGAATGTTGAGCCGCTCTATCAGATCGCTACGGCCTTCCTTGATGTACCAGGATGTATATTCCGAGAAATGCTCGCTCGATTCCGTGACGAAGTGGCCAAGCCTTTTCAAAACGTCGAAACGCACCCGATCGTCAGCGGGAATGCGTCCTTCTTCGGCCAGAGCGCGCAGACGCGGGTAGAGGTCCTCGCGACTGCCGTCGGCGTGCAGCTTTTCATATTTGAGAAAGAAGGCGACATGGTTGATGCCGGCCGAGAGATAGTTGATATCGGCGACATTCTCGCCGAGGCAATCGGCAAGATGGGCGGCCGTGTGCTGCACGCTGTGGCAAAGCCCGACGGTGCGGATGTGGGGCGCGATCTCCTTGATCGCCCAGCAATTGATCGCCATCGGGTTGACGTATTGCATCAGCAGGGCCTCGGGGCACATGTCTTCCATGTCACGGCAGATTTCTTCGAGAACAGGAATGGTGCGAAGCCCGCGGAAAATACCACCGATCCCGAGCGTATCGGCTATGGTCTGCCGGAGACCATGCCGTTTCGGGATCTCGAAGTCAGTCACCGTGGCCGGCTTATAGCCGCCGACCTGCATCATCAGGATGACGAAATCCGAGCCTCTCAGCGCTTGCCGGCGATCAAGCGACGCCTCGACGCGCACCTTGTCGAGATGAAGCGCCTCGCAGAGCCGGCGGGCAACGATTTCGGATGTTTTCAGGCGCTCCGGATCGATGTCGAAGAGGCTGATGACGTAATCGCCACCCCTCTGACTGGAAAGGACGTCGCCCAGAATATTCTGGGCAAAGACGGTGCTGCCGGCACCGATCAGGCAGATCTTTGGCATGAAGGGATCTCCGCTTGGAATAGCTTTGAGCCTCAATGCCTCTTTCAATTCGGAATTTCCTCCTGCTATCAATGAAATTATTCCCGGATTCGCGCCACCAGATAGATCCCATGCCGAAACCCAGCCATTCCCTCGAGCGCGAAGCTCTCATCACATCCGCCGGCGGCTTTCTGATCGAGCGGCACATCGCCGATGCCATGAGCGCTGCGCATTGGCACGACCATGTCGAGCTGAACTTCCTCATGGAAGGGCAGATGACCTATATCTTCAATGGGAGGCAGGAGCAGGTCGAAGCGGGGCGACTGGTGCTTTTCTGGGCCGCCATTCCCCACAGGACGATTGCAGTCACCCCTGGTGCGCCACTCATCTGCATCTATCTTCCGCTCGTCGATTTCCTGAGTCTGCCGATCGAGCGTAGCGTGCGGCAGTCGATCATGCAGGGACGGTTTTCGGCCGACAGCCGCCCCTACCCCGCCGACGCGATGCTCCTGGCGCAATGGGTGGCCGATTGGGAGCATGGCGACATGGCTCGGCGTCGGCTGATCCTCGACGAGGTCAAGCTCAGAATACGGCGTTTCGTTCTCGATGCTCCCGACGACAACCATGACTACGCCCGACGGCGCTCGGTACCGGCCGTCAGCATCGCCGTGCAGCGCACCGAAACATTGACGGACCTTATTCATACCCGTTATTGCGAACCGGTAAGCCTGCCGATGCTGGCGGGGCTCGCCGGCATCCATCCCAGCACGGCCAACAAGCTATTCCGCAGCGTATTGGGCATCTCGGTCAACGAATATCTGACGCGCTATCGCCTCGCCCGGGCGATGCAGCAGCTCGCAGAAACCAACAGCCCGATCCTTCAGGTCGCCTATGACTGCGGCTTCGGGTCCAGCAGCCGGTTCTACGACATCTTCAAACGGCGGACCGGAACGACGCCGAGACTGTTCCGTTCGTCGCTCGGACGGGATGGAGGCGCCGATGATAGCGATGCAATGCCGTTCCTAACCATTTGACGGCGCCGGACCAAAGCTCTCGCGCCGAATGAGCTTGCTTTCGATGACATGACGCAGGGCCGTTGCCTTATCCGGCGCGTCGATCCGCTCCATCAGCAAGCTCACGGCCATCTGACCCATTTCCTCCACCGGCTGTTCGATGGTCGATAATGGCGGCATCGAATATTCGCAGACCGGAGCGCCGTCGAAGGATACGATGGAAAGATCTGTCGGAATTTTCCAGCCCATGCGTTGAACGCAACTCATGAAGGAAATCGCCATGTCGTCGCTCGTGGCAATGACGGCCGTCGGCTTCAAGATGAGATCGGCAAATTCCGCCGCCGCGGCGACGCCGATCTGGAAACCATGCTGATAGTCGAGGCTGCCGCCGGACCTGACGATCGCGGTCTCCGGCAGACCCGCGGCGGCAAGCGCTTCAACGGCGCCCCGATAGCGTTCATTGTCGTGATAATTGCCCTCAGGGCCGGCAAGATAAAGGAAACGGCGGTGGCCAAGAGCAAGCAATTCGGCCGTGGCCTCGCGAACGGCCTGCCGATCATTGGTCACGACGCTCGGCAGGGCCGCGTGGCTCATATCGAACAAGAGCGAGACGATCGGCAGGGCCGAATCCTTCAGTGACCGACCACCGTGGACCGGTAGATCCGAGGAGAGAATGATGGCGCCACGGACCGTGCCGCCGAAAGCCAGATCGAGGATATGGCGCTCGGAAGCCTCGTCGCGATCGAGGTTGGCAATCATCAGGTGATAGCCGTTCTGGCTCAACGATCGGTTTATCCCCTGCAGGACCAGGGGAATGACCTGCGAGACACCGTAATAAAGCGAGCCCGGCAGAATGATCATGACGACGTTGGACTTGCCGACACGGAGCCCCCTCGCCATGGCATTGGGCGTATAGCCGAGCTGCTTGGCGGCGGCATCGATCTTGGCACGCGTCTTTTCGTTCACGCGGCCGGGATTGGCAAGCGCCCGGCTCACCGTCGAGATCGCGACGCCTGCCAGCCGAGCGACGTCGGCCATCAAAGGGCCGGAATGCTCTTCTGCCGGCAGATTCTTGTTATTCTTCACTTTTTGGCGTCCTTCCCAATGCCTGTTGCGCGGGATGCTACGGCAATCCCAACCGTTTAGCAAACGTTTGCCAAAAATCACTTGCATATAAAAACGACTTGTCTACTATCTAGGCACGGCAAACGTTTGCCACTTACAGTGCATTGAAATCATTATGGATTATGGGCCGTGGACCGTGGTTCCGCGAGCGATCTTCCATGTCTTAGGAACGGATAATCTCATGACCTCTACGGAACGGCTGCGTTTTGGTGTCGATCTCGTCACCTTTTTCCACCCCGGATTTTGGGGCGTAGAGGATTATGACGGCATCATCGCGCTATCGTGCAATGAACCGCGCGCCTTCTGGGACAAGATACTGGATGCCGTGCAAGCCTCGGGCGTCACCGGCGTGGAGCTGACCTTCTCGCCCTTCAACTGGCAGGACGCGACGAAGACCTATGGTTCGGTCGAGAACTTCGCCGCCGAGCTTTCCAGGCGTGGGCTCACGCTTGCGAGCGGCTTCTTCGCGGAACTCGAAGCCGCCGGTGATTTTACCGAGGCATCCGCCCAGGCGGCCATCATCGACAAGGCAGAAAAATATGCCGAATTCCTCAAGGCGTGCGGCAGCGATGTCATGGTCATCGGCGCGCCGCTTCGCCAGACGCTCGGCGCTCAGCCGGTGCGGTTCTTCGATTTCGAGCAGGCGCGCAAGATTGCCGATTTCCTCAATCGCCTCGGCGCCGCTCTTTACACCAAGGGTGTGCGGCTCGCGCTCCACACCGAGGCGCATTCGATTTTCGCGGCAGCGCGCGATGTCGATCTGCTGATGCTGCTGACCGATCCTGCCTACGTGCATATGTGCCCGGATACGGCGCATATCATCGTTGCCGGCTCCGATCCGCTGCAGCTTGTCGATCGTCACCATGAGCGCGTCATCATCGCCCATTGGAAGGATGCGCTTGGCCCGATGCCCGCCGATACCGTGATCGACGAACATATCCATGATCGCCATCGCCCCTATTTCTGCGGCTTCGGCCTTGGCCGCGTCGATTGGCCTGGCTGGGCCAGGCTGCTGCGCGACCGCGGCTATGAAGGCTGGGCGATACTCGAGCTGGACGCGGCGCCCGATCCGGTCGGCGATATCGCCAACGGGCTGACGCTCGTCAGACAGGCGCTCTTGCCAATTTATCGCTGATACCAACGATCCGAAAACGAATAGCCCCGCCAAGAGGGCTTTCCTGAAGAGGTGGAACGATGAAAGACATAGTGAAAATGCTATTGATGGGAGCCGTGCTTTTTGCGGCCTCCATCCCTGCCCATGCGGAAGACAAGCCGCAGGCTGAGGTAATGACCTCCTGGACATCAGGCAGCGAAGCCGCCGCCCTTAACGTCGTCAAACAGGAGTTCGAAAAGCGCGGCGGTACCTGGAAAGACTCTTCCATTGCCGGTTTCGGCGCGGCCGATGCCGCTTTCCAGAACCGTCTGGTCGCCGGCGACCCACCGACCGCAAAGCAGGCCGTGCTCGGCCTTGCCAATGCCGATTTCGTCAATCAAGGACTTATGAACCCGATCGACGATCTGGCGAAAGCCGGCAAATGGGCCGATGTGCTGCCGAAATCGATCTACGACCTCATCACCTATAACGGCAAGGTCTACCTCTCCCCGACCGGCGCCCATGGCGAGAGCTGGGTATTCTATTCCAAGGATGCCTTCGCCAAGGCTGGCGTCGCCGAGGAGCCGAAGAGCTGGGACGAATTCTTCTCGGCACTCGATAAGCTCAAGGCCGCCGGCATTCAGCCGGTCGCCTGGGGCGGCCAATCCTGGCAGGAGGCCAAGGTCTTCAACATGATCCTGCTGACGCAGGTCGGCATCGACGGCTTCCTCAAGATCTATGTCGACAAGGACAAGGGCGATGCATCGACAGCGGGCGTGAAGAAGACGCTGGATATTCTCGGCAAGCTTCGCGCCTATGTCGACGAGGGTGCCGCGGGCCGCAACTGGAACGACGCGACCGCCATGGTCATCACCGGCAAGGCCGGCGTGCAATTCATGGGCGATTGGGCCAAGGGCGAATTCGTTGCGGCCGGCAAGAAACTAGGCAATGATTATGGCTGCATGCTCGCACCGCAATCGCCAGGCACGGTCTATGTCGCCGATTCCTTCTCCTTTCCGAAGATCGCCGATGCGTCCGCGCAAAAGGGTCAGACCCTGCTTGCGGAGGTCGCCATGGATCCGGCCGTGCAGGTCGAATTCTCGCTGAAGAAGGGCTCGGTGCCGATGCGCACCGACGTCGACAAATCCAAGCTCGATACTTGTGCGCAAAAGGGCCTCGAGTTGATGAGCGCCGGCAAGATCGTGCCGGATCAGGCGCTGATCCTTTCGCCGCAGCAGGCCGGCGCTCTCAACGACTTCGTCGACGAGTTCTGGACCAATCCGTCCGAGGACAGCGCCTCAGGTGCGGAGAAGTTCTTCGCGATCTTCGAATAGTCTTCCAGCGAGCCGATCCTCCAATTCCGGTCGACCGGCTCCGCCCATCCTTTCGAGAAAGTTTGCCTATGCAAACCAAGCGCAGACGTCCCCTTGCTGCGACCTTTGCCCTGCTGCCGACATGGATTGCCGCGATCGTCGTCTATATCGGCACCATGGTCTGGTCGGTACGCCTGTCCTTCACGGATTCGACCATTTTCCCCTCGTCCAACTATGTCGGCTTTGCCCAATATGCCAAGCTGTTCCGGACATCGCGATGGCTCGCGTCCCTGGAAAATGTGCTGATCTTCGGCCTTCTCTACGTCGCCGGCTGCCTTGCTCTCGGCTTCGTGCTCGCCGCGGCGCTCGATCGCAAGGTTCGCTTCGAAAGCCTGTTTCGCACTATATTCCTTTACCCCTATGCCATGTCCTTCGTGGTTACCGGCCTCATCTGGCAGTGGATGCTGAACCCGACCTTCGGCATTCAGGCGACCGTCAGGGCGCTTGGCTGGCAGAGCTTCGTCTTCGACTGGATCGTCAATCGCGACATGGCGATCTACACTGTCGTCTTCGCCGGTGTCTGGCAGGGCGCGGGTCTCGTTATGGTTATCGCCCTGTCGGGCATGCGCGGGATCGGCGAGGAGCAGTGGAAAGCAGCCCAGATCGACGGGATTCCGGTCTGGCGCATCTATACCTCGATCATCCTGCCGCAACTCGGGCCGGCGCTTGCCGCATCGGGCATGCTGCTCTCCATGGGCGTGATCAAAACCTATGACCTCATCGTCGCGCAGACCGGCGGCGGTCCCGGCTATTCGACCGAGGTGCCGGCAAAATTCATCATGGACAATCTGTTCGAGCGCCAGAACCTCGGCCTTGCGAGCGCCGGCGCCACCGTGCTCGTGCTTTCGGTCGTCATGGCCGTCGCACCGTTTCGCTACGCGCTCCACATGCGCGCCAGAAGAAGAGGAGCACATTGATGGCGGCCCCTCATCCCCGCGGTCCCAAGCCGTCTAGGCTCACGGCTGGTCAGATCGGGCTCTATGCCTTCCTCATTCTGTCCGCGCTCTTCTTCCTGCTGCCGCTTTATACGATGCTCATCACCTCGCTGAAGACGATGGAAGAAATCCGCCAAGGCCGCATCTTCGCCTTGCCTGATATCATCGACTTCAACGCCTGGAAAACCGCCTGGTCGGGCGCCTGCATGGGCACGCAATGCCTGGGTGTGCGCATCGGCTTCTGGAATTCGGTCAGGATCACGGTGCCGGCAGTCGCGATTTCCGTCTTCATCGGCGCGATCAACGGTTATGCCCTCTCCTTCTGGCGGCCGAGAGGCTCGAACCTGCTGTTCGGGCTTCTGATGGCCGGAGGCCTTATCCCCTACCAGATCTTCCTCTATCCGCTGGTCCGGCTGCTCGCCAATCTCAGCCTTTATAACTCGGTGGCGGGCGTGGTCCTCGTTCACGTGATCTTCGGCCTGCCGCTGGTGACGCTGCTGTTTCGCAACTATTTCGTCGCCATTCCCGAGGAACTCTGTAAGGCGGCTCGCGTCGACGGCGCCGGCTTCTGGCGAATCTTCCTCGAGATCATGCTGCCCATGTCGGTGCCGATGATCGTCGTCGCCTCGATCTTCCAGTTCACCGGAATCTGGAACGACTTCCTGATCGGCCTGGTCTTCGCCGGACGCGACAACCTGCCGATGACAGTGCAGCTCAACAACATCGTCAACACCACCATGGGCGAGCGCGCCTACAATGTGAACATGGCGGCCACCATTCTGACCGCCGTCGTCCCGCTCGCCATCTATTTCTTCTCCGGCCGCTGGTTCCTACGTGGTGTCGCCGCCGGCGCCGTCAAGGGGTAACGCCATGCAGCCTGCCGTCTCGGTCAAGGATCTCAAGATCGCCTATGGTGATCACACCGTCATCGACAACCTGTCGATCGACATCGCTCCGCGCGAATTTGTCGTGCTGCTCGGACCTTCCGGCTGCGGAAAGTCCACCCTGCTCAACTCGATCGCCGGCCTGCAAGATATCAGCGACGGCGAGATCTGGATATCGGACAAGAACGTCACCTGGGCCGAACCGAAGGATCGCGGCATCGGCATGGTCTTCCAATCCTATGCGCTCTATCCCCGCATGTCGGTGCGCAAAAATCTCTCCTTCGGCCTGCGCGTGGCGGGTCTTCCCAAGACCGAGATCGAGGCGCGCATCGCCCGCACGGCTTCGCTTCTCCACCTCGACAAGCTGCTCGACCGCCGCCCCTCGGAATTATCGGGCGGCCAGCGCCAGCGCGTCGCGATCGGCCGCGCCCTTGTACGTGAGGTCAATGTTTTCCTGTTCGACGAACCGCTATCCAATCTCGACGCCAAGCTGCGCAACGAGTTGCGCGTCGAGATCAAGAAGCTGCATCAGAGCCTCGGCAATACGATGATCTATGTCACGCATGATCAGGTCGAGGCGCTGACCCTTGCCGATCGCATCGCCATCATGAAGGACGGCGTGATCCAGCAGCTCGCCAGCCCTTCCGAGATCTATCATCGCCCGGCCAATCTCTTCGTCGCCGGTTTCATAGGGGCGCCGGCGATGAACTTCATCGAGGGCGAGATCATTTCGAAGGCGGACGAGCCGGTCTTCGAAAGCAACGGACTTGCCATCACCCTCGCCGGCTACCCCTTCCTCAGCGCCGTCAACGCAGGTCCCGCCACACTTGGCATCCGGCCGGAGCATATCGCGCCGAATGGCGCGGACGTTGGTTGGCCTACCCTTCCGGGCACTGTCTCTGTCGTCGAGCCGATGGGCGCCGATACCGTGCTGTGGTTCGACTGGGCCGGCCAAAGCCTCTCCTACCGCGTCATGGGAGATGCCGCGCTCCAGCCGGGTGCGACGATCACGCCCGGACTCGATATCGCCAAGGCCTCCCTCTTCGGCGCCGACGGCGCCCGCCTCTAAGACCACTTCCACAGCATACGGAAATTATCCATGTCTCAGACTGTCTATGACGCGCTGGTGATCGGCTCCGGCGCCGCTGGCTCCTTCGCCGCCAAGGAATTGACTGCCCAAGGGCTATCGGTGCTGCTGCTCGAGGCCGGACCGGCGGTGACACAGAAGGATTTCGATCCGAACAGCAAGAAGGCGCCGGCCAGCAGCATCAATATCTGGGAGCGCGCCCGCGCCACGCTGAAGGGTCAGCCGATCCAGGCGCGCGCCGCCTTCTTTACCGAGCGCTTCAGCCATTTCTTCGTCAATGATCGCAAGAACCCTTATACGACCCCCAAGGATGCACCGTTCCTGTGGATACGCGGCCGCCAGGGCGGTGGCCGCCTGCACAGCTTCGGCCGGGTGTTGCTGCGCTGGACGGATGATGATTTCAAGATCCGCTCGAAGACGGGCAAAGGCGTCGACTGGCCGGTTTCCTATGCTGAGCTCGCGCCCTATTATGCCGAGGTCGAAGCGAGCCTTGGTCTCTATGGCAACGAGGATGGCGTGGAGACATTGCCCGACGGCGTCTACGCCCATCCGGCGAAGCTGACGCCGGCCGAAGAAATCTTCAAGACGGAAGTCGAAGAACGCTGGCCGAAGCGGCATGTCGTTTCCTGGCGCTATATCGCGCCCGATGCCGAACGAACGCCGAAGCCGCTGCGCGAGGCGTTGGCGACCGGACGGCTGACCATCCGCCATGACGCCATCGTGCGGCGTATCACCACCGACGATGCCGGCGGCCGGGCGACGGGTGCCGAGTTCATCGACCGCACGACCGGCAATGTCGAAGCCGCTCGCGCTGCCCTCGTCGTGCTCTCGGCGTCGCCGATTGAAAGCGTGCGGCTGCTTCTCAATTCGGCCACGGCTCGCCACCCCCATGGGCTCGCCAACAGCTCGGGCGCCCTCGGGCGCTATTTCATGGATCAGCTTCCATGCCTTGCCTTCGGCTCCTTCTCCAAGGCGAAAGGATGGGCGACCGATGATTCCGCGCCTGTCGATCCCTTCTACAATCCATCCGGCGGCATCTTCGTGCCGCGCTTTGGAGAGGGCGACACAGGCCGCGGTGATTTCGACTATCAGGGAAGCATCGGTCGGGCACCGACACCGGATGACGAGCCTTCACGACTGGCCTTCTTCGGCTTTGGCCGCATGCTGCCCTATGCCGACAATCGCATCACGCTCGATGCAGGGCGCAAGGATGCCTGGGGAATCCCGGTGCCACATATCCGATGCGTCATGGGCGAGGAGGAACATGCCCTGCTGCACCGGCAGGAAGAGGTATTGATCGACATGGTGCGCGGCGTCGGCGGCGAGCTGGAATTCATCGGCTCGCCCACCGGTTTTAGGGAGATGGGCCGTGGAGCCTTTCCCGAGGCCGATCCGTTCAGCCGCTTCATGTTCCGCAGATGGTTCCGCAAGACCATGTGCATGGGCGCCGCCATCCATGAAACCGGTGGCGCGCGCATGGGCACATCGAGGAAGGACTCTGTGCTCAATGCCCATAACCAGAGCTGGGACATCCCCAACTTGCTCGTGACGGATGCTTCCGCCTTTCCGGGCAGCGGCATTGCCGGCACCACGCTGACCGTGATGGCCCTGACCATCCGCGCCTGCAGGAACATCGCCGATCGATATCGCGCCGGACAATTATGATCGGGCGCTTCGTTCGGATTAGCAGCGCAACTTCGGTCGACCTCCATTTCAGATATGGAGGCTCGCCACACTCATCCTTGGCCGCCGTCTGCGCAGCCTTCGCGGTTTCGCCATCCGACGGAAATAGTTTGGCTTTGTCACCTTGCCCCTGTAAATATCGTGCATATCTTTCTGCTGAGTTGCATCGAGCGATTGTGCAGGATGAACGGGTGGGTTCGACCACTCCGTAACGGCGTCCAACTCAGAAGAAATTCGCGCCGAAATAGCTTGAAAAATTAGAATGTCTTTCGCCAATTGCAGGGAAATCCGGCTCTAGCGCGCAAAGCCATTTAAAGCGCACAATCCCCCCTCGCCACGAAGCGTCGAAAACCGCTTCTCGCGCCAGCATCTGGAGGAGATGCGGGACAAGCCCCATGATTTGACGAGCGTCGGGAACGCTTAGGGAGGAACAATGCTTGAACGACTTTTCAAATTGAGTGAGCACGGCACGTCCGCGCGCACCGAACTCATTGCCGGCGTGACGACATTCCTGACGATGTCCTACATCATCTTCGTCAATCCCGACATTCTGTCGACGACCGGCATGGACCGCAACGCGGTCTTTGTCGCCACCTGTCTCGCAGCCGCGCTGGGTTCGATCGTCATGGGACTCGTCGCCAATTGGCCGATCGGCATGGCACCGGGCATGGGGCTCAATGCCTTCTTCGCCTTCACCGTGGTTTCGGCTCTCGGCTTTACCTGGCAGCAGGCGCTCGGCGCGGTCTTCATTTCGGGCTGTATTTTCGTCCTGTTGACGGTAACCGGCGTGCGCAGCTGGCTGATTGCCGGCATCCCGCATTCGCTCAGAAGCGCGATTGCTGCCGGCATCGGTCTCTTTCTGGCGATCATCGCGCTCAAGAGCGCCGGCATCGTCGTCGCCAACAAGGCGACCCTCATTGGCCTCGGCGACCTCAAACAGACCGGTCCCCTTCTCGCGATCTTCGGCTTCTTCGTCATCGCCGTTCTCGACGCGCTGAAAATAAGAGGTTCGATTCTCATCGGTATTCTCGCCGTCACCATTCTCTCCTGGATCTTCGGCGTCAGCGAGTTTCACGGCATCGTTTCGGCGCCACCGTCGATCATGCCGACCTTTTTGCAGCTCGACATCGTCGGCGCTCTCCATGGCGGCCTGGTCCATATCATCCTCGTCTTCGTGCTCGTCGAGGTTTTCGACGCCACCGGGACGCTGATCGGCATTGCCAAGCGGGCGAACCTGATCCAGGAAGGAAAGCCGAACCGCTTGAGCAGAGCTTTGCTTGCCGATAGCGCGGCAATCGTCGCCGGCTCGCTGATGGGCACGAGCAGCACGACGGCCTTCGTCGAAAGCGCGTCGGGCGTCCAGGCCGGCGGTCGCACGGGCCTGACTGCGATTACCATCGCCGCCCTCTTCATTGCCGCCCTCTTCTTCTCGCCGCTCGCGGCTTCCGTGCCAGCCTATGCGACGGCTCCGGCGCTGCTCTATGTCGCGGGCCTGATGATGCGCGAGCTGACCGAAATCGAATGGGATGACCTGACCGAAGCGGCACCCGCGGCAATCACCGCGCTTGCGATGCCCTTCACCTACTCGATCGCCAACGGTCTTGCTTTTGGCTTCATTACCTATGTGGCCGTGAAAGTCTTCACCGGCCGCTGGTCGATGCTGCATCCGGCAACACAGATCGTCGCGGCCCTGTTCGTCGTACGCTTCGCCTTCTTCGCGGATTGACGGCGGAATGATTTCAAGGCCGGGTCGTTCACTGAAATGACCCGGCCTTTGGCATTCCGCAGATTGCGAGGAACGGGAACCACTTTGACAAATAAGGGGCGCTGCAACCGCAGCGCCCCTTATTCTGTCTGCACCGATCGAGATCCGATCAGCGGATCAGGAACGCCTCGTCATAGAAATGCTCCTCAAGATTGACGCCTTTGCCGCCGCGATCCACAACGATGAAATCCGAGATGCCGTCGAGGGGCGTCAGGATGCCGTGCCAGACGTTGCGCCAGATATTGACGCCTTGTCCGGGTCTGGTTCGGAAAGCCATGGGCTCACCCGGGCCACTGTCCGTCTCCGGCGCGGCCACGACGAGGAACGGATTGCCGGTCAGCGGCACGAAGGCCTGGCTGCCGAGAGGGTGCCGCTCCACCATCTTCAGTTCCATCGGCAGCGCATAGGGTTCGCCGCGCAGCCAGCTGATCATCGTGCGTGCCTCCTCACCAATCGCTTCGACCTTTGCGAGATCATGATAACGAACGCATTTCCCGGCGTTGATGGGGAAACTTTGTGCCCCCTCCATTTCGATGACATCGCCAAAGGGCGCGAATGCGGCTCTCGTCAGCGGCTGAATTTCGATCACTTTCATTCATGGTCTCCCGTTTCCATTCTCCGAAGTCATCTCTTCCTCAATCGACGACAGCCGCCATGCCGCGGCTATTTCCATGGTCGATCATTCCCGACGCTGATCACCAAGACCACGGCATCGGATTCTCCTGCCGCAAGCGCCTCTACCCGATACACAACAGGGTCGGCCGAACATCGGCGTGCTCATCACGTCCGCCATGCAACGCGGAAACCTGCATTTTCATCAAATGCATATCGCGATACCGGCACGTATTTCGCGACCTCAGCGCATGCGAAGCGCGCAAGCCGTATTCATCCATCCCGCCGTGACATCGTATGAAACGCTCCTCCAAACGTTTCGATATCCAATGTCTAGCCGCAAATCGCGCGTGCCATTCCCCTTGGAAATTTTGAAAGTCTCGAACGTTACAGCTGCTTTTCATGGGAATGGGCCTGGCGGATAGTAGAAAAAGGAGCGCTACGTTCGGGAGAAGAATATGCAGTCTCATTCGCCAGGAGCCGGACGGCTCACGACCCACGTCCTGGATACGGCGCTTGGCAAACCTGCGGAAGGCTTGCGCATCGAACTCTACCGGATCGAGGGCGATGCACTGCACCTCCTGAAGTGCACCGAAACCAACGACGACGGTCGCTGCGATGCGCCGCTACTGTCAGGCGAAACCATGCAGGCCGGCACCTACGAGCTGCGCTTCCATGCCGGTGACTATCTCGGCCGCACATCGGCGAGCCCGATGTTTCTGGACATCATCCCGATCCGGTTCGGTCTCGCTGATGAACAAGCGCACTACCATGTGCCGCTGCTCCTCTCGCCCTACAGCTACTCCACCTACCGCGGGAGCTGAAAATGACATCGACGACAATCCGCTCCGAACTTCGTTTCATTCTCAACGGCCGGGACATCATTCTTACCGACGTCGCACCGGACCAGACGCTGCTCGACTGGCTGCGCCTTTCCCGCTCGCTGAAGGGCACCAAGGAAGGCTGCGCCGAAGGCGACTGCGGCGCCTGCACGGTGCTTGTGGGTCGGCTGACGCCGGCGGGTGGCCTCATCTATGAGGGCGTCAACGCCTGCATCCGCTTCCTCGGCTCGCTTGATGGCTGTCATGTGGTCACCGTCGAGCATCTCGCCCCGAGCGACGAACACCTGCATCCGGTGCAGCAAGCGATGGTCGACTTTCACGGATCGCAATGCGGCTTCTGCACGCCTGGTTTCGTCATGTCGCTCTACGGACTTTGGATGCAGACGCCGAATCCCACGGATCAACAGATCGAAACGGCGCTCCAGGGCAATCTCTGTCGCTGCACCGGCTATGAACCGATCTTGCGCGCCGCCCGCTCCATCTCCCACTATGGCGGTACGCAAGACGACCCGCTGCTGATCGAACGCGAAACCATGATCGCGCGCCTGCAGGCCCTTCGCGATGGCGCCCGCGTCGAAATCGGCGAGGGTCGTAATCGGCTTATCGTGCCTGCGAATCTTGATGACTTCGCCTCGGTTCTGGAAGCATCGCCGACGGCGACCGTGGTGGCTGGCTCGACCGATGTCGGCCTCTGGGTCACCAAGCAGATGCGCGATATCACGCCGGTCGTCTTCATTGCCGGGCTGCAGGAGTTGAAATCGATCGAGGTGCAAGACGGCGTGATCAGCATCGGCGCCGCCGTCACCTATTCGGAGGCGATCGCGACGCTGTCGCAGCATGTCCCGGCGCTTGGGCCGTTGATTACCCGCATTGGCGGCCAGCAGGTGCGCAACATGGGCACGATCGGCGGCAACATCGCCAACGGCTCGCCCATCGGCGATACGCCGCCGGCGCTGATCGCGCTCAACACGTCGCTGACCTTGCGCAAGGGCACCGTCCGGCGCACCATCGCGCTTGAAGACTTCTTCATCGCCTATGGCAAACAGGACCGCCAGCCTGGTGAATTCGTCGAAGCCATCCATATTCCGGTTCCTGCAGCCGCGGCGAAATTCGCCATCTACAAGGTGACGAAGCGCCGGGACGAGGACATTACCGCCACGCTCGGCGCCTTCCGGCTGGTACTTGGCGAAGATGGCACCGTTGCCGAAATCCGGATCGCCTATGGCGGCATGGCCGCGACGCCGAAACGGGCCTTCGCAGTCGAAAAAGCGCTGCTCGGCCAGCCCTGGAGCGAGAAGACCGTGGAGACGGCAATGGAGAAATATGCCGAGGATTACGCGCCGCTGACCGACATGCGCGCCACGGCGGAATATCGTGCGCTGGCTGCCAGAAACCTTCTGCTGCGCTTCTACCTGGAAACGACGTCCAGTGCGGCGCCGGCGCAGGTATCGAGATACGAGGCCGCGTAAGACATGAACAAGCACACTCCCGATCTCAAGCCCGAAACCATCATTGGCGGCGTGCATTCCAGCCCGCGTCATGATTCCGCCCACAAGCATGTCTCCGGTGCCGCCGTCTATATCGACGACATCACCGAACCCACGGGCACGCTTCACGCCGGCCTCGGCCTGTCCACCGTGGCGCATGGCACCTTGAAATCCGTCGATCTGTCAGCCGTGCGCGCCGCCCCCGGCGTCGTTGCAGTACTGACCCATGAGGACGTGCCCGGCGTCAACGATATCTCGCCCTCCTATATGAACGACGACCCGGTGCTTGCCGCCGGTAAGGTCGAATTTCACGGTCAGCCGATCTTCTGCGTGATAGCCGAAACGCGCGAGCAGGCTCGCCGCGCCGCACGGCTGGCAAAGATTGACTATGAGGAACTGCCTGCTGATATCGACATCTGGGATCTCGCCGTTTCCACCCATAGGCAGGTGGTTACACCGCTGACGCTGAAACGCGGTGATGCGGCGGCCGCCCTTGCGGATGCGCCGCGGCGCGTGACGGGCCGTATGCGGCTTGGTGGCCAGGACCATTTCTATCTCGAAGGCCAGGTCTCGCTTGCCGTACCCGGCGAGGACGACGAGGTCGCCGTCTATTGCTCCACCCAAGGGCCGAGCGAGACGCAGCACATGGTTGCCCATGCGCTTGGCGTGCCGAGCAACGCTGTCACGATCGAGGTTCGCCGTATGGGTGGTGGCTTCGGCGGCAAGGAGACGCAGGCAAACCAATGCGCGGCAATTGCCGCGATTGCCGCCAAGAAGCTGAAGCGCGCCGTTAAAATCCGGCTCGACCGCGACGAAGACATGGTCGCGACCGGCAAACGGCACGATTTCGCCATCGACTACGATGTCGGCTTCGACGACGAAGGCCATATCCTCGCCGTGGACTACACCTTCGCGCTTCGCGCCGGCTTCTCTGCCGATCTCTCGGGTCCGGTCGGCGACCGTGCGCTGTTTCACTGCGATAATGCCTATTTCTTTCCGCATGTTCATGCAAAATCGGCGCCGCTCTATACCAATACCGTCTCCAATACGGCCTTTCGCGGCTTCGGCGGTCCACAGGGGATGGTCGGCGCCGAACGGGTCATCGACGAGGTGGCCTTCGCCGTCGGCAAGGACCCGCTCGAAATTCGCAAGCTGAATTTCTATGACGCAATGGGCGTCGACGGTGAGCGCAACCTTACCCCCTACCACCAGAAGGTCGAGGATTGCATCATCCAGCGCATCGTCGCCGAACTGGAGGAAAGCGCTGACTATGCCGGACGCCGCAAGGCGATCGCCGAGTTCAATGCCAACAGCCGCATCGTCAAGCGCGGCATCGCGCTGACCCCGGTGAAATTCGGCATCTCCTTCACCAAAACGGAGTCGAACCAGGCCGGCGCGCTGGTGCATGTCTATAGCGATGGCTCCGTGCACATGAACCACGGCGGCACCGAAATGGGACAAGGCCTGCACCTGAAGGTGGCGCAGGTCGTGGCGGAAGAGTTCCAGATCGATCTCGACCGGGTGAAGATCACGGCGACGACGACGGCCAAGGTGCCGAACACCTCGCCGACCGCGGCCTCCTCGGGTGCCGATCTCAACGGCATGGCGGCGCAGAACGCCGCGCGCCAGATCAAGGAACGGCTGATCGCTTTTGCCGCCGAAAGCCACCAGGTGCCGCGCGAGCAGGTGATGTTTCTGCCGAACCGCGTGCGCATCGGCGATATCGAAATGCCCTTCCCCGATCTCGTCAAGAAGGCCTATATGGCCCGTGTCCAGCTTTCGGCGGCCGGCTTCTACAAGACGCCGAAGATCCATTGGGACCGCAAGGCGGGCTGCGGCCATGCCTTCTACTACTATGCCTATGGCGCGGCGTGCTCGGAGGTGTCGATCGACACGCTGACCGGCGAATATGTCATCGAACGCACCGATATCCTGCACGATACGGGCCGCTCACTGAACAAAGCCATCGATATCGGCCAGGTCGGAGGCGGCTTCATCCAGGGCATGGGCTGGTTGACGACGGAGGAGCTCTGGTGGGACGGCAAGGGGCGGCTTCGAACGCACGCGCCCTCGACTTACAAGATCCCGCTTGCATCCGACCGGCCAAAGATTTTCAATGTGGCGCTAACCGATTGGTCGGAGGCCCATGAGCCGACGATCCATCGTTCCAAGGCGGTCGGCGAGCCGCCGCTGCCGCTCGGCCTTTCCGTCTTGCATGCCCTTTCGGATGCCGTGGCGAGCGTCGCCGACCACAAGATCTGCCCGCGTCTCGACGCGCCGGCGACACCCGAACGGGTGCTGATGGCGATCGAGCGTCTCAAGGCGGCGAAGAAGGAGTAAGATCATGCCTGCCGCCCGTGAAGATATCCGGGATTTCCTACGCCGTGAACCGGCATCGATTCTCGTTGAGGTGACGGGGGTCGCAGGTTCCGCGCCGCGCGACGCGGATGCCTGGATGCTGGTATCGGAGCGGGCAATCTTTGCGACGATCGGCGGCGGAACACTGGAATATATGGCCATCGACCAGGCACGACGGGCACTGCGCTCCGGCCTTGCGGCGGAGCCGATGAACGTACCGCTCGGCCCGGAGATCGGCCAATGCTGCGGCGGTCGGGTGGGCCTCGCCTTCACCGCCCTCAGTCCAGCGCTTGCGAATGATCTCATAGCTCGGAGCGACCGCGAGATGGCCACACGCCCACATGTCTATGTTTTCGGCGCCGGCCATGTCGGCGATGCGCTTGCCATGGCGCTTTCGCTGGCGCCGTTACGCGTGGTGCTTGTCGACACGCGAGAAGAAGAGCTTGTCGCCAGCACCGTGCCGGGGGTTGAGACCTGTCTCACGGCCATGCCTGAGGCTGTCGTGCGCGATGCGCCGGCCGGCAGCAGCTTCGTCATTCTCACCCATGATCACGCGCTCGATTTCCTGATTGCCGCCGAGGCGCTCAAACGTAACGATGCCGCCTATGTCGGCATGATTGGCTCCAAGACGAAACGCGCCACCTTCCGCAACTGGCTGTCGCGCGAAACCGGGCACGCTGAGCTTTTCGATCGCCTCGTCTGCCCAATCGGCGGAACGGCGGTGAAAGACAAGCGTCCCACGGTCATCGCCACGCTTGCCGCCGCCGAGATCATGACAGCGGCGCTAACTTGGACGGCCGCTGCACAGCTGGCCGCGACAAAACCTGTTATCGGATAACGGGCAACTGCTTGAAGGGATTGGCGAACGGAACGCCGAGCTGCGCGAAATGCCGCGTATTGGCGGTCAAAACCGTGAGGCCGTGTGCAGCGGCGGTCGCGGCGATGGCAATGTCCTCCAAGCCGGGGTCGTGAGCACGCGCCCGGTCAAGCATCAGGCCAGCATGCCCCGCCTCCTCAACTCCGAAGGGCAGGATACGGTCGGCATAGAAATGTTCGACCGCGGCGAGCCAGCGGCGCAGGTGCTCCGCCTTCGTGGTCGCCTCGATCCTGACCGCGCGGGCGATGCTTGCCTCGATCTCGGCGATGGTGATGGCCGAAAGATAAAGCCGGTCATTATTGGCACGCAGCCAGGCCGCGAATGCATCAACGCCGACTTGGCGTTTGGTTGATACATCGCCCGATACGATATTGGTGTCCAGAAGATACAAGATCAGAAGCCGTTTCCATGCAACGAACGCGCGGGCTTTCGCGATCGCTCTGGAATATCGGCGGGCTCGCCGGGAAAGGCGAGAAGCAGATCGGCGAAGTCAGGTACTCTGGAGACGCGTTGCCATTCCTCGAAGGAAACCAGCACTGCTTCCTTCCGGCCATGGCGGGTAATAACGGTCGGCTCACCGGCCACCGCTTGATCGACCACGGCCGAAAGCCTCGCCTTCGCATCCTTGAGCTGGATTTCTTTCATGCCGTTTCTCCATATGACCACCAATAGTCATATATGATCTCGCTAGCCTGATTCAAGCGCAGATCAATCTGCACCTTCGGATCACGAGGCCGCAGCGGCTGGTTCGTCCTCGAGCAGCTTGCCGATGAGCCGCTGACAGCGCTCCGCCATGAAATCGATCATCAGGCGGACCTTCGGATCCTGGAAACGCTTGTGAGGATAGATGGCGGCGAGCTGAACCGGAGCCGGCGGACTTTCCTTCAGGATCTCCACCAATCGCCCTTCCCTCAGATAGGCTTTAACCTCGAACAGCGGTTTGTTGATGATGCCGCGGTCTTCCAGCGCCCATTGGGTCAGCACATCGCCATCATCGCTGTCATAAGGGCCTGCGACCTCGAATTTGCGGGTACCTTCCGCCGTCATCAGCGTCCAGTAATATTCCTTCGATCCGGGATAGCGCAACAAGAGACAGTCATGCTTGTCGGTGATCAACGCATCCGCGCTCGCCGGCACGCCACGACTTGCAAGATAGGTCGGCGATGCGCACAGCACGCGCTCGCAATTGAGGATACCGCGCATGCGCAGGTTGGAATCCTCCAAGACGCCAAGCTTGAAGGCGACGTCGACGCCTTCGGCCAGGATGTCGACATTGTGGTCCGACAGGCGCAAGCGTACTTCGATATCCGGATATTGGTCGTGAAACTCCGGAATGCCCGAGGCGATCAGCCTTCGGCCGATGCCGAGCGGCGCGGTGATCCTCAGCGATCCCTTCGGATTTCGCGAAAGATCGGCGATCGCCGCTTCCGCCTCATTGACCGCCTCGATGATCTTCACCGCTTTTTCGTAGAAAACGCGGCCATGTTCGGTCGGCGAGAGCTTACGCGTGGTGCGGTTGAAGAGGCGCACGCCAAGATGACGCTCGAGTTCCTTGATGCGATTGCTCGCCACCGCAGGCGTGACGCGCTGGTCGCGGCCTGCCGCCGAGAGGGTACCGAGTTCGACCACGCGAACGAAGACGCGGACATTATCAAGATAGGACATGGCTCTTTCTACCACATTGGCGCGCGGAACAAACCAGGGTTCATCTTATAGATTTTTTTGAAAGTGTTGGCGGATTCACCGGGATTTTCGAGAAAATCACCCGATGGCAAACAGTCCCGTGAAGATCAGGCCCCTGAAGGCCGGGAGGAGTTCCCATGTATGAATATGCCATCGCTTGGGACTGGCTGACATTCGCCGTCCGCTGGCTGCACGTCATCACCGCCATCGCCTGGATTGGCTCGTCATTCTATTTCGTGGCACTCGACCTCGGTCTCAAAAAGCATCCGGCGCTGCCGCCGGGAGCCTATGGCGAGGAATGGCAGGTCCACGGCGGCGGCTTCTACCATATCCAGAAGTATCTGGTGGCGCCGGCCAACATGCCAGACCACCTCGTCTGGTTCAAATGGGAAAGCTACGTCACCTGGCTGTCGGGCTTCGGCATGCTCTGTCTCGTCTATTACGCCGGCGCCGATCTCTACATGATCGACCCGGCCGTACTTGACGTCTCCAAGCCGGTGGCGATCGCCATTTCGCTCTGCTCGATCGCCGGTGGATGGCTCCTGTACGACCTGATCTGCAAGTCGCCCTTCGGCAACGATAATACCCGGCTGATGGTGGCGCTCTATTTCATCCTGGTGGCGGTGGCTTGGGGCTATACGCATCTGTTCACCGGCCGCGCCGCCTTCCTGCATCTCGGCGCCTTCACGGCGACGATCATGTCGGCCAATGTCTTCTTCATCATCATCCCGAACCAGAAGATCGTAGTCGCCGACCTGCTTGCCGGGCGGACGCCAGATGCGAAATACGGCAGGATCGCCAAGCAGCGGTCGACGCACAACAACTATCTGACGCTGCCGGTGCTGTTCCTGATGCTGTCGAACCACTATCCGCTGGCTTTCGGCACGCAGTTCAACTGGATCATCGCCTCGCTCGTCTTCCTGATGGGCGTCACCATCCGCCACTGGTTCAATACCCGGCACGCCAATGCCGGCAACCCGACCTGGACCTGGCTGATCACCGTCATCCTGTTCATTATTATCATGTGGCTCTCCACGGTACCGAAGATCCTGACCGGCGAACCCACAACGAAGGTCTCCGCCATCCAGCAGCCCTTCATCATGGCGCGGGATTTCCCAAAGGTTCGCGATACCGTGATGGGTCGCTGCTCCATGTGCCATGCGAAGGAGCCGAGCTGGGAGGGCATCGTGGCTCCGCCGAAGGGGGTGATGTTCGAGACCGATCGCGATATCGCCGCCCATGCGCGCGAGATCTACCTGCAGGCTGGCCGTAGCCACGCCATGCCGCCCGCCAACGCCTCTCACATAACCGACGAGGAGCGCCGCCTGCTCGTCTCCTGGTATGAAAGTGCCATCAATGGGGAGAAGACCCAATGAACGAAGTCCTGATCCGTGGTCGCGTGCTGACCTTCCTTGCCGAGCCGCAAGGCATAGATGACACCGCCTCCTATCGCTATATCGACGACGGCGCCGTCTTCGTCCGCGACGGCAAGATCGTGGAAATCGGCACCTATGGCGATGTGAGAAAGCTGGCTGACGCCGGCATCAGGATTGCGGACCATCGCCCGAACCTCGTCCTGCCGGGCTTCATCGACACGCACCTGCATTTCCCGCAGACGCAGGCGATCGCGTCTTATGGCGCGCAGCTGCTCGAATGGCTGAATACCTATATTTTCGTCGAGGAACAGAAGTTTGCTCGCGCCGCCCATGCGGCTGAGGTCGCGGACCGCTTCATGGACGAACTCCTGTCGAACGGCACGACGACGGCGGTTGCCTATTGCTCGGTGCATCCGGAAAGCGTCGATGCCTATTTCGCGGCCGCGGAAGCGCGCGGCATGTGCATGATCGGCGGCAAGGTGATGATGGACCGCAACGCGCCGGACGCTCTGCGCGATACGCCTCAGCGCGGCTATGACGAGACAAAGCGGCTGATTGCGAAGTGGCACGGCCGCGGACGCGCCCTTTATGCCATCAGCCCACGCTTTGCGATTACCTCGACGCCCGCGCAGATGGAAATGAGCAAGGCGCTCGTCGCCGAACACCCGGACTGCTACGTCCAGACGCATCTCTCGGAAAATCGCGACGAGATCGCCTTTGCCACCTCTCTCTATCCGGAGGCCAAGGACTATACGGATATCTATGCTCGCTACGGTCTGCTTAATGATCGGATGTTGCTCGGCCATTGCATCCATATGAGCGAGCGGGAGGTCGCGGTTCTCGCCGAAACCGGCGCGGTGGGTGTCTTCTGCCCGACCTCGAACCTCTTTCTCGGCTCGGGGCTCTTCAACGCTGCGGCGTTCGACAGGCTTGGCGCGCGCTGGTCGGTCGCAACCGACGTCGGCGCCGGGACCAGCTTCTCCATGCTGGAAACGATGGATGAAGCCTACAAGGTGCTGCATCTGCAGGGGCAGCGGCTGACGCCGTTCAACTCCTTCTATCGCATGACGCGCGGCAATGCCGTGGCGCTCGGTCTCGAAAAGCAGATCGGCTCGCTGCAGGCGGGCGCGGACGCCGATATCGTCGTGCTCGATTCCAGCGCCAAGTCGGCCATGGAATTCCGCATGCGCACGACAACCTCATTGGCGGAGGAGCTCTTTATCCTTCAGACCATGGGTGATGACCGTTGCGTTGCCGAAGTCTATGTCGCCGGCAAGGCGACGAAGACCAAGGGTAAGAAGGCAGATACGACGCTACGCGAACAACTGCAGCTCGCCTGACCAAGTAAATGTGGCGGGCCGGCAACGCCGTCGTCTCGGGAGAGACGGCGGTGAAGACGTTCAGGTCCGCTTCGAGCGTCCACCCATCGCCTTCGTCAATTCTTCCGCCGCGGCCCGCACGACAGGGCCGAGCGCAGCAACCCTTTCATCCGGCAACCGCACAGCCGGGCCTGAAATCGAAATTCCGGCGATAGCCTCGCCATATTCATCGAAGATCGGCGCCGCCACGCATCGCATGCCGAGCGTATGTTCCTCATCGTCGATCGACCAGCCGCGAGAGCGGATCTCGTCCATATCCGCGAGCAGCATAGGCAGAGTGTCGCGGGTCTTGTCGGTGAAATGCTGGAGCGAACGCGCCCCGAGCAAGGCCTTGATCTGGCTATCCGCCCAGGTGGAAAGGATCGCCTTGCCGATACCCGATGCATGGATCGGCCCGCGGCGGCCAGGGCGGAAGAAGGCGCGCATCGGCGCGTGGCTTTCCGCTTGCGAGATGAAGACGACGTCGCCATCCTCCTCGATGGCGATATTGGCGGTCTCGCCGGAAGCCTCCATCAACTGCTTGAGGAAAGGTCGGCTGATCGTGCCGAGCTTGCGGAAGCGTAAGTAGGCGGTTCCGATCTCGAAGGCTTTCACCCCGATCGTCCAGGCGCCGGTCTCGGCGTCATGCGCCACCATGCCGTGCTGAGCAAGAGACGTCAGTAGCCGGTGGACGGTGGAAGGCGCCATGGCCGACCGGTCAGCGAGATCGGTCAAAACCGCGCCGTCGGCTTGCGCCACCAACTCCAAGAGTTTCAGACTGCGATCGAGCACCTGGACGGATGAAGCCGCCGCGTTCCCTGCCGGTTTCCGGCCCGGCCTGCCCCTCGTCTTTTCCCGATTTTCCGCCATGACGCTCACTCCAGACCAAACGCATGCCGCGCAATTCGACGCGACCCGCTTGGCCTTCATGACATATCCGCTTCGCCGCGATTGTTCCAGATTCGTTGAAGGTATTTATTTCCATATGATGGGATTAATTTCCATTTTTAGATTGCGCTTGTTCACCCATGCGGTACCTTCGATCCAGAAACGGAGGAAATCTCATGGCGAAGATGCGCGCAGTCGATGCCGCGGTGCTGGTTCTGGAAAAGGAAGGCGTCAATTGCGCCTTCGGCGTTCCCGGCGCTGCGATCAACCCCTTCTATTCCGCAATGAAGGCACATGGTTCTATCCGCCATGTACTTGCCCGCCATGTCGAGGGCGCAAGCCATATGGCCGAGGGCTACACCCGCGCTCGCGCCGGCAATATCGGTGTGTGCATCGGAACGTCCGGACCTGCCGGCACCGACATGATCACCGGTCTTTATTCCGCTTCCGCGGATTCGATCCCGATCCTCTGCATTACCGGCCAGGCGCCGCGCGCCCGTCTGGACAAGGAGGATTTCCAGGCCGTGGATATCGCCAAGATCGCAGCACCCGTCACCAAATGGGCCGTGACCGTCATGGAGCCAGCGCTCGTTCCTTACGTCTTCCAGAAGGCGTTCCACACGATGCGTTCGGGTCGCCCCGGCCCTGTGCTCATCGATCTGCCTGTTGACGTCCAGCTCGCCGAGATCGAGTTCGATATCGACACCTATGCGCCGCTTGCCCCCTACAAGCCCTCGGCGACGCGGGCACAGGCGGAAAAGGCGCTCGCCATGCTGAACGCGGCCGAGCGGCCGCTGATCGTCGCGGGCGGCGGCATCATCAATGCCGATGCTTCCGACCTGCTCGTCGAATTCGCCGAAATCACAGGCGTCCCGGTCATTCCGACGCTGATGGGCTGGGGCACGATCCCGGACGATCATCCGCTGATGGCCGGCATGTGCGGGCTGCAGACGTCGCATCGCTACGGCAATGCGACGCTGCTTGCCTCCGATTTCGTCTTCGGCATCGGCAATCGCTGGGCAAACCGCCATACAGGCAATGTTTCGACCTATACGGAAGGGCGAACCTT
Organism: Rhizobium sp. AB2/73; assembly: GCF_020871915.1. Lineage (NCBI taxonomy): Bacteria > Pseudomonadati > Pseudomonadota > Alphaproteobacteria > Hyphomicrobiales > Rhizobiaceae > Rhizobium > Rhizobium sp. AB2/73. The sequence goes on along the minus strand of NZ_CP067073.1, from coordinate 117,792 downwards.
CGTTCATGTCGATATCGAGCCGACTCAGATCGGCCGTGTCTTTGCTCCTGATTTCGGCATCGTCTCGGACGCGGGTGCCGCCCTGAAGCTCCTCCTCGACGTCGCGACCGAATGGAAGACCGAAGGCAAACTGCGCGACTGGTCGGCCTGGGCCGAGGAGTGCCGCGAGCGCAAGCGGACCATGCTGCGCAAGACGCATTTCGACCAGACGCCGCTGAAGCCACAGCGTGTCTACGAGGAGATGAACAAGGCTTTCGATCGCGATACCTGCTATGTCTCGACCATCGGGCTTAGCCAGATCGCCGGCGCGCAGTTCCTGCACGTCTACAAGCCGCGTAACTGGATCAATTGCGGCCAGGCCGGCCCGCTCGGCTGGACGCTGCCGGCGGCACTTGGCGTGCGCGCCGCTGATCCGGATCGCCCGATCGTCGCACTGTCGGGCGACTACGACTTCCAGTTCCTCATCGAGGAGCTGGCCGTCGGCGCGCAGCACAAGCTCCCTTACCTGCATGTCGTCGTGAACAATTCCTATCTTGGCCTCATCCGCCAGGCCCAGCGCGGCTTCAACATGGATTTCGAGGTCAGCCTCGCCTTCGAGAACATCAATGCCACTGATAATGCGGAACGGGGCTATGGCGTCGACCATGTCGCCGTTGCCGAAGGGCTTGGCTGCAAGGCGATCCGCGTGCGCAGCCCGAACGAGTTCCAGGAGGCGTTCACGACAGCAAAGCAGCTGATGGCGGAGCATCAGGTTCCCGTCGTCATTGAGTTCATTCTGGAGCGCGTCACCAACATCGCCATGGGCGCCGACATCAATGCGGTCGTCGAGTTCGAGGAGCTTGCCGAGCGCGGCGAGGATGCGCCGACGGCGATCCTCGCGCTGCTGGACTGAAGGAGGAACACAATGCCGAAATTTGCGGCCAATCTCACCATGCTCTTCACCGAGGCGCCGTTTCTCGATCGCTTCGCACTGGCCGCCAAGGCGGGCTTCGAGGGCGTCGAATACCTGTTTCCTTACGATTTTGCCAAGGAAGCGCTGCGCGCCGAACTCGATCGCCATGGCCTGACCCAGGTGCTGCACAATCTGCCCGCCGGCAACTGGGCCGGCGGCGAACGCGGCATCGCGATCCTGCCCGATCGTATCGACGAGTTCCGCCGCGGCGTTGCCTCGGCGATCGATTATGCGACGACGCTCGGCTGCAGCCAGATCAATTGCCTCGCAGGCATTACACCAGCTGGCGTGCCCGATGAGGTCCTGCGAACCACCTTCATCGTCAACCTCAAATATGCAGCGGAAGAGCTCGGCAAGCAGGGGATCCGCCTGCTGATCGAGCCGATCAACCGGTTCGACATTCCCGGCTTCTATCTCAACACGCCGGACCAGGCAGCCTCGATCATCGCCGAGGTCGGCAGCGACAACCTGTTCATTCAGTACGACCTCTATCACCAGCAGCGCACCGAGGGCGAGCTGATCGGCACCTTTAGGAAGCATCAGGCACGGATTGCCCATGTGCAGCTTGCCGACAATCCGGGTCGCAACGAACCGGGCACCGGCGAGATCGCCTACCCCTTTGTCTTCGAAGCGCTTGATGCGCTCGGCTATGACGGCTGGATCGGCTGCGAATACAAGCCGCGCACCACGACCGCGGCGGGGCTCGGCTGGTTTGCCGCAGCAGGCCGCCACGCCGAAAGCGCAGCCATTCTCAATATCAGGAGCTAATAACCATGGCACATATCGGATTTATCGGCCTCGGCATCATGGGCACTCCCATGGCGCGTCATCTGCAAAATGCCGGCCACATCGTCGTCACATCAAAGTTTGCCATTCCGCCGCGCCAGGAGCTGCTCGACAACGGCCTGCAATTCGTCGAAACGCCGAAGGAGCTTGCCGAAACCGTCGACACAATCATCCTGATGCTGCCGGATACACCTGAAGTGAAGGACGTGCTCTTCGGCGAGAACGGCGTCGCCTACGGCTTGTCCAAGGGCAAACTCGTCATCGACATGAGCTCGATCTCACCGATCGAGACCAAGGAATTCGCCAGGAAGATTCGCGAGAGCGGCGCCGAATATATCGACGCGCCGGTTTCCGGTGGCGAAGTCGGCGCCAAGAACGCCTCGCTTTCCATCATGGCCGGCGGTTCCGAAGCCAGTTTCGAGCGGGCGCTGCCGCTCTTCCAGCTGATGGGCAAGAACATCACCCTCGTTGGCGATTGCGGCGATGGCCAGGTTACCAAGGTCGCCAACCAGATCATCGTCGCATTGACGATCGAGGCCGTGTCCGAGGCGCTTGTCTTCGCCTCCAAGGCCGGCGCCGATCCGGCTCGCGTGCGCTCGGCCCTGATGGGCGGTTTTGCCTCCTCGCGCATCCTCGAAGTGCATGGCGAACGCATGATCAAGCGCACTTTCGAACCCGGATTCCGCATCTCGCTGCATCAGAAGGATTTGAACCTCGCCCTGCAGGGTGCCAAGGCGCTCGGCGTCTCGCTGCCGAACACCGCGGCTACGCAGGAGCTTTTCAACCAATGCGCCGCCAACGGCGATAGCGGGCTCGATCATTCCGGTCTCGTCAAGGCGCTGGAGCGCATGGCGAACCATCCCGTCGCGTAACATGTGAGAGACCCGATGCCTGATATCGCCGATCCCCGCGCCTTTCTGGAAGAGCTGTTCTATGCGGCGGTCGCGGCCGCCGATCCGGATAAGGCGCTGGTTCCCCATCTGCCTGAAAAGCCGAAGGGTCGGACGGTGGTGGTCGGTGCCGGCAAGGGGGCGGCACAGATGGCGCGTGCCTTCGAGCGTCTCTGGGATGCTCCGCTTTCCGGCGTTGTGGTCACGCGTTACGGCTATGCCGTGCCATGTGAGCGCATCGAGGTTCTCGAGGCCGCGCATCCGGTACCGGACGAAAATGGCCTGCACGCATCAGATCGGTTGATGGCAGCGGTAAACGGTCTCACGGAAGACGATCTGGTCGTCGCCCTCATCTGCGGCGGCGGCTCGGCACTGTTGCCCGCGCCGGCCGGCGATCTCACGCTTGCCGACGAGATCGCCGTCAATCGGGCCCTGCTTGCCTCCGGCGCGCCGATCGGCGCCATGAATGCCGTGCGCAAGCAGGTCTCGCGCATCAAGGGAGGCAGGCTGGCGGCCCTTGCTCATCCGGCAAGGGTCATCTCCCTCGTCGTTTCCGATATCCCAGGCGACAACCCAGCGCTGGTCGCCTCCGGCCCGACCATCGCCGACGAGACGACCCGTACAGATGCACTTGCGATCATAGAACATTACGGTCTCGACTTGCCCGACGCGGTGATGCGTCATCTCGAAGAGGGCACGGATGAAGCGCCGCTGCCTTCAGATCCTCGTTTCGCTCGCAACGAAGTGAAGCTCGTTGCTTCGGCGGCCATCGCGCTGGATGCTGCCGCCGATGTCGCCCGCAAGGCCGGCGTCGAGACCATCGTGCTGTCCGATGCCATCGAGGGCGAGGCATCGGAGGTCGGTCGCCAACATGCGGCGATTGTAGCCAAGATCCTGCAGCGAGGTCTGGCGTCGCAAGACCCCATGCTTCTCCTGTCTGGCGGGGAAACCACGGTCACGATCAAGGGCAAGGGCAAAGGTGGCCGCAACAGCGAGTTCCTCCTGTCCTTCGCCTGCGCCATTTCCGGCCAGAAGGGCATCTCAGCGCTCGCCGCCGACACGGACGGCATCGACGGCTCGGAAGACAATGCCGGCGCCTTCGCCGACGGCACCACCGTTGCCCGGCTTGCCGATCGAAAGAGGGATGCGGCCGACTTCCTTCAGCGCAACGACAGCTGGTCGGCCTTCGCCGCTATCGACGACCTCTTTGTAAGCGGCCCGACCGGCACGAACGTCAACGACTTCCGCGCGATCCTGCTGCAATAGATCATCGCCGCCGCCAATCGAGCGACTCGGAGTTACGCAGCCTGTGGCGTGACGCATTCTGTATTGAGCGGCGCAGTTGGAAAGCGTATAAGTTCAACAAAAAGCTGAACTATTTTTCTTGCCGGCAACGCCAACCGTTGCGGGCAAGCCGGGGACCGTATCTATCATGAATTTGTTGCACTTGCTCACTATCGAGGAGTAGCAAGGAGAAGTGCTGTCGGGCCAGTCACTTTTGGTCTGGTCACCGCACGTCTTCGGGATGATTGATGGGGAGATGAAATCGCAACGCCCTTAAAGCCGCCGAAGCCGCCGAGAAAATCGATATCGGCATCCGTCGACTTCATAGCAAAAGTGCAGATCAGTGGCACGTAACCCGGATCTTACCGAGCTGAAAATAGATCAGCGAGTTCCGACAAATGCTACGCTAAATCTTGAGCTGTTAAGTTTGTTTCCATTGCCCTGTGGAACTTAACCGATCTTTAACAGCCAGTTGTGCAGGCTGGAGATAGAACGGGCAAGGCCCATACCCCGAAAGCATCGGACCCTAAATGCGTCTTCTCGCCTCAGTTATTCTTGCAGTCCTTGCTGTGTTCGCCGCGCCCGCCCTAGCGCAGGACGTGCCGTCGGTGACGGTTACCGGTTCCTCGGGCTCGGTGACCTTCGATCGCAATCAGCTTGAGGCGATGGGCCTCGTGTCGATCAAGACTTCGACGCCCTGGAATGAAGGTGTCGTCAACTTCGAAGGCGTGCCAATGGCGCTGTTGCTTGAAAAGGCCAAGGCCCAAGGTTCGACGGCCACCGTCATTGCCCTCAATGATTATAGCGTCGATATCCCGACCAGCGATTTCACCAAGTTCGGTACGATCCTTGCCGTCAAGCGCAATGGCGCATATATGCCTATCGACGATCAGGGCCCGTTCTTCGTGATGTATCCATTCGACAGCAACCCCATCCTGCAGGGACAGCCGTATCACGGTCGTGCCGTCTGGCAGGTCAAGGCAATCTCCGTGAAATAGCCCCGGGGCCGCATGCGCTACCTCCGCACAGCGCTGATCATTGTGATCCTGGGTTTCATCACCTCGGCGATCTATATTTCCGCCTTGGTCTTCCAGCGCCAGACCGCACTGCAAGATGTCGGCCTGGGCAACATCACCTGGACGATAGCCCAAGCCCCGAGTGAGTTCACCAGGCTCGAACAGCGCGTCAGCGCCATGGGCATGAACGATGGCCAGGTCGATGCCCACGAAGTCAGGCTGCGCTTCGATATCGTCGTCAATCGCCTCAAGACCCTGCGATCCAACGGGGTCGAGAAGTTCGTACAATCCAACCCTCATATCGGCGAAACCCTCGACGACCTCGAAGAGGCGCTCAACCAGACCCGCCCACTGCTTAGTCAGCTTTCGGTACCCGGCACGCCGGCACGGATCCTTGCGATCCTGGAGCCGATCTATCCGAAGCTGGCGCGGCTCTCCAGCGATAGCAACATGTGGTATTCGGCGCGCATTGCCGAAGACCGGCGCGGCCTCCTCGGGCTGCAATTGGCCCTGACATGGGTCACCGTCGGCATGCTCATAGGCGGTTGCCTGCTGATTCTGCTGCTGCTCATCCACAATGGCCTTCTGGGCCGGGCGCAGAAGATCCTGCAGGCCAAGGAGCAGACCTTGGCGATCCAGAATGCCCGGTTCGATGCGGCAATGGAGGCCATGTCGCTGGGTCTCTGCCTGCTCGACGACCAATATCGCGTCGTCGTTCACAATCCCCGTTTCCTGGCCCTGTTCGGTCTGGACGAAGTCCGGGCAAAGCTGGGCACACCCTTGGCTGATCTCATCGCGCCCGAATTGCTGCCTCCTGGATTATCAACCAGCGGGCCGCCCAGCATCGCTGGCGATAAGGCGCGTGTCCGGAACGACATCGCCGTGCTCAGCGACCATATTCATCATCTCGCGAATGGCATGGTGCTGGCCGTATCGCACGAGCCGACGGCCGAAGGCGGCTGGGTCTGCACTTTCGAGGATGTCAGCGAGCGTCATCGCGCGCAGGATCGTGTGGTGCACATGGCCCATCACGACGCGCTGACCGATATGCCCAATCGGCTGCTGTTCTGGGAAAGCGTCAGTCACGCACTGCGCGGATTGGCGGCCGGCGGCCAATTATTCACCATACTCTATCTCGATCTCGACCGCTTCAAGGAAGTCAACGACACGCTGGGCCACCCCGTAGGCGACGTGTTGCTACGCAAGGTCGCCAGACGGCTGCGCAACACCGCGTCACAACATGACATCGTGGCTCGATTGGGCGGTGACGAATTTGCCGTGCTGCATTGGTGTCTGGATTCCACACTCGACAGCGCCCGCGATCTGTCGGAGCGCCTCATTGCCAGCATCAGCCGGCCTTATCGTGTCGATGGTAATGAGATCGTTGTCAGCACCTGCATCGGCATCGCGGTCGCACCGCGCACCGGCGGTGACACCGGCCAACTGATGAAGAACGCCGACCTAGCGCTATACCAGGCGAAGGCCGATGGTAAGGGCGTCTATCGCATCTTCTCCCCGCAGATGGAGGAGGATCTCCAGAACCGGCGCAATCTGGAGGCGGATATGCGTCATGGCATCAAGCTTGGGCAATTCGAGATTCACTATCAGCCGCAGATTTCGCACAAGACCCGCAAGATCGTCGCCAGCGAAGCACTGGTGCGCTGGCGCCATCCCGAGCGCGGGCTGATCCCGCCGACCGAATTCATCCCGCTGGCGGAGGAAACCGGCTTCATCGATACGCTCGGCAAATGGGTGCTGCAACGGGCATGCGAGGACGCCCTGAACTGGCCCGAGGACGTGCGCGTTTCGGTCAACCTCTCTCCGGTTCAGTTCCGTCAGACGGATCTGGTCGATATGGTCAAGAGTGTGCTGGAATTTACGGAATTCGATGCACGGCGGCTGGAGCTGGAAATCACCGAATCGGTGCTCTTGCGGGACAATGCGGCGAACATCGAGGTACTGAACCGGCTGCGTTCGCTCGGCTTGACCATCGCGCTTGATGATTTCGGCACCGGCTATTCTTCCTTGAACTATCTGCAGCGCTTCCCCTTCGATAAATTGAAAATCGATCGCAGTTTCGTGCGCGACCTGGAGAACCGGCCCGACAGCTTTGCCATCGTCCAGTCCATCGCTACGCTCGGTCGCAATCTCAAGATGCTGACCACGGCGGAGGGCGTCGAGACGCAGACCCAACTCGACATGGTCATCAAGGCCGGTTGCTCGGAGAGTCAGGGCTTTTACTTCAGCCCGCCTGTCCCGGAAGCCGAATTCCGCGCCATGATCGACCGGAAGAACAGCGATACCGGCGGAACATCAAACGGTCGAAGCCCCAAACCTGGCAGAGACAAAAGTCCTGAGAAGACCGCAGAGGCTGATTCCGCGGACGGGCAGTATTAGTCCATCCCGACTGCACGGCACTGACCCAATGAGTGAATGACAAGTTCTCGCGCAAAGCGACCTGCCGTTCAAAGCTGATGCCAATATTGAGGGGTGCGTCCGACGACAAAGGATGGGGGCAGTCGTCGGACGCTGCACTGTACGGCCCAAGGGTGGCATTCAGGCCGGCAATTAGAATATTAGCATCTACCGTAGATTTAAGTGAGCTACCCAATTGGATTGGAAGGCGGGTAGCAGCAATTCCTTTGTGTTGATCGTGCAGCATCGATAGATCGCAGGTTTGGCAAGTCCAGCGGCGCCTTCACCGCCTTCGAATGGATTGTCATTTTCGAAATTGCGCTGATAAGCGCGCGACATCATTTTGCCCTTGCCTTTGCCGCCACACGCTCAATCTTGACGCTTCATGATCGGTTCGTGACTTGCGAGGATAATGTGAGTTTCTCTTTTCGCGCTAGTGTGCTGTTAGCAGGATTGTCGGCTCTCCTCGTCGCGGGAAAGGCTATGGCGGCCGACGATGCGCGCGAGCAGGAGTTCATGCGATTTATCGAGCCAGCCTATCCGCTTCTTCTTGCGAAGGCGGGTCTGTGGAAATCAAATCCGGCCGAGATGCGGGAGCTGGCGGACAAGGCAGCCAGGGCGCTATCGGCCGTGGCTCCAGTTGATTGCGACGCTGCCGGTTTCCAGCGCGATTTCTGCGGCATGTCGATGCGAACGATGCCTGCATCTTCCATGGCGCCGAGCATCCAGGAAAAAGAAGTCTTGATGATGAAGCCCTATAAAGACACCGCGCCCAAGCGCGGCGACATCATCGTCTTTTCCAGCAAGTACTACGCCTCTCTGGACAAGCCAGTCTTGTACGTCAAGCGGCTGATCGGCCTTCCTGGTGAAAAAGTGGAATTGCACGATGGTACGGTTTTCGTCGACGGCAAGGCCTTTTCGGTGGCGCCGACGGATCGCACGATGACGGATCTCTTCGGCAATACGGCTAGAATTCTTGAGGAGACGACGCCGGAAGGACGGCGCTACAGGACCTCAATGACGGATCAAGCGGTCGCCGGCCAGGACGAAGCAGGTCCATTCGAAGTGCCCGCGGGTCATTATTTCGTGCTGGGCGACAACAGGCACAATTCCGTCGACAGTCGCTTTCCAGATCAATTCGGCGAAAACGGATTCGTTTCTGCCAAGGATGTTTCCGGTAAGGCAGCGATCATCTTGGTTTCTCCCGACCCCGATCGAATTGGCACGTTGGTCGAGTGAAAACCGTTCTTTGCAGCTTTGCCGTCCGAGGCTTTACTCATGCAATTGCTGAATTCCGCCTTTATTGGCGAGAATATTATTCCAAAATCGTTTCGGAAATTAGCAAATCACTATAGGCTCGATTTCGACTCGGCTGCGCTTACGCTTTGAGCGAGCCCGCTGCGCCGCCGGGCAAGATAATCCTGCGAAGAAAAGCCGACATGCCCAATAGACCCTCTCCGCTCATCGCGTTCCAATCGAAGACTTTCCGCTCTCTCTGGTCGGCAACGCTCATCTCCAATCTCGGCGGATTGGTCGAAGGCGTCGGTGCCGCGTGGCTGATGACCAGCCTCGCGACATCACATGGCATGGTGGCGCTCGTTCAGTCCTCCACCACCCTGCCCGTCATGATCTTCTCGCTTGCGGCCGGAGCGCTGGCTGACAATTACGACCGCAGGCGGATCATGCTGATTGCACAGACGCTGATGCTCTCGGTCTCGGCGACGCTGGCGATCCTGTCCTACAGCAATGCGCTAACCCCTTGGCTTTTGCTTTGCTTCACCTTCCTGATTGGCTGCGGCGGCGCGCTTCACAATCCATCATGGCAGGCATCGATGGGCGATGTCGTGCCACGTGAGCACCTGCCGGGTGCGGTCGCGCTCAACAGCATGAGCTACAACCTCATGCGCAGCATCGGACCCGCCATCGGCGGCGTCATCGTCGCGGCCGCCGGTGCGGCCTTTGCGTTCCTCTTCAATGTCTTCTGTTACTTCGCGCTCATCATCACCCTATGGCGCTGGAAGACCGCGCCCGCCCGCAACACGCTGCCGCGCGAGCCGTTCGGCAGCGCGATGTCGGCAGGCTTTCGCTACGTGCTGATGTCGCCGAACCTTCTCAAGGTCATGTGCCGCAGTTTCGTCTTCGGCTTGACGGCGATCGTCATCCTGGCACTCCTGCCCCTCGTGGCACGCGACCATGTCCACGGCACGGCGATCACCTACGGCATCATGCTCGGCTTCTTCGGCTTTGGCGCCATCTGCGGCGCGATGCTGATCGGCCGAATCCGCGATATCCTGAGCAATGAATGGGTGATCCGCGGCGCCTTCTTCACATTGGCGGTGAGCTGTTTCCTGCTTGCGCTAAGCAACCAGGTATGGCTGAGCTGCCTTATTCTCATGCCGGCTGGCGTCGCCTGGGTGCAGGCCTTCTCGCTCTTCAATGTCACCGTTCAGCTTTCCACGCCACGCTGGGTGGTCGGCCGCGCGCTGTCGCTCTATCAGACCGCGACCTTTGGCGGTATGGCGGTTGGAAGCTGGCTGTGGGGTGCACTGGCCGACACCCACGGTGTCACGGGCGCGCTTTTCATCGCAGGCGTCGGCCTGGCAATAGGTGGCCTGCTTGGCCTGCTGCTGCGCCAGCCGGATTTCGAATCGCTTAATCTCGATCCGACGAACACCTTCAGCGAACCACAATTGCAGCTCGACCTGCGTTCCAGAAGCGGCCCCATCCTGGTCATGGTGGACTACGACATCGATCAGGAGGATGTGGCGGAATTTCTAGCCGTCATGGCCCAGCGTCGCCGGATGAGAATCCGCGACGGGGCAAAACAATGGTCGCTGTTGCGCGATCTGGAAAAGCCGAACACCTGGACGGAAAGCTACCATCTGCCGACCTGGATCGATTATGTTCGCCACAGCCAGCGCCAGACGCATGCCGATGTCGAGGTCGCCGAACGCCTGGACAGATTGCATCGCGGCGACCGCCCGCCCGTCATCCACCACATGATTGAACGGCAGACGGTGCCCAGGCACGACGACATGCCATTGAAGCCCTATCTCGACGCGACATGATGGTCATGCCTGGGGACTCGCAACGGCGGAGCCGCTTCCAGCGTGCTGGCGCGCCATTTCGCGTGGCGAACAACCGAAGGCGCGCTTGAACATGGTCGTGAAGGCGGCCGGGTTCTTATAGCCAAGGTCAATCGCGATCGTCGTCACCGGCACGCCGGCGACAAGCCGCGGAAGCGCGGCATGCAGACAGGCCTGCTCGCGCCATTTGACGAAGCTCAGCCCCGTCTCCAGGCGAAACATGCGAGTAAACGCGCGGCGGCTCATGCGCATGTGGCTGGCCCATAGATCGATCGTATCATGCGTTGCCGGCCGCCTGAGGAAATCCTGGCATTTCTGAGCCAGCGTCCTGTTGCGCGGGATCGGTAGGGACAAGGGCAACGGCCTTAATCTTGCCAGTTCGTGCAGAAGCAATGCCATCAAGGCGCCGGCCCGATCATTGACGTCGTAATCGACCGGAATATCGACGGCTTCGGCGATGAGCGTGCGCAGCAGGGGCGAGATTTCGACCACCTGACAGTGATCCGGCATCGTCTTGATCGCTTCCGGCTCAATGTAAAGACTGCGCATGCTGACCTTTCCGAGCATGCGAACGCTATGGATCACGCCCGGAGGGATCCACATCCCACGCTCCGGCGGCATGACGAGCGTGCCGTCAGGCGTTGTCACCACCACGACGCCGGAAAAGCCGTAGAGTAGTTGGGCGCGGCGATGCTGGTGCGGTTCGACGCGGTGGCCGTCGCCATACTCATTGCCGAGGGCGATGAGTGGCCGGTCGACATCGATGAATGGGTCTATGCGGCTGTTCCTGACCATTCTGGCCCAGTCTCGTAAGAATTACGCCCTGTCGCGGTAGCGGGCAATTTTGTTTTCTAATATCAGCGCGACGAAACATTGAAAAGTGACGGTCATGAGCCAGGTGATGAATCCGCCCCGCGCGGCTACGACGATATATCCGGTCATTATGGTGGCGAGCCTTGGCCACTTCATCAACGACGTCACCCAGGCATTGCTGCCGGCAAGCTATCCGGTGCTCAAGACCGGCTTTGACCTGAGCTTCGCCCAGCTGGGCGTGCTGACATTCGTCTACCAGATCACGGCCTCGATCCTGCAACCCTTCGTCGGCTGGTACACGGATGGACGGCCCCAGCCCTATTCATTGCCGTTCGGCATGATCTGCAGCTGCGCCGGCATGATCACGCTCGGCATGGCGCCCAATTACCCAACGCTACTCATGGGCGCGATACTGCTCGGCTTCGGCTCCTCTATCTTCCATCCGGAAGCCTCCCGCATCGCCCGACTGGCATCAGGCGGAAAACATGGCTTCGCCCAGTCCCTGTTCCAGGTCGGCGGCAATTTCGGCACCTCACTCGGCCCGCTGCTCGCAGCCTTCTTCATCCTTCCGCATGGCCAGCATGGAATGGCCGCGCTTGCCAGCCTGGCTTTTGCCGGCATTCTTATTCTCGCTGGCCTCGGCCGCTGGTATCAGCTGAATGGCGGCCATCTGCGCGCGCCGGCGAAATCCGGCAAGCCCCATAAGGCGCTGAGCCTGTCGCGCGCCCGCGTCGGTCTTGCCATTGCCGTCCTGATCGCACTGATCTTCTCGAAGTATTTCTATCTGGCGAGTTTCACCAGCTACTACAATTTCTATCTCATGGCTCGGTTCGGCGTGACGGAACGGACGGCTCAGCTCTGCCAGTTCGTGTTCTTCGCCGCGGTCGCCGTCGGCACGATGGTCGGCGGCCCCGTGGGCGACCGGATCGGCCGCAAGAAGGTCATCTGGGGTTCGATCCTCGGCATCCTGCCCTTCACCGTCGTTCTGCCCCATGCCAATCTCGAAACGACGATCATTCTCAGCGCTATCATCGGCACGGTCATTGCGTCGGCCTTTTCCGCGATCGTCGTCTATGCGCAGGAATTGCTGCCAGGTCGCGTCGGCATGGTGTCCGGCCTGTTCTTCGGCTTCGCCTTCGGCATGGGCGGCATCGGCGCGGCCGCGCTTGGCGTCCTTGCCGACCACACCAGCATCGAGTTCGTATTCGAGCTTTGCGCCTTCCTGCCGCTGATCGGACTTTTGACGATCCTGCTGCCGAACGTCGAAGACTAAGGGCCCTCTGGAGCGAGGGCCCATGGAGGAACATCGGCGCCTTGCCCTTTTGGCTTTCACGAGGCGGAGATTCTCTTCACCCAGGCTTCGACGTCATCGCCGCTGCTCATGTCGGTCTGCACCAGTCCGTCGATCATGAAGGTCGGGGAAACGTGAATGCCGTTCTGCCGGGCATATTTGCAGTGCCACTTGATCTCCCGATCAAGATCCGGGATGGCAAAAGCCTCCTTCAACTTGATACCGCTGTGGCGCTCCAGCCGCTCGATCAGTTCATTCGGCGTCACATCCATATTCGGCCCGCCCGCATGATGGGCGAATTCAAACTCCTCGCGGTGCGCCCCGATCGCGGCCATCACCCTCCTTGCGGTTTCCCTGCCGCCGGCAAGCGTCGAGGCAGCAAGGATGCAGCGCACCAGAACACCCGAAAACATATGCCAGGGCTGCGATTGCAGGCGGATCCTGATGGTGATCCTGTCCTCGCCCGCCTGCGCCAGCAAGACATCGAGCTTGTTGAAGGCCCTGACGGAAAATGGGCAGGTCGGTTCCAGGAAAACCTCGAATATACGAGGTCCGTGACCCCAACTTAGCGGCTCTGCATGCCAGGCGGCATTGGTCATATTGATATCCTTCCTCGGTCTGGAAAATCCATATGGATGCGGAAGCTAAAGCATGACGCGCAAAATGCGCAGCGGTTTTGTGACCCCGACATGCGCGAGATCAGAAGTCTTAAGGGCGAGAAACGAATCTGAGAGATCGCGATGCGCTCCCGACGGACTCGTCCGCATCGGTGAAGGTTTGCGGTACAAAAAGGTCACACTCAGACAGGTTTACTCTAGCATCACCATGAATTCGTCGAATGGCCTACAACCGGGTATTGAGCTGACAGGTAGAGTGTCTATTTCTTCGCGCCGCAGCTGTGGGCGCAAAGTGGGACTCCGAGGATTATGCGAGGCCTCCGCTTCGCTTCCTGCTTTGCGGATGCCTACACAATCACCCGGAGTTTCAGGCAGACAATGACATTCCCGACGATCAAACTTCCAGAAAGAGCCCTGAGGCTTGCCCAGAACCTTATTTCAATGCCGAAAGCCGTCTATTTCTCCCTGCCGATCCTGATCGGCCTGACGGTTTTCATGGCTGTTTCCGAAGTGCCGGGCATATTGAGGGATTGGACGATCAGCCAAAATCCCGTCAAGCTGGCTAACGGCGATATCCGCGATGGGAAATGCTCGACCCGGAAGGGCTTCTTCACGACCTGCGAGGCGCATCTCAACTACGTCTACGATGGCCAGGCCTATGACAAGGATGTCGAGATCATGTTCGTCGATATCCATGTCGGTGACTATGACACGGACCTGGTCATCTCCGGCGACCATCCGGACCTGGCGACCCTCAGCCTCGGGCTGGATATGCTGTGGAACCGGATCATAACGCTTGCCGTGTTCGTCGCCCTTCTTGGGGGCGCCTGCATCGCCATGATCTTCCAGATCCTGCGTGTCTGGCGTGTTCGCGGACAATTGCGCCGGGCTGCTCAGCTCGAGCCGGTCCCTGTGGAAATCACAGCCTTCCAGCGGCGAGGCAAGCGGCTGACGGTGACCTATACCGACAAGATCGCCGGCAGAAAAACCGGACGCGTGGCCCATACGAACCTCGAGCCAGGACAGGAACCCCTGGTCGTCGGTGCAAAGGACGGCAAGGCCGTGGCGCTCGCCGTCTAGCATGGAAATACGGCTCTCCCAGCACTTTTGGACAGCCGACTGGAGCGGATCGACATGCCGGCGGAGGAACGCGCCGGTATTCTCGCGCCCCTGACAGCGGAACTTGGCGGTCATCCGCCGCAGCTCGTGGCTCAAGGGAAGAAAGGGCCGTCCGTCATGGCGCGGCTTGCCAGGGTTTTCCTGGTCATACTTCTCTTCATCGCCGGCATTTTCGGCTACTGGCTCTGGTATGTGACCAGTGCCAGTTCGCAGTTCACCTCGCCCGCCATGGATCTCAACAATATGATGCCGGCGCCACTCAACCGCTGGGGCTGCGATCAGCTAAAGAAGCGCTTCGGTGATCAACGCGCGCCCTTTGGCTGTACCGCCTCGGACTATACGAGCTGGAAGTGAGGTTCGACCGGCAGAGATGGACGCGGCCTCCAGCGACTCCGCGTCCACTTGCCATGCCTTAGACCGTTACTCGACGATCTCCGCGACAAGTGGCGATGAGCCGCGCAACGGCCGGCGGAAAAGCCCGACGCAGGCGACACCCACCAGAGCGGCGCCGCCGCCGATGACGTGATAGGCGCGCACCGGCTCGCCGAGCATCACGATGGCGCCGAGCGCGGTGAAGACCGGCAAGAGGTTCATGAAAGCCGCGCAACGATTGGGTCCGAGAATGTGGACGCCGCGCACCCACAGGAACGGAAGAACGACGGAGGCAAGGCCCCCGGCATAGGCAATCAGTGGCAAGGTCTCGGCATTCAGCGAACGCAAGGGCGCAGGCGTTGCAAGGAACGCCGGAAACATGATGACCAGAGCGCAGATCGCCTGCATATAGGTCGATTGCCAGCCAGCGACTGGGAGGCTCCAGCGCTTGAGCAGAACGCCATACACGGCATAGCTCAACGCCGCGATCAACATCAGCGGATCACCGAGATGCACGCCATCGCGAGCAAGCGCCGTCGGATCACCGTCACTCACCAGATAGATAAGCCCGGCAAGCGACAGAACGCCGCCGCCGACCATGCCGACGGTCGGCGTATCCTTCAGCACAAAGGCGCTCAAGGCCACCGTAAGCAGTGGCGTCAAGGCCGTGAACACCGCCATGTTTGTCGCCGTGGTCGTTTCCGCCGCCAGATAGGACAGGCTCTGGAAGAAGCACATGGCAAGGAAGCCGAGAATGGCGAATTGCCCAAGATGCGGCCAGATGACGAAGCGGTTTCGCCAGGCGGGGATGGCGACGAAGGTGCTCATCAAGCAGACGGCGAGAAGCAGCCGATAGAAGGTGATTGCCTCAGGCCCGATCGTGTGCGCCGACAGCCGGGAGACAATGACGTTTCCGGACCAGAGGACGATGGCGACGAGGGGATAGAGAAATGCGAGGTTGTTTTTCATGTGCGATAACCATGGGACCAATTCGACGGCCCTGGCTTATCGCCTTGAAGCCGGTCCGTATCACTCTATGATGACCATGATTGTAGAGATTGGGACATGCAAAGCGATCCGACGCGCAAACATCTTGAGTTTCATAATACCCATCGCGTCATGGCGGCCATGGACGTCAACTATCCTGACGGCGCCTCCACCGGCTGGCATTCGCATCCGCGCGGCCAGTTGCTCCATGCGATCGAGGGGGTGATGATCGTGCGGTCGGTGGAAGGATCATGGGTGGTGCCGCCGAACCGGGCGCTGTGGCTCGCCGCCGGGCTGGAGCATGACGTGAAGATGTCCGGCGAGGTCAAGATCCGAACCGTTTTCATCGATGCGACGGCAATCCGCCATATGCCGGCGGAAAGCTGTGTCATCGAGGTTTCGCCGCTGTTGCGCGAGCTAATAGTTGCCGCCGTCCAAGTTCCGCTCGACTATGGAGAAGGCGGTCGAGACGACCGTCTCATGCAATTGCTCCTAGATGAAGTGCGGGTCTCCGATGTCTTGCCCCTTCATCTTCCCATGCCGGAGGATGAACGTATCGAACGGATATGCAAGGCGATCACCGCGTATCCTGCCGACACGTCGACCGCGGAGCAATGGGCCGAACGTTTGGATGTAACGGCCAAGACGGTGCACCGCCTCTTCGCCAGGGAAACGGGCATGAGCTTCGCGCGATGGCGCGAGCAGGCACGCCTCCTGTCCGCGTTGCGCAAACTGGCGAATGGCGAACGCATCATCGACGTCGCCTTCGATTGCGGCTACGCCAGCCAGAGCGCTTTTACCGCCATGTTCCGCCGGCATTTCGGCAAGCCGCCGTCGGAGTTTTATCGTTAGGCGCGCTTTGCCGGCATCCGAAGAAAGCTCGACCGGATATGCCATTTTATCTATATTCAACGATATGCCACCGCAAGCCTCGGCTCTTCCTATGTCAACGACTATCCGAATGCCGACCGCATGCAGCAGGTCATCATGCAGGCGGATGGCCGCAGCCGCAAATAGGTGGAAGACATGATGAAGCTGAACGTTCGCAACGCAAGCGGCGGAATGGTGCCGCTCTCGTCGTTCGCGACCGCCGACCGGCGCAAGGGCGATCCGCAGATCGTCGGCTACAATGGTTATCCGACGATCCGCATCACCGGCGAGGCAGCGGTAGCCAAGTCTTCAGGTGCTACGATGGTCTTCTTCGTCTTTGTGCTGTCCCTCCTCCGGACCAAAAGAACGGCCGAATAGAAGGGTGCAGGCGCCGACGTCCCGCCCGCACCCACTGCTCACTCCGGTTCCGGATAAGGTGTGAAGGGGATAAGAGTGGAAGGGGCCTGAAATGATCGAGGCCTCTTCCGTTCATGACCAATCAGGTCTGTTAGAAACCGCGCTGGGAGCGCGGGATTCCGGCCCACTGATCCCGTTTTAGAGAATCGAGGTCGCTATAGACGGATTGTAGGTTGGAGATCGAACACGATGATCGCCATTCTTGCAATCCGGCCTTTGGCGATTTCAATCGCTTTCCGTCGCGCGCAATTCCTGACATATATGCGGAGAGGCGACTTGCCGTCGTGGATATGGCGTCATGAACGGGTCAATACCGGAAAAAAGCAAGTTGCGGGCACCCGCGGGCTCTGTCACGGGGCTTTGCTCAGCGTCCGCGACGATGTTTGCAGTGGGAATGGCCTTTCTGGGCTATTGGGGAGTGTATGATCAGGGGCCTTGGCGCATATCCGATTATTTCGTCGTGGCCCTAGCCATCATCGGATTCGCGGCTCTCGGCTTCGTGCCCTGGATCGTAACGACGCCCGTAGCGGAAGAAGAGGCGGAGAAAGTTGTCGGTGCCAGGCGCGCGTTGGCACTTGGGGTCGCCTTGATATGGCTGTCCGTGTGCATCGCGGTATGCACCTGATCCATTCTGCCGATTTGTTCCATAGCTGATTTCAAAACTCCGCCGGCCGCAAGGGATTCCGGCCTGCCGGGCTATGCGAACACCCATGAAAGGATGGAGCTTTTATCCTCCCGCTTCCTCGATATACATGACATAATCAACGGCCATGTACAGTTGGAGCATTTTTCGATGCAGCGCGAAGCGGTGTGGACGCTGGCTTTGTTTATTCTCCTCGTGTTTAGCGCCGCGGTCGGTTCGATATTGCGCGCGAGATTACCTGCCCCGCATCGCGGCAACGAGACGATGGACTTTCTCCGGGTCGTTACAGCCCTTCTTGTCACCTTTGCCGCGCTCGTCATGAGCTTGCTCCTGGCATCGGAGCTGAACGCATTCACAACGGCGGCTCACGATCGCAACCGCTACGCCGCCAGCCTGGCAGAGATGGACCGCTGTCTGAGGAATTACGGGCCGGCATTGGATCATGAGCGACAACTTCTGCGCGGCTACACAACCGCCGTCATTGCCAGCACATGGCCAGGTGAGCCAGTTCCAGCGGGGGTGACATATCCCGACATATCAAAATTGCCTTTGACTGGCGAAGCGCCCGTTCTTGGAGCAATTCTCAATGATATGGGTCTCGGCATTGCCCGCGAGCGGCCCACCGATCCCTTGCATCAGTTGCTCGTGACCCGTTGCAATCAGCTCTTCAGTGATCTCCTGGCGGCGCGATGGACCGTGATCGAGGACGCGCACGGCTCGCTTTCGGCACCGTTTCTTGGTGTCCTGATCTTCTGGCTTATGCTGGTATTCCTAAGCTTTGGTCTTCAGGCCCCCAGAAACCCGCTCACCGGCTCCATTGTCACCGTCGCCATCGTCTCGGTGGCGAGCGTCATGTTTGTCATCTTGGATCTCGACCTTCCCTATGGCGGTCTCTTCGGCATTTCGAGCGAATCCATGCGGCATGCGCTCGCCGATATGCTGGCGCCATAGCAGTCGACAAAGCCGTGTACATCGCTTGATCGACGCGTGGGCGCGAAATCATCGGATCGACACTCGATAGCTGGCGAATATGCGCGTCTTGCAGCTATGATATGGCGCGCGGGATCCTGGAGAAGGCAGGCGTGAGGGTCGCACCGGGCTCGGTTTTCGGGCCTGGGGGGAAGAATTGCGACATATGTGTTTTGCCGTTGATCCTGGCGCTCATCGAGGAAGGTGCGAAGCGACTGAAAGCGCTTCCGTGCAGGCAGCAATAGGATGAAGGATAATGAAGAAACTTATCAATCGACCCGCTGACGTGGTGCGGGAAATGCTGGAGGGCATTGTCGCCCTCGCGCCCGGCCTTGCGCTGCTCGACACGGAGAATGTCGTCCTGCGCGCTGACCTACCCGCGATCGCGGACCGGGCGGTCGCCCTGATCTCGGGCGGCGGCGCCGGCCATGAACCGGCCCATGCCGGGTATGTCGGGCCTGGCATGTTGACCGCGGCTGTTACCGGCGAGGTCTTCACCTCGCCGAGCGTCGATGCCGTGCTTGCCGCCATCCGCGCCAGCGCCGGCCCCGCGGGCGCACTGCTGATTGTGAAGAATTATACCGGCGACCGCTTGAATTTCGGCCTTGCCGGAGAACTCGCCGCTATCGAGGGAATCCCGACCGAGCTCGTCGTCGTGGCGGACGATGTGGCGCTTTCCGGTCTCGTGCCGCGTGACCGCCGCCGCGGCATCGCCGGAACGGTACTTGTCCATAAGATCGCGGGCGCGGCAGCGGCGAGCGGCAAGAGCCTGAAGGAGGTTGCCGCCATCGCTCGGTCGGCCGCGTCGCGACTCGGCACAATGGGCGTAGCGCTCGGTGCCTGCATCGTGCCGGCCGCCGGCAAGGCCGGTTTTACGCTCGCTGATGACGAAATCGAACTTGGCCTCGGCATCCATGGCGAAAAGGGCGTCGAGCGCACGAAACATCTGCCCGCGGACGCCATCACCGACAGGATCATCGGGCAGATCGTCACGGACATGCAGCTTGCGTTAGGTTCTAGGGTCGCATTGCTCATCAATGGGCTCGGGGCAACGCCGCCCATGGAGCTGGCGGTCGTCGCCCGTTGTGCGATCGCATCGCTGCGTTCTCGTGGTCTCAGGATCGAACGGGCCTGGAGCGGCAATTTCCTGACGGCGCTCGAAATGCCGGGTTGCTCGATTTCACTCCTGAACCTGGACGAGGGCGATATCGAACTGCTGGATGCCGATACGTCCGCGACCGCGTGGCCGCGGGGCGGCGCGATCTCGGAGGCAGCCCATATCGTGCGGGTACCGAACATGCCGGAGAGCGAAGCTCCGCTCGGCGATGCGGGCCGGTTCGATCCTCACGATTTGCGCCGCATCGGTCTCGCCGTCTGTGATGCGCTGGAGGCGGCCGAAGCCCATCTGACCGAGCTCGACAGCAAGGCAGGCGACGGCGATCTCGGCGCGAGCATGCTTCGTGGCGCCGAAGCCATTCGCGCCCTGCCCGAAAGCGCCTGGATCAACCCCGCCAACGCGCTGGTCGCAATCGGCAATGCGCTACGGCGGGCGATCGCCGGAAGCTCCGGGCCCTTCTATGCGATCGCGTTGACGCGGGCTGGGCGCCATCTCGGCGAGCACAATCGCTTCTCGCCTGAAGATTTTCGCGCCGCCCTCGCGATCGGTATCGCTGCCATCAGCGAAATAGGAGGAGCAAAGCCGGGTGATCGCACCATGCTCGATGCGCTTGATCCGGCCTTGCGAGCGCTCGAGGCAGCCGCCATCAAGGTGCCCGCCGCCGAGGCCTGGAAGCAGGCAGCCTCCGCCGCGGCCGAAGGCGCACGCCGCACGGCGGATATGGTACCGAAACTCGGCCGCGCGAGCTATCTCGGCGAAAGAGCTCTCGGCGCCCAAGACGGTGGCGCAGCAGCCGTCGCGATCTGGATGGAGGCACTGGCGACAAGTCTCTAATTTCGCTGGCGTGGCGCCAAACCCGACATTCGAACCGCCTCGACCGCCGTCCATGTGGCACTTATGGCCATCTTCTCGTCTGTATGAGCATTCGCATCGCGCGCTGCAGGATCGGACAGTTAGAGGAACGCCATATAATCGGTTTCGCTGTATCGCCAACTACGGCAGCCAATCCTTTTTCGGGAGAGGCTGCCGATACGGATCGGCCAATCGGTCCACCCGCCCCCGTACGCCGTCAGCATGAGTCAGCCGTGGAAACGACATACATTCTCGTCCCACTCACTTTCCGGAGGAATCCAAGGTCGCCCGCAGCGATTGACGAGTTTCAGACAGCACGGGGACGTAGAGCGAGCTCAAGGTCGCCGCGAACGTCGCTGTAAGATGATCGGCATCCTTATAAAGCGGCAGACCGTTTCGCACGGCATCGCAACGATCGCTGCCGCAGATGGCTGGAAGCGGATCGATGATCGTTGCACCATATTTCGCAGCCACACGGCTCAGGATCCGGCGCGAGAGCGCCTGCCTCTTCTCGATATACTCCAAGGGGGGAGCAACCTCCGTTGACGTGCCTTGCATCATCGCCTTGGCGACGGCCTCCGGCATGTAGCGCCCCATTTCGGGAACATCCGAGACCAGCACGACCTTGGTACCCTGTTTGGTCAGATCGGCAATCAGGCGGTCCAGCGTGTCGACGACTGATGCCGACCGATCCTCGAGCGGAGGCGGTACGGAAGGATCGAAGTAGGGCCCCTCATTGGGCATTTCGGCATCGTGGACATATTTGGGCCAATAGGCCACCAGGAAAACCAGTGGAATATGCTGGGCCTTAATCAGATCGAGCACCGCGCCGTTGAAATCGCCGCAAAGCTCGGTATCACCGCGCGGTGTGAGCTGAACATCTGGCAAAGGCGGGCACGACGAATGGCCTGCGAATAGACCGCTGATCCCAACCTGCCTCGCCGCCACGTCGATGGCGGGCGCCATGGCGCCGGAATGGGAATCGCCCCAAACGAGAAAATTGGGTTTCGCCGCGTCCTCAGGCCCGAGCGGACAAAGCTTGCCCGCACGAATATCCGCGGCAGAACGCCCCGCCGTGTCGGATTCAGCAAAGCACGGCGGTAGGCTGAAGCGGCTCTGATCGTAAGTGGAAGCATAAACCCGCCGCACATCCGCCGGCAGTCGACCGGGTACACCGCCGTGATGAGCGACATAGTCTCCCAATCCGGCAGCGGCGATCACGACGGTCAGTGCCCCAGCAAATAACGGCGAACGCTTTACCAGGCTGCCGCGTCCACGGAACGGCCGCTCGATGAAGCGCCATGAGATGATGGACATGGCGAGCGACGCCAGCACGATCAGGCCGCCCTGCAGCAGCGAAAGCTTCCGTCCCGTCACCTCCCGGCTGAAGACGATGAGCGGCCAATGCCAGAGATAAAGCGAGTAGGAGATCAACCCAACGAAAACCATCGGCCGCGATCGCAGAACTCTGCTCGCTGGCCCGAGTTCGTCCCGCGCATGGATCACCAGCGCCGCGCCAAGACAGGGTAGCAGAGCTGCCGGGCCGGGGAAGAGTGTCCGCCCGCTAAACCCGAAGACGGCGATCGCGATCAAAAGCACGCCGGCGGAGGCCAATCCGGCTCGCACCTGGGGTCGCTTTGGCACCGATAGGACACCGAGGGCCAGCATCGCTCCAAGGAGCAGCTCCCAGGCGCGAAATTGCAGCAGATAAAATGCGTCGGGCTGCGACCGGAACAGCGTCCATGTGCCCGCTGCGAAAGACACGGTCAGCAATCCAGCCAGGATCGATGCGATATAGCGTTGCGCAAATCGGTTTAGGATCAATAGCAGCAAGGGAAACAGAATGTAGAACTGCTCCTCGACCGCCAGGGACCATGTGTGCAGCAGCGGCTTCATTTGCGCGCCGATATCGAAGTATCCGCTCTCCTTGTCGAATTGGATATTCGATGTGAACAGGGCGGCCGCCTTCAAGCTACGCGCGAAATAGGCAAATTCGGCTGGCATCAGCAGAAACCATGCCGCGACGGAGCACGTGGCCAGGACAGCGAACAATGCCGGAAAAATCCGCCGGATACGGCGCTCATAGAATCGGACGAGACTGAATTCGCCGCGCGCGATTTCGCCCGAGATCAGCGAGGCCATCAGAAAACCCGAGATGACGAAAAACACGTCAACCCCGACGAAACCGCCACTGAAGCCAGGAATACCGGCGTGATAGAGAACGACCGGAAGGATCGCCAGAGCGCGCAGGCCGTCGATATCGCGGCGATAGGTGAAGCCGCCAGGCTCGTATCCGGGAACGGGCGCCACGGACGACGAGCGCCTGAGAACAAGATTCAAATTCAACTCTCCAAATGCCAACGCCCGCATACAGCTGCAACGTGTCGTTTTTGGGAAATAGCCTCATTGACTGACGTAAAGCTGAAAAACCGTGGCTTCAAATGCCTGCCCACGATGTCAGGTTGCGGAACCGCTGGGATGGCGCCATCCATACCATCTAAAATTCGATAATCATGACGCGTCTGGACCATGAACCTCTGGATATGCACCGCCTGCCCCGCCCGCGACCATTTGGCTGCAGGTATATGCAGGACGGGCGGCGTCAATCTTCTATGGAACAGTGCTCCTGAAAGTTCGATTGAAGGTTCCATTTCATTGCCGATATGGTATGCATTCAATGTAACGATCGTAACAATATTGAGAAACGTCTTGAGCCAATGGATTTTGCTTACCTACAAGGTGCCTTCGGAGCCTGCAGCTCGAAGGGTGGCTTTGTGGCGGCGCCTCAAGGGCTTAGGCGCCATCTATCTTCAGAACGGGGTTTGCCTCCTCCCCCGCAGCGACGAGAACCTGCGACGGCTGAAGATGTCGGAACTGGATATCTCCGAGATGGGTGGCGAATCCGTGCTGCTAGAGTCAGCACCTCTCGATGACGCCCAACTCAACAAAGTGATCGAACGCTTCAATGCAGATCGTGATGAACTCTACCAAGAATTTATCGGACGCTGCGACGATTTCGGAAAGGAAATCGCGAAGGAGATATCGAAGCAGAAGTTCACCTATGCCGAACTCGAAGAAGAAGACACGGATCTTAGGAAGCTTCAGGAATGGTTCGAGCGGATCAAGAAGCTCGATTTCTACGGCGCGCAATTAGCAACGCCGGCTGCCGAAAAGCTGAAAGCCTGCGAGACCTTGCTCGACGATTATGCGCGCCAGGTTTTCGAAGCCAACGAAGAGAACAAAAACGGCTGAACAAGATGCGCCGAAAGGATCCGCCAGTGGTCGATGTCAACGCAAAAGGCCGTCGACCGGCACCAGCCATACCCGGTGGCGTCTGGGCGCTAGGCTTCGTCTCGCTTTTTATGGACATCTCCTCCGAGATGATCCACGCTCTGCTTCCTATCTACATGGTGACCGTTCTTGGGGCCTCGACGCTTTCCGTCGGCGTCATCGAGGGCATCGCGGAAGCCACCGCTGCGATCACGAAAGTATTCTCCGGGGCCATAAGCGATTGGCTCGGCAAGCGAAAACTCCTGGTCCTGCTGGGATATGGGATGGCCGCACTGACCAAGCCGATTTTTCCGATTGCGCCGTCGATCGGCTGGCTTGTAGCAGCACGTTTCATCGACCGTATCGGCAAGGGCATTCGCGGTGCGCCGCGAGATGCCCTGATTGCAGATATTTCGCCTCCCGAAGTGCGCGGCGCAAGCTTCGGACTGCGGCAGTCCTTGGATACGGTCGGCGCCTTCCTCGGCCCAGCGCTCGCGTTGCTTCTCATGTGGTGGACTTCGGATCAGTTCGGCACGGTTTTCTGGATCGCCGTCATCCCTGCCTTCCTTGCGGTCGGCCTCATTCTTTTCTTCGTCAAGGAGCCTTCAAAGGCGCCCAGCGGCAAAAGCGCGAGATTTCCGTTACGAAAATCCGATCTCCTGCGTCTTCCAAGCACATACTGGCTTGTGACGGCGGTAGCGGCGATTTTCACGCTTGCGCGCTTCAGCGAAGCTTTTCTGTTGCTCGATGCCCAAAGCCTCGACATGCCAGTTACGCTAATTCCGCTTGTGCTGATCGGCATGAATTTCATCTACTCGATTTCCGCATACCCGGCCGGAGTTCTTGCCGACCGGGTCGACCGCGTCACCTTGCTTTTGATCGGCGTCGGGCTTCTGGTCGCAGCTGATCTGACGCTGGCTTTCGTTCCTGGGCTAGCCGGGCTGGCTTTTGGCGTGTTGCTCTGGGGTTTGCATATGGGCTTCACCCAAGGCATCTTTGCAACGCTGGTTGCGGACGCCTCTCCAAGCAATCTGCGGGGAACGGCTTTCGGAGTCTTCAATCTCGTTTGCGGAATTGCCCTGTTATGCGCCAGCATCCTTGCTGGTGGGCTCTGGGAATGGATCGGACCTGACAGCACCTTTGTCGCCGGCGCGGCTTTTGCGTCCATGGCCGGCGTGATCCTGCTTGCTTTCAGAGAGCGTCTGAAGAGGGCTTGAACCGCACGCCTGCCCATGGCTCGGCTCAAGCATCGTCGAATGTTTTGAACTGATTCAAACGAGCGGCACACGCCAAAAAGCCAGCTTCACACAAGTCATTATCGCTACCATCCCTGCATCAGCAACGTGCGAGGAACCAATGAGCATCTTTGGTAGCATGAAAACGGCAGTTTCCGGCATGAACGCGCAGGCAAATAAGCTTAGCACAGTGTCGGACAACATCGCGAACGTCAATACAACGGGCTACAAGTCAGCGAGCACCAGCTTTTCGTCGTTGATTCTCCCTTCGGGCGGCGGCAACTATAACTCCGGCAGCGTCGAAACCAACGTCAGCTATTCGGTCTCGCAGCAGGGCGATACGGTCTCCACATCGTCGAGCAGCGACTTGTCGATCCAGGGCGCCGGCTTCTTCGTCGTGCAGGGCGCCGACGGCAAGACCGTCCTGACCCGCGCGGGCGACTTTACACCGGATGCAAACGGCAACCTCGTGAACTCCGCCGGCTATACGCTGATGGGCTACTCCTATGCTTCTGGAGCGCCGGCTGTCGTCGTCAACGGCTTCGACGGCCTGGTGCCGATCAACGTCAATCAGAGCGGTCTTGCCAACGAAGCTTCGACATCCGGCAGCTTCACAGGCAACCTCAATTCGAATGCAACCACCGTCACAGCCAGCTCAACCGTAGCGCTGCCGAGCACCGGCTACACCGGTAGCTCGAATACCGCAACAGTTACGACCGACACCCAGAAGAGCTCGGTTGTTGCCTATGACAAGCTCGGTAACAGCGTCATGTATGACGTTTATTACACCAAAATAGCGAATGCGGATTCCACCGCAACCCCACCAACATCGGGCCAATGGGAAGTAACGGTTTATCGCCACGACGATGCAAATACATCGGGCAGCAGCTCATTCCCTTACTCATCGGCGCCCGTCGGGACCACCCAGCTGACATTCGATGCGAATGGAAATCAGTCAATCGATAATAAGGGTGTGTTTAATATCGTTGATCCGAAGACGGGCGGAACGATCTCGATGGATCTGACCAAGATGACCCAAAAGGCATCCGATTTCGCTTCCACCGGCTCGACCAACGGGCAGGCGGCTGCCGCAGTCACCGGCGTCACCATCGACAAGAACGGCGTCGTCTACGCGAACTACGCGAAAGGGGATCCGAAGGCGATCTACCAAATCCCGCTCGCAACCGTTGCAAGCCCGGACAAGCTGACGCTCTTGAGCGGTAACGTCTATCAGGCCAACGCCGACTCCGGCGTGACCGTCACCAGCTTCGCCAACAGCAACGGTCTCGGCTACATCCAGTCGAACTCGCTGGAAGCTTCCAACGTCGACCTGGCGGGCCAGCTCACCGACATGATCCAGGCGCAGAAGAGCTATACGGCCAACTCCAAGGTGTTCCAGACTGGCTCCGACCTGCTGGACGTGTTGGTCAATCTCCAGCGCTGATTTTCCGCCTGCGTAATCAAAAGGGTCCTCCGGGACCCTTTTTTCGTAGGATTCGGCAGGCGAAGCCTGTTGCTAAACACTGCCCCGACCTAGGCGTGTGGATCTGCGAGCGTAGCCGACGCTTGGCTCGGCGCGTAGATTTCGGAATCGGACAGGGCGAGAAAAATGTGGCAGATAGAGCAGTCGGAAAGCGACTTGCCTCACGCGCGGCCAGCTGCTTTCCGGTTCATGAAGCTCAGGGCGAGCACGGTGAAGATCAGTGTTCCCGTACCGACCTGCTGCCAGTAGAAATTCAGATCGGTCAATAAAAGTCCATTGGCCACGATACTGAGCAGCAGCACACCCAGCACGGTACCAGCGACGTTCGGCCGCCCGAGCGGACTGAGCGTCGTGCCGATGAAGGTTGCGCCGATGGCATTCAGCAGAAATGCATTGCCGGAAGACGGGATATAGACGGTGACGGTCGCGGTCAGAATCAGGCCAGCGACGGCTGCGATCAATCCGACCAATATGAAGGTGGCCGCTATATAGGCGGGAGCCGCGATGCCGGAATAGCGCACGACACCCGGCTGGATACCGATCGACAGCACGACGCGGCCAAAGCGCGTGCGGGCAAGAATGACCGCGGCGACCGCGATGATGAGTATGGCGGCTGCAAGGGGCACAGGGAAACCCCCGATCGTGCCGTGGCCAAGGAAACGGAAAGCCTCCGGCACGCCATTCGGCGGCAGATAGACGGGATTGCCGCCATTGGTCAGCAGCTGCTGGATGCTGCGGCCGATGAACAGCGTGCCGAGCGTCGCAAGGAACGGCGAGACGCCAATCCCTGAGATCAGCAGCGCATTGAAAGCACCGACAAGCGCCCCGGCCCCCAATCCGGTAAGCGCCGCAAATGCCACCGGCTGTCCGGCAAGGACAAGCGAGACGAAGGCAAAGGCCGCGAAATCCATCGCCGTTCCCACCGAAAGATCGATGCCGCCAGACGCAACGGCGAAGGTCATGGCGATGGAAACGATGGCAAGCAACGTGAAATTGTTGACCAGGATGCTCTGCAGGTTGGCAAGGGTCAGGAATGTCGGTGTGATCAGGGAAAAGACGGCGAAGACCGCAACCACGGCGAGGATCAGCCCATAGCGCACTAGGCTGGCGGCGATCAGCCGCGTCAAGCCAACCGTGGCGTGTGCGGAAACATGGAGCGACATGTTCAGGCCTCCCGCCGACGCAACAGAGTCGTTGCGGAGACCACGATCAGAATGAGCAGGCCCTGCACGCCGCTGACCAGCGTGCTCGAAATATTGAGCAGCTGGAAACCGTTGGTGAGGAAGCCGACCAGCAGAGCTGAAAGCAACGTTCCAGTCACTGTTGGAACCAGCCTGCGTGAAAAGACCGAACCGAGCAAAGCGGTGACAACGACGGGCAACAGCATCTCGCCGGAACCCGTCGTGCTGCCGCTCAGGTAGGAAACCGAGAGGATGCCGGCGATGCCGCCAGATAGGCCGCTGGCGACGAATGCGCCGGCAAGCAGGCGACGAAGCGGAAGGCCAGCTGCGCGCGCGGCATCCGGAAACTCGCCGACAGCGTAAAGGCGCAGACCAAGCGGTGTATATTGCACGATCGCCGTAGCAATCGCCGTGAAGCCGATGAGCACATAAGCGAGGATCGGCATGCCGAGCGAATCCGAAGCAGAAAGCGCCGAGAGGAATGGCGTGGAAGCCGGAAGGACGGTATTTCCCGTCAGCACCAGTTCCAGGCCGGCAACGACGTTCATGACGGCAAGCGTGGCGAGTAGCGGCACGATACCGGCATAGACGACGGCGATGGCGTTGGCCGCGCCGATCAGTGTACCAGTCAGAATCGACGCCAAGATCGCCGTGACATCACCAAAGCCGAGTTGCGTGAGGCTGGCATAGACGGCGGCGCTGAGGCCCATATTGGCGGCAAGCGACAGGTCGATGCCGCCGGTGACGACATTGGAGCCGCCGGCGATGAGGACGATCGTCAGTCCGATCGCGAGCACGCCGGAGATGGCTGATTGGCCGAGCACATTGCCGATATTGCCGATGCTGAGGAAATAAGGCGCCGTCAGCGAAAAGACGATCAGGATGACCCCAAAGGCGATCAGCGACCCGAAGCGCAATGCCGTGGCCGCTATATTGCCGGCCGGCCGGGCAGGTCCTTCCACGGTCGAAAATCCCGAAGACGCGAATTCTACCTCAGCCGACATGGCGCTGTCCTTCCGACGATCCGGTGGCTTCGGCGAGCACGGCTTCCGCCGTCGTCTCCGACGATATGAATTCCCGCGCCACCCGGCCACGGAAGAGCACAAGGATGCGATCCGTGATGCCAAGGAGTTCCGGTAGGTCGGAAGATAGGACTATGACGCCGGCGCCGCGCGCCGCGAGTTCGCCGATCAGCGTATAGATCTCGACCTTGGAGCCGATGTCGACGCCGACCGTCGGCTCGTCGAGGAGGTAGACCTCGGAATGGCGACTGAGCCATTTCGCTATCGCCACCTTCTGCTGATTGCCGCCCGAAAGCGTGCGCAGCAAGGCACTACGCCCGTTGGTCTTTACCTGCAGGCGTTCAATCAGAGAATCGATTTCCCGCCTTTCGCCCTCGCGGTCGAGAAAGCCGAGGCGCGTGAAGCGATCGAGGCTGGAAAGACTGATATTTTCCGCGACGCTGAGGTCGAGCGCGACGCCATGGCGCCGCCTATCCTCGGGCACCAGGGCGATCCTGTTATCCGTCGCGTGACTGGGATTGGCGAAACGGACAGTCTTGCCGCCGATTTCGATACGGCCGAAGGCCGGCCTATCCAGACCGAAGAGAGAGCGAACCAGCTCCTTTGCCCCGGAACCGAGCAAACCAGTGAGGCCCAGCACCTCGCCGCGCCGAAGGGTGAAGCTGACATCCTCGTATTTTCCGGGCGCCGAAAGCCGTTCGACCGTGAGGATTTCATCACCGGGCGCAACAACCGGCTTCGGAAACATGTCCTTGACGTCGCGCTCGACCATCAGCCGCGCGATCGCCGCGGCCGATGTATCCCGGATCGGCACCGAAGCGACGTCCAGCCCGTTGCGCAGCACGGTGACATGGTCGCAGAGTTCCTCGATTTCGTTCAGGTAATGCGAGATGTAAATGAAGGTCACGCCTTCATCGCGCAGGCGACGGATCAGGCGGAAGAGGATATCGGCCTCGCGACGCACCAATGCCGCCGTCGGTTCGTCGAAGACAAGCACCTTAGGCTGGTTGAGAAGCGCGCGGGTGATCTGGACGATCTGCTTTTCGGCCGCCGACAATTCACCGATCAGCGCGCTGTTCGGCAACCGCACACCGAAATAATCCTTGAGGATATCGGATGCACGGCGCCGCATCAGCCGGCGATCGAGAAATGGCGTGCCCGGTATGCGCGGCTCCCGGCCGAGAAACAGGGCTTCGCCGACCGTAAAAGTCGGCACGAGAAGCTGATCCTGATGAATGAAGTGAATGCCGAGCTCTTCCGCGAGATGCGGGGTCAGCCTATCGAAAGCTCGCCCTTCGATCTCGATCCTCCCGTCATCCGGCTGGTGAAGACCTGCAAGCAGCTTGATCAATGTCGATTTGCCCGCGCCGTTCTGGCCGACGAGACCATGGATAGTTCCACGCCTGACGGCAAGCGACGCACCCGCCAGCGCCTGCGCTCCGCCGAAGCGCTTGACGATGCCTTCAAAGCGGATGATGTCGTCTTTTGCCGTCACCGGCTGCTTGAAAGAAATGGCGCTCATCGCGGTCTCCAGCGGACATGTTCCGGGCGATCCAGCCATGGCGGCATCGCCCGGAGCGGACTATCAGCCAATGCCGAGCTTCTTGGTAACCTCGCCGACATTGGCCTTGTTGGCCAGAAGCGCTGGAACGTAGGTCTCGCGCGGCAGCGTCTGACCGGCGAGGAGCTTCGCGACATTGCGGATGGCGGTGCGGCCGATTTCCGCGGGCTGTTGAGCGACGTCGGCGCCAGCGGGCGATTTCGGATCGGCGATGAGCTGCAGCACTTCCGGGCTGCCATCGACGCCGTAGGTGCGGATTTCGGCGCGGCCAGCGGCGGCAAGCGCCTGGGTCGCGCCGAGCTGCGGGATGTCCCATGCCGACCAGATCGCCTTGATCGACCCTTTTTCCGGATATTTGCTCAAAATCGCCGTGGTCTGGGTGAAGGCGTCCTGCACGGTATTCGGAATGACGTCGCGCAGTTCCGGCTGGAGGATCTTCACCTTCGGGAAATATTTGACGACATTGACCAGCTGGTCATAGCGGATCGCGCAAGGCGTCACGCCGTAAAAGCCATTGAAGACGACGATATTGCCTTCGCCGCCGATATCGGAGACGAGCTGCAGCGCCAGGTCCTTGCCGATGCCCCAGTTGTCGGAGGTGGTATTGTTGATCGAATTGGTCGAGCCGACGTCGACCGTCAGAACCGGAATACCGGCGTCGCGCGCCTTCTTCAGCCAGGGGTCGATGACGCTCAGCGTGCCGAGGATCTGAACGATGGCATCCGGCTTCTGGGCAATCAGCGTCTGCAATTGCGAGACCAGTTTGGCGTCGTTGCGCCCCGCGTCCACGGCGATCGGCTCGCCCCCGAGGCGCTTGACCTCTTCGATCTGGGCATTATAGGCCTGCAGGTCGAAGAAATGGTCGGTTCCGGTCGCGCTGATGGCGATGCGCTTACCCTTCAGGGACGGCTCTTCCTCGGCCGCGAAGGCGGGCTTTCGCCCGATCAGCGAAGCGCCGGCAACGGCAACTCCAGCCGCCGCGGATAATTTCAGCAGCTCCCGTCTTCCCAGACCGCTGTCGGACTTTTCGATGCTCATTGCCACTCTCTCCAATTTGACTTTAGTCTATAAATTAAGTGGACTAATGAGAATGGGGAGAAATGAATTTCCAAAAAGGCGGTCTGGAGAGGAAAGAGTGGACGGCGCGGGTGCTCGTCCCCGGCCGCGGTTTTCAAGGGCGATCAGCCGATGGAGACCGTCTTGTCTTGCCGCGTCGGGAGCGTTGGGTCGAGATCAAGTCCGCACCCTGAGCGCTCGCTCCGTCCTGTCCGCGATCTGCGTTACTGCATAGGCTATCACCATGTAGATCACGACCGCGACCAGGAAGGCCTCGAGATAGTAGAAGTTCAGCGCTGCGGTCAGTTGCGACTGCGCGAAGATGTCGACCACCTCGATGGCGAACCCCAGGGAAAGCGCCTTCATGATGACCATGAAGGAATTGGCAAGATCCGGTATCGCGGCGACGATGACCTGTGGAAGCATGACCCGGCGGAAGAGCTGGCTCTTCTTGTAGCCGAGCGAGTAGGCTGCATCGGCCTGGCCGGTGTCGAAAGAATTCAGCGCGCCCTTGACGACTTCCGCCTGGAAAGCGGCGACGCAGGCGGTCAGGGCGACGATGAGCGTGACCCAGTTTGGCGTCGAATGGCCGTTATAGTCCACGCCAATCAGCGATGTCAGGAATTGCAGGGTCGAGGGCAGGCCATAATAGGCGAGGAAGATCACCACGACCATCGGCACGCCCTTGAACGCAATCTTGTAGGCGACGACAAGCTGTCGCAAGACAGGGATGCGCCGATATTCCACCATGGCGAACAGGCTGCCTATGATCGTCGAGAAGACGAAGATCGCGAGCGCCATCGCGAGCGTGAGGGGTACCGCACCCAGGATATCCCAAAGATCGGGGAGAAGAACGTCGATATCGAACATATAGCAACTCCTTCGATCAGACGCTTGCCATCAGCGTGGTTCTGCCGCGCTTCGCGCCTGGAGAAAATCTCGCGGAACGAAGCTCGAAAAAGCGGACGACAGACCAGGCGACCAGGCAAAGCAGCGAATAGAGCACCGCCAGCACGAGGTATGTTTCGAACTGGTACTGGTTGTAGTCGCGCTCCATCACAAGATGGGCAGTCGCCATGACATCGGCCGCGCCGATATACATGACGAGCGCGACATTATGGATCAGATAGATGATCGAATTGCCGTAGCCCGGGAGCGCGATGTGAACCGCCTGTGGACCGAGAACGCGCGTGAGCTTCTGGCGGAACGTATAGCCAAGACTGTCCGCCGCATCATGCTGGCCGCGTTCGACGGCGAGATAGGCCGGCCGCATGACTTCGGACAGGTAGCCGCCGTGATAGAGGCTCAAGCCCAGCATCGCCGCGATGGTCGGAGACACGAAGTCCGCAACGCCGAACACACCCATAAGCACGGGAAGCCCGTAGAAGGCGACGAACAATTGCAGGACGACGGGCACGCTCCGGGCGTAGGATACGTAGAGATCCGCCAAATGGCTGATCACAGGGATCCTGCGAACCCGGAACGTCGTCGCAATCAACGCCAGCACGAAGCCGGCGATCATGGCCGTGAACGTGATCGCAAGCGTCAGCGGCAGGGCCGAGAGCAGCTCTGGGATCATGACGGAAAGGTCCACTTCGGAACACTCCTTCTTTCAGTCTTTGGGCCTGATCACCGGGGTCGGAGGGCGGCGTTACTTCATATAGGTGGTGATGTCCTCGCCGAACCACTTCTGCGAGAGCTTGGCAAGCGTGCCGTCGGCCTTGAGCTCCTTCAGAGCCTTGTCGATGCCATCGGAGAGGGCCTTGTTCTCCTCGGAGCGATGGATCAGGACGAAGGTCTGATTGATCGCGACCGGCTCGCTCGTCTTGATGTCGAGCTTCTGCTGGTCGATCACGGTCTGCTCGCCAAGGTTGGATGGCAGCACGAGCGCATCGTATTTGCCGTTCTGCACTTCCTTCAGCCGGTCCGGATAGGGAACGCCGGCGCTCGAGGCGGTGATCTCGATCTTGTAGGTCGGGTTTTGCTCCTGCCATGCCGTGGCGAACTTGTAGATGCCGCCGCCTGCGGTGACGGGCACGATCTTCTTGCCGACCAGATCCTTCATCTCGTTGATGCCGCTATCCTTGCGGCTATAGATCTTGATCAAGCTCGCACCGATCGGGGCGTCAGGAATGAGGAACTGCTTTTCACGGGCGGGCGCGCGATAATAGCCGCCCGTCGCGATGTCGTACTTGCCGGTGGCAAGGCCGGTTTCCTGGGCGATGTCGGCCGCGCCTTCCATGACGAACTTGTACTGGGGCAGCTTCGCGTTGATCGCCCTCAGCACGTCGGGTTCATAACCCTGCGGCTCGACGCCGATCGCGCCCCAGGAGAGCGGCTTCGATTCGGCCGCGGTGGCGATCTTGATCGTGCGGACCTCCTCGGCGAACGAGGCGGTTGCGAAGGCGATCGCGACGCCTGCTACGGCGAGACCGAGGCCACGGCGCGAGATTGAACTCATGGAAGTCATTTCAGGCATCCTTTCTACTGGATCGCGCGTTCGGAATTGAGAAACTGAGCGAGGCGCGGGTTGGAGGGTGTATCGAAGATTTCGGCCGGAGTGCCGTCCGCGGCGACGACGCCCCGGTCCATGAAGACGATGCGGTTCGAGATGTTCTTGGCGAACTGCATCTCATGGGTGACGAGGAGCGATGTGATGCCCGAGGACGTCACATCCTTGATCACCTTCAGGACCTCGTTCACCAGTTCGGGGTCAAGCGATGATGTCGGCTCGTCGAACAGCATCACGTCCGGCTTGACCGCCAAGGCGCGGGCGATGCCAGTCCGCTGGAGCTGACCACCGGAGAGCTGGGAGGGATAGTTGTCGAGCTTGTCGGCAAGTCCGACGCGCTCGAGTTCCCGCAGGGCGATCGCGCGGGCCTCTTCCTTCGGCTTGCGCTGAACGACCACCAGCGGGTCCATGACATTCTGGATGACTGTCATGTTCTTGAAGACGTTGAACTGCTGGAAAACCATCGCCGTGCGAAGACGGATCGCCTGCACGGCGGCCTTGTCGGGGCGAGCGTAATCCATGCGGATGCCATCCAACGCGATCGAGCCGGAGGACGGCTTGGTCAGATGGTTGATGCACTTGAGAAGCGTCGTCTTGCCGGTGCCGCTCGGGCCGATGATCGACACCACGTCGCCCCGTTTCACCGACAGGTCCACACCATTTAGAATTTGCGTGCTTCCGTAAGACAGCTTTAGGTTCTTGATCTCAAGCATTGCGGGCTCGGGTCCTTTCGGAAGATAGTTCGGAAGGCTCTTTGGTATCGTCATCCGCCCACTCGTCACCGAGGAGTTCCGGCGTGTCGAAAGCCTGGAGGTTTTCAAAGTGTTTCTCTCGGTCGGCGACAAAGAGGGCGCGGACAATGCCACGCGCCAGGCGGTCGGCACCTTCGCTGATCGCGGGGATGTCGCCGGTGAGCTTGCCGTGACTGAGTGTCGCCGGAAAATTGAAGCAGTGAATCCTTGCCAGCGTCGGGCACGAGCCCGGCTCCCTTTCGAGGAATTCGAACGCCTCTCCGAGATCGGGGGATCCCTCGAGTTCGGCGTTGGGCATCTCCGCCGGCACCGGGAAGCGATCGCGCCACAAGCGTATATATGGGCCGAAGGCGGCAAGCTCCGGTCGATTGGTCAGGTCGATCTTGAAGCCCGTTCCAAAGATGAGAAAGTCGGCGGGATAGTTGGCCCTCGGCGTCGTCACGATGACGTGGTCGCCTTCCTGCTCCAGCTTGCTGATCGGGCTCTCAAGATGGAGATGGGCTTGCGGGAAGGAACTGACGCGCAAGACGCTCGGCCGCGGCGGCGGCGTCTGCTGGGCCATGGCATAATTGAGGAAGCGCCACTTCCACTCATCGGGAAGGCCGGCGAATCCGTGCACGACGCCCTGGCTGCCGATGCCGGTGAACTTGTTGATCCGCGGCAGCTCCTTGCGGCGCACGAACATGTCGAGGCGCGCCGCACCGGCTTCGAGAGCGGTCGCGGCATTGTCCATCGCCGAGGCGCCGGCACCAATCACGCCTATCCGCTTGCCGCGCAGCATCGCGAAATCGATGTCGTCGGCGGTATGCGCCCAAAACTCGCGGCCGATGCTTTTCGCGATATCTGGCACGAACGGGCCGCCCAGACCATCGCGGCCGGTCGCCAACACCGCATGACGCGCAATGATCGTCTCCTTGAGGCCGTCCTCGATGCAGATAAGATCAAGCATTCCGTCATCGCGTGGGAGGATCGCATCGACTGTGACGCCGTTGCGGACGGGAAGCTCGAGCACCTTGCGGCACCAGATCAGATATTCCATCCACGTCTCACGCGGCGCGCGGTCAAGCGCGACCCACGCTTCGCGGCCGAAGCGCGCTTCGTAGTAGGCGCGAAACGTCAGGGCGGGCAACCCCATCGCCGGACCGGTGAGCTGCTTGGGAGAGCGCAGCGTCCGCATGCGGGCGAAGGTGACCCAGGGCCCCTCGCGACCCGCTGATGCCTTGTCGAGCACGACATGGTTGGCGACACCCAGCCTCTTCAGCATCGCGGAGGCGACGAGCCCTGCCATGCCCGCGCCAATGATGACGACATCGACGACAGGCTGACCGTCGATCACGCGCGGCGGCACCCAGGATTTGGCCGGCAGTTCCAGCCAGGCGAGATCCTGCCGCAGCCGCGCCTCAAGAGCATCGAGACCGTCCGGCAACATGGAAAGGTCGCTCATATCGACGCTCCCTCAGGTCTCGCGGTTCGCCCGTAAATGGTATCGGCCAGCGCTTCCGCGCCGCTCGAATCGAACAGGCGGCAGCCTGGCATCGTCAAAGCCACCGCGCGCGCCGCCTCGATCACGGCCGTGATCGTCGATGTGAGCGGCAGCGCGGCGGGCGATATCGCGCCGAAGAGAAAGGGGATGGTGTGATCGAGCACGCGCATCACGACACCGTCAAGCGGCACGCCGACGACGGTCGCCGGCTCGACGATGCCAACCCCTAGTCCAGCCCGAACCAACGACAGCGCCGTCAGTGAAGCATTGACGTCGATGATCCGGTCCGGCGAGACCGCTGCCCGTTCCAGTGCCTCATCGACCCGATGCCGCAAGCGATATGGATTTGCCAAGGTGATGATGCGGCGATCGGCGAGATCGGCAAGACGCACCACGTCACGGTCGGCGAGCGTATCGTTCGCGGCGATGGCGACGACACATGGCGCCTCCGCGATCCAGTGTATTTCGAGGCCCGGATGTTCGAGCGGCAGGCTTGCGATCCCCAAATCCGCCGAGCGGGCGAGCACTGCCTGAACGACGTTTTCGGCCGCAAGCGCCTGCACATGTAGATGACGCGGGATCAGATCCGGGGCGACCGCCGCGAGTGCCCGCGGCAGAACGCCCGCCGCAAGCGACGGCGTGGCCGCGATCGTCAGCGTGGGCGGCTCATCACGACCGATCGCCTCCGCGCGCTCACGGATATGTGTGAGACTGGCAAGATGGCGCTCGACCTCGGAATGAAACAGCACGCCTCGCGAGGTCGGCGTGATCCGCGGACCGCTTCGATGCAGAAGCGCATAGCCGATATCGGCTTCCAGATCCTGGATGAGCCTGGTGACTGCCGGTTGCGATCTGCCCAGCAAGCGCGCCGCCCCGGTCACGCTACCCGCGGAAATCACGGCCGCGAAGGCTTCAAGTTGCCGAATATCGAAAGAGTTAGAATGCATAATTGACATGAAACACTCCCCTTAATGCAAGTAAAGCATATGAATTCTCACTTGACGATCGGAATTAGATAATTATTCCGCATGGAAGTCGCTTAATCATTATCATTTGACATAATGACATGTCGCGCCTACCTAGATGCTGCCCCCAAAGACGTACCCGAGGAGCCTGTTTTGACACTCATCGAAACCCTAGTCTCCGTGAAGCCTGGCTCCGCGCTCGCCGAAGCCATGGAAAAGCGCGCGGAGATCCTGCGCCTGAGCGAGGCAGCGCATGACGCGGTGCTGCTGCCACGCGATCCCGGCGGTCTGTCCCATGGACTTCGGGCGGCGCTTGCCGCCCGCATGGCCCGGCAAAATCATAACGAGGCGCTGGCGCGTCACTATGATGCTCTCGTGGAGCGGGCGGGCGAACCCGCGACTGCCCCGCTCTCCTCACCTGGCACGACCGCGGAGGACCCACGCGTCGCCGAGATCGTTCGTCACGCCGACCGGCTGACCGTCGCACCGAGGGAGGCGACCCGCGCGGACATAGAGGCATTGCGCGCCAGCGGCGCGGCCGATGCCGACATCGTCCGGCTCTCCGAACTGGCAGCCTTCGTGAGCTACCAGGTGCGCGTCATCGCGGGATTGGCGTTGATAGGAGCAAGACAATGAGCGAAGTCGTCCATGCCTTCACCACCAAAATTCCGCGCTGGCAGCCTTATGTCGTTCCGGTCGACCTCGAGACCGCGACCGAGGAACAGCGCGCGGCCATGCAGGTGACACCGTCCAACAAGGGCATTTCACCCTATGTCCTGACGCTCGCGCATGATCCGGAATCACTGACCGTCCGCTCTCCCTTGTTCAATCTGATTATGTACGGAAAGGATGGGCTTGCTTCGAGCGAGCGCGAACTGGGCGCGACGGCCGCGTCCGTCGTCAACCACTGCGTCTACTGCGCCGCGGTTCACGCCTCCCGCTTCATCAGCCAGACCAAAAGAACCGACGTGATCGAAGCAATCTTCACGGACGGCCTGGATGCGGAACTTGACGAGCACCTGCAGGCGATCTTTGATTTTTCCGCACGCCTCTCGCCAACGCCGCCCGAAGCCACGAAAGCAGATGCGCAGGCATTGGCCGATGTGGGCTTCTCTGAATTGGAATCCATCGATCTCGTCTTTTCGTCGGCAATTTTCGGCTGGGCGAACCGCCTGATGCATACGCTCGGCGAGCCGGTGACTGATTAGGTCGAATAGACCGAAATATGGTCCATGAGATGCAGGACCGCATCCGCGGCTCTGGTGATCCGCTTGTCATCACCGTCTGCTGACGCGGCCGCGGAGGTTGCCGGCAGGGCCTACCATCATCTGACGAGACCAAACGCAGCCGCCACGTGCCTCCAACCGTTGTTTGCTTGCCGGACGATCGTAGATTCGGCGCTTGCCCTCATGTAATTGCCCCTCGATCGAATGGACGATGGTGACTATGGGCAAACTCTTCAGGAGGGCCGGTCACAAGGCAGACATACATTCCCGAAGATGGGCGTATCCGCAGCGACCTGAAGACGCAAGGCTGGACGGAGGCGATCGTGTGAGCGGGAATGGCTCGCGGATGCGGGCACACAACATGCCTGATCCCTCCATCGCCCGTGAATGGCAAGAGCCCCGATTGCGAGGCCTTTCGAGCTTTAGGTAAGCAATGATGAGCGGAATATGCGGCAGGAGAGCCGTTACCGGATCGGTTAGCCGGCTTGTCGGCACGCACGGTGGTATGTTTCGAGGACATCGCCGACAAACGTCTTGACGATTCTATCCACGCTGTCCTTCGCGCCGATCCTGTCTGCCATCCGCCCGAGGAACTGGCTTGCCAGCGTCGGCGGGATTTCGCGGCCATGAAGTGTATCGGTCAGCTTTTGAACGGCGCCAACAGCTTCCGGATAACCCCAGTAATAACGGATGCGATCACTGTAGCTGTAGCGAAGTTG
The DNA here is from genome assembly GCF_020871915.1 of Rhizobium sp. AB2/73. NCBI lineage: Bacteria > Pseudomonadati > Pseudomonadota > Alphaproteobacteria > Hyphomicrobiales > Rhizobiaceae > Rhizobium > Rhizobium sp. AB2/73. The sequence continues at coordinate 78,831 of NZ_CP067073.1, read as the reverse complement.
AAGCCGGATAGCCTCTTCGCTGCCGTAGTGATGTCCCGCCCAGCCGCCCGTATATTTCAGCATGAGGCGCTCCATGGTGACGGCAAGGTTGCGGTCATAGTCCGGGTCAAGTTCCGTTGCGATCAAGTCGAGCGCGAAGAGGCCTTCCCGCAGCGCGAACGTCAATCCAGGCCCAACCTTCAGAATTGGAAATCCATCGCGTACCAGTGCGGTCAGCGCGCTTTCCGGCTGGTAGTCTGTCGAATGCGCTTCGAAAACCAGACCCACTTCATGATCCAGCACGCTGGTTAGCTTCCTAGCGAGCTCGGGTCTGTAGCCAATGACGTTCTCATTGCCGAACTCCACGCCCGGCTGGACGACGAAGGCAATGCATCTGTCGAACGCCTCCGACAACCCTTCCCTCACGAAAATCTCGCGATGAGTCTCGATGGTGGCAGTGGCGGCTTCGGCGCCGGTCGGTTCGACGACATCGAGCGCGTGGTCGGCACCTCCCGGCACCGGGACTTCCGTCCCCAGCACGTAGAGCGGCTTAGTGCCGACTTCCCGCGCAGCCTGTTCGGCAATTTTGGCAAGCCTTGCCGCTCTTTGAGCCACGATCGCATCGTCGAGGGCGGATGGGTCATCGGCGCATGCCATGGATGCGTCGAGGTGGATTTTCGTGAAGCCCGCTCTCACATATTCAGCAACCATGATCTCGGCCTTGGCCATCGCCGCGGAAGCGGTCTCTCGCCGCCAGGGATTGGGTCCGAGATGGTCGCCACCGAGGATGACCTCGGAAGTGGTTACCCCGCTGGCCTCGGCGAGCGCGAGAACATCTCCGGCAAAATCCGCCGGCGTTTTTCCGGTGTAGCCGCCAAACTGATTAACCTGGTTACAGGTAGCCTCTATCAGGACGGGACCACCCTCCCGCCGAGCCAGCGACATCGTCGCTTCAAGCACGAGCGGGTGCGCCGAGCACACCGAGGTAATTCCGACCGGCTTGCCCGCGCGGCGCGCGTCTGCAAGGCTTTTGAGGAAGAGGTTCATGCGGCTCTCCAACCTTATCCGCTCCTGGAATCGCAATGCGGTTCCCATCACATGTACATGCCCTGCCTTCGCAATCAAGGTTTCCGCCGGGGCTAAGAATTATCAAGCCCGCAGCCAAACGCATGAAGGTTCGAACCGCAGCCAAACCTGTGCTCGGGGGCGGCCGAAAAGCGCTGACCGCATGGGCCTGGATGTTTCCTGCGAAATCTTGCGGCATGGGACGCGGCGGCATGGCCCGACCGCAATCTCGACGGCGGCACGGCTGGCGTTCATGCCGGATATAATTTCCAATCCGGCAATATCGTCCACGGTATCGAAAACGACTTCAACTACAACTTCAAGGACAAGAAGGAAGCGGATCTCGAATGGGATGCGTCGGGCCGCGCTCACGTGGGTTACGCCCTGGACCGGCGCTGCTCTTCGCGACGGCCGGCCTCGCTGCCGCTGGCGGCAAGGTTGACGTCTCCGACGTTGGAAAAAAGGATTTCGAGTCGGCGATCGGAGAGTTCGGCGCCACTCAGAACAAGGTGCTTGTTGGCGCAAGTTACAAGTTCTGAAAGAACAAACAGCAAGCCGCGCTGGTCAAAGCCGGCAGACAAACCGGCTATCGGGCGGAGAAAAAAATCCTCGGCCCAAATTGCCGGCACCAGCATGTTTCCCGTCTGCCTTTGCAAACAGCGGCTATCTATCCGGCTGTCCCCCATGCCGAAACAGGGGCGGCGGACACGGCCGGGTGCGCTTATTGCGTTTTCGTCCGGATCGCGCGTCAAGTGCTGCCGCGCAATTCCACGCGGGGTTCGATCAGCAGATGTCTGGCCTCGCGCCGGCCATCGGAGAATTGTCGTAGCCGATGATCGCAAGATCTTCAGGAACCCGAATTGCGCTTGTCCGCGCTGCATTGATCAAGGGGACGGCATCGAGATCGGGCGCCATATCGAGCGGCTCGGCGCCGACACGGTCGTTCATCTTGATGTCCTCGAACTGATATCACTTGTCGCACGCACAAACGGGATCGGCCGATCCAGATTGGCGAGGCTTTGTTCACCACACCTTTGACCGGGAAGGAACACAGATTCACATAGCCGCGAGCCGTGGCTTGCCAAGGCCAGCTTTGGCTTGAAGACTATAACGCATGCGCTACCGCAAGGCGGAGGTTGTAATTTATTCGCTTCCTTGCGCAACAAAGACAATCACTAACTGCATATCCATGCGGATCTGCCATTTCTATGCGGCATATTGCACGCAAAGACACTTCCCTAAGGCTAGCAATCTACTGTTAATTTGCAGAAATTTTCGAATCATGCAATTTCCAGTTTCAAATCAAACCATTGAATTCTTTGGTAAAATTGTGCCGCTCTGGTTATCGTTAATTATTTTATCAGACATGTCTGACTTAATTAGGATTGCAGCGCCAAATGCGACGAGCAGAATGCTCCTTTCCTGCGATGTTTCCGACCTTCAGAGCAGACAATCGCCGGCCTATATCCATTTTCATCGTGTGGGCAGCTGCCAGCTCGCTAAAAATCCATGAGCCATCATGTCATTTCTTCAGAACGCCAAGATCCGCACGAAGGTGCTCTCCATCATCATTCCGATCTGTCTGATCGGGATCGCAGGTGTCCTTGTCGTATCGAGCGAATATAGGGACACGGTTGCCACCTACTCGAATTTCATTGCCAAGGATGAGGCGGCGGCGGTGGAAATGTCGAGAGCCAGCCAGCGCATGACCGCGATGAGCTACAACGCCTATCAGATCCTGCAATATCCAGCGGAGGATCCACGGATGGCGGCCTTCTCCAAGGATTATCAGGAGAACAAGCAAGTACTTCTGCAGCGTTTCGCCAACGCGAGGCAGGTGCTTCCGACAGAAGCGGATACAATCGATAAGCTCGTCGCAAGGGCCAATGATATCATTGCTCTGACCGATCAGGCCGTCAAAGCCGGCCTAGTCGACGATAACAATACTGCCGGCACGCTCTTGAAGCAGGTCGATCCGATGATCAATGACGAGGTCGTTTCGATTCGTCAGTGGCTCGACGCGTTCAACAAGTCCCTCAACAATAAGAGCGACATGTTGGCAGACCAAGCAAACAGCACCATCGGCGACGCTCTGATCGCGCTTGGCCTTCTCTTTGCCGCCGCCATCGCAATCGCCATCCTCGTTTCGGCACGCGGCATTGCCACGCCCATCGAGCGGCTGCGGGCGCGCATGGTATCGCTCGCGGACGGCAATACCGATGAGCCGGTTTCAGGAATCGAGCGCAAGGACGAGGTCGGCCAGATGGCTGCGGCCGTCGCTGTCTTTCGCGCCAGCGCCATTGAGCGCATTCGATTACAGCAGGAAGCCAATACCAATCGCAGCCTTTCCGAAAAGGAACGGCTGGAACGCGAGGCGCAGAAGGCCAGGGATGCCGCCGACGCACAGTTTGCCGTCGACAGTCTGGCACAGGGCCTGGGAGAGCTCTCGAATGGCAATCTGACCTATCGCCTGGAACAGCCCTTCGTCGCGCATCTCGATCGTCTTCGGATGGATTTCAACGCCTCGATGGCGAAGGTCGAGGAGACCCTTGTCGCGGTCGGTCAGGGTGGCCAGGCGATTGCCGCCGGCGCCAACCAGATCCGCTCGGCAGCCGACGACCTCTCCAAGCGCACCGAGCAGCAGGCGGCCTCGATCGAGGAGACGGCGGCCGCACTCGAGGAGATCACCACGACCGTCAAGGATTCCACCCGCCGCGCCGAGGAGGCAAGTTCGCTGGTCGGACGCGCGCGCATCGGCGCAGAGAAATCCGGCGAAGTCATGCAGGACGCGATTTCAGCAATGGAGGCAATCTCGAAATCGTCGGGCGAGATTTCCAACATCATCGGCGTCATCGACGATATTGCATTCCAGACGAACCTGCTGGCGCTCAATGCCGGCGTCGAGGCGGCGCGGGCGGGTGACGCCGGCAAGGGCTTTGCCGTCGTTGCGCAGGAAGTCCGCGAACTCGCCCAGCGTTCCGCCACGGCGGCAAAGGAGATCAAGGCGCTCATTTCCACATCCGGTCAGCAGGTCGGCAGCGGCGTCGATCTTGTCACCAGAACGGGGCAATCGCTGCAGCAGATCGTCAAGGAAGTCGAGGAAATCGACCGCAATGTACGGGCGATCGTCGAAGCTGCCCGCGAGCAGGCGACCGGCTTGCAGGAGATCAATACGGCCGTCAACAGCATCGACCAGGGAACGCAGCAAAATGCCGCCATGGTCGAGGAATCGACGGCGGCAAGCTACAGCCTCGCCAAGGAGGTGACGGCGCTGAACGAGCTGCTCGGACAGTTCAATCTGCAAAACGGCCGTAGCCATGCGCGGCCAGCTGCCGCGACGGAGCGATCCAGCCCTGCCGCCTCGCCTGCACGGGCGCTGCGCTCCAAGATCGCCGGCGCATTCGGACGTCCCGGTACAGCCGCAGCGGCAGCGACGTCCTGGGAAGAGTTCTAATTCAGTAGACCGCGTCAGTCTTTGACCGGTTGCAAGCCCAAAGAAGACGGCGACCAAAACTGGCCGCCGTCTTCTTTTTCAAAGTGACTAGTTTCCGTGATGCACAAGCTCTCAGCCCGTCATCTTTGAGGAATAGGCCAGGTTAATTGCGAGGGGCTGACACCGATCTCCGCGAATGAACCCGGGCTGAATGGTGCTTTCAGCTTGTGTTCCGAAGGCGGCGTCTAAAACAAAGACGTTCAACCGCGGTCTTATCCGCCTGAGGAGACACAGTCATGATCCGCACGTCTTTCATTGCAACCGCACTCGTCGCTCTCGTCGGCATCACCGCCGCGGCCCCCGCCATGGCCAACGATGTGCGTATCGAACAATATGGCTGGTCGAATTCCGCCGGCGGCGCTCAGGAAGGGTATGCAAACCGCATCAGAACCTACCAGAACGGCGCCTACAACCGGATTGTCGGCCATCAATATGGTCGTCACAACCTTTCGGCTGTCGGTCAGGAAGGCAATGACAATTACGGCGCCACCTATCAGAACGGTGACCGCAACATAGCCGGCATCGGCCAGTTTGGCTCCAATCACACGACCATTCTTACCCAGGATGGCAATGGCAATATCGCGGCTGGCGTCCAGGTCGGCCATGGCTGCAGCGCCAATGTCAGCCAGGGCGGCAACGGCAATGTCGCGGCCTTCGTCCAGGCCTGCCCGTAAGCAGCTGCGCGATGACGTGAAAGAAATCACGATCGCAACGGTAGACCATTTGGGGAGATGACCCATGCCAAATAGCATCAAACATCCACGCCGTCTGATGACGATCCTCGCGCTGGTCCTGCTTCCTGTCGGCGCCGTTGCGGCCATGACGACTGCCAACCAATCTGACGATGCGGGGCTTTGCGAAATCAAGGCAACGCCTGGAGCAGGTATGGTGAGACTGGATGCGCTCGTCCACGCCGACACGCGTGTCGGCGGGACTTACACTTTCCGCGTCGAGAAATCAGGAGGTGGTGGAAGTTCCACGATCAACCAAAGTGGCGATTTCGATGCCATGGCCGGGCATGCGGCAACCCTCGGTTCCGTCTCGCTCGGCTCCAGAGGAACCGCCTACAAGGCAACACTGGACATTGTGATCGGGGACAAGAGTTTCAGCTGCACGAAGCAGGACGGGGGCGACTAATCGGCCTCCAAACTCCGCAAATCCCTTTAAAAGGGCGCCGGTTCCTGGCGCCCTTTTGCTTTCGATCAGATTTAGAGCGGTTGAGTTTTTCACGGAGCCTCTGAACCGCTCTATCTCCTTGATTTCACGCAAGTGCGGACGGAAAACCGTTGCGCACTTTTCCTGGAGTTGCTCCGGACGACTGAACGGCAACTGAACGGGCAATTTTGACTGGGTTCAGCTTAAAGATGCGAAAGTTGGTCATCGGCTAAGGCAGCCGGCAATGGAGATCGGGATGACCCGCAGCGTGTTTAAGATCCTTACTGTCACTCTTCTTGTCGGGAGCCTGGGACAGGTCGCCTTGTCCGCGCCGGCCTATGCCGGCGGCCGGATCTCGTTCAACCTTGTGCCTGATAATGCCGAGGATGCGGATCTTTTCTCGACCGGACTGCGCGTCTATTCGCTCTACCGGGGCCTGAAAGACGCCGACATCCGGCAGCTGGGCCGGGGTAACGCGGCTGGCATTGCCCAGGCCGGCCGAGGCAATCTCGGCTTCATCCAGCAGCGGGGCAATGGTCATTCCGCAACCTTGCGGCAGAACGGCAACGACAATGCCTATGGCATTTTCCAGTATGGACGAAATACTGAAACCGACGTCGTGCAGGGTGGGGATAACGGCAGTGGCGCTACCTTCAGCTACGGCTGGTAAGGTAGTTCACGGCAGTCCCGGAGGCGATGGCAGGCAAAGATCTTCGCTTATTTTGGCGGAGAGAGAAACCGCCGGCGAACGGCGCGCGGAATGATTTCTTCCTCGATACAGACGAAGGAAAAGCCGTTCTTTCCTTTCGGATGGGCTTTATCGCGCCTCGGTACGATCGGAACCAGGGCTGCCGACGGAGGTTATATCCATAGCAAAGGAGAAACCGTCATGATCCGCAAACTGAAATCCGGCGAATATCGTCTCTACTCACGCAAGCTCGATCCAAAGACACACAAGCGCAAGAATCTCGGGACATTCAAGTCCCGCGAGGCGGCCGAAAAGCATGAGCGCGAGGTGCAATATTTTAAGCACCACTAACAGATCGGTGACGCCGGATGGGCATCCGAGAAGCAGATCGGAGCTTATTTTGTTTCTTGAGCTGGAGCGAAGGAGATTAGATATGACACAGTTTCGAAAGAAGAAAGCACTGTCGCGAGAAGAGGATTATCGCGACTATCAGGATCGCGATGCCCGCGAAGGCTGGCCATATTCCGACGAAAGTGCATTGGGTTCGACCGAACCGGAAAATCGAGAATACGGCACCACTCCAGCGAATTTTGACGAAGATATCCCCTCTGGCCTGATTGGAGATAACGCAGACACGAGCGGGCTTGAGGAAGACACGGCCCACACGATGGGGCCATTGCCACGCAGCCGCATCGATAACGATGAACTGGAAGCGGCGATTACCGAACGATTCATCGAAAGCAATGAAATCGATGCGGATAGTATCGAGGTTCATGCCGATGACGGTATCGTAACATTGGAAGGCAGTGTCGAAACGCAGGCGGCTGCCGAACGGGCGGAAGCGCTTGGGCTGTCCACGCCTGGTGTCGTCAAGGTTCGCAACAATCTGAAAACAATCGGTGTCGATTCCCATATTCCCCCCGATGTGTGATACGCGGGCTCCACATGCCCTAGACGTTCGGGAGATATTGTCCCCTTGCAACATCGGGATTCGATACCTATTTACCGCCTTGAGATATCCGGTTCCGCTCGCCCGTTGCATTGCAATGGCTGGTCCAGGCCTTAATCGCCCGACCCATCATGCGGTCCGCTCCTTGCCCTCCGTCCGATGACGTGACGGGCGCTTCCATCATACATTGACATGAGCGCTGGCTTAGTGGCCGGCGCAGGAGATTTTATTGAAAAAATCAAACGCAATCGACGCGCTCGCGGCGGTGAAGCCGCGCGGATGCGATCAACCAATCAACCAGCTCCCCGACAAGAACTGGAAACCCTATCCCTGTTTGCTCACCCGCGAGGAGCTTCAGAAGCTGATAGCCGAGCAACTCGGCTGACGGCCGCCATTCGTCACCAACAGTGAGGAGACCAAAATGCAGGTCCTGGTAAGAGACAACAATGTCGAACAAGCAATCCGAGTTCTGAAACGAAAGATGCAGCGTGAAGGCCTGTTCCGGGAAATGAAGGAACGACGAGCCTACGAAAAGCCGTCCCAACGGCGTATTCGGGAAAAAGCGCAGGCCATCAGCAGACATCGCAAAGCCATGCGCAAAAGAATGAAGCGCGATGGCGGCTGATTACGTCAGCCGGATCCGACATGAAATCGGATGAACACGTCATGCAAGTTGACTTCGCTCAGGGCGGCTTTGCCATGATGACCGAGACTATGCTGGCGCTTCAAGGCGCCTCTCGATCCGCCGGCCTGGCGTGGAACGCGGGGCAAGCACCGCTTTCTCGACGGCGTCGATAAAGTTTACGGCGCTGCCGAGCTAACGCGCCAAACCGTATTGCCGACGTCGTCGGCAATTAGCAAGGCGCCAGGCTTGTCGACCGCCAAACCGACCGGCCGCCCCCTCGCCTCGTTGTCGCCATTCAAGAAGCCGGTAACGACGTCTTGCGGAAGGCCTTTGGGCCGACCGTCTGCGAATGGGACGAAGACCACCTTGTAGCCGTTGAATTGGTGTCGATTCCAACTCCCATGCTCGCCGACGAAGGCACCGCCGCGATACGTTTCCGGCAAATTGGTACCGGTATAGAAGGCCATCCCGAGGGGCGCCACGTGCGAACTCAGAGCGTAATCCGGAACGATTGCCTTCGCCACAAGGTCTGGTCTTTGCGGCATGACCCTGGGATCGATGTTCTTGCCAAAATAGCTGTATGGCCAACCATAGAAGCCGCCCTCCTTCACCGACGTCATATAGTCCGGCACGAGATTGGGGCCTAGTTCGTCGCGCTCGTTGACGACTGCCCAGAGGGCGTGCGTTTGCGGCTCCCAGGAAAGACCATTCGGATTTCTCAACCCATCCGCGAAGATGCGATGGCGACCCGTTCCCCTATCGACCTCCCAGATGGAGGCGCGATCCATCTCAGCCTGTATGCCTTTCCGTGATGTTGCTGTTCGAGCCGACACCGACATAAAGCAGCGTCCCATCGGGGTCAGCCACAAGGCTCTTGGTCCAATGGTGATCGATTGGACCGCCTGGCAAGTCGGTAAGTTTCGTTCCCGGATCGGGGATGCTCGTCTCGCCCGTCTTGTATGGATAACGCATGATCTTGTCCGTTTCCGCGACATAAAGGTCGCTACCGACAAGAGCGACACCGAAAGGAGAGGCAAGATGATCGAGAAAAACGCTCTTCGTCTCCGCAACCCCATCCCCATCGGCATCACGCAACAAGGTTATACGGTTGCTTCCTTCATTGTTGCCGGCAGATGTCGCCATAGACTCGATCCAGCCCATGATCAGGTCCTTGGGACGCTTGATCGATGCCGCGGGCGGCGCAACAGATTCCACGGCAAGAACATCGCCATTCGGCAGCACGTAAACTGAACGCGGGTGCTTCAGCCCTGTCGCGAACGCTTTTATCTGCAACCCTTCCGCAACCTTCGGCTTGTCACCGTTTTGCCAGCCGATCACCTTGGCGACATGCATCGGTGGGATGAGATATTGTGTCTGGGCCGGCAACGTCGGGTTTGGTCCGACCTGATCCTTTGGATCCTGTTCGTTCTGACCGCAGCCGGAGAGGACGAAGATCGTGCCGCAGATAAGCGCGGCAAAGGAAGATGGCGCGGTCAATTTACTAACACTGATCTTCATCTCTCGGCTCCCGGATCTCTGCGGTAAATCAATGCCCGCCTTATCCAGCCGCTAAGAAGGAGGAGAACGACCACCACGGATGAAAGAATAAGCCCGGTCGGAACGACGGAAGTCCACGCATCCCGACTATGCACGAGCGCGTTGAAGAATGACAAGACGAGGATAAGAGCGTTACAGACCATATACAGCCAGACTGGTCCGCGCATCCAGGAAAGGCGCCTGCCGAGCGCGTCGATTATCATGGCAATGACAGCAAGCAAGCCGAACAGCAAGCCAACCGCTAGCAACCATGCAGAAGCATCCGCCCACATCATTTCAGCGGTTTCCCAATAGGCCAGATCCGTTGCCAATGTGCCAAGGAAGCAAACCATTGGGACTGGTATGATGAGCGAGTGAAGGGGGCGGGGCGGAAGAGCGTGTGCAGCTTGAAAGTCCTGAGCGACCATGGCGGTGTCTCCAATATTCCTGAGAGCGCCGGCCAAACATTTGGGGGTCTCAGGGACTGCATCGGGCTTTCCGCTCGGCTTGTCGATGCGAGCGGAAATTCAGCCTCAACTTGCCGCGTGGCCACCTTTCCGCTTGGGATCGTGGCCATGATGACGATCTCGCTCGCCGCCGCCGCCCGAAACCTTGCTGCGGTCCCGCTTATCGGGCTCGGCCGGCGGCTTTGGAATGTTCAAGGGCGCCTTGGCATTTTCATGGGATGCTCCCGGGCCGCCTTGGCGAATGCTGGCCGGTGTTTTGGTCGATGTGGACATTGGCACCTCCCTATCGATCCTGTTGATGCCCCTGGTGACTGGTATTGATCCTGCTATTTCCCTGCTGGCCTTTCTTGTCGGGATCCACCGTCATGTCAGGCTTATGGGGGTCGGATATCGATGGCTTGGCGTGGTCGCCAACACCTTTGTCGCTTCGATTTTCCTCTGGAACCGGTGGTGGTCTGCTGTTCATCATCTCCTCCTGTCATTGCCCTGCCGGAAGCTGTGGACGATTTATCTTGGCCGTCTTTGCCGCATTCGTTGTCATGGCCAAACCACTTCCAGCCCGGAATGTTCCGGGAATGAGCACCGTTCGCGGACATGTCGCGCAAATGCGCCGAAGTCAAAGGAGAGGCTTGCCCCCGGTGACCGCGACGGTCGTGCCGGAAACATAGCTGGAGAGTGGATCGGCAAGCATGACATAAGTTGTTGCCAGTTCAGCCGGTTGACCCGGTCGCTTCATCGGCACTTGCTTTCCGAAATTCTCGACTGCTTCCGACGTCATCGTCGAAGGGATCAATGGCGTCCAAATAGGTCCGGGCGCCACGGCATTGGCGCGAATGCCTTTTTCCGCGAGCAATTGCGCCAGCCCCGCGGTAAAATTCTGGATGGCCCCTTTGGTGGTGGCATAGGCAAGCAATGTGGGGTTCGGAGTGTCCGAGTTGATGGACGCCGTGTTGATAATGGCGCTGCCCGGCTTCATGTGCGGTACGGCCGCCTTTGTCAGATAGAACATGGCATGGATATTGACCTTGAAGGTCAATTCCCATTCCTCGTCACTGATATCGCCGATATCTTGAAAGCTCGCCTGATGCGCGGCATTGTTGACGAGAATATCGATCCCTCCCAGTTCGGCGACGGCCTTGTCGATGATATCGCGACAATGTCGGGGATCTTGAATATCGCCGGCCATCAACACCGCTTTGCGGCCGGCCTCCTCGACCCATTTCTTGGTTTCGTGAGCATCGTCGTCTTCGCTCAGATAGGCGATCAGAACATCGGCGCCCTCGCGGGCAAAGGCGATCGCGACGGCGCGGCCAATGCCGCTGTCGCCGCCGGTGATGACAGCCCTTTTGCCGGCAAGCTTTCCTGATCCGTGGTAGGTCACCTCTCCATGATCGGGTGCCGGATGCATGTCGGCGGTATAACCGGGCATGGGCTGTTGCTGCGGCGGAAATGGTGGTCGTGGATGTGTCATGACTTTGCTTCCGGTGATGATTGCGTCGTTATTCCAAACCATCCACCTCGCTTTCGGTTCCAGCCATGGCACACTATCCGCCGGGTGCATCCGGGAACATTCAAGTCCGGTCATGGTTCCTATCGAAAGCTACGTTTCGATAGATCCCGTTTCGCCGATTTTGAAAGGACAGCCCGATGCATCGCTTCGAAGAAAAGGTCGTCATCGTAACAGGTGCGGCATCGGGAATGGGAGAGGCGACGGCACGGCGCTTTTCCAAGGAAGGCGCCAATGTCGCTCTCGTCGATCGCCGCGAGGATGCGCTGGAAAAAGTCGTCGCGGATCTGCCCGCCGAACGCAGCCTCAAGCAGTTGGTGGATGTATCGGCATCGTCGGCGGTCGCCGCGATGGTAACGGCGGTGGTGGAACGGTTCGGTCGCCTTGACGTCATCGTCAACAATGCAGGCATTCACAAGGGTGGCGAGCCCGCCGACATTTCCAACGAGCAATGGCGCGATGTCATGGCGACCGATCTGGACGGCGTGTTTTTCGGTTGTCGTGCGGCCATCCCACATCTTGAAAAGACCAAGGGGTCGATCATCAATACTGCCTCCGTCTCCGGCACCGGCGGCGATTGGGGTATGAGTCCCTACAACGCCGCCAAGGGCGCCATCGTCAATCTGACCCGCGCCCTGGCGCTCGATCTCGGCCGAAAGGGAATTCGCGTCAATGCCGTATGCCCGAGCCTCACGCGCACTGGCATGACGGAAGACATGCTTAAGGATGAAGTCCTCGTTGCCAAATTCAAGGAACGTATTCCACTTGGTCGCGTCTGCGAGCCGGAAGAGGTTGCGGCCGTCATCGCCTTTCTGGCAAGCGACGATGCAAGCTTCGTGACCGGCGCCAACATCGCCGTCGATGGTGGCGTGTCGGCTTCCAACGGCCAGCCGGCCCAGGATTGAAAGGGAGACGAGCGCGATGAATTTCAAGAAAGTTGACCTGCGGAACGGCCTCAAGACCTACGTCGTCGTGCTCGATGCGAATGAGGAAGCATTCTCCACGCTCGCCCGCTTCGCTACTGATCAGGATCTGACGGCGGCTTCGATCACCGCGATCGGTGCATTTGAACGAGCGACTGTCGGCTGGTTCGATTTCAGCGAGCGAAGCTACCGCAAGATCCCGATTACCGAGCAATGCGAGGTGCTGAGCCTGATCGGCGATATTGCGGCAGGCGACGACGGCAAGGCGAGCCTCCATCTTCATGCCGTCCTCGGTCTCAAGGATGGCTCCACGCGCGGCGGCCACTTTCTCGACGGTATCGTGCACCCGACCTTGGAAGCGACCATCGTGGAAACACCGGCGGAATTGCAGCGTCGGCATCAAGACGATCTCGGCATCGCGCTGATCGAACTTTGAGGTCACCAGCCGCCACCTCCGGCCAATCGGAACATTGCCCGTCGAACAAGGTTCGGTCAGCGGTTTCAACGGCAAAAAGAGGATATCATGGCGAAGGACACGAGCTTCGAAACATCGCGCGGCGAAGGCGGGGAAACGCACCAGCATATTCCCGAAAGCGGCCCCCATGGCGACGCGGAGCATCTGACCACCAATCAGGGCATCCGGGTGTCGGACAATCAGAACAGCCTGAAGTCCGGCGTCCGCGGCCCGACGCTGCTTGAAGATTTCGTCCTGCGTGAAAAGATCTTCCACTTCGACCATGAGCGCATCCCCGAACGGATCGTGCATGCGCGAGGTTCGGCCGCGCACGGCTTCTTCGAGCTCTACGAATCGCTGTCCGATGTGACCAGCGCCGATCTGTTTCAACACAAGGGTGAAAAGACGCCGGTCTTTGTCCGCTTTTCGACCGTTGCCGGCGGTGCCGGCTCGGTGGATACGCCGCGTGACGTGCGCGGTTTCGCCGTGAAATTCTATACCAAGCAGGGCAATTGGGACCTTGTCGGCAACAACATCCCCGTCTTCTTCATTCAGGATGCGATGAAATTCCCCGATCTTGTGCATGCCGTGAAGATGGAAGCCGACCGCGCGTATCCGCAGGCGGCTACCGCCCATGATACGTTCTGGGACTGGGCGTCGCTGATGCCGGAATCCACGCATATGCTGATGTGGGCGATGTCCGATCGTGCCATTCCGCGCTCGCCGCGCATGATGCAGGGCTTCGGCGTCCACACGTTTCGCTTCGTCAACGATGCCGGTAAATCCACATTCGTGAAATTCCACTGGAAGCCGAAGCTCGGCATTCAATCGCTTGTCTGGGACGAGGCATTGAAGCTGCAGGCGGCCGACAATGACTACCATCGCCGCGACCTCTTCGAGGCGATCGCGGCCGGGCATTTTCCGGAATGGGAACTGGGCCTGCAGCTCTTCGACGATGCCTTTGCCGAAAACCTTCCCTACGACGTCCTCGATGCCACGAAGATCATCCCGGAAGAGGTACTGCCGGTAAAGATCGTCGGACGGCTGGTTCTCGATCGCAATCCGGACAATTTCTTCGCGGAGACCGAGCAAGTGGCGTTCTGCCCGGCAAACATCGTCCCCGGCGTCGATTTCACCAACGATCCCCTGCTGCAGGGCCGGCTCTTCAGCTATCTCGACACGCAGAAGTCCCGCCTTGGAACCGCGAACTTCCATCAACTGCCGATCAATGCGCCCAAATGCCCCGTCATGAACTTCCAGCGCGACGGGCAGATGCAGATGCAAGTGCCGAAGGGCCGCGCGAACTATGAACCGAATAGCCTTGGCGACAACGGCGAAAGCGGCGGTCCGCGCGAATGTCCGGCGACGGGCTTCCGCACCTATGAGCATCAAGCGGGGAAGGAAGAGCAGGGCGACAAGCTGCGCGTGCGCGGTGAACTCTTTGCCGACCATTACAGTCAGGCTCGTCTTTTCTGGAAATCCCAGACACCGTCGGAACAGGCTCACATCGCATCGGCCTTCGTCTTCGAATTATCGAAGGTTCAGCTTCAGCACGTGCCGCCCCGCATGGTCGGCAACCTCATGAATGTCGATGCGGGGCTTGCCAACAGGGTCGCAGCGGGCCTCGGGCTCGTCAACCCGACCAGGAATTTGCCGGCGCGTGAACCGATCGATCTCGCCCCCTCCCCCGCTCTTTCCATCCATAAGAACATGAAGGAGACGCTCGAAGGGCGGCAGATCGGCATATTGATCGCCGACGGAAGCGACGCCAAGGCGATCTCCGATCTCGTCGGAGCCCTCAATGATGCCAAGGCGAGACCTTTCATTGTGGCTCCCAAGGTGGGGGAGACGAAGCTTTCCGACGGAAATACGATCCGTGCCGACGGGCAGCTCCTTGGTTCGCCTTCGCAGCTTTTCGATGCCGTTGCCGTCATCCTCGCGAAGGAAGGCGCCGCTTCGCTCCTCAAAGAAGCGGCAGCCGTGCAATGGGTGATGGATGCTTTCGGACACCTAAAGGCGATCGGTCATGACGCCGCCGCCAAGGCGCTTCTCGACAAGGCGGGCATTCAACCCGACGCCGGTGTCGTGGATCTCGCCTCCTTCCTGAGTGCCGCGCCCAAGCGCTATTGGGACCGCGAGCCCCGTATCCGCATGCTTGCCTGATGGGCAAGCTGCCTTCACGTCGCTGCCTGCCTCCGTTGGCGATCAGCGGTGTCCACCGATTATCGCGACATCCCTGATCTCATTGCCGCCGAGGAAATATCGGAAAATCCGGAAACAACTGCCCGCCATTGGAGTTGGAAGGTGGCAAATCAAGGAAAGGAAATACCAATGTTGACGAGAATGATCGCAGTCTGTGCTCTTTCGATCGGCATGGCCACGGCAGCCATGGCTCAGCAATCGGGCTCCGGCGGAACAGGCAATTCCGGAAGTGGTAACGGCGCCGGCACCGGTTCGCAGAACGATGGCACCTCCAACGGAAATGGAGGCGCCAATAGCAATACGACCGGAACCAACGGCACTCCGAATTCCAACGGTCAGTCCCAGGACTGCAATGCCATGAAAACCGGCAAGAACACGACGCAAGGTACGGATACGCAAAACAACAGTCAGTCGAGCGACAGCACGTCCAGCCAGAATTGCCCGCAATAATAACAGTGGAAAGCCGGAATGCCGCCCGCATTTCGCGCACCTCTTGGCTGTCGGTGTCCGTGAGGTGGATCACCGGCAGCGGGAGGGCCGACCAAGGAGACAAATCATGATGAATGGCGCTCAGGAACTTGCCGAGGAATATCTAAGGCTCGGTGGAAAAAGACTTCTGGTCATGGATGACAACATCCTGTCGACCAACAGCTGGGAGGCTGATCCACTCGAAGCTGAAGCCTTTTGGAAAAGGGAAATCGAGAGTTTGACACCAAGACAACGCAACGAGGTCATGTCGTTCCTGCCGTCCATCAACGTTACCTGACAGGACCGACAGGCATTGAATTGCGACATCGTCTCTTGCACAGGCAAGGTGATCCGCACGCGGTATGAACCATGGTAAAAGCTGGAACGATCCGCATCGGAATTTCCGGGTGGACCTACGCACCCTGGCGCGGCGTTTTCTATCCGAAGGGCGTGACCCAGAAACGCGAGTTGTCCTACGCCTCCTCGCAATTTCCATCCATTGAAATCAATGGCACATTCTATAGCCTGCAGACGCCCGACACCTTCGCAAGATGGCGGGAGGCCACTCCAGACGACTTCCTTTTCGCGGTCAAGGGATCACGCTACATAACCCATCTACGAAGGCTTCGCGATATCGAGGTGCCGCTTGCCAATTTCATGGCCTCCGGCCTCTTGCGGCTGGGAGCAAAGCTGGGACCCATCCTTTGGCAGTTTCCTCCCCGGCTGCGGTTCGATCGAGAGCTGTTCTCCAATTTCATCCACCTGCTGCCAAAGGACACGGATGAGGCACTTTCCCTGGCCAAGCGGCATGATGAGCGCTTGAACGGCCGAGATTGGCTGATGGCGGACAAAAGGAGACCGATCCGGCATGCATTCGAAATCCGCGACGAAAGCTTCGTGGACGCCGATTTCATTGAACTCTTGCGGAAGCATCGGATCGGGCTCGTTTGCGCCGATACCGTCGAGTGGCCGTTGCTGATGGATGTCACCGCGGACTTTATCTATTGCCGCCTGCATGGATCGGAAGAACTCTATGTCAGCGGCTACGATGATGAAGCGTTGAGCATATGGGCGGAGCGCATCGCCGATTGGGCGCACGGGCGCGAGCCGGACAATGCCAACCGTGTTCTGAAGCCGTTGAAGCGGACACGACGGGGTCGCGATGTCTATGTCTATTTCGATAATGACGTGAAGGTGCGGGCGCCGGCCGACGCGCGGCGGCTCAGCCAGCATCTTGGGCTGGTCTGGCAAAAAGGCCCGTAAGGAGGAGCGTGCGGCGGCATCATGCTTATTCAAGCCGCCCCCAGGCCGGATTCCAGTTCACGCCTTCCGACAGTTCGACATAGATGGGCCGCATAACCTCGTTCGACATCTTGTTGCGAGCGGCCCGAAAGGCGTCATCTGGCTCCATTTCCTCACCAGGAAAAACCGTGTCATCCTCTCCTGGCGACATGACCTTGCGCAGGAATCCTCGGATCTGATCGCCGGAATGGTAGAACTTGATGACGATGGAGCCTGGCGGCACGTTGTTCTTACGATACCTATGATAGGTTTCCATCTTACACCTCCTCACATTGTCGCCTGTTGCCGCGTCCAGAGCACTTCGCCGTCTCGCGCTATGCTCTTTCATTCAGCCAAGGCTTAGTCGATTGACATCGGTCCAAACCACCGTTCCCAGCCTTGGTTCCCGCAACGCAGCCGACATTTGCCCGTCGTCACCTGTTGGCGCGACTCGGAAGAATGGCACTCAGCGCCTGTCTTAGCGTTCCCTTGATCACACCGCTTTCTTCAGGATCCCCTTTCAGCAGGGCGGTGGTCAGGTTGCGCATCTGCTCGAAAGTCAGGTGCGGCGGTATCGGCGGCACTTCGGGATCTGTCTTGACCTCGAGAACAACGGGGCGATCGGCGGCAAGCGCTTCATCCCACGCGGCGCCAAGCGCCTCGGGCCGATCGACGAAAATTCCCTGAAGGCCAATCATATCGGCGAAACGATGATAGGGGACATCGGGAATCCGCTGCGAGGCATCAAATTTTGGGTCACCTTCCATGACGCGTTGCTCCCAAGTCACCTGGTTGAGATCCTCGTTGTTGAAGACGCAGACGACCATGCGCGGGTCGGACCATTCGCGCCAGTATTTCGCCACGGTGATCAGCTCCGCCATGTTGTTCATCTGCATGGCGCCATCACCGACCAGGGCGACGATTGGCCGATCCGGATGCGCGACCTTCGCGGCGATCGCATAGGGCACCGCCGCCCCCATGGATGCGAGACCGCCGGACAAGGAGGCCATCATGCCGCGGCGCATGCGCAAATCGCGCGCGTACCAATTGGCGCAAGAACCGGAATCACTCGTGACGATGACACCGTCGGGCAGGCGTGGCGAAAGCTCCCAGACGACACGTTGCGGGTTGACCGGATTGGCCTCCACATGCGCCCTCGCCTCCAGCGTTCGCCACCACTTTCCGACACTCGTCTCGATCTCCTTGCGCCAGGAAAAATCCTGGTTCTGCTTGAGAAGCGGCAGCAATGCCTGCAAGGTCTCCCGGGCGTCGCCGACAAGATTGACCTCCATGGGATAACGCAAGGAGAGCATGTCAGGCCGGATATCGATCTGAACCCCTTTTGCATCGCCTTCTTCGGGCAGGAACTCCGAATAGGGAAAGCCGGATCCGACGACCAGCAGGGTATCGCAGTCTCGCATCAGGTCCCAGGATGGTTCGGTACCCAGAAGGCCGATGGAGCCGGTGACCCACGCCAGATCATCCGGTAGGGCGGCCTTGCCGAGCAAGGCTTTCGCCGCTCCTGCTCCCAGCCGGTCCGCGACCGCGATCAGCTCATCGGTAGCGCCCAACGCGCCGGCACCGACGAGCATCGCGACCCTCTTTCCGGCATTCAGGACGGACGCGGCGCGCTTCAGATCGATCTCGTGCGGCACTGTTCTCGGTGCCACATAGCCGACGCCCGACATGACCGAGCCATGCTTGCGTGGCGGCGTCTCATAGGGCATCTCCTGCAGGTCGTTCGGCAGGATGACGGCAGTGACCGTCTTGTTCGCCAGCGCGATGCGCGCGGCGCGATCGACCAGATGGCGTACCTGCGCGGGAGCTGATGCCTGATGGACGAAGTTGCCGGCAACATCCTTGAAGAGCGATGCGAGATCGACTTCCTGTTGATAGTGACCGCCAAGCGCCCGACGGGCCTGCTGGCCGACAAGCGCCAAGACAGGTTGATGATCCAACCGCGCATCATAGAGCCCGGTCACCAAATGCGTGGCACCCGGTCCAGAGGTCGCGATGCAAACGCCAAGCTCGCCTGAGAATTTGGCATAGGCCGATGCCATGAAGGCGGCCATCTCCTCGTGACGAGCCTGAATGAATTCAATTTTTCCATCGGCCCGGTTCAAGGCTCCGAAGAGACCGTTGATGCCGTCTCCGGGATAGCCGAAGATGCGTCGCACGCCCCAATCATAAAGGCGCTGCACGATAAAGTCGCCAACCGTCTTTGCCATGATCCGTCTCCACTTGTCGCGCGCCATCAAAGCGCGTGGGGCCCAACAAGCAGAGGCCCTTTATGTTCCCGCTAGCAGAAGAGGCAGTCATTGGAAAAGCCGGGCATGGGGAGCCTTCGTCGCCGCCTATCGGGATGTCGATCACAGTCCGACACGGCTCTATACCAATTCATTCAAAAGCCGTCGCGTTGCACAATGAACACATGCGAGATCATCGGTCGCCATAGTGTGGCTACGACCGGATCTTCTGACCGTCGAGGTAGCCGTGCTCGTAGGCTTTGGCCTGTTCGCTGTTGTCCGGATAAGGGTTTTTTCTATTCTCGGCTTCGCATTTCCCTGCCTTGACTCCCTCTTCATACGCTTCCTTTTCACTTTCTGAAGCGGGAAGGCGGGGCGATTGCTCGGGGTAGTATTGTATCGGATTCGGCAGCCCAAGGGCGGGTGCGAAAAGCGAAGCTATGATTGGCTTTTGCGGGCACATGATGAATTCCTCCTGACATTGAAACGCCATTTGCGATGGACGAGTTCCCTGAAGCCGTCTCATCACTGCCGCTGCCATCCGCGCGATAGCGCCGTCTAATACGGGACAAGGGCGCGTGATCCGCCCATGGAGTACATTCTTCCAGCGTCCATGGTGAACCTTCAATCTTCAAGGATGAGATAGAGTAATTACCGTCACT
Source organism: Rhizobium sp. AB2/73 (assembly GCF_020871915.1). Lineage (NCBI taxonomy): Bacteria > Pseudomonadati > Pseudomonadota > Alphaproteobacteria > Hyphomicrobiales > Rhizobiaceae > Rhizobium > Rhizobium sp. AB2/73. The sequence goes on along the minus strand of NZ_CP067073.1, from coordinate 59,131 downwards.
TACGCTTTTACATGCATCAGCCGCTACTCGCTCAGGGTTCGCGTAGCGACTGCTTCATTTCCTCGACACATGGCCGCCGCTATAGACGATATTCCTATTGTGAAACTTTTTGAATTTTAGTCCGTTGTCGTGCGTATGACCGACGCTAAATCCAATCCGAAATCGGTCGACGGCGCCAAGTCGCCTGGGCGTGAGAGGTCGCGCCGGGAGAAAGCTCCGACTATTGATATCGAGCCACCGGCAGATATCATTGAACCCGATCCGGACATGACGCCTGAGGAGGCGGAACGGACGCGCAAAGGGTACTTGCTTGCACGTTTCTGGATCAGCGCGCGCGGCTATTGGAGTCGCCGCGGAGACGGCTTTGCGTGGCCGTGCACGATCGGACTACTTGCGCTGATCGGCCTGAACGTGTGCTTCCAGTATGGCATTAATATCTGGAACCGCGCGATTTTTGACGCCATTGAGCAACGCAACGCCCACACCGTTTACGTCCTGAGTGCAGTGTTTCTGCCGCTGGTGCTCGGAAGTGTCGCCCTTGTTACGGTGCAAGTCTACATTCGCATGATGATCCAGAGACGATGGCGTTCCTGGCTGACGACCGGGCTCATCGCTCGCTGGCTCGCGAACGGCCGTTATTATCAGCTGAACCTGATCGGCGGCGAAGGCCACAAGAACCCCGAGGCGCGTCTCTCCGAGGATTTGCGGATCGCCACGGAGTCCCCGGTCGATTTCCTGGCCGGCGTCATTTCCGCATTCGTGTCGGCATCGACCTTCATCGTGGTGCTGTGGACGATCGGCGGGGCCCTGACGTTCCAGATCGCTGGTTCAGTCATCACAATTCCGGGCTTTCTTGTCGTCACCGCGGTTCTCTATGCCGTGGTCACATCCACCTCGATGGCAGTCATCGGTCGGCACTTCGTCGAGATTTCCGAGGTCAAGAACCAAGTGGAAGCCGAATTTCGCTATACGCTGACACATGTGCGCGAAAACGGCGAGAGCATCGCATTGCTCGGCGGCGAAGAGGAGGAGCGTAATGACCTCGAAAGAACTTTTGGCAATGTGCTGAGGCAATGGGCGCGGTTAGCGCATCAATACATGCGCACGACGCTTGTCTCGCAGGGGTCGATGCTGATCGCGCCCGTCGTGCCGGTCCTGCTTTGCGCACCGAAATTTCTCGAAGGCAGCATGACGCTCGGTCAAGTAATGCAGTCTGCCTCTGCCTTCGCCATCGTCCAGAGTGCGTTCGGATGGCTGGTGGACAACTATCCGCGGCTTGCCGACTGGAATGCCTCCGCACATCGCGTCGCTTCACTCATGACGTCACTTGACGGCTTGGAGCGCGCCGAAAAGAGCGATTCCCTCGGACGCATCAAACACGGTGAAACCGAAGGCAAGGCGATGCTGTGCCTAAATAATCTTTCCGTGACGCTCGACGACGGCACCTCCGTGGTCAGGGAAACGGAGGTCGAGATCGATCCAGGCGAACGCGTGTTGGTCGCCGGAGAATCCGGCACGGGAAAAAGCACGCTCGTACGGGCGATTTCCGGTCTTTGGCCTTGGGGTCATGGCAGCGTCAATTTTCATCCCGATAGCCGATTGTTCATGCTGCCCCAGCGACCCTATATCCCATCGGGCACACTTCGCCGGTCCGTGGCCTATCCTCGAGCGGCCGAGGACTGGACGCTGGATGAGATCAAAGCGGCCCTTGAGAAGGTCGGCCTTGACTATCTCAACGACAGAATTGAGGAAAATGCGCCATGGGACCAGACGCTCTCGGGCGGCGAGAAACAGAGGCTCGCATTCGCGCGTCTTCTGCTACACGATCCCGATATCATCGTCCTGGATGAGGCTACATCTGCGCTCGATGAAAAAAGCCAGGACAAGATGATGGAGATGGTGATCCGCGAACTGCCGAAGGTCACCATTATCAGCGTCGGGCACAGAGCCGAGCTGGAGGCCTTCCATAGCCGCAAGATCACCCTTGAGCGACGTGAGGGTGGCGCAATGCTTGTCAGCGACATTGATCTCGCCCAGCGCGGGAAAAGACGGAACCTGCTTTTACGCCTCTTGGATGACAAAAGGCCCGCAGCAAGAGGCAACTTGGTTCGCGGAAAACAGCGGATTGACTGACATTTGCCTGATCGTCAGTCCGGTGGCACCGTGGGCAACACATGCTCTGTACTCTAAAGAGCGCATGACCGCTAGGAATATGGCTGTCATTTCAAGCCCGGTTCGAGCGCGTCGTGCTCGCCCATCACGCTTCGAATATTTGGATACCGCTTTCTTCAAGCGCGGCGAGGAACGCGGCTCTTGCTACCAGCGCCTCCACGTGACCTTGGTGAGCACTGATCAACGTTCGCTTCGCATTCTTGAAGGCGATCCCGTGCGACTTTGCGGGCCAGTTCCGCAGCAGGTAATAGGTGGCGGTCTCCGTGTTGGCGATCGTCAGCCGCTGACCGGGTTTGCGCGTCTCGACGGTGATTGGCTTGTTCCACAATTGTTGTGTCATGATTGTCCTCTTACGGCGAAACGGCACCGCGATCCGAATGTTCCGCCGAGGTTGTCACCAACGCCGCAAGCGAACGCCATCCAAGCTCGAGCTTTCGCCTGAGCGAACTCGGCGGAGCCTTTCCCCGCCACATGGACCGTAATTATCCCGACCGAACGGTCGCTCTGACCGACAGGCAAATCCTTGGCTTCAAAGGCGGGCACCAAACCCAACATTCCTTCACCACTCACAGCGACTATTTTTCCGCTCGTTGCAGGAGAACGCGCATTTCCTCGAATCGTCGCTTGCGGTCCGCATCGCTCTCGTTCGCCGTATAGCAAGTTGTTGATACGCAGAACTTAGCGAGATTATGGGGTTTGTCGGGCTTGTCGAATTCACATTCGAAGGTGTCGGTCATTTCCGCGGGAGACGTTCCCTGACGGGTGGAATAGGCCATGCGCACACCGGGCGGCTTCAGTTCCGGAAAGGATTGGATAGCGCCGATCGCGAGGCTATCCGACAGGAAGAAGTTCTTGGCTACGATCTTGCAGGTTGCCTCAAGATCGGCCGACTGCGCGAAAGCTGCAGCCGGCATCAGCGCGAGGCTGAATAGAATCAAAGGTTTGATCACAGTAAGCTCCTTCAGCGAGATTTCCGCTGTTTCAGAACGCAAACAACAAAGAAGGGAATGCCGATCGCGTTGCAAAGTTCCTCAGAAGAACCCGCTCGGAGTGATCAAAAGTTGCGCCCTGCCGATACAGTCCGAGAAGGCTCACCCACCGCAAATAATAGCTGCGGCATGTTGGAAGCTCACGGCCGAGCCTTCAGTCGCATGCCCGTGCGACCGAAGTCCAACGCCGGAACATGGGGCCTGTCACCTTGTTCGTCCTATAGCGGCGGATAAACGCCGTTATGTACTCAACAGCGAGAAAAGAGAAAATCATGAAGACGACGAACAGACTTGCCGTTCTGATGACGGCCCTTTCAATCGGTGTTTCCTTCGCAGCGATCACACCCGCAAGCGCGCAGGATACCCAGGTCATCCCCAAAAGCGGCACGACCCGCGACAGCAAGCCGTCGACGGGCGAGCAACAGCCACAGTCTGGAACCTCCACCAAGGACTCGAAGGGAAAATCAGATAATTCCCCCGGCCAGGCACCGGCCCAATCCACTCAGGGCAATCAGGATTCGAAGTCGAATGGCAGTCAGAACAACAGCTCGACAAGCACCGGAGCAACAGGCCAGACAGGAAGCCAATCCGGAGATCAAACTCAACAGGACAACGATACCAAGGGAGGATCCAACAACAAATCAGCATCTCCGCAATCGCGCAGCTCCAACAGCTCGAGCGATGAGCAAGGGACCGGTCAAGGCGGTACAGACACCAACAAAGCAGGCTCCGCAGGAAGCTCCGGCAGCAATATGAAAGCCCCTAGCGGCACCAAGCAGGATCAACAGACGGACACGACCGGAGGTGAGACGGGAAGCAAAACAACGACAAAAACAAATACGCAGGGCGGCTCGCAAGTCCAAGTCTCCGTCGAACAACAAACACAGATCCGGCAGGTGGTTAAAGAGGTCCATGTCACACCCGTTCGCGAGACGGATTTCTCGGTATCGGTCGGCGCAACCATTCCCCGGAAGATCGAGCTGGAGCCGCTGCCGCCGCGCATCGTCCAGATCGTTCCGCAATATAAGGCGTATCGATTCTTCGTCCTGGCGGACGGACGGATCGTCATCGTCGATCCCTCGACATTCACGATCGTCTATATCATCGATGCCTAGCTCTGGATGTTTGCGGACGCCAGAATTTTCATGGCGTCCGCAAACATATGTCTTGCCCCACGCCGTCAGGCAGGCAAGGCAGAAGTTGTAGGAATTGCGATCCGGTCGCCCATTGCATCAACAGTGGGCGATTGAAGGTGTCCGCGGGGCCAAGATCGAGAACGGTCTCGAGAACAGCAGCCGAGGAACCGGGTTTAGCTGCTTGATACATTGAAGCGCATGATGTTCGCAGCCTATGCGGTCTGCTTGGGCCGCCAGCGCAACAAATAAGCTTCAAGCGCGGAGGCGAGGCGATTTAGTGTAAAGCCGACGAAGCCGAGTACCAAGACGCCGACCATGACGAGCGCCATGTCGAACCGCTCCCGGCCGGCGATGACCAGGCCGCCGATGCCCGGGCCGACGGCCAGGAAATATTCCGCGCCGACCGTTGCCAGCCAGGCATAGATCAAGCCGAGATGCACGCCGGTGGCGATCGACGGCATCGCCGCCGGAATATAGATCCGCAATGCCTTCTGCCGCGCATTGAACCTCGTCCAGCGGCAGGATGCGGCCGGAAAATGCCGTGAGGACGATATTTTCCAGCCAGCCGCGCAGCACCTTGCCTGCGACGGCGTCGTTATGTTCGACCAGCCGGACGCCAATCTCTAGCTCGTGCAGAACCACGGATGAAATAAAGCATTCGGCCGGATCGACGTTTCGTTCCAGACCGCGACATTGGGGTCTGCCTTACCGTTCGCGACCTTGCGGAGCTCGGACACGACGTTGGTATCGAGCAACAGCATCAGGACAGGTCAATCGGCTTGGCATATTCAGTGCGCCGCGGGAGCGGCAAATCAACGTCATCCGCTCCTGGCGCGGCCAGCATATCACCGAGGGTCCGCATTTTGCCGGTAAGCCGCTTGTACTCATCGAACGACAGGAGGACGTGCGCGGGCCGTCCCCTGTCAGTGATGATCACAGGCCCTTCCTGCGCGGCCCGCTTCGCGCGCCCAAGATCCTGATTGAGTTCACGGCCTGAAAGCATAGTGACGGTCATAGTAAGCTCCAAAGTTCGTAATCCCGATATCCGTGGTTACGTAACTAACAATGTGATACTTGCAGTCCCACGTCGCATGCGAGAGCATCTGCTCATCCATAAAACCTCCTTTTCTGGGCCACCCCAGCGGTTCAAGCAGGAGGTCTCTCAACTACCGTGTAGAACTCGTCCAGTCCTCCACCGTAGGCGGAGGTTTATTATCGATATAGTCAAACTCGACACAATCGTGTCTCGCTCAGCTTCGTCGCTCTGGTGGAACGAAGCGATCGTCGTCATAGGTGGAGAGATAGCCAGTATATATCGGCACCGCCAATCTGCGAGCCTTGAAATAGGCGAAAGCGTCAGCAAGATTGCCGCTAGCGGTTTCAAGTTCGATGCATTTGCGAAAGTGCCCCGGCTGGCCGACGGACTCGAGCCGATCAAGTTTGCTTAGCATTTCCCCGCTCAGTTCGTAGAGTTCGCCGCTAACGATCGATCCGGTTCCAGGTTCATCGAACATCATGGGTGCAAACCATTGACCTGCGATCACCATCGGATAGGCCTTTCGCGTCTGAGCGCGGCCACAATAATGCGCGCCTGCCAAGCCTCGCTGATGTAGCACAAAACCCTTCTTCAAAGTTCCGAAGGCGAACACGCGGGCGATCTCAACCATGATGCTTTAAAGTCTCTCGGCGAAGGTAAGCCTGGTTTGACACGATATCCGCCGAAATCTCGATCCCGCCCGCAAGCGGTGCGTCACCGCGAACTCCCTCGCCATACCGGGTATCTCCTCCCAAGGGCGCCGAACCTGCGGTGTTGCGGTCGTCTGCCGATTGGGCGAAAACGGCCGGCCTCGAAATTCCGTGCTCCTGAACCAGATGTTCGACAGCAAGATCTGCGGCCTGGCGTGCTTGGAATGTGGCGCTGACTGTCGTGGTGCTGTTATCCGCCATTGTTGTCTCCTGCTGATAAGGTTCACAGCAAGAGAACGCTTTTTAACCTTTGTAGTTTCCCGAGTCGTCCTTGCATGGGCCGCAAGTTGAATTTTTGCCGCTTCCGATGTTGCCTCGACCATGGAAAAAGCCAAGGCAAAACGTTTGGGTCCGGGATGTTTAGCATCGATGCTGTCTTCAGAGTACCTGCTCGAACTCTTCACCTCAAAGGCCGGCGCGCGAGCGCCTCCTCGACCTCACGCAAGCTTTGCCTTTCTTCGCAACTCCATCAGCGAGGCCGAATACACCGCCCTGCCGGGATCGGTAGAATACGCGCCGACGCCGGCAATCGTCCAATCACTGGCAATAGCGCTCCCGCTCCACCTCGAACCCGTCTATCCATGCTCGAACTACAGCGGTGAACTGCCCTTCCTGTAGTAGGAAGCTGGAACTTTCTTCAACCGTGATCATCGCAGCGGCGCCTTATCAAATCTCGCTCGGTTCGTGAAGTAATATGGCACGTTCTCAATACACTTCGATACAAAGAGCCGTTACTCGAGAAACAATCCCGATACTTCGATCGCTTCTAGTAGAGACATTCCAGACAAGGAGCGATTCAGATGAACATCTCAACAGCCGTCCTTTCCGCTTTGTTTTCGCTTGCGAGCCACTCCAACCCGGACACGCTTCCAAGCGCGCAACCCTCGGCGGACGAAGCTGCCATAATGAAGGCCGGCTTCTCCAGCCAACTGCCACAGGAAGGTTCCGCTCCTCCCTTTTCGGGGGCCACTGGTTGGCTCAATTCGGCGCCCCTGGATTGGAGCCAGCTGCGAGGTAAAGTCGTCCTGGTGAACTTCTGGACCTACTCCTGCATAAACAGCATCCGGGCTCTTCCATATCTCAAAGAATGGGCCGATAAGTACAAGGCCCAGGGCTTGACGGTTATCGGTGTCCACTCACCAGAGTTCGCGTTCGAGAAGATCACGTCGAACGTCCAAGCGGCGACAAAACGCTTCGATCTAAAATATCCCATCGCGCTCGACAGCGATTTCAAAATATGGCGGTCGTTCGGAAACAACTACTGGCCTGCATTCTATCTCGTGGATGGGACTGGCACCATTCGATACCATCAGTTCGGCGAAGGCTCCTATGACGAGACGGAAGCCGCGATAAGGGATCTCCTTCGGGAAAATGGCGGTAGTCCAACCACGGTACCATCGAAATTGACCGCATCAGGCGCGGAACTTCCGGCCGACTTCGGCCATGAAAGATCAAGCGAGACCTATCTTGGATACGAAGAAGCGAGGAATTTCGCTTCCACCCGTCCGCTACAGGAGGACCAATCTGCGAACTACCATCTTAGCAAGCTAGACCTCAACCATTGGGGACTCGAGGGAAAGTGGACCGTCGGCTCCGACGCCGCACGTCTTGACGAGGCCGGCGGAGCAATCACGTTCCGCTTTTCGGCGAGGGACTTGCACCTCGTCATGGGACCGCCGAAGGAGGGAAAGCCAGTTCATTTCAAGATCACTATCGACGGCAAGGCGCCGGAAAACAACCATGGCGCAGACACTGACGCCAAAGGAACCGGCACCGTCGATTCCACCAGGCTTTACCAGCTCGTTCGTCAGGCGAATGATGTGGGCGAACATACGTTTACAATCACGTTCGAGGATGCCGGAGTGCAAGCATTTGTCTTCACCTTCGGCTAGTCCAGATCACCTTCGCTCCGGGGAAAGTGCCTAGCGATGACAGTGTCGAGCACAAAGAATTTCAAATGCAACAATAGCAAAGAAAGGTAAAGTGCGCCGGCAAAGGTGCGCACCTGACACCTAAAAGCGTCCATGTAGTCGAGCGGCTGCCTCTAACCTCGGTGGGTGAAGTAGATAAGCAAGCCATTCGCGCAGTCTACTGGGAGGGAATGGAGCGAATGATGAACGAAGTGCGCAGTTTAAAGGGCAGCAGGAAGAAGTGGGGAGAACGCTACCGATGTTGATAGGATCAATAATGCTCCCAGGATTGCTGTTGGGGTCGACCCGGCAAGCGCACCGGTTCTGATCGGGCAGCTCGTCTCCCGCACGGGAAACAATCCCGGCGGTCTAGATAACGAGCAAGGGCCACTCTTGCAGTAAAGGAAATAAACGAAAACGGAGGCGTCCTCGGCGGGCGGCGGATCGAGCTTCGCTTGGCGGACGATCGGACCGGGAAAGCGCGGTTGAGGCTTTCGCTGAGCTCAAGGCTCAGAGTGTCTCTGCGGTAGTTGGCACTTCTTTCTCGAAAGCAAGCCTAGCCGTCATTCCGTCTGTTGAAGACGCGCAAATCCCGTACATTTCTACTGGAGCAGCTGAAGCGCAGATTATTCCGGTCCGCTCCTATGTCTTTGACTCCTCTAACTGGTCGAATTGTTGGAGAGAAGCTGCTTCGATACATGCAGGTGGCTGGATTTATGCAAGTTACCGCCATCTATGACGCCGATAGTCTTTTCGGGCGAACTGGATGGACGACCAAAAAAGAGATGTTGGCGAGATACGGCCTCGAGCTGATCGGAGAGTATAGCGTCCACGTCAATACCCAGCACCTTTCGACTCTCCTGGAAAAAATCGAGGCTAATAGGCCGCAGGCAATCATTGCTTGGTTAGCTGGCCCGCCGGCAATCGCTTTCGGAAAGGCCTAAGCGGCGTCGAGCCGCACCGTGCCGGTACTGATGCCACACGGCATTGTCGACCGGCCTTTCTTCACGCAGTTGGCGCCGGAGCCGATGGCATCATAGCGGCGGCACGTTTGAGCGCTGTGGCTACGGATATGCCGGAAGGCGAGATCAAATCTGTGGCTCGTCAGATGGTTGGAGCCTTCGAAAATTCATACGGTCCTGCACCATCGCAATTCGCGTTGGATGGATACGTTGCGGTAAAGCTGATTGCGGCAGCGATAAATGACGCAGGTACCAGCAACCCGAGCGCGATCCGAGATGGGCTCGAACGAGTAAGGGTATAATTCGACGCGATACTAGGCGGCAGCCGCAGTGCGTCAGGCTGCTGGCCGTAGCGAACTGGTAATTGTCGAGGGAGGCGACAGATTCGCCGGAACCTTATAGGCAAAGCGACAACCAGTAGTTTACCGGCACTCGCGACGAGTTCATCGAGGAAACTGTCTACGGTCTATCCGTGGCTCTGATCGCTGGGCTAGCCGACTTGTTTGCACCGGCAGCAACCATCGTCGCCTTTGCGCCTGCCATTCTATCCGCTCGATACGTGTTTTACGAGGGCGGCAAACATTCCGCTGATTGTTTGCCGCCCTCGCGTCGTTTACAACAATTGGTCAGTAAGAATGCGTGCCGCCCGCTCACCTACAACGACGCACGGTGCCATGGTATTTCCAGTTGGAATTCTGGGAAAAATCGATCCGTCAGCGATCATCAGATTGTCGATGCCATAGACCTTGAGTTTTGCATCGACAACCGACATCTCATCGCGTCCCATTTTCGCCGTGCACGTCTGATGCCAGAACGGAACCGCACTCTCACGCAGGAAGAGATCGATATTGTCCCTATAGGTTTCACCCGGATAGACTTCTCCCTTGGTCAATTCGCCCAACCCAGCTTGCGCTCCGATCTGTTGGGAGAATTCGACGGCGGCCCTGGCGGTTTTCAGGTCATCGGGATCGGAGAGCGAGTTCAGTTCCAGCAGAACCCTTTCTCGTGGATCTGCGCTCCGCAGTCTCACTCGACCGCGGCTACGCGGCCGCGCCAAACCAGCGACCAACGACCACGCGTGCGGGGGGACGGAGTGCTTCATTGCGATCTCGGGGCTGCAGATTGGAAACTCGCCCTGGCAAACCAGGACATCTGGCGAGGTGCTTTCAGCGTTGACTGCCGCATATACGGTAGCAGCACTACCGTTTCCACGTGGTTCCATCGGCTCTCGATATTCAAAGATACTCGGAAAGCAAATGTGATCCTGTAGGTTTTCCCCCACGCCGGGCAAATGCTGGGCGGTTTGAATGCCCAATCGCCTCAACTCCGCCTCGGGTCCAATTCCGGATTGCATGAGAATTCGGGGGGTATTGATAGATCCTGTTGACAGGACCACATGCTGGGCGGCGCGAAAATGATGGCGCTTCCTTCCCTCAACCACATCGACTCCAACCGCGCGACCCTTTTCAAGGACAACTCGCTCGACGGTACCGCCAGTCAGGATAGTCAGATTGCTACGGCCAAACACGGGACGTAAATATGAATCAAAGATCGACATACGTTCTCGTCCGTCGGCGCGTATATCCGTGATCGCGCATCCGCTCCGTTCCTCCATCATCCGCCCGTTTGGGTTCGCGAACCGGGGAATTCCTAAGGACTCTGCGGCCGCTAGCAAGCCTATCGCGATCGGGTGTGGTTGGCTCGGCTGAAACACAGTCACTGGCCCCTCGGTTCCGCGTCGCGTGTCACTCGCGCCCCTATAGTCTTCTATAGACCTGTAGAGCTTCTGTATTGCGTCATATCCCCAGGCGGCATCGCCGCTTTCGGATGCGTAGTAGTCCCAATCGCTCCGATGCCCACGTGCCCAGATCATGGCGTTGATGCTGGAACTGCCGCCAACGACCTTGCCCATTGACATCAACAATGACCGGCCATTCAAACCTGCAACCGGTTCGGAAACGAAGCCCCAATCTTCAGCGGTACCAATATTTTCCGGCCACCGGACGGCGTTTCGTATCGTTTCGGTAAATTTCATTCCGCCGCTTTCGATTAGCAGCAGATTGATGTTCGGATTGTCAGACAGACGACGGGCGACAACGGAACCTGAGGAACCAGAGCCGCAAACGATGATGTCGAACGTCTGATCCGGCGGTTCTGAGGGTTCAAGTGCGTGTAACATGGCAGACATTCTCCTGCGTTAAATTGGGAGGAATTTGGTCCTCGTTGAACCGGATCGAGACACGGCAATGCCGTCACAATGCGGATTCCGACGTGAAGCCGGCCGGCATTCCGATCAAAGACCGGCCACCATTCCGATTTGAAGCCGGCCACCGTTCCAATCAAAGACCGGCCAGTTTTCGGCACTGAAGATTACCTCCTGGGTCAGCAACTTTTGGCATCGATACCTCGTGATGAACGAGGGGATTTTGATGCCGGCAAAGAGAAGGCTGACCATGAGACATTTGCGACAAATGCTGCGGCTTGCGGCAAGCGGAACCAGCTCGCGTGAGATTGCCGTCGTATTGGGAATTGCGCGTAGCACGGTGCAGGATAATCTGCAGCGCGCGGCAGCGGTTGGGTTAAACTGGCCCTTGCCTTTGGATCTCACCGACGATGCGCTCGAGAGCAAACTGTTCACTCGTAATGGCATCAAACACGGCACGAGACGACGGGTCGAGCCCAATTGGGCCGATCTTGCCATCGAGCTCAAGAAGCCGGGCGTTACCATGCTCATCCTGTGGGAGGAGTATCGTGGGTCGCACCCCGACGGTTACGGCTATAGCCGCTTTTGTGAACTCCTGCGTGGGTTTCAACAGCGGCTTTCACCGACGATGCGCCAGGAGCATGCTGCTGGCGACAAGGTGTTCGTCGACTATTCCGGCAAGAAGATCCCGATCGTTGATCGCAAGACCGGAGAGATCCGCGAGGCAGAGATCTTTGTGGCGGTGCTCGGTGCATCGAGCTTCACCTATGCTGAGGCGACCTGGACGCAAACGCTCCCTGACTGGATCGGCTCGCATGTCCGGATGTTTCATTTTTTTGGAGGCGTTCCCCGGCTGATCGTTCCCGACAATCTGAAGTCGGGCGTCAACCACGCCAGCTTCTACGATCCCGAGATCAACCGCAGTTACGGCATGATGGCCTCCCACTATGGCGTCGGAGTTCTCCCGGCACGGCCGAAGAAACCGCGGGACAAATCGAAAGTTGAGAACGGAGTCCGTTTTGCTCAGACCTGCATCCTGGGGCGGTTGCGCAAGCTGACTTTCTTCTCGCTGGCTGAGGCCAATGCCGCTATTGGCCAGGCACTCGATCGCATCAACGATCACCTCATGCGTCGATTGGGTGTTACCCGGCGGCAAGTATTTGAAAGTGTCGAACGTGCTGCGCTCGCCAGTCTTCCGGGTGAAGACTACGAATTCGCCGAATGGCGTCTGGTCCGTGTCTCGACCGATTATCACGTCGAGTTCAAAAGCTTCTTTTATTCCGTCCCCCATGCCCTCATTCGCCAGCAGGTCGACCTGAGGGCAACGGCACGCACCATCGAGATCTTCCACCGCGGCAAGCGCATCGCCGTGCATCAGCGTCGGTATGGTGGTCCTCGCCATGGAACCGACCCAGATCACATGCCCAGTTCCCACCGGCGATACGCTGAGTGGACACCAGATCGCTTTCGGCGCTGGGCCGCATCCATCGGGCCACAGACAGAGGGCCTGGTGATCGCAATTCTTGCTAGCCGTCCGCACCCCGAACAGGGCTTTCGAACATGCCTGGGTGTGCTTCGCCTGTTTCGCGACATCGAACGCAATCGGGCCGAAGCCGTATCAGCACGCGCCGTCGAGATCGGTGGCCTGAACTGCAAGAGCATCGCCTCGCTGCTGGCCAACCACAAGGCGGCGCGCCATTCCACCGAACCAACCGCCATTGTCGACCATGCCAATCTGCGTGGCCCTGATTACTTTCATTGAGGAGACATACCAATGCTGACCAATCCCACCATCAACATGCTGCGTGAACTCGGCCTCAATGGCATGGCCACAGCCTTCCAGGAGCTCGACGCACAATCCGAAGCGCGCGGCCTCGAGCATGGAGAATGGCTTGCCATCCTACTCGAACGAGAGGCCACCATGCGCCGCCAGAAGCGCTTCGAAGCCCGCGCCAGGGCTGCCAAACTTCGCCACGATGCGCAGATCGAGAATGCCGACTTTCGTGCCGCACGCGGTCTCGACCGCAATCTGTTCATGACGCTTGCTGGCTGCGATTGGATCCGCAGGCACCACAGCCTTCTCGTCACAGGGCCGGCCGGCGTCGGCAAGAGCTGGCTTGCCTGTGCACTCGGCCATAAAGCATGCCGCGAAGATTTCTCCGTCGCCTACCACCGGGTTCCTCGGCTATTCGCAACACTTGCCCTTGCACGAGGCGATGGGCGATATGGCCGGATCCTCAAATCGCTGGCCAAGACCGATCTGCTTATCCTTGATGATTGGGGACCGGAAAAGCTCAACGATGATCAGCGGCGCGATCTCCTCGAGATCATCGAAGACCGCTACGAGCGCCGATCGACGATCGTCACCAGTCAGGTGCCCCTGGATCGCTGGTGGGAAATAATAGCAAACCCCACGCTCGCCGATGCCATCCTGGATCGCCTCGTTCACAATGCCTATCGCATCGATCTCACCGGTGAAAGCATGCGAAAACAGCGCTCGTCGATAGCGCCTGAAAAACCGCACGCTTGACCTGAAACAAAACCCGATCCAAACATCCAACAGACCCAGGATCAGTCCGACAAATGGCCGCCTTCAAATCGGAACCCCGGCCGGAATGAAATCGGAATGACTGGCCGGCTTCAAATCGGAATCGATGGCCGGCTTCATCGGAATACGCAGTCACAAACTGGCTGTCTTGTGTGCGAATTTTGTTATGGAAATCAGCTGGATGATTACATCTGTAAAGCTCGCTGATGCCCTACTGAAATAGCGGTGGCTGAGGCGAACAACCCCATAGCAACGATGAAAGAGGTTCGTTTCATTGGATACTCCATAGTTGGGAGGCAGAAAAACAACGTTGCGTCAACAAAAGATAAGCTTCCCAAGTATTTCAGTGTTAACAGCCAGATGTATCTGGATCTTGTCTGGCAGCAGCAGGAATTGTATCGAACTGTTGCGCTGGCAGGTCAGACTGCCTTCCAGCCTGCTTAGGCCTTGCACCGCTGCGGTGGCTACGGCACGGTTACCTCCTGAACTTCAACGCGGTAGAGGACCACCTTCGTTATAGAGCCCATCGCTAGGCCCAGCATCATCATCAGTAGCTAACTTCACGATGACCATTGCCCCTTGGCTAGCGGTCCTTGTGTCTTGGTGACCATTGAGATCAGCCGCTATGTGGCCCGGCGTGGCGGCGTTGATCTTGATGTGAGCATGAGCGGCGCTTCGGGCAAAAGCGTTCGCGTACTGAACCGTCAGCATATTAATAGCCGTCTTTGAAGAGGCGTAGGCAAGTATCGTGTCGGATTGGCCAAACAGCGTTGTTGGATCACCGCAAAGCGTATGTGATGCTGTCGTACTCGTAACTGTCACGATGCGTGGATATTGCGACTTCTGCAGCAGGGGAGCATCCGGTGAATGGTGCGGACCACACCAAAGACATTAGGGAAAGAGGATGGTGGAGGTGCTGCGGTTATCCGCGAGAAGACTCGAGGATTCCCATCGTAGAAATGTAGATGAGCCGGGAAAGTCGTTGAACGAAATCGACTCTCGATTCCGAAAGAGCCGGATGCTCTAGCGCCTCAATAACCGATGCCGATGGGTTAGCGAACGGCCAGAGGCCCGCCACTAGAATAACAATCATTGATACAAGTTCTCGTGCATTCTTTAAACCCAACTCAGGCAGCGATTCAGCTATAATATGCCCAAGTTCGTCCTGCCGTTCGGTATGTTCAAGCTTGAACGCTCGCACGGCGTCTGGACTGATATTAGTTTCCAACTCTCCACCCAACGCACTCCAAAGCTTACAAACAATTGGCCGTTTACCGATTGCTGATGCAAGGACATGCGCGAGCTCGATCGGCTTGGCGGTTCTTGATGAGAATTCATTCGCCAGTTCGTCTCTCAGGTCGACGAGCCACTCTTCGAGCTCCTGGTTTAACAAAGTGAAGAAAACCGCCTCGCGTGTTTCGAAGTAGCGAACAACATTCGTTTTGGAGAGGTCAACCTTACGACTAAGCTCTCTGAGGCTGATCCCGCTAACCGGTACGCCCTCCAACAAGTCACGTGCCGCCCGCAAGATAGCTGTGCGTCGCGCCACTCTTTGTTCCTCGCTGCGAGCCCTTTGGAATTCGGGCTTCTGTTCGTCCGTCATCTCTTCACCTTGTTTAGACCGTAGCCATCGTATCAGTGGCAACGGTCTAAACCAATCTTCCAAACCGATCTTCCGTCCTATGTGGCGTATACGACGGATTCGCTGACAGACCGCCATTTTTCATCCGAGGCGGCAAGATTATCTGCAGCCATTTTTGCTACCGCTACAGCGTCTCGGCCAAGCAGCAGACGAAGAGGAGGAACATCCATCGCGGCGATATCCAGGAGAACCTTTGCAATTAGTTCGGGATCACCCGGCTGCTTCCCGTCTGCATCTCTAAGACGCTGTACTGCAGGTTCGATAACCGGCTTGTATGCCTCGCTGACTGAAGGAACAGCCATTGAGGAGCCTGCCCAATTGGTCCTCATCCCCCCCGGTTCGGCAACCGTAACCTTAATGCCGAAGGAAGCAACCTCCTTCGCGAGAACCTCCGAGAAGCCGCCGACAGCCCACTTGGCGGCTTGATAGGCACCGAGGCCGGCTCCGCCGACACGCCCGCCGACAGACGAGATCTGGATTATGTGTCCTGCGCCCTGCGCTCGCATGATGGGAAGAGAGGCTCGCGTCATATTCACGACACCATAAAAATTCGTATCGATTTGCGCTCGGAACATCTCCTCGCTCATATCCTCAATCGAAGCGACATCTGCATATCCAGCGTTGTTGACGAGAACATCCAAGCGGCCAAAAGTCTGGACTGCCTCAGCGGCCGCATGACGCGCAGCATTGGTATCCGTAACATCCAAAGATAAGATTTTTACCTTGGAACCAAATTGCTGAACGAGGGTGTTCAATTGAGCTTTATCTCGAGCCGTCGCAACAACGTTGCCACCTGCTTTGAGAACGCTTTCGGCGATCTGTCGGCCAAGGCCACGGGAGCTTCCCGTGATCAGCCAGGTTTTATTCTCTGCCATGTGATTTCTCCATTTGAAGGTAGGTAACAGCGTTCTAGCTGAGGAAGCCGCCGTCGACAGCAAGATGGGCTCCGGTGACGTAGGAAGCCTCACTGGATAATAAGAAGCAGACAGCCGTAGCTACCTCGGCTCCATGACCGAGGCGACCGAGCGGTATGCGTTCCGCAATTTTTTCGACTTCGTCTGCATTCGAGCTCTGCCGGGCAACGGCGATGACGCCTGGCTGAACCTCATTAATACGGATGCCTCTGCTTGCATATTCGAGTGCAGCCGACCGGGTAAGCCCGCGAATTGCATGTTTGCTGGCGCTATAGGCCGAGCGGCCCACAAGACCACGGTCGCCAAAGACGCTAGAGACGTTGACGATGCTGCCGCCTCCGGCTTCTTCCATCACTTGGATTTCATGCTTCATGCAAAGATACACACCGGATAGGTTCACGGCGATGATCTCGTTCCACCGCTCTGCATCGAGATAGCTAACGAGACGGCTGTCACCCGGAATGCCCGCGTTGTTCACCGCCATGTGGATAGCTCCGAATTTATCGACTGTTTGAGCGATCGTACGCTTGACTGCGGCTTCATCGCTGATGTCGGCAGGCAAAGTTATGGCCGTTCCGCCGTTTGAGGTGATATGAGCTTCAATGGCTTCCAGAGCTGTCTCACCTCTGCCGACGAGGGCCACTGCTGCTCCCCTCCTGGCCAAGGTCTTCGCAATTTCTGCTCCGATACCGGTTCCAGCGCCTGTCACATAGGCAACTTTATCTTCGAATGGCTTCAACACTTCGCTCTTTCGCTAAATAAAAGGCCAGTGGTCTCTTAATAAGAGGCCGCTGGACCTTTGTCAAGCGTAGCCAAAGTAAACGGCTTGTTGAATGCTGAAACTCGACAATGGAAAGAGCGGGCACCTGGCCGCAGGCGAAGCGGAAGCAACGCAGCGACATGCTCTCCCTCAGTTAAAACAGTGGCGTCGCCTTATCTGTTTGGAACCCGCGTCGAGGATGTGTGTGCCGTGTTTCAGGCAGCTATCGAGCCAGCGATTTCACGGCAGATCGAGATGGCTTGAGTGCCTTGTTCCTTCGGCTTTGCAGCAGGGCATCGAGGACGTAACCGTTCGCAACGTCGGCTCGCCATAGCCAGTACTCTTTCCCTTGATCGTCACCACCACCTCATCGAGCTGCCACTTGTCGGCAAACTGGCCGGGCGAGCGATGGCGGAGCTGATGAGGAAACTTCGGGCCGAATTTCGCCGCCCATTCCGAGACGGTCTGAAACGAGACGTTGATGCCGCGCTCCGCCAACAGATCTTCGACGTCGCGCAGGCTCAGCGGGAATCGATAATAGAGCCATACCAGGGCTTCTAGATCGAAGCTGCGTTCACTGTGAATATCCGGAGACCGCATCAGCAGTTGAGCGGCGCGACGAAATTTGACCGTCGCGCCGCTTTTCTCAATGGATCACCGGACCGGCTTGAAAGCGGCACGCAGCTCTTCGGCAAACAGCTGAGGCTGCTCCCAGGCTGCGAAGTGTCCGCCCTTGGCGACCCGATGGTAGTAGTTGAGCGTCGGATAGGCCTGTTTGCTCCAGCTTTCGGGTGCCTGGTAGATCTCCTTGGGAAAGACGGAGATGCCAACCGGAATCTTGATATCTCTGGTCTTTTGGGCGGCGGCGCTGAAATTGTTGTTGTTGTTTTCCCAATAGAAGCGCGACGAGGACGCACCGCTGTTCGTCAGCCAGTAAAGCGTGATGTCGTTGAGCATCTCGTCCCGGGACAGGACTCGTTCAGGGACACCGTCGCTGTCGCTCCACTGCGCAAACTTTTCGTACATCCAGGCGGCAAGGCCGGCTGGCGAATCCGATAGCGAATAGCCGATCGTCTGCGGCCGCGTCACCATCATCGCGCCATAAGCGGCGTTTCGTCCAAAGAATGTGCTGAGGGACTGGAAGGCTTCGCGCTCGTCGGGGGCAAGGCTCGCAGGGGCAGGATCGCCACTGTTGATTGGCTTGACCAGGTCGCCGGGAATGGTGGCCGGCATATTGAGATGAATAGCAAGCAGGCCCTTTGGCGCTAAGCGTCCCAGCGCGTCGGAAATGACCGAGCCGTGGTCACCACCCTGGGAGACGTAATGGTCATAGCCGAGCCGCTTCATCAGGACATCCCAGGCTCGCGCCGTGCGGTCCGGCCCCCAGCCGAGCTCGGTCGGTTTTCCCGAGAAGCCATAGCCCGGGATCGAGGGGATGACGACGTCAAATGCATCTTCGGGACGGCCGCCGTAAGCCACGGGATCGGTGAGAGGGCCGATGGTCTTCAGGAATTCGAATGTGGAGCCCGGCCAGCCATGGGTGAGGATAACTGGCAGGGCGTTGGGATTTTTCGAACGGACGTGGATGAACTGGATATCGACCCCATCGATCGTGGTGATGAATTCCGGCAGCGCATTCAGCTGCGTCTCGGCCTTGCGCCAATCGTAGTCGGTTCCCCAATAGCGCACCAGCTCCTGAACCTGCGCCAACTGAATGCCCTGTGACTGATCGCCAACCGTTTCCTTGTCGGGCCAGCGTGTCTCGGCGATGCGCCGGCGTAATTCGTCAAGCTGCGACTGTGGAACATGGATTTCGAAAGGACGGATCGTCTCGTCGGCCTTCGTCGTACTCGCTGGCGTGACCGCTGCGGTATCGGCAGCGCTCGCCGTCTGAAGATACCCAGCCGGAGCGAGCATAACCGCACCGATCGTAAGAGCGACGAAAGAACCTATGTGATGTACGTGTGGAGATATCTTTGCATTTCTAGTCATGGAAAACCCCGTTGTTTATGCCTAGAGCGGCGACGAAACGGAGGCTAGAGATTCAATGTATCCGAGATGTTTGAGAAAGCGGCGAAATTGTATCACAACGTACAGGTCAAGAGCGGGAGACGGCACCATTCGTCGTTGACCAGCTCAGATTTGATATACACTTCGACGCTGGTGAGCCTGCCTGGGATCCACATTTCCAAAGCTCGCATTCGCGATCGGAAATGCCGGGCGCGATGCGAGCTCGAGCCTGCCCGCCACACATTTATGTGACCTACTTTCAAATCGCCGCGGCAATGAGTAAGTTCATGGGCATGAAACATGCGCCTGTCATACGTCGCCTCTTCCTGTTCGTCGCTTTGCTCGCGGTCGCCATTGGCCCTATGAGCATTGGGCTGGCCAGCAGCGCCATGGCGTTGCCCGGCCCCGCGGCGATAGGCGGGATGAGCAGCGTTATGCCCGGCATGCAGATGGCAGAGGGGATGCCGTGCTGCCCGCAACAGAAACCCCTCAAACCGGATTGCGTCAAAGGTTGCCCGCTGGCCCTGGTCTGCACGACCTCGATCTTCGCACACGCCCCTGACGGCCATGGCGGGACGTTCGCTATCTCATGGCTGTCCCACCGTTACGAGCTGATGCCCGCATCGCAACTGACCTCATCCCCTGTCGAGCCTCCTGCTCGCCCCCCAAAAGCCTGATCTCAAGTCATTCTTGAAACATGCCCGCGGTTCACGCCGGACGCTGGAGCGCGTCCGCAGGGATCCGATGGCCATCAATTTTGACCCGAGGACGTGATCAGAGGATCCGTCCCGACGAGATCGGAAATCATGAACAAGACTTCCTTTTCCGCGAGCACGATGCTCCTTGCCGGCGTGCTGATCGTCGGTTCCGCCACCGTCACTCTTGCAGCATCTCAGGACTACGAGTTCCAGCCGGTTTCGACCGATGTGAAGCAGGGTCAGGGATCGCTGGTCTCCGTCCGCCTGATCGACAAGCGGACGGGCAAGCCCGTTCCCGACGCCGTCATCTTTACCACCCGCATGGATATGGCGCCTGAGGGAATGGAGATGATGACGACGCCAGTCGAGGTAGCGACCTCGACCGAGCCTGGCGTCTACGCTTTCAAGACCAACTTCGCCATGGCGGGCGGCTGGCGCTTCAAGCTCGCCGCCAAAGTCCAGGGAGAGCCCGACACGGTGCAGGGCGAACTCGTCCTGAAGGCAGCGCCTTGAACACGCGATCACGTGTGGCAGCCACGCTCTCCCTCGCCGTATTGCTCGGCGGGGGAGGCTATTGGGCTGGCACGAACGATCTTGGCGCGCGGTTCGGCCTTGATGTCTTCGAGCCTGTTCTCGCCACGCCCAATTCCTCCGTGACTGCCCCAACCGGAGCGATCATCTACTACCGCCATCCGGACGGCCTTCCGAAATTCTCAGCAACGCCGACGAATGCCGATAACGGACGGCCATTTGTCGCCGTCCACGCAAGCGAGGATATCAGCTTCGCCGACGCCGAGCGCAAACCCGGCGGGACGGACACGGCTATGGCGTCGTCGGGAACCGCGCCCAGCAAGGGCAAATTGCTCTACTATCGAAACCCGATGGGCCTTCCCGACACGTCCAAGGTGCCGAAGAAGGATTCCATGGGCATGGACTACATCCCTGTGTATGAAGGCGAGCAAGGCGATGCCTCGACGGTGAAGGTCCCGCTCGGCAAACTGCAGCGCACGGGCGTGAAGACGGCGACCGCAGAAATGGCCAGCATCAGCCGCAAGATCCAGGTGCCGGGAACTGTCACTCTGGACGAGCGTCTTGTCAGCATCATCTCAATGCGAACGGATTCATTTGTCGATGACGTCGCCAATGTCACCACCGGCGACCACATCCGCAAGGGCGACAAGCTCTTCCGCTTCTATTCGAGGGAGATCGCGACCGCAGCGTCGGAATATGCCGCCGGCAGGAGCGATGTGCGTGGCAATGGCGACGCCGGTTCGGCGCTGCGGTTGAAAAATCTCGGGGTGCCGCAGGAGGTCATCGACACCATTGCGAATACCCGTCAGGTGCCGCCGAGCATCAGCTACGTTGCCCCGCGCGATGGTATCGTTCTCGAACGCATGGCGACAACAGGCATGATGGCCAAGCCCGGCGACGAGCTGTTCCGTATCGCCGATACCACCAACGTCTGGGTGGTGGCCGACGTGCCGGAATACGATCTGGCTTCGGTCCGAAACGGCGCTGAGGTCAAGGTCACCATCAGGAGCCTGCCCGGCAGGACGTTCAAGGGTGTGGTGGATCTAATCTATCCGCAGGTCGATATGCAGACGCGTACGACGAAGGTCCGCATCGAGCTTCCCAATCCCGACGGAGTGCTGCTTTCCAACATGTATGCCGACGTTGAGATCGAGGCGGGCGCGCCAAACCCGGTCGTTGCCATCCCCAACAACGCCATCGTCGACACCGGCGATCGCCAGGTCGTCTTCATAGACAAGGGAGACGGAAAGTTCGCCCCCAAGGACGTCAAGCTCGGCGTCCGCGGCGACGACAGCACCGAGATCCGCCAGGGTGTCGCCGCCGGCGACAAGATCGTCGTCTCCGCCAACTTTCTGCTCGACGCCGAAAGCAACCTGAATTCGGCGCTGAGCGCCATGACAGAGGAGGCCAAGCCATGATCTCGCGCGTCATCTCCTGGTCCGCTCATAATCTCATTTTGATCTTTGTCGGTGCGGCGCTTGCCGTCGCCGGCGGCATCTATGCGTTGCGCTCTCTTCCGCTCGACGCCATCCCCGACCTCTCCGATGTCCAGGTCATCGTCTACACCGACTATCCGGGGCAGGCCCCGCAGGTGGTCGAGGACCAGGTCACCTACCCGCTGACGACGTCGATGCTGACGGTGCCGAAGTCGAAGGTCGTGCGCGGCTTCTCCTTCTTCGGCGTCTCCTTCGTCTACGTAATCTTCGACGACGGTACCGATCCCTACTGGGCGCGCAGCCGCGTGCTGGAATATCTGAACGCGGCCCAAAGCCGTCTGCCGCAGGGCGTCACGCCGACGCTCGGCCCGGACGCCACCGGCGTCGGCTGGGTCTACGAATACGCTCTCGTCGCCAAGGAACTGTCGCTTGCCGAACTGCGCTCGCTGCAGGACTGGATCGTGCGCTTCGGCGTCTCCAAGTCGGAGGGCGTGGCCGAGGTCGCAAGCGTCGGCGGCTTCGTGAAGCAGTATTCCATCGTCGTGGATCCGGCTCGCCTGAAGGCGCAGGGGGTGTCGCTCTCCGATGTCGCCAACGCCGTTCGCGCCAGCAACACCGACATCGGCGGTCGAACGATCGAGCTGTCCGAGTTCGAGTTCGCAGTGCGCGGCCGCGGCTACCTGAAGGGCATTCCCGACATCGAAAACATCGTCCTGAAAAGCCAGAATGGCGTACCTCTTCGCCTCGGTGACGTCGCCAGGGTGGAACTCGTTCCGGACGAGCGGCGCGGCATCACCGAACTCAATGGCGAAGGCGAGGTGGCGGGCGGTATCGTGCTGCAGCGCTTCGGAGCAAACGCGCTTACGGTCATCGATAACGCCAAGAAGAGCATGGATTCGATCAAGGGCAGCCTGCCGCCCGGCACGGAGGTCGTGCCGGTGTATGATCGCTCGACTCTGATCGAGGCAGCCATTGAGACCTTGAAAGGCACGTTGTTCGAGGAATCAGTCGTCGTCGCGCTGGTGACCATTGCCTTCCTTCTGCATGTCCGCAGCGCGCTGGTTGCCATCGTCATGCTGCCTGTCGGTATCCTGATCGCCTTCATCGCGATGCGACTGCTCGGCCTCGGGGCGAACATCATGAGCCTCGGCGGCATCGCGATCGCCATCGGCGCGATGATCGACGCGGCGATCGTCATGATCGAGAACGCCCACAAGCATCTTGAACGCGCGCCGCCCGGCAAGCCACGCGTGGATATTCTTGCCGAGGCGGCGAGCGAGGTCGGCCCGGCGCTGTTCTTCAGCCTGCTGATCATCACGGTATCCTTCCTGCCGATCTTCACACTGGAATCGCAGGAAGGACGGCTGTTCGGTCCGCTCGCCTTCACCAAGACCTTCTCGATGGCCGCTGCCGCCCTCCTGTCGGTAACGCTGGTCCCGGCGCTGATGGTGCTGTTCGTGCGCGGACATATCGTGCCCGAGCAGAAGAACCCCGTGAACCGTATATTGATCTGGATCTACCGCCCGGTCATCTCCGGTGTCCTCAAGGTGAAGACTCTGACGATCCTCGCCGCCGTCGCGATCCTGGCGGCGACCGTCTGGCCGGCCCAGCATATCGGCAGCGAGTTCATGCCCAATCTCGACGAGGGTACGCTGATGTACATGCCGACCACCCTGCCCGGCATCTCCGTCACCAAGGCGGCGGAGCTGATGCAGACGCAGGACCGCATCATCAAGTCGTTCCCGGAAGTCGAGAGCGTGTTCGGCAAGGCCGGCCGTGCATTGACAGCGACCGACCCGGCGCCGACGGAGATGTTCGAAACCATCATCACGCTGAAGCCTAAATCGCAGTGGCGGCCGGGCGTAACCGTCGACAGCCTCAAGCAGGAAATGGACGCAGCCCTGCAGTTCCCCGGCGTCTCCAACGCCTGGACCATGCCGATCCGCGGCCGCATCGACATGCTCTCGACCGGGATCAGGACGCCTGTCGGGGTAAAGGTCTACGGTACAGATCTGACCGAAATGGAAAAGATCGCCCGTCAGATCGAGAGCGTGCTGAAGACACTCCCCGGAACGTCGAGCGCCTATGCGGAACGGGTCATCGGCGGCTACTATCTCGACATTATTCCCGACCGCACCGCGCTCGGCCGCTACGGCCTGACGATCAGGGATGTCCAGGATGTGGTCAGCATGGCCATCGGCTCGGAGGTCGTGACCTCGACGGTCGAAGGTCGCGAGCGTTACGGAGTGGCTGTCCGCTATCCAAGAGCCTTCCGAAGCGATCCGCAGGCAATCGCAAAGGACGTGCAGATCTCGCTGCCGGGCGGTGGAACGGTACCGCTCGGCGAGGTGGCCGATGTCAAGCTGACCCGCG
Source organism: Rhizobium sp. AB2/73 (assembly GCF_020871915.1). Taxonomy (NCBI): domain Bacteria; kingdom Pseudomonadati; phylum Pseudomonadota; class Alphaproteobacteria; order Hyphomicrobiales; family Rhizobiaceae; genus Rhizobium; species Rhizobium sp. AB2/73. Next base: position 35,101 of record NZ_CP067073.1, on the reverse strand, counting down.
GCGCGACGACGATCCGCACCGAGAATGGTCAGCTTGCCGTCTACGTCTATGTCGACATCGCGGGCCGCGATCTCGGCGGTTATGTCGCCGAGGCCCAGCAGGCCGTCGCCAAGAGCGTAACGATGCCACCCGGCTATTCCGTCGCATGGAGCGGCCAGTTCGAATATCTCCAACGAGCTGAGGCGCGGCTCGCCGTCGTCGTCCCCTTGACACTGGCGCTGATCTTACTGCTGCTCTATCTTAATTTCAAGCGGCTGACGGAGACAATGATCGTCATGCTGTCGCTGCCCTTCGCGCTCGTTGGCGGCATCTGGCTCATGTGGTGGATGGGATTCAACGCCTCGGTGGCAGTCGCAGTCGGCTTCATTGCCCTTGCTGGCGTGGCGGCCGAGACAGGTGTGATCATGCTGATCTACCTCGACCACGCCATGAAGGAACAGCACGATGCCTGCGAAAAGAAAGGCCGCCCATTCTCGAAGCTGGATCTCAACCGGGCGATCATGGTCGGCGCGGTCGAGCGCGTCCGGCCGAAAATGATGACCGTCGTCGCCATCATGGCCGGCCTGGTGCCGATCCTGTGGCGGACCGGCACGGGATCGGAGATTATGCAGCGCATCGCGGTGCCGATGATCGGCGGCATGGTTTCCTCGACGCTGCTGACGCTGATCGTTATCCCGGCGGTCTACGGGCTGGTCAAGGGTTGGCGGCTGCCAGCGACCTCCGAGATCATCGAGGCTGGACCTGCGATCCTGAGAGAGGCTGCCGAATGAAGGGAGAGACCGATGATGAATGACATGACGGCCGGTGGCATGATGTGGGGCATGGGCCTGGCGAGCCTGCTCGGCATCATCCTCATCGTTCTGGCAATCGGGGCGTTGATCAAATATCTTTTCCACCGCTAGTCATGCACTTGCATCATCGATCGATGGATCACATTGCCGCGATCCGCACGCCGCAGAATACGACCACGGCATGCTTTCGGCGCGGTTCGGCGTAATCCTTTGCGGAAAATGAGACGCTGGCCGGGCCAAAAGCTCTTCGCCCTGCTTCTCGCGGTCTTCATCGCCGCGGGAAGGAACCTGTCTGTTCCTTGACAAGCGGCATGAGCCCGACGATGTCCGGGATGGCGATGTCGCGAACCACAACGCATAGTCTACAGCTCTTGAAGGGATAAGAACCGTCAGCCCTGTCAATACAAAAACCGACCGGTTGAAATTCCTCAATATCGGATATTGGCTATGGAGCCGGAAGTGGACCGTCCGCTATGCGTTCGATTTTACCGACAGCGGCCGCTCCGCAGCTTATCCCTCCCTTTGGGATGCCAATCTCCAACAGCAACATCCGGAGCTCACTTGTGGCGCCTGGCACGCGACGTCAGCCGCTCGATATGGATCGCCCTTCGAGCAGCAAAGCGTACGCGGCGAGACGATGGGATATGAACTCAATGAACAGCCGCACGCGTTTCGTCTTGCGTGTCTCCCCCTGCGTAAGAAGCCAGATCGTCGCAGATGATCTCAGATTGATACCCGGAACTCTCACCAGCAGGGGATCGGCATCTCCAACGAAGCAGGGGAGTCGGGTCATGCCGATCCCTTGTCTCACCGCAGCGATCTGCGCGTCGGCGTCCGGCGTCCTGAATGGAACCCCTATGACGCGGACTTCCCCTTCATCGATCCAGCCGGGAACGGCCTGACCACCGATGACGATGGGCCGGATGGGATCCGGCGCACCCGCACGCCACGCAGCCAGTCGATCGCGGGACATATAAACACCCGCGAGCAGATCCGGACCTTTCAGGCCATGAAGATTGAGCGGCAGGGTTTTGCGATTGGAGACCATCCGGATCGCCACATCCGCCTCCCGGTTAGTCAGATTTACGACATCGCCGGTCGATACGATCTCCATCTCGATATCCGGATGCAAGCGCGCAAAATCAGCGATATCCGGCATGAGCAGGTGTGTCGCAAGGAACGGCGGCAGCGTCACCCGCAGAAGCCCGCGGACGCTCTGGTCGCGCCCGAAGACGCGCGTCTCCAGCTGATGCGAGGAAGCCTCCATCTGGTTCGCGAATTCGAGAGCCTCCTCGCCCGCTGCCGTCATGCGGTAGCCTGAAGGCAGCTTTTCGAACATCCGCGCCCCTAGGTGCTCCTCGAGCTGAGCAATGCGTCGCAGCACGGTTGCGTGGTTGACTCCCAGGCTCTTGGCGGCAGCCCGCACTGAGCCGCCACGCGCGGCGGCAAGAAAGTAGCGAACGTCATCCCAGTCGATCATGGCCCATTCCCGCGCCGCATGGCGCGGCTTGCGAAGACCAGTCTACACTACTGGGCCGCATTGCGCATGATTGTCGCTGGATTCGATCGCGTAAACTGGATCGTTTTCGCACCACGGATGCGCGCGATTGCGCACTCCCGCCGGACGCCGGCGCACCCATATCGAGGCTGTCGGAGGATATCTCCGCAAAGCGATCATCACCCCAGACGCGACACAGGGAATGCGTGACATGAGCAGATTAAATGGAAAGACCGCCGTTATCTCGGGCGGTGCCACAGGCATCGGCCTCGCAGCTGCAAGGCGCTTCATCAAGGAGGGCGCCTTCGTGTTCATTTTCGGCCGCCGGCAGGAAGCGCTCGATGCCGCCGTGGCCGATCTCGGGCCGAATGCCCGCGCGGTGAAGGGCTCGGTTTCCGATGAAGCCGATCTGGATCGGCTCTATGCGGCGGTAAAGGCGGAGCGCGGAACCCTTGACATCGTCTTCGCCAATGCCGGGGCGGGCAGCCCGCTTCCGCTCGGCAAGATCACCGCAGAGCATATCGACGAGACTTTCGACACCAATGTCAAAGGCACGATCTTCACGGTCCAGAAGGCGCTGCCGCTGATGGGCCCGGGCGGTTCGATCATCCTGACCGGATCGAGCGCCGGGACCACCGGTGCACCCGGCTTCACCGCTTACAGCGCGAGCAAGGCAGCCGTGCGCAACCTCGCGCGGACCTGGGCGGCGGATCTAAAGGGCACCGGCATCCGCGTAAACGTGCTGTCGCCCGGGGCGACGGCGACCGAACTCGCAAAGGAGGCGCTTGGCGAGGAGGGCCAGAAGGCCTTCGCCGCGATGACACCGCTCCAGCGCATGGCCGATCCGGCGGAGATCGGAGCGGTGGCCGCCTTCCTCGCGTCCGACGACAGCAGCTTCATGACCGCCAGCGAAGTCGCCGTCGACGGCGGCCTGGCTCAACTCTGACGCGCCAAGCCTCGCTGGTCACTCCAGCAGTCCCATTGCGTACACATCCACGGAAGGAAATGAAATGGCACATCCTCTCAAAGGAAAAACCGCTCTCGTAACCGGCGGCGGGCCAGATATTGGGAGCCCGCGTTCGACGCTGAGGCGGCATTCGCATGATTGAGACATCGTTCCTTGCTGGCTAGGAGCGATCACATTTGCGTCGCTGACCCGCTTGAATGCTGGACGCTTGAGACCTAAATTGGCTCGATGCTTGATCATTCGTCTCAACCATTGTCGCCGTCAAATGTCCCAATGGACGCCCTAAGCGAAGTCCTGCAAGACTTTCGCTTGAGTGGCGTCAATTATGGACGCTGCGAACTCAAACATCCATGGAGCATCGCCTTTCCGCAACAACAGCTGCTTCGCTTTCACTTCGTCAGCCAGGGTCCGTGCTGGATCCATACCGAGGCGCAAGGATGGCAGGAATTGAACGATGGCGATCTGGTTCTGCTGCCGCAAGGCGTCGCACACCGGTTGGCCAGCGCGCCAGATGTCGAGGGTGACTCGCGCAAGAGCTGCCAGATAACGAGATTGGGAAGCAACGTATGCGACGTGGTGCGGGACGGAACGGGTGCGACGAGCACCCTCTTCTGCGGCTCCATGGTCTTGGGCGCGCATGCACTTAATCCCTTGATCGCCTTGATGCCGCCAATCATCAAGGGCTGTGATGTGGCCGGCAATGACCCAATCGTTGGCCCCCTGCTGGCGGCCATGTCGGCGGAGGCGACACAGCCCCAGATGGGAAGCGCGACCGTCTTGTCGCGCATGGCCGACTTGCTCGCGGCGCGGCTCATCCGCTGCTGGGTCAATTGCAGCGGGGGCTCGACCACCGGCTGGCTCGCCGCCATCCGCGATCCCCATGTCGGACGTGTGCTGGCGGCCATGCACCGAGACCCCGGCCGTAACTGGACCCTCAAAAGTCTCGCGGGCTTGGCGGGTCAATCGCGTTCGATCTTCGCCGAGCGCTTCAACGCCATGTTAGGAGAAGGCGCGGCCCATTATCTCGCCCGTTTGCGGATGCAGCTTGCCCGCGACCTGTTGGGGCAAAGCGGCATGTCAGTCGCCGAAGTTGCTTCTCGGTTGGGCTATGAATCCGAGGCATCCTTCGCTCGCGCCTTCAAACGCATCACCAGCGTCTCACCGGGCGTTGTGCGACGCACAAGTTCCGGACGAATGGACATGGATTTCGGATTCTAGGACACATACCGTCCCGAATAGTTCGTCTATGACCTCTCCTAACTCAAGGAGACACTTATGACGGACACGACATCGCAACTTGATGGGGTAACGATTGACCCGGATACCCCGGAACCATCCACGTGGAGTGCGGCGACCTGGTTTGCCGTCCTTTCAATGGCGGCCACCAGCTTCGCGCTGGTATCGGCTGAATTCCTGCCGGCGGGTCTGCTTACCCCGCTGGCGCGCGATCTTGCAATTACCGAGGGAACAGCCGGACAGGTCGTCACCGCCACAGCTTCCGTCGGCGCTGTCACCGCCCTATTGAGCAATGTCCTGATCGGCAGGCTGAACCGCAAGACGGTGTTGGTCGGCCTCAGCGCCTTGGCGATCGGCTCCAATGTCCTTGCGTCATTGGCGACGGACTTTTGGCTATTGTTGTTGGGCCGGGCTGGGCTGGGCATCGCGCTGAGCGGTTTCTGGGCGCTTTCAGTTGCCGTCGTGGCGAGACTGGTCGGCGCCAACTCGACGGGTCGGGGCATGGCCATCGTCACCCTCGGCGTCTCGCTGGCCACCATAGCCGCGCCCTCGGTTGGAGCTTTGATCAGCGACTGGCTGGGATGGCGCGTGGCAATGGCGATGACCGCCGGACTTGCCGCGCTCGCCTTGCTGCTGCAGGTACTGAGCCTGCCGACACTGCCCGCGAGCACAAGCAACAGTCTCGCCGACGTTTTCCGGCTGACGCGGCGGCGTAGCGTTCAGCTAGGGATGCTTGCCATTCTTTTGCTGATGACGGGCCATTTTGCCGGCTCGGTCTATGTGCGTCCCTTCCTCGAACAAGTGACGCTCCTTGAAACCAGATCGATCGCCCTGGCTCTCCTTGGGTTTGGCATCGCTTCCGTGATCGGCAATGTCGCCGGTGGCCGAATGGCCGACGCCAGCATCCGCCTGGCCCTGGCTCTCACGGCGGCGCTGATGGCGTTTGCCGCGCTTGCCTTGGTGCTTTGGGGCGCTCAAACCGGTATTGCCTTCGGCCTCGTCACGCTTTGGGGCTTCGCCTTCGGCATGGCACCGGTGGTACTGCCGACCAATCTTTCCCGCGGGGCAGCCGACGCTTTGGAGGCGGCCGGCAGCCTGATGGTCGTCTCTTTTCAGGTCGCCATCAGCATCGGCGCGGTTTTCGGCGGCTATATCGTCGATCGCTATGGCGCTGTCGGCCCTCTGACGCTCACCGCCGTCCTAGCTGTATCGACAGTCGCCTTGGCGCTGACGCAACCTCGCGGCTAATCTTTGCTTCTGGTTGAGAAGCAACCGCGATCGGACCGAGGATGCTATGAGCCTCGGCGCATCTGCAAGCGCCGAGTGGCGCTCTTGCCACGCTCCGGAGATGAGGTCGCCGACGATCGCCGGCGGCACGGGTGGTGCTCTTGAGATCCCCTCAGGGGTGAGTAGCGGCCTGCACAGCGGCAAAGTGAAGTCGCTAGAAAACTCTCTGGAAGCCACTCATGCCAATGACAGCAGATCAAACTCAAGCACAGACCGTTAACCCCGTCGCTTACGAAATCGCCCTTTGTTTTTTATTATTTTAGACGAAAACTGCTTCGCACTCCGGGAAACTCTAACGCCTCGCCGACTGACCGGCCGTACTTATGAAAGGATTGCGCTTCAGCGCGGCAAGCACGGCCCATGCCGTCGCTCCGACATGGGGAAGGCGGAAGTACTTGAAGTCAACGGACGCGGAGTCGGCCCCAACCTTCAGGCCGGTCGATAGCTCAGCGTTGACCGTGGCATAGAGCAGCCCATCGGGAGCAATTTGCCTCGAAATCATCTCGAACAAAGGTTCCGCCTCTTTCGCCCTGCCACTCAGACGAAACACGAGGGCGGCCTGGGCAGTGCCCTCAAGCCAGATGCCGTCGCGGTCATTGTTGAAGTCGAAACCGCCATCAACGCCATGATTGCGTTTCGTCCATTCCAGGACGCGCGCGCGCCTGAATGCATAGGCCGGCACGGCGATGAGCGGCCACAATTCGGCGTCGAGACCCGACATCCTCGTATTCGGCACGGCGCTGTCGGGCAGGCTGCCGACAAAAAAACGACCGTCCGCGAAATCCCACATGGCCTCCAGAAACACGCGCGCTTTCTCGGCGTGATGCATCCAGTCGCCCATGGGATCGAGCCCGGCAAGCCAGCGATCCGCCGCATAGACATCGAGGTTATGTTCCGTGGATTTCCAGCCTATGCGTTCCGGTGAGGGCTCCTGACCAAAAAAGCCTCCGAAATAACCGGGATTTTGCGGATCTGCGGTGCTGCGATGGATCCAGTCCATGATTGTCCGAGCGGCATCCAGATAGGGCCTTCGGCCGGTCTGTTCGTAGGCGGTCAGCAGTGCCAGCGCCCCCCAGGCCGTGCTGCCCGTCGCGCTGCCGACCTGATAGTCGTCTTCAATCCAAGACTTGCTAACGGAGCTCCAATAGCCCGGAAGCAGCATGCTGCCGTTATCCTCAACCGGGCCGGCGCGATAGGCGTTTCGCAGCCGGCCGTCGTGATAAAATCGATCCGTCTTCAGCGCGAGCACCAATGCATCGGCGACCCGGCTCGCTTCCGATTTTCGGCCACAGGCATATAGCGCCATGACCGCCAGGGCGTTGTCATAGGTGAAGCCCGCATTCTCGAGCGCGGGAAGGAGCGGCGAAGCATCGTCCGGGGGCTCGTAGCTGCGGAAGACGAAAGGCTGCACCGGCTCGCCGCTCATATGGGCAACGAGGCCGGCGCAAAGCCTTGCGGCGAGTTGAACATGCCGCTCCTCGCCTGCCCATGCCGCGTGTACCCAACATGCGACGACGGCGCCGGCCAGAAAGGCCCTGAAAAAGCTTCGCATATATCACCCAAGGTCTGTCGAATGGTCCTGCCCGCCCATCAGGAAAAGGCGCGCGACAAGAGCATCTGCATCGATTTGCGCAAGTCTCCTCGTTCCGCGACGTTGTCGGGCGCGCTCCTGAAAAGCAGCCGCAGGATGGCATTGTGCTGCTCCGGCGTCGGCCTCAGGCGGAAAGCCGTCGACGACGGCGCCGCTCCGGCCGAGGAGGAAATCCAGCCGATTTCCGGGATGAACACCGCCTCGTCCTTCGCACCGGCCGGGCCGTGTTCCGCCAGCGTCACGCCTTCGGTGGACACGGCCGTTATCGTCACGTCGGCGATGTGCCCATTGGCCCGGTGCCGTCCGCGAAGCCGGACTTCGATCGGTTCCTCCTGGCCGAAACGCGGCAGCTCGATGCAACAAAGCAGGCTCGTGAACGCAATGATCATCGCCACCGACGACCAGACGAGATTGAGGCACTCGCGTGCGGAAAATTCGACGGGTGCATCCCAACCATAGACGACCCTGACGACGGACAGTCCGGACATGGCCGCTACGAAACCAAAAAACAATGCCGTTGGGCGGTGAACGCGGATCGCGGACCGGTCCCCTCCCTTCTCCGTCACCTTGAAAGGGCGGCCAAACGGCTTACGGATCGCCTGGAAGAGAGTGATGGTGATCGGCACGGCGGTCAGCGCGTGTGTAACCTCGGTGAAGAGCGGCAGCGTGCGCCTTTCGGAAATCCACGTCGAATAGGTCCAGAACAGGAAGAGCGAGCTGAGGCCGTATTTCATGAAAAGCAGTTCGTCAGCCTGCAGCGCCGAAACTCCGGTCAGCCAATAGACGGACGGCGCCAGCAAAAGGCAGAGGATGAAAGGCTTCGACAGCCAACAGAATAGCCCGTGCAGATAATGCAGACGCTGGATGAGCGTGAAGTTGCCGCGCCAGAGCGGTCCGTTGCGCAGCAGGCCGATCTGGATCGTGCCGAGGCACCAGCGGGTCCTTTGGGTGATGTATTCGGGAATGCCTTCGGCCGACAGGCCGACGCTCAACTTCTCGTTCAGCCAGCGGGTCACGTAGCCCCGCTCCATCAGGCGGTAGGTAAGCAGCATGTCCTCGGACAGCGCATCATGCGGAAAGCCGCCGATCTCGTTGACGGCGGCGCGACGCACCACGAAGCTGGTGCCCACGCAGAACGCGCACCCGACGGCATCCTTGGCCGGCTGGAACGTGTCGAAGAAGACCCGCTGGTCATCGACGAAGGAGTGTCGGATGCCGAGATTGTGTTGGATCGGATCGCTGTTGAAATAAAATTGCGGCGTCTGCACGACGGCGATCTTCCCGTCCTTGAAGAGACCGATGACTCGGTTCAGGAAATTTGCCTGAGGGGCGAAATCCGCATCGAGAACCATGATGAAATCGGAAATCTCGGCGAGCCCGTTCGTATGATTCAGGGCATTATTCAGATTGCCGGCCTTGGCATGCTTGTTATCCGGGCGCGTCAGGTAGTTTACCCCGACGCGTGCGCAATAGTCGCGCACTTCCTGGCGACGAGTGTCGTCGCAGACGAAAACCCGAAGCCTGCGATAGTTCATCGCCTGGGCCGATATGACCGATTTTTCCAGGACATTCAGCGGCTTGTTGTAGGTGCAGATGAACACGTCGACGGAAGGAACGTCCGCCTTGGCCGCCAGTTCCTTTTCACCGCGATCGGCCTCCTTCGTCCCGTCGGTCGTTCTCAGCAGGATCAGGATCGAACCGATGGCGTAAAGCACCGACACCGCCTCGAAGAGGAAGTAAACATAATTCCAGAGCACTTCGGCGGAAAGCTCGAAGGGAGGAAGCGTGTCGAGGGCGCGCCACGAAAGATAGAGCCCGAGCGACAAGAGCATGAGCAGACTGAATGCCGCCCGCTCGAACGGTCTCTTCGGGCTTGCGAGCATTGCGAACAGCATCGCGCAAGCGGCGATGACGAGATCGAAGGTCAGAACACTGAATAAGTCGTCGTCGGAACTAAAGAACACGGTCTGTTTCTCCCTGACTTCAGCCTGGATGCGAACCGTCACGGGCCACGGGGTGCCGCGGCGACTTGCGTCAGCTTTTCACCGGCGCAGCTCTCATTCGCTCGTTAAGGAGCTCGACGGCATGCGCCTCGGCACGCCGGGGCTGGGGATAGAGGATCCTCCAGCTGACGCGGATGTTCCGAGGGCCCTTTGCAAGGCGCTCCTCCAGATTGAGCACGCCGAACCGTTCGGCCGACCGCCGGACGAGACCGGTCAGTTTCGTCTCAGCCGCGGGCCATTGTGCGGCGGATGCCTGGGCTACGCCAATGAGCGATGTCGATGCCTCGCGTATATAATGCTGCGTTTTCTGAAGCCATTCCTGGGGCATCGTCACGTCGACCCACGTGCCGACAGAACAGAACGGACTGCCTCGCAAGTCTGTCGTGCCGGGCTCGGTCAGCCGGATGTACGCATAGAGCTCGCGACGCTCCGTCGGCGGGAAAGGAACGGCGTAATCGAGATCCACCCTGTCGGTCGTACGCGGAACCAGCCGCTCGACGACGCCGCTTGCCGCTTGCGCCCAACCTTCTGCATTGACATCTACCTTCGATCCCACCGCGAGGGCTTGCGCCTGCCGCTCGGAAAAGATCGCGACGACAAAGGCGTCGCGGCAATCGAGCGTTTCAGCGAGCGTGTCGCCGGCCGTGACCTCGCGTCCGGATGCAGCCACCGGCTTGTAAAGCTGGCTCGTCGAGGGAACGTGCAAATCGGCCCGCGCCAGCCTGTCGACCCGCGACGCCTCCGTCATCACGAGCGAGCCGAGCTCGGTCTCTTTCGCGCGCATCGTCGCGATCTGCAACTTGATCTGCAGGAGGTCGGCCTTGCGCGTGCGGATTTCCTGCTGGAGATTTTGCAGCGACTGCAGGTCGGCGCCGACATAGACACCCTGTCGGGCAAAATCGAGTTCCGAGGCGAGCTTGGTCACGGCGAGCTTGGCGGCTTCAAGCTTGGTGTCCTCCAGACGAACCGTATCGGCGACCTCGCCTTCGCTGCCGGCGGCGATACCCCGAGCCATGAGCCTGAGTTTGCGCGCCGCCTCGGCTTTCGCGATGCGGGACGAGTAGGTCACCATCTCCAGAGCCGCCTCGGCGGCCTTGAGATCCGCGGTGATCCTGACGAGGAGTGCCGCCTGCTGGCCGGAAAGATCGTTTTCAAGGTCGCCGATACGCTGGGCGTAGTCGCCGACGATCGAATTCTTCTGTTCCATCTCGTTGCGTAGCGCGGCAAGCTGAACCTTCAAGCCGATCAAAGTCGAATTGTCGACGCGATCGTTCTCGACCGTTATTTCGCCGGCCGCGCCGAGCGACGTCACCTTGCCGCTGATCGGCGTTGTCAGCGGCACGAGCGGTGCGTTGATCACAGCGCGAGTAGAAGTCGATGTGAAGAATGGAGGGAATGCGGATGAGGCAAATACTGTACCCATGACACCAAGTACAGCGTAAGATGCCAATCTCACCGATGCATCATTATTTCCGCCATCTTTGCTTTTTCTAAAGAAAAACATAGCCATAGATCCTTTGATGAATGCGCTATATTCTTCCTCCCGAAAGAATGCACGGATCGTTGCACGGTTTTTTGTGCGTCGCAATATCGCTCAGATTGTGCTAACGGCGTGGCCCTTAGGTGCCCAATAATTGGCCAGCAATCCCAAGGGGCCATCTTACGAACTGGGATCAGCCTGTCAGTCCATCCCGCTACAATAGCAGCCGTTATACCCGCTACGGTAAGAAGCGAGGTCCATCGCGCACAGGTGAAACAGGTGGCATTTTTTGTGCATCTTTGGCTTCCCGGACCTCGGCGAAACCGACCAATCGCAACTTATGAGATTATTTATTTTGCCAAATACCACCATTGTATTATCTACAGCTTTGAAACTCATCACAAAGAGGTAGATAAAACGCAACGCCGGCGCGGATTCCAGCCACATCTCCACCTTCCGCTGACGGCGCTACTCCAAAAGGATGATGAGATCCGTAGGCTGATCGCGGAGATCAGATTCTGTGTGCCGGCTGCATCGTCACTTTTCTATGTAATCCGGAAAAGTCACCCAGGGAGCCATGCGTCTGCAGATGGGCATCGGCGATGTCTTTTCTCGATACCCGTCAAGGCGGCGGCGCGACGGAAGAGCGAAGGATCAACTGGCACTCCATCTTCAGCCTCACTGGTGGCTTCTTCGGCTGCATCACCTTTTCCAAAAGCTCGGAGACTGCCCAACGGCCCATATCCTCGTGCGGCAGCTTCAATGTTGTGAGCGGCGGCAGGATTTTTCGAGCGAGACTTTCATCGTCGAAACCAATGACCGAAATGTCGTCGGGAATCCTCAACCCACGCATCCTGATCGCATCATAAGCGCCCATCGCGACCCGGTCGGAAAAGCAGAAAACCGCCGTCGGCGGCAGCGGCAGATCGAGGAGCTGCAGCATCTTTTCCCGCCCGAGATCGAGCGACCAGGCTTCCGAAAGGATCAGTTCCGGATCGACGGCGATATCGTAGGTCGTCAGCGCCTGGCGATAGCCGCTCAGGCGATCGCGCGCCGCTTCAAGCCGCTGCCTGCCGGCATCGATCATGGCGATGCGGCGATGGCCGGCCTTGATCAAGGCTTCCGTCGCCGCATAACCGCCGGCATGATCGCCTGGAATGATTGAAGAGAACTCGGCCCGCTGCTGATGGCAATTCAGAAGGACGGCCGGATAGTTGCCAAGGTTGGAAGGCAGCACCGGCGCTAGCTGGGTGATGAGCGTGGCGTAGATTACGCCGACGATCTGGCGCCGTCCGAGATAGTCGAGAATGGATTCGGCGAATTCGACCTGTCCGCCCGTCACGACGGTGAGCGCCGCCAAGCCCTGCCCTTCCGCCGCGCTCCGAACACCTTCTATCAGCGGCGCGGCATGCTGCGAGGCCATGAGATCGTCTATCAGCAAAACGATGATGCCGCCGATCGGATCATTGGCCGGCGCGGTCTTCTGGTAGCCAAGTTCCGCGGCGACAGCCAGCACGCGCTCGCGCACTTTCTCCGAGACCCTCTTGCCGGGCGCCTCGTTCAACACCAGTGAAACCGTCGCATGCGAAACGCCGACCTGCGAGGCGATATCGGACATGGTCGGTCGTTTCGTGGTCTTGTCGTTCACTCGGTTTCTTTCTCTGACTCAAGGGCGGTCGGCGCGCACGTTAGGAAATCTGACGGACAATGTGAAGCTACGGCCCTTGCGGAAGTTAAGTTTATAAGTTACGAAACTTTCCTGTAACTTAGTTTGTAACTTAATCCAACCGAAAAGCTCGCGGCCATGACCATCGCCTCTCGCCGTTTCGCCGATACCCGTTCCGGGCCGCGTGCGCGCCTGTCTCTCGACGGAACCTGGGACTTTCAGCTGGAAGGGCGGACGCCGACGACGATCGCCGTGCCCGCGCCCTGGCAGGCTCATTTTCCGGATCTGCGAGCCGCGGCTGGCGTGGCAACCTATTCCCGCGCCTTCACCGTGCCGCAGGAATGGCTTGGCCGCCAGGTCATCGTGCATTTCGGCGCCGTGAACTATTTCGCCGAAGTCTCGGTCAACGGCCGCGCCCTCGGTTCTCACGAAGGAGGCTATCTGCCCTTCGAATTCGTTATCCCTCCCGATCTGTTGACCGGCAAGTTGCGTCTGGATGTGAAGGTTACGCTGCCGAGCGCCGATGCCCGGGCCTTCCCGGATTTCCCGTTCGACGAAATCCCGCACGGCAAGCAGAGCTGGTACGGGATGCTGGGCGGCATCTGGCAATCGGTCTGGCTGGAATGCCGTAGCGAGGCGCATATCACCCATCAGGCCATTCGCGCCGATCTTGCAACGGGCGATGTCACAATTGATGTCGAGCTGGCAGCGGCTTTTACTGGCGCCTTGAAGATCACGATTCTGGATCGTAAGGGTGCGGTCGCAGCTTCGAGCGAATTTGCGCTCAACGACAAGGCCCGGATTTCGGCTGCGCTCAAAGTCGCCGATGTCGAAGCGTGGTCGCTCGACGATCCCGCTCTTTATCGGGCTGTTGCCGAGCTATCCGAGGGGGGCAACGTTATCGATGCCGCCGAGGAGAATTTCGGTTTTCGCACCTTCGAGGCAAGGGATGGAAAGTTCTTTCTGAACGGGCACCCTTTCTACATGCGCGGCGCGCTGGATCAGGATTATTATCCCGAGGGCATCTATACGCCGCCGTCGCTGGAATTTCTGGAGGATCAGGCGCGCAAGTCGAAGGAGCTCGGCCTCAACCTCCTGCGCTGCCATATCAAGGTTCCCGATCCACGCTACTACGATGTGGCGGACCGGTTTGGCCTGCTGGTCTGGACGGAAATTCCAAACATTCAGACCTTCACCGAGAAATCGGCGAAGCGCCTGCTCGATACGATGGAAGGAATTCTGCGACGCGACGGCAATCACCCTTCCATCGTAATCTGGACCATCATCAACGAGGATTGGGGAACACGCCTCGTCGAAAGCGCCGATCAGCGAGCCTGGTTGGAAGGCGCCTATCACTGGCTGAAGAGGATGGACCCGACACGGCTGGTCGTTGACAATTCCGCGTGCATTCCGAACTTCCATGTCGTCTCCGACATAGACGACTATCACTATTACGCCTCGGTTCCGGAAATGGCACGCGAATGGACCGACTGGGTATCGGCTTTCGCCGCGCGGCCCGCGTGGTCCTATTCGCCGAACGGCGATGCGAGGCGGCGCGGCGACGAGCCGCTCGTCGTCTCCGAGTTCGGCGTGTGGGGTCTGCCGCATCCCGAAAAGCTCAAGCAGGACGGCAAGGAACCTTTCTGGTTCATCAACGGCCTGGAGTGGGACAGCGACGGCGCGACCTATCCCCATGGCGTCGAACAGCGCTTCCGCACCTATCAGTTCGACAAGGTCTTTCCGTCCTTCGGCTCCTTCATCGAGGACACGCAGTGGCATCAGTTCAATGCGCTCAAATTCGAAATCGAGGAGATGCGCCGCCATGCCTCCATTCAGGGCTATGTCATCACCGAGCTGACCGATTTGCACTGGGAAGCCAATGGCCTGATGGACATGCAGCGCAATACGCGCGCCTACCACAATCGCTTCCATGAGATTAACACCGATGTCGTCATCATCCCGCGCATGCAGCGTTATGCCGTGTGGGCAGGCGATACGGCGAGCGTGGAGCTCGAAATCTCGACCGGCGGCAAGGCGCTCCCCGCCGCCGAACTGAGCTGGAGCATCGATGGGACGGACGCTGGAAAAATGGCGATCCCGGCTATTAGCGCGACCTCAGTGCATCATCTACCGGCAATTTCTCTCCCCTTCACCGCCACCATGGCCGGCAGTCAGGTCAGCGTCCAGTTTACGATCACCGACAGCGGCAAGGAGATTGCGCGCAACAGTTTGGACGTCACCGTCTATGGCAGCCGCTCGAAGCCGGCTCTTTCCGTCTTCTCGGCCGAACCCGAGATCGCGCACTATCTGGCTGCGCTTGGCTATGCGGTTGCCGAGGCCGGCGAGGCGGATGTGCGGGTTGCGTCTTCTCTCAGCCAGTCCGATATCGACGCCCTAGAGCACGGCGCTCATTACGTGTCGCTTGCCGATGTGGCACCGCTGCCGTTCGGCAATCTGCGCAACGATCAACCGAACTGGAACTATCCGACGGGCGGCGATCGCGGGCAATCCATGCCGCAGATGCGCGTCACCGAACGCAACGGCACCATCTGGAAAGGCAATTGGGTCACGGGCTTCAGCTGGGTGAAGCGTTCGGGGAAATTCGAGCGCATGCCGGGCGGCCCATTGACCGATCTCTCCTTCGTCGGCGTCAACCCGAACCGCGTCATCACCGGCTTTCGGCCGATCCATTTCGACGGCTTGGTGCATGCAGGCACGATGGTGGGCTGGATCCACAAGCCATGTGCAACGATTGCCGAAAGGAAGGTTGGCGCCGGCCGTATCGTCGCCACGACCTTCGGCCTGATGCGCGAAGCGGCCGGTGTCGATCCGGTGGCGGCAACCTTGCTTGACTGCATCATCGAGACGGCGGCCGGATAGGTGGCCAAAAGATTGAACTGCCGCATATGGCCGGGAGGAGGTCGAGGCGGTCCAGATAGTTGCAAGGGATATCACGCGGCTCGTTGGCCGTCGCGCGAGGCATAAGGGCCGCCCAGCGAAGAGCGGCCCGGGAGGAAAACAGAAACAGCCCGGAGGAGAGAGAATGCGTAACCTGTTGAAAACATCGATTGCGGCGCTAGCCCTCATGACTGCCTTTCCGGCATTCGCGATCGAAAACGTCGTCTGGTGGGACTTTCTGTCCGGAGGCGACGGCGTGCGGATGAAGGCGCTGATCCAGCGTTTCAACCAAGAGCACAGGGACAAGATCCAGATCACGGGCACCACGCTCGAATGGGGTATTCCCTACTATACTAAGCTGCAGACATCCGCCGCCGTCGGCCAGGGGCCCGATATCGCCACATACCACCTGTCACGCCTGGCTGCCGCGGTTGCTGCCAAGACCGTCTCGCCGATCGATCCGAAAGAGCTCGAGGCCGTCGGCCTGAAGGACAGCGACTATCCACCGAACGCGATCGCCGCCTCGACGGTCGACAATCTGCGCTACGCCGTCCCCTTCGATGTGCATGGGGAAGTGCTCTACTATAACAAGACCATACTGAAAGAGCTGGGCGCGTTGGGCAACGACGGCAAGCCGACCGGCATCGACACGCTGGAAGGCTGGCGCGCGGTGCTGGCAAAGGCAAAGGACGCCGGCAAGAACGGCGTCGTCATTTCCTCATCCAACGGCGATCTGCGCGATATCTACACCCTGTTTGGCCAGCAAGGCGGCCAACTGACCGCGGACGGCAAGTTCCTGCAGGGCGACAATTTCGACAAGATGGAAAAAGCCTACAATGAAGTCGCCGATTGGGTGAAGCAAGGCTGGGCGCAGCCCTATATCGACACCGAAACCATCACTCCCACCTTCATCGCCGGACAATCCGCCTTCTTCCTGAACGGCAACTGGGAATTGCCGACCATGGAAACCGAAGTCGCCAAGGGCAACGGGTTCGAATACGGCATGGTCAACATCCCGGCCTGGATGGGCAAACCCGCCAATTGGTCGGACTCGCACTCCTTCGTGATCCCCAACAATGTCGGCGCCACCATGACGCCGGAAAAACGCGCCGCGGTTCTCGAGGTCATCCGATGGATGAATGTCAACTCGCTGGAATGGGCGGCCGCCGGCCATATCCCGGCTTATCTGCCGGTCAGCACCTCGGCCGCCTACAAGGCGCTCAAGCCGCAGGCGGATTATGCCGCGATGGCGCTCAACGCCTTCTACATGCCAAAGACGCCACTGACGGGCGCGGCTTCGAAATTCGACGACGATTGGCAGAACATGGCGTCCGGGCCGCTCAATGGTGACGGCGATGTGAAGGAAACGCTCGAGAAGTTTCGCGATCATATGAACTCTCAGTGACGTTTTCTTCCACAGCCCCGGGACGCCTCCCTGCCCCGGGGCCGCCTTAGCGAGAGAGGTGGCGGATGGCCGCGGTCAGCAACAGGAAACAGGATAATGTGGTTGCCGCGCTGCTGGTCGCACCGGCGGTCATCGCGTTTCTGGTGATATTTGCCTACCCGACATGGCGAATGATGGCGATGAGCCTGACCAACGCACCGCTGATCGGACCCGGCGAATGGGTTGGCCTCGACAATTATGCGCGCCAGCTCTCCTCACCCCAATTTCAAAAGGCACTTCTGAACACGCTCTACTTCATCGTCCTGACCGTCGTCCCCGGCACGTTTCTGGCGCTGTTCATTGCCATGGGCATCAATCGTCTGAGCGGACGTATACAGATGCTGGTTCTCGCCTGTTTTTTCCTGCCCTCGATCCTGCCGGTATCGGTGGTGACGCAGATCTGGACCTGGATTGCAAACATGCAATACGGCGTCATCCAGAATGTCATCGGTCTGTTTACCGGCGGGCGGCCGCTCCCTGTGCTGCGTTCGCCAACCTATTTCATGCCGTCGGTTGCCGTGGTCACCATCTGGTGGACGATCGGCTTCAACATCCTTCTGTTTCTTGCGGCGCTGCGCAGCATCTCGCCCGAGGTCTACGAGGCGGCCGCACTCGACAATGCCAGCCGCTGGCGGGTGTTTTCAAGAATAACCTGGCCACTGATCTGGCCGGTCACGGCGCTGGTTCTGACACTGCAGCTGATTGCGCAATTCAAGATCTTCGCGCAGCCCTATCTGCTTGGCTATTTCGCCCACACGCCGGCGGATGCGCAGGCCGTTGTCATGACCGTCATCTACGATCTGGCCTTCAAGCAGAACAAGGGCGGCGAAGGCGCCGCCGTCGCCACCATCCTGTTCGCCATCATTCTCATCGCTTCCGTCCTGCAATATCAGTTCCTGCGTGCGCGAGGAGAAAAATGAGCGTTCTCACGACAAGTGCGCGGACGGAGCTGACCATGGCGAAGAGTCATGTCGCTTCGAGAGGTTGGAGCGGGCGCGCACTGACCGCGCTGACGGCATTTGGCGCCCTTATATGGTTTTTTCCGCTCTACTGGGCGGTCATGACGTCGCTCAAATCCGACACGGAGGTGGTCAGCCGGACACCCGGGCTTTTGCCGAAGGCACCGACGCTCGAACCCTATCGTTACGTGGTCGAGCACTCCAGCATCGTGCAATGGTATATGAACTCGGTCGGCACCTCGGCGATCATCGCGGTTCTCGTGCTTGTGATGAGCGTCGGCTGCGCCTACGCGTTGAGCCAAATCCAGTTTCCCGGCCGCCGTGTGATTTATGGGGCGTTGATCGCCTCGGTTATGGTGCCGGCGGAGGCGCTCATCATCAACCATTTCGTGCTGATGAACATGTTCGGACTCATCAACAGCTGGGGCGGCATCGTGCTGCCGCAGCTGGTGGTGCCATCGGTCATCATCATCCTCAAGCAGTTCTTCGACCAGATTCCAAAGGAATTCCGCGAGGCGGCGATGCTCGACAATGCCGGGCACCTGAGAACGCTCTGGAAGATCTATGTACCGATGAACTGGGGCGTGATCACCGCGCTCGGCATCACAACCTTCATCGCGGCATGGAATAATTTCCTGTGGCCATTCCTGGTGGCAACATCGGACAGCACGATCACCATTCCCGTCGGGATTACCCAGGTGAAGGATGTCTTCGGCGTGCGTTTTGCCAAGGACATGGCCGCCGCTGTTCTGGCCGGCCTCCCCGTCGCCATTCTCTACCTTGTCTTTCAGAAGCAGATCACGCGCGCGATCATGCTTTCGGCCGGAATAAAGGGTTAGGCCGGCTTGCTATTGACTCTGCCGCGATGCCGGCCGGTCTCCTGATCGATATCCCAGCCGAATTTCGTGGCGATCCTAATTTTTTGCGGATCGGGGCGAGCGCCTCTCCTACCATCTTTTCATTGGCCCATGGACCTGGCCGCGAAGACGATAGCGGTAGCGGGCGGCAAGGGATCGGGTGCTTTCTTGCGACGCTTGGAGCTCGGCTCGAAGACGCTGTGTCGTGCGGGCCTGCCGTGAAGAATGCTTCCTCCTCCTGACGGCTTAGAACCAATGATGCACAATCACACTCAGGAACTACACATCTAGCCGCTCCCTTCGCTTACATGGTCAAGCAGTGCCAGCAAGCCTTTGAGGATATCCGTGGGTGAAGGCGGGCAGCCGGCAATGTGCAAATCGACGGGCACGATCTTCGAAACGCCGCCAACCACGGCATAGCTCCCGGCAAAGCAACCGCCATCACGCGCGCAGTCGCCCAGAGCAACGACCCATTTGGGTTCCGGCGTTGCATTGTATGTCCGTTCGAGGGCTTCCGCCATGTTCCTGGTCACGGGACCGGTGACCATGAGCACATCGGCATGACGAGGCGAGGCCACGAAACGGATGCCAAACCGTTCGATATCATAAAATGCGTTGCTCAGAGCATGCATTTCGAGTTCGCAACCATTGCAGGATCCGGCGTCGACGGCGCGGATCGCTAGACTGCGACCGAGCCTGCGGCGCGCTCTTTTGTCAACCGCAGCCGCGAGTTCCGCGACCGCCGCATCGGCGTCGAGGGGTGCAGGTTCCGTCAGGGGCGGTCGGATCAGGCTTTCGAACAGGAGCTTGCGCATGGTCTTTTGCCTTACAAATCGTGCCCCGAATATGAGCAGTTGAATGATTTGTTGCAGAGCGGAAAGTCGGCAACGATATTATCCTTGATCGCAGCCTCCAGCAGCGGCCACTGAAACCAGGAGGGATCGCGCAGATGGCAGCGCTCGATCCTGCCATCAGGTGTGAGACGCAGCCATACCAAAAGGTCACCGCGGAAGCCCTCGACAAGAGCGACCCCTTCTCTGGATTCATTGACAGGCGAAACAACGGAAAGAATCGGACCGTCCGGCAGGCGGTCGAGAATTTGTTCGATGAGCGACAAGCTATGTTCGACTTCGCGAATACGGATCCATATTCGGGCGTTAACGTCGCCGTTGCTGAGCAGCGGTACATCGAAGGTTAATTCGTCGTACGGTGGGTAGGCAAGGTCACGTCTGGTGTCGAAGCAGCGGCCAGCTGCTCGCCCGATAAAACCGCCTGCGCCATATTGGCTGGCAAGCTCGTTACCCACCGCGCCAGCGCCGACCGTTCGGTCTTGAAGCGAGGCGGTATTGTCGTAGAGTTCCACCAGAGCGGGGAATTTCCGGCTGAGCTCGGCATGCAACTCCCGTAAGCCGGCCTTTCCATTGCTGTCGAGATCGGCGGCAACGCCGCCAGGCACGATACGGTCGCGCATCAGCCGATGCCCGAAGGCGGCGCCGGCGGCACGCAACACCTGCTCGCGCAACACGCCGCAATGAGCAAGCATCAGCGCAAAGGCGGCGTCATTGCAGATGGCGCCTATATCGCCCAGATGATTGGCGAGCCGCTCAAGTTCAGCCATCAGCGCCCGCAGCCAAACGGCACGCACCGGCGCCTCGAGCCCAAGGGCTGCTTCCGCGGCCCTTGAAAAGGCATAGGCATAGGCGACGCTGCTATCGCCGGATGTCCGCCCGGCAAGCTGGAGCCCATGGGCCAGATCGGCGCCCGCCATCAGTGACTCGATTCCCTTGTGGACGTAGCCGAGCCGTTCCTCGAGGCGAACGACGGTTTCACCATTGGCCGTGAAGCGAAAATGCCCGGGCTCGATAATGCCGGCATGCACTGGCCCGACCGGAATCTGGTGCAGGTTTTCTCCATCGGCGGGCAGAAACGGGTAGGAGAATTCAGAAGCAGGCGCACTGCGCTGTCCCAGTGGGAATCTCAGGTCCCAGCGGCCATGGTCGAGCCATGGCCTGCCGTCCGGGAGACCTTCCGGCTCCAATCCCGTGAGATCACGGAGCGTTCGCTCCAGGCGTAATGCGGGCGGATGGTATTGCGCGATGGCGGGATAACCAGTCTGCAGTTCCTCCAGGCTAAGGATGGCGCTCCTGCCGGCTTGCTCGTCGAGGAGCGCCATATGCACGGCGTTGCGCTCACCCCAGAGGCCGAGCATCGTCAACCGCCCTTCCGACAACCTCGAGGCAGCCGATATCCAGGTGGAAGGATCGGTAACGGCGCGTGGCCACGGCCCATGATGCGAAACCCGGCGGCCATTTCCTGTGAGATCATCCAACATCGACATAGTCCTGCCCCGCATCATCGAAGAAGATTGGCGATATGCTGAAACCAGGCAACCATCGGCGGCGGCAGGTAGATACCGGCTCCGAGCACCAGCGCCAGATGCAGGAACATCGGCAAGTAGGATGTTTCAGCCGGAGCAGCGCTGCCGCGCGGCTGGCCGAAGATGGCCCCGGTCAATCGCAGCAATAGCGCCCCGAAAGCAACCAGCAGCCCAAAGACAAGCGGAATGGCAAGCAGCGGCTGCTTCGCGAAGGTCGAGCTGACAATGAGAAACTCGCTCATGAAGATGCCGGCCGGCGGCAGGCCGGCGATGGCGATCACGCCGGCCAGCAGACCCCAGCCGAGGCTCGGATGCGTCTCGGTAAGGCCCCGGATGGCCGAAAGCCTCTGCGTCCCCTTGATCTGAGCGATATGGCCGACAGCAAAAAAGATCGCCGACTTGGTCAGCGAATGCATGACCATATGCAACAGGCCGGCGAAATTGGCGAGCGAGCCGCCGAGACCGAAGGCAAAGACGATGATGCCCATATGTTCGATCGAGGAATAGGCGAAGAGACGTTTGATGTCGCGCCGGCGGTAGAGCATGAAGGCTGCGAAGATCAGCGAGACGAGCCCCATCGTCATCATGAGCGGCCCGGGGCTGATTGCGTCAGGGCTGGCGGCAAGCAATATCTTGAAGCGCAAAACGGCATAGAGCGCAACGTTGAGCAGAAGGCCTGAAAGCACGGCCGAGATCGGTGTCGGTCCTTCGGCATGCGCATCCGGCAGCCAGGCATGGAGCGGCGCAAGTCCGACCTTGGTGCCGTAGCCGAGCAGCAGGAAGATGAAGGCGAGATTGAGAAGTGCCGGATCGAAGCCGCCGGCGTGTTCTACCAGCGTCGTCCAGACCATGGCGTCGTAGCCGGTGCCGACAACGGCCTGAGCGGCCAGATAGACGAGGATGGTGCCGAACAGCGCGAAGGCGATACCGACGCTTCCGAGGATGAAATACTTCCAGGCTGCTTCCAGCGCCTCATGGGTGCGGTAGATGCCGACCATCAGCACGGTGGTCAGCGTTGCCAGTTCCACCGCCACCCACATCAGACCGATATTGTTCGACACGAATGCGAGATTCATACCAAACATCATGATCTGATACATCGCGTGATAAAATCGCAGATTGGCCGGCGTCAGGCGGCCAATCTCCAGTTCGTGGGCGATGTAGCCGGCGCTGAAGACGCTGGTGGTGAAGCCGACGAAGGCATTCAGCACGATGAAGACGATATTGAGATCGTCCACGAGCAGATATCGCCCGGGTGGCAGCCGAGCGCTGAAAAAGAGCAAAAGTGCGGCAAGCAGCGTCAGAAGGCTTGCGACCATGTTCAACCGCGCCGTCATGCGGTAGCCCGGCAGGAGTGCCAGGAGGACCGCGGCAACGATCGGAATGACGAGGACGGCCGTCACAGCGTCAAAGCCGAGGATGGAAGGGAAAGCGTTCATTTTTGACGTCTCCCCTTGAAGTCGTCGAGCGCCCGAACGTCGACCGTGTCGAAGCGTTCGCGGATGCGGAACAGGAAGACGCCGATGACGATGAAGGCGATCAGGATCGAGAAGGCGACGCTGATCTCCACCACCAGCGGCATGCCCTTGGCGCCGGTCGCCGCCAGCACCAATCCGTTTTCCAGCGACATGAAGCCGACGACCTGGCTGACGGCATTGCGGCGCGTGACCATGATCAGCAGTCCCAGCAGCAAAACCGATAGGGCGAAGGCAAGATCCTCGCGTGCGATCGGATCGGCGGACGGCGTTACCCGCAGCATGACGACCGTGGCCAGAGCCACCAGTCCCAAGCCGACGAGCATGGTGGGACCGACGCCGACGACAGTCTCTATCTCGCGATGGATGCCGAGCTGGCGGATCATGCGATGCAGCACCAAAGGAATGATGATCGCCTTGAAAACGAGAGCGATCGCCGCCGTCACGAAGAGATGCGGTGCATCCTGGATGAAAGCCTGCCATGCGACCGACAGCGTCAGCACCAGCGAATGCAGCGCAAAGACGTTCAGCAGCGCATAAAGACGGTCCTGATAGAGCATCATCATGCTGATGAGTACCAGACCGCCGGCAAGCATGTGGGCGATGTCGAAGACCGACCCGGTCATCAGAGCCCCCTCGACACGAAACGCAGCAGCGCGGCCAGCAGACCGAGCATCAACGCGGCACCGAGGAATTCCGGCACGCGGAACACACGCATCTTGGCAGTCGCCGTTTCGAACAATGCGAGCAGGGCACCGCCGGCTGCAAGCTTGGCGAGATAGGCAAACAATCCGATCAGGTAGGCAAGCGGCCCGGACCCGAAAGCCACGAGCTTCCAGGGAACGAAAAGACAGGCAATCAACGAAATGTAAAGCAACAGCTTGAGCGATGCCGCGAGCTCGATCATGGCCAGGTGCCGTCCGGAATATTCGAGCACCATGGCTTCGTGCACCATGGTCAATTCCAGATGGGTTGCCGGGTTGTCGATGGGGATACGGGCGTTTTCGGCGATCGCGACCATGATGAGGGCGATGAGGGCAATCGCCAGCGAGACCCGCAATCCCACCTGCGGTGAGGTCATGAAGACAGCGATGGCGGAAAGCTGGGTCGAGCCGGCCACCAGGCCAAGCGTGAAGATGATGAGCAGCATCGACGGCTCGGCCAGCGCCGCGATCATCATCTCGCGGCTCGAGCCGATGCCGCCGAAGCTGGTGCCGATATCCATGCCGGCAAGTGCCAGGAAGAAGCGCGCACTGCCAAGCAGCGCGATGATGGCGATCAGGTCCGCTGTCCAGCTGAAGAGGAGGCCGGTGGCGAAGGTCGGGATGATGGCGGCAGCCACCCATGTCGCGGCGAAGATCAGATAGGGTGCTGCCCTGAACAGCCAGGATGCATTCTCCGCGACCACGGCCTCCTTGCGCAGCAGCCGGACAAGGTCGCGATACGGCTGTATCGGAGAAGGCCCGCGCCGGCGCAGCAGCCGCGCCTTGAACATGCGCACGACGCCCGTCAGCAATGGCGCCAGCAGCACGACGAGGGACATCTGGAAGGCTTGGACGAAAAGAGCGGAGACTATGACCATAGCGCCAGCACCAGAAGCAGAAGGACGAGCGTTATGAAGACCAGGCTTAGATAGCGCCGGATTGTCAGGAATTGCAGATAGTTAAGCTTTTCGGCTGCAAAGGCGACGGCGCCGATGATGGGAAGGTAGAGACTCTCCCAGATATGATCATGCATTTCCAGGGCGAACCGCGCGGGTCGGAGATCGCCGGGCGGCGGCATGGTGACGCGGTCGCGCGCGCGAAAGATCAGCGTGCCGAAGACGCGCCGGATGGGCTGGGCGAAACTGCTGGCGGAATATTGCGTTGCCGGGTCGCTCAGTGGAAAGCCGCAATCCCAGGCAGGCGCCCGTCGGGTACGCCGCGAGCAAAAGCGGTGAACCAAATAGGCTGTGAGCGACGCCGAAAAGAGGATGAAGAGGAAAACGAGCAAGCCGTTATAGGAGCTGCGGGCTTCGGCGATCGGCACGATCGACAGCCACGGAATGTCCGTCTGCACGGGCATCCGCTCGCCGATCAAAGAGAGCGTCAGCGGTGCGAGTGCATCGATGACGATTCCCGGCAGGACGCCGGCGGCAAGGCAAAGGAAGGCCAGCACCGACATGGCAGCGAGCGAAAAGCGATCGACCTCGGTTGCCCGTTCGGCCGGCGGGCTGCGGGGACGACCAAGAAACGTCACGCCGAATACCTTGACGAAACAGGCCGCGGCAAGGGCGGCGGCAAGGGCAAGCAGGCCGCCCACGGCCGGCACCAGCAGTTTCAATCCCCATTGCGGCAGGGCCGGGCTTTGCAGCACGGCCTGAAATGCCAGCCATTCGGAAACGAAGCCATTGAAGGGGGGAAGGGCCGAGATCGCGACACAGCCAACGAGAAAGAACACGGCCGTTGCCGGCATACGATGGATGAGCCCCCCGAGCTTTTCCATGTCCCGTTCCCCGGTTACCGTCAGCACGGCGCCGGCGCCAAAGAAAAGCAGGCTCTTGAAGAGGGAGTGGTTCAGAACGTGGAATAGCGCGGCCGTCAGCGCCAAGGCGGCCGACAGCTCCATGCCGTTCGACTTAAATGCAAGCGCCAGTCCGAGGTTGACGAAGACGACGCCGATATTTTCAATGGTGCTATATGCAAGCAGCCGCTTGAGATCGCTCTCCATCAGCGCGTGCAGAATGCCGAGAACCGCGGTGACGCCGCCGATCGCCAGAACGACGATGCCGAACCACCAAGCCGGCTGGCCGAGCAGATCGAAGACCACGCGGATGAAGCCGTACACCGCGACTTTGGTCATGACGCCGCTCATGAGCGCGGAAACATGACTGGGGGCGGCCGGATGCGCTCGCGGCAGCCAGACATGCAGAGGCACCAGCCCGGCCTTGGATCCAGCACCGATCAACAGCAAGACGAGGACCAGGCCCGAGGTCAGCGGCGCGTGGACGGCGGCACGCATCGTGGCGAAACTGTAATTGCCGTCCGGTCCTGCAAGCAGACCGAAGGCGAGCAGAAGGGTGAGCGTTCCGAAGCTCGCCATGACGATATAGAGATAGCCGGCTTTCCGGTTGCCGGCATCGCGATGATGGGCCATCACGAGCGCCCAGGAGGCAAGTGACATGAACTCCCAGGACATCAGGAAGGTGAAGGCATCATCCGCAAGAATCACGAGATTCATACCGGCGACAAAGGCGGGGAAGAACGGCAGTACCCGATGCGGCGCATGTTCGTGGCGGCCGTAGCCGAGCGCATAGAGGCTCGCAAGCATGCCGCCGAAATTAATGACGGCGAGAAAGAAGGCGGATAGCGCATCCAGACGGAAATGACTGCCGAGCCACGGCAAGCCGATCGGAAGCACGAGCGTAGATGCGGCATTGGGAGACACCATCGTGGCGAGTGCGCCGATCGCTACCGCAAAGGCGATTGCCGACAGACCGCAGCTTAAGCCATAGGTAAGCGTCGTTGCATGTTTCGACCGGGCGACGCAGACCGCAAGGGCTGCCGTTGCAAACAGAAAGACCGAGCACAGCAGGATCGCGGCCGGGGAGATCATGAGCGAGGCCCCGTTCCTCGTCCGGGCAATCCAGGCAGCCCGCTCTCCGGCCGCTTGGTCTTCAGCCTGACGCCACGCCCTCCATCCTGGCTAATCGCACCCTCGTTGATCACCTCGATGCCGGCTTCATTCAAAGCCGCCAGCAATCGCATCAGGGAATCAACATTGCCGCGCACGACATCAGGGCTTGCCTCCATCCGTTGGATTGTCGGAACGGATACCCCCGCCAATTCCGCGAGTTGGCGCTGATCTATACCAAGAAGGGCTCTGGCGGCACGCATCTGAGCGGCGGTGATCATGGCGAAACCATCACTTATGGTTCATAAGCTCTGATGTTAGAAATTTAGCGCATACTTACTGATGTATCAAATCACATTTATGATGCGGCATCTTCACACAAAGCCAAAAGCTCGCTTGTGAGAGCGCTGCGTCGAGTAGTAGGGTGAAGCATCATCGTTTCGGACATATTGGCCTGCGTAGAAATCGTCATACCCGATCCCGCAACACCGGGAAGGAAGCTTGATGGTTCCGGGTCCGGTTTGGAAAGATGTCGACCTGATATCCGGGAAAGAGCAAAGACTTCCAATGCCTCCAATCCGCATCCGCCAACAGTGGCTTCCATGCTTGTAAGACAGGGCACCCATCGCAACGAGAAAATTGACCGCCATCTGGCGGCGTCCCTTGCGGCAATTGCGGGCGCATTGAATGCGTCCGCCTTCTACGCTGTCGGCTTCTTCTCAGCCAACATGACGGGCAATGTATCGACACTGTCCGATCACCTTGCCGTGGGACAGTGGTTGTCGAGCCTGCTTTACGGCGGGATTGTCATTGCCTTCATCCTGGGTGCCGCGACTTCGACGCTGATTGTCAATGCGGGTCAGCGGCGCAACGTACATGCGATCTATGCTTATAGTATTCTGACCGAGGCCATCTTGCTTGCCGCGCTCGGCTGCGCGGATCTCTGGTTGCTTGCTGCCTGGCGCACGCCGGTTCTCGTTCTCGGGCTCGCATTTCTGATGGGGCTCCAGAACGCGGTCGTCACCCGCATCTCGGACGCCAGGGTTCGCACCACGCATGTTTCCGGCATGGCCACGGATCTAGGCATCGAGCTGGCCGTTGCCCTGGACGCCTTGCGAGGACGTGAGCAGGCTCCGGAGGCGCGGCGCAATCTGAGCAAACTCCAATTGCATCTGTACACGATCGTCTCGTTTCTTGTCGGCGGTATCCTGGGAGTGTTCGCCTACCGAGTCATCGGTGGTCACCTTCTCCTATTGGCTGCGGTTTTGTTGACGCTGATCGCACTGGATGCAATTTTACGCGCACGAAAAATAGCGGCTGCCGGAGTTAAACCACGAACCCTATGACTCTTGTTAGGGATGCCTGCATTCCGAAGTTACTCGAAACAGGACGGTTGCGGCCCTAATAAAATCGACAATTTTACGGGTTGATTGGAAAATAGTCAGGGGCATCGTTATTTGTCCGCGATATACCATCGGTAAGGTACGCAAGGAAATCGGTCATGCGGTATCTTCGATCCGGGCCACGGTGGCGCCAGCCGGAGGAGACGGACGTTACGCGGGGCAAGACGCTCGGTCTGCGGTCGGGAGAAATCGCCGACAGAAATATTCGCGTCATCCTGGAGGCGATCCGCCGCCACGGCCCTTTGACCCGCATGGAGCTCGGAAAACATTCCGGACTGACCGGGCCGGGAATCACCAACATTCTGCGCAGGCTTGGCAATGAAGGGTTGGTGACATCGCATCGGCGCAATGGCGCGGGCGGTGGGGCGACCTCCACCGAATTTGCCCTGCGGCCAGAAGGAGCCTTCTCGATCGGCGTTCGTGCCCGCCAAAATCGAGGCGAAGCGGTTCTCGTCGATCTGAGCGGCCAGGTTCACGACCGCGTTTATTTTCCCCTCGCCCGGACAACGAGGGCCGCATCGATCCTTTCGGCGATCGAGGACATGATCGGTCACCATGCCGACTTGCCGATCATCGGCCTGGGTATCGGTTCGAATGACTGGAGCCCGGAAGAAAGCGAGCAGCTGGATGCCGCATCGAAACTTCCGCGCAGCCATGTAGAGAACGAATGCACGGCAAGCCTGCTCGCAGAGCGCACGATCGGCACACCGGCACCGAAAGGCGGACTCGCGATGATCATCATCGATGAGGATGTCCAGGCCGGGTTCCTCGTTCGTGGCGTTCCCTATTCGGGCGTTCATGGGCGCGCGGGCAATATCGGCGACATGCGCACCGGCCCCGACAATATCCGCCTGAACACGGTCGTCGGCTTCGATGCGCTGCGCGGATTGTTGGGCGAAGACGAATTCCGGCGCCTTCTGGCGGGCGAGGAGCCATATTCCCCACTGATAACGCAGTGGATACGCGAGGCGGCAAGCCATCTGCTCGACCCGATCATCGCGATTGCCGGGTTCATCGCGCCGAGCGTGATCATGATCGGCGGCGACCTGCCGCGCGGCGTCATCGAGGCACTGATCCATCAGCTTTCCGTCGAGCGCCGCGACACGTCGAAACGGCCTTTCCTGACGCCCTGGATTTCGCCGATGAAGCCGGCAAGTTTCAGCGGCGGCGGCGTGGCGCTGGGGGCGGCACTCCTGCCTTTCCTCAACACTCTTCTGCCGCCGGTCTCCGGCTGAATCTCGCTTCTGGATTCAGGCAAGCGCCTCGTCTTTATGGCTGATGTCCGAGGCGAGTGCCTTGTCCAGGACCTTCTGTATGTTTGCCGCGCGGCGGAAGGAGGGTTCCTGGGTCTTGCCCATTCTGACGGCCTGAACGAAGCGCTGGTAGTTCGTCTCAACGTCATCAAAGTGGATATCACGCCAGGTCGCCGTGTGAACGTCTTCGCCGAGACAGGCGCGGAGCGTCGATTTTCCTGTGTCGTAGATCATCTCGATCGAACCGGTCTCGCCGTAAACCCTCAAGCGCAGTTGGTCCATCTGCCCGGCGGCGGTGCGCGTCGCCTGGATCGTGCCGATCGCTCCCGTTGTGAAGTCGACATTCATTGTGAAGCTGTCATTCGCATCGAGATCATATTCGCCGATCTTGTCGCCCGGCGCCTTGCTGAAGGTCTTCAGCCGCGCGAAAACATGAGCGACGTCAAGTCCGGATCCATAGGACGCGAAGTCGACGATATGGATGCCGATGTCGCCGAGCGCGCCGTTCGAGCCATGCTTCCTGCTGAGGCGCCACAGCCACTTGCTCTCCGATTTCCAATCTCCCCAATGCCGGCCAACGAGCCAGCTCTGCAGATGAGAGGCTTCGACATGCCTCACCTCGCCGATCTCGCCGGCGAGCACCATCTGCCGGCCCTTCTGCAAGGCAGGCGAATTGCGATAGGTGAAATTCACCATGCCCACCTTGCCGGCTTTCTCGATAGCCTCGGTCATTTCCATCGCCTTGGTGGCGTCTGTCGCAAGAGGCTTTTCGCAGAAGACATGCTTGCCGGCAGCAATCGCCTGCAGCGTCGTCGGGTGGTGAACAGCGTCAGGCGTCACGTTGGCGACGGCATCGAACTCGCCCCAGGCGAGCGCTTCCTCAAGCGAGCCGAAACGATTGGGGATGGCGTGTTCCGAGCAAAAGGCAGCCAGCCGCTCAGGAACGACATCAACGCCGCCCACGACGCTGACGCCTTCGATCTCCTTGAAACTTGCCGCATGCTTGTTGGCCATTCCGCCAGTGCCGAGAATGAGTAGGCGCATCTGATCCTCCATAGATGTCAGGTTTGGCTATTTTCATAGCCCAGGCAAAAACCTCACTGCCCACCGCGGATATCCACGATGGCTCCACTGTTTCGAGATCGGGAAATGCGGCCCGAGGCCGCTAGCTGCTGTCGAATGTCACCAGCATCTCAATCCTCCCGAGCTGCGACTTGACATCAAACCAAAGTAACTTAATCTAATTAATGCAGCATGGAAATGAGGAGAGGTCAACTGGCCACCATGTTGTATCCGTTCAAAATGGGGAGGAGACCCATCATGAAGAGAGCGTTCGTCAGCGCGCTAGCGCTGAGCACGATGTTGTTTTCAGTGCCTGCCGCATTTGCCCAAGAACTGGCGACAAAGGACAGGATCGGCCTTGCCGACGCGCCGAAAACACTCACTGTCCGGCTCACGAACGATAGTCAGAACAATGCCGATCCGGCGATCGCCGAGGGCTATCGGAAGCTCTTCATCGACTTCATCAAGAAGCATCCCGACTGGAAGCTGCAGATGCAGTTCATGTCGGCCGATATCGGCACGGAGCAGGCAAAAATGCTCGAACAGGCAAAGGCCGGCAATGCTCCGGATTGCGCCGCCGTCGACTCCTTCGTCCTCTCGCAATTCATGGTCAACCATGTGCTCGCCGACTTCACCCCCTATTTCTCGAAGGACGAAGTCGCGGATCTCTTCCCCTTCATCCGCAGCGGCATCACCGACAAGGATCAGACGATCCGTGCCTGGTGGTGGGATACCGACCTTCGCGTCCTCTACCGCAACAAGTCCATTGTCCCCGATGCACCGCAGACCTGGGACGACCTGAAGAAGGCCGGTATCGCCTCCGTCAAGGAAGGCATGGAGGGCATCCTCTTCAACGCCGCCCGCTATGAGGGTTCGACCTTCGACTGGCTCGCCAATTACTGGGCGCTCGGCGGCAAGCTCGTCGACGATACCGGTAAGCCGATTTTCGGTGAGGGTGAAAACAAGGAGAAGTTCCTCAAGGCGCTGACCTATTACAAGGATCTCGTCGATTCCGGTGCCGCGCCCAAACGGGTGACGACGATCGGCAACTATGATGATCTGAACGCGGCGGCGGCTGCCGGAACGACCGCGCTTTTCATCGGCGGAAACTGGCAGCTCGCCCAATTGAAGGCAACACTGGATCCGGACGAATTCGCCAACTGGACCTTCTCTCCGATCCCCGGCCCGACGACAGATAAGCGCTCGACAGGCACGGGTGGCTGGACGATCGCCTCCTTCAGCAAGGATAAAGACAAGGTCGAGATGTGCGCCAACCTTGCCCGCGACGTCTATATGGGGCCGGGCAATGCGCTTCAGCAGCAATTGCCGACGCGCAAATCGCTCTTCGACAAATATGAGGTTTTCGCGACCGAAGCCAACAAGACCTTTGCCGAAGCGCTCGCCAACGGCCAGGCCCGTCCCGGCGCGCCGATCTATCCGGAGATCTCCAACCAGATCCAGATCATGATGGGCGACGTCCTGTCGGGAACCAAGCAGCCGGAAGAAGCCCTTAACGCGGCATTCAAGGCGACGATGGAAGCTTACAAGCGTCTCTAACGATTGTGATCGCGGCAGCGCCCGCGCGGGCGTTGCCGACAGTGTCAAACCCGGACAGAGAAGCCCAATGACCCCAATCGCCATCGAGGCTGCCAGCCGGCCGCACAGCAGATCGTTCATGCGCCGTTTCGCCGGGGCGCCGTTACCCTGGATCATGCCCGTGATCATCGTCATCGGCATCTTCTATCTCTATCCGGTCATCGACGTGTTCCGTCTGTCCTTCACCAATGCGACGCTGATCGGTGATAATCAGGATTATACGCTCGCTTCTATCGCGAACATGCTGAGTTCGCCGCAGCTTCCCGACATTCTCTGGGCGACCCTCGTCTTCGTCGGCGGCAGCGTCATCGGCCAGCAGATCCTTGGCCTTGCTGTCGCCGTCGTTGTCGTTCGCGGCGAAAAGCGCGGCCTGTTCGGCACAACGATACTCAGAACCACGGCGCTCATCGCCTGGGTCGTGCCCGGCATCGCCGGCGGCATCATCTGGCAGATGCTGTTTTCGGAAGCACCCTACGGCGCGCTGAACAGCATCTTACGGCTCATGCACCTGCCGACGGTCGCCTGGCTTTCCGATCCCGCCATCGCGCCCTGGTCAGCCCTGATCTCGAACATCTGGCGCGGAACGGCCTTCTCGATGGTCGTCATGTATGCCGCGTTGAAGGCAATCGATCCCTCGCTCTACGAAGCGGCGGAAGTGGATGGCGCGACGGGCTCGCAGCAGTTCTTCTTCATCACCATCCCTCAGCTGCGCGCCGCCATCCTCGTCAACATGATCCTCATCACCATCATGACGCTGAACACTTTCGACGCGATCATCACGCTGACGGGCGGCGGCCCTGGCCGCGCCACCGAAGTCATATCGCTCTATGTCTTCAATATCGTCTTCCGCAATTATGACCTGTCCGGGGGCAGCGTGCTCTCGGTGCTGATGCTCATCATCAGCCTCGGGTTAGCCGTCATCTATGCATCGTTCCTGCCGAAGGAGGATGAACGATGAGCAGGCGCACCGGCACGCGCTTCGGCGATTTTCTGAGCTATCTCTTCATGCTGGCGATGTTCGTCTTCTTCGCCGGCCCCCTCACCTACCTGCTGTCGATGGCGCTGCGCGACAAACGCGAAATCTATCGCGGCGTGGCGCGGTATATCCCGCACAACCCAACGATCGACAATTTCATCACCGTGCTCAACAACAGCTACTTCCCGCTCTATCTCTGGAACGGCTTGAAGCTTGCGGCTCTGAGCGGCTTCGGCGTTCTGATCGTCGCCATGCCCGCGGCCTACGCCTTCTCGCGCTTCCAGTTCCGTGGCAAGGGCCTGTCGATGATGGCGCTTCTGCTCTTTCAGATGATCTCCCCGCTGGTCATCATGGTACCGCTCTATCGCTATATGAACCGCCTCGGCCTGCTCGATACGCATTTCGCCGTGACGATGGTCTATATCGCGCTCGGCGTGCCGCTCGCGACATGGCTTCTGAAGAGCACGGTGGACGGCATTCCGCGCAGCCTCGACGAAGCCGCGATGATCGACGGATGCAACCGTTTCTCCGTCTTCTGGCGGATCGTGCTGCCGCTGTCGGCACCGGGCATCGCCTCCGTCTTCATCATCACGGTCATTGCCGGCTGGTCGCAATTTCTCGTGCCTTTTCTGCTGCTCACGCAAAACAATTTGATGCCGATCGGCGTCGGGATCTTTAATTTCCGTGGCATGCAAACCGACTCGTCCATCCAGCTGCTGGCGGCCGCCTGCCTCATCTCCGTCGTACCGGCGATCGTGGCATTCCTGTCGCTGCAACGGCTGATCCTTGGCTCCATGACCAGCGGCTCGGTGAAGGGGTGAGGCCGGTTTGCGCGTGCCAGACTGATAAGGGATCCCGAGGATGAACCAACCGACCGGTGTCAAACTGTCTCCCGACCTGACGGGAGCCAATGTCGAGGATGCGGGCGAGCACAATCGAGGCGTCGTTCTACGCTGCATCCATCGGCAAGCGCCGATTTCGCGCGCCGAGATCGCCCGGCAGACCGGCTTCACCAAGCCGGCGATCGCCCGCATGGTCGATCGCCTGCTCGACGAAGGCCTGATCATAGAAGCCCGGCGGCGCCATGGTCTGAGGGGACAGCCGGCGATCGAGCTTGAGATCAACCCCGACGCCTTCTTCGCGATCGGCATCAACATCGATCGCGACCATTTGACGATCCTTGCCGTCGATGCCGTCGGCAACGTGCGCGCCCGCGTCCACCACGAAAAGCGCTACATCCTGCCGGGCGAATTCATGCAGCTGACCGCCGATGCGATCTCGCATTTCCAGCGCAGCCGCCTGATCGATGACGCGCATCTGGCGGGTATCGGACTCGCGATGCCGGATTGGCTCGGCGAGATCGACTTCCTCGGCAAGCCCGATAATTATGGGGAGTGGATGGAATTCGACGTGCGCGCCGCATTGGAGAACCTGACGCAGCATCCCGTCTTCATCGAGAACGAAACGAATGCGGGAGCGCTTGCGGAGCTGGACTACGGGCTTGGAGCGGAAAGCCGCAGCTTCTTCTATATCGCGATCAATGCGTGCCCCGGAGGCGGGCTCGTGCTCGATGGCGCCGGCCATCGCGGCGCCATGGGCCTGAGCGGCGAGATCGGCTGGCTGCCAATCGCCGATCCGCGCCACAGGGGAGGCCAGAAAGTCGAGCTTCTCGGCGAAATATTCTCGCTCTTCTTCCTCTACAAGTTCTTGGGCGAACACGGCATAAAGGCAAGCGTGCCCTCGGACCTCCTCACGCTGGATGCCCGTGGCAGAAAACTGGCCTCCCAATGGCTGAAGGGGATGAGCGCGCATCTGGCCGTCGCGGTCAAGCACATCGGCATGATCGTCGATCCCGACGCCATCATCCTTGGCGGCCGCTTGCCCATCCGCATGATCGATGAACTGCTGCGCTATGTCCACGAGCACCTCGATATGGAGGATACGGCACTGCCATCGATCCACCGTGCCTCGCTCGGAGAGGACGCCTGCGCGATCGGCGCCGCGGCAATGCCGATGGCCGCAGCCCTCATGCTTGCCTCGGCCGACGAGGTCCAGCGCACGCGTTCACCACTCAAATTCATGGACCGCCTGAACAATTGAATTGGCCGCCGCGGCCGCAGGGAGGATTTTGATGAGGATCGGTTTTTATACGTCGACATTCAACGATAGGCCCTTCGAGGAGGTGGTGGACTTCGCCGCCTCCGCCGGTTTCGATGCGATCGAAATCGATGTCCGCGGCCATATCAAGACGCCGGACAAGGTACGAGCGGCGGTCGCTCTTGCCCGCGACCGCAACCTCTTCGTCTCCTCGATCGCCTTTTTCGGCAATCAGCTCGATGCCGATCGCGGCAAACGCGGCGAGCTTCGAACCATCACCGAGGAATTCGCCGACGCGATCGGCGAAGCGGACGTGCCGATCTTCATTATCTTTCCCGGTCGCGACGACAGCGCCGACGAGGATGCCAATTATGACGATTTCGCCGACTTCGCCAACCGGCTGATCGCCAGGACGACGTCGAGCGGGTTGATCTTCGCGATCGAGAACTGGCCCGGCCCCAAGGACAATTTCATCGGCACCACGCCGAAAGGCTGGCAAGAGCTCTTCAAACGAATTCCCGACAAACGCTTCGGCCTAGAATTCGACCCTTCCCATCTCATCCGCATCGGCGT